>DAITAZ010000007.1:0-5717 GCA_036824045.1 Rhodocyclaceae bacterium
CCGCCACGGGCCAGGATGGCCTGGGTCGCCGCCGCGGCCAGCGGCGCGAGGGCGGGCTCCAGGCGGTTGTGTTCTACCGCGGGCAGCAAGGTGCTGGCCCATTCGAGGTTCTGCCCCACCGCAGTGCCCAGGGCGGCCAGGAGCGGGTCCGGGCCTGGGCCGTGGGCGGCCGGGGGCCGGTCCAGGCTCAGCCGGGACAGGCGGCTGAGGCGCTGGCGCCAGTGGGCGAGGCTCGTTGCGCCGGTGGCCAGGGTGTGCCACAGCCATGCGCCGCGGGTGGCGGGGTCCGGCAGCAGCTCGGCCAGGGTGCGGTAGAGCAGGTTGGCGGCCAGCAGGTCGGGCTGCAGTTCCGCCAGGGTGTGCGCCCGGGCCGCCCACAGGCGGGTGCCGTGCAGGGCCACGGCGGGGGGCAGGGCAATGCCGGGGGCCTGCAGCCGGCTGGCCAGGGCGTGGAGGGCGGCGGCATCCAGCCCGCCGGGCACGGCGGCCAGGGCCCACAGCAGGCGCGCCCCGCGCCGGGTGGCGGGGGCGGCCAGTTCCGGGCTGGCCCGGCACTCGGCCTCGACGCGGGCGCCCTCCCGGTCCACCAGGGCGGAGAGGATCTGGTGGCGCTTGAGCCCGGTGGCGGTCGGGTCGTGGGCCAGGTTGAGGGCGTGGGCCAGCACCAGCAGGGCCTTGCCGTGGGTGGCGTCCCGCGCCAGCCAGTGGGCGAAGGCGGCTTCGGTGAGCGGCGGCGGGGTGTGGGCGCGGCCCAGGCGCGGGGCAAAGGCCGCCCAGCCGGCGCAAAAGAGCGGCCAGGCGGGGGCGGCCAAGGGGTCGAGCGCAAGCGGCGGGGAATGCTCGCTGGCCATGGCCCCGGAGACGATGGTGGCCATCGGCTCCGCCTCCCGGCACAGGAGCAGCACCCGCAGCGGCACCTGGGGGGCCTGGCTGTCGCGCAGGCGGGTGAGCAGGGCGCGCACCGCCTCGGCGTACTGCTCCGGGTAGTCGATGATCAGCAGGGTGCCCCGGCGGCCCTGGCGAAAGGCCTGGGAGCGGCCGGGGTCGGCCAGTTGGCCGGCCTCCCAGCCCTGCTCGCGCAGGGTCAGGGCCAGTTCGAAGGCGAGCCGGGTTTTGCCGGTGCCGCCCCCGCCGTGCACGATGCGCACCCGGCGCCGGGCGGGTTCGGCGGCCCAGCGCTGCAAGTCCGCCAGTTCCTGCGCCCGGCCCACCAGTTGCGCCGGCAGCCGGCTGCGCCAGCTCAGCAGGCCGGGCGCGGTGGCTTCCGGGGCGTCGGTGAAGGGGATTTGCAGCGCCAGGAGCGGCAGTTCCGCGCCCTGGTGGAGCACCACGTCACCGTGGATGACGCCCGTGTTCACCACGCCGGCGTTGTCGCCGCAGACGATCACCCCACCCCGGTCGGCGGAAGGTTTGTTCTTGCCGAACATGTGCGCGGCCTCCGGCGGCGTCAGCCGGGTGTTACCGGCAAGCGCCAGGCCAGCACCGCCACGACGGCGCTTGCCAACCCGGCGAGCATGGAGACGACGGCCACCCAGTCCGGCCCGGGCTTGCCCGTGCCGCCGATCTGCCCGGTGTTGATGCTGCCGTGGTTGTCGCCGCCCACCACCACGCCGCCCCGGTCTGCCTTGACCCTGGCCCCGCCGCCCCACCAGCGGGCAATCGCCAGCCCCCACGCCAGGGCGGCAAAACCCGCCAGTTCCAGCCGCCAGGGGGCCAGCGCCGCCAGCACCGTTTGCCATTCCATGATCGCGCCCTCGCTGATGCTCTTTGGAACCCTGCGCTACACGCCGGGCATGCAGCTTTGAGCATATCACGGTGGAAAAGAGGGGGCTTACGGCGGCATTTCGGTGGCGCCGGCTCCTGGCGTAAAATCCGGGCTCCGATTCTTTTCCCTGCGGTCCTGCTGTGCATCCCCTCGTACTCCTTGCCGCCAAGGCGGTGGCAGCCGTGGCGCTCGACCAGTTGCTGGGCGAACCCCGGCGCTGGCACCCGCTGGTGCTCTTCGGGCGCTATGCCCGCGCCCTCGAAAACCTGATCCGCCCCCACGGGCCGGGCCACCTGATGGGCATGCTGGCCTGGTGCGCGGCGGTGCTGCCCGGGTTCTTCCTGGCGGGTTGGCTGCATGCCCGGGGGCCGGTGGTGGCCGCGGTGGTGGATGTGCTGCTGCTCTACTTCGCCCTGGGCCGGCGCAGCCTGGCGGAGCACGCGGCAGCGGTGGCGGGGCCGCTGGCGGCGGGCGATCTGCCGGCCGCGCGGGAACAGGTGGGGCGCATGGTGAGCCGGGAAACACAGAGCCTGGACGAGGAGGAAGTCGCCAAGGCGACCGTGGAATCGGTGCTGGAAAACGGCAACGACGCGGTGTTCGGCGCCCTGTTCTGGTTCGTGCTCCTGGGCGGGGCGGGGGCGCTGCTGTTCCGCCTGGCCAACACGCTGGACGCCATGTGGGGCTACCGCACGCCCCGCTACCTGCGCTTTGGCTGGGCGGCGGCGCGCATCGACGATGTCCTCAATTTCGTGCCGGCGCGGCTCACGGCCCTGAGCTACGCCCTGCTGGGCGAGCTGCGCCAGGCGCTGGCCTGCTGGCGCAAGCAGGCACCCCTCCACGACAGCCCCAACGCCGGCCCGGTGATGGCGGCGGGGGCGGGGGCGCTCGGCCTGCGTCTGGGCGGGCCCGCCCGCTACCACGGGCAAATGGAGTTCCGCCCCACCCTGGGGGAAGGGGCCGCGCCGGCCCCGGCGGACATCCACCGGGCGGTGGGCCTGGTCAACCGGGCCACGGCCTTGTGGCTGGGGGCGCTGGTGCTGGCGGCGGCCCTGGCCACCCTGGCGCGCCTGGCCCGTGCTTGAGCACGGCGGGGGGCTGCGGGCCGCGGCGCGGGTCTGGGGCACGCCGCTGGAGCGCTGGCTGGATCTGTCCACCGGCATCAACCCCCAGCCCTATCCCGTACCGCCTCTGGGGGTGGGGGACTGGGCCCGGCTGCCGGAGCCGGAGGACGGCCTGGAGGCCGCCGCCGCGGCCTGTTACGGCACCCGGGCCGTGCTGCCGGTGGCGGGTTCCCAGCCCGCCATCCAGGCCCTGCCGCGGCTGTTCGAGCCGGGCCGGCGGGTGCTGCTGGCGGCGCCCACCTACGCGGAACACGGACAGGCCTGGAGCCGGGCCCGGCACGAGCTGCTGGCCCGGCCCCCGGAGCGGATCGAGGACGCCCTGGACGCCGCCGACGTGGTGGTGCTGGTGCAGCCCAACAACCCCACCGGGCAGCACTTCGGCCCGGCGCGGCTGGCGGCGTGGCTGGAGGCCCTGCAGGCCCGGGGCGCCACCCTGGTGGTGGACGAAGCCTTTGCCGATGCCGAACCCGCCGGTAGTCTGGCCCACCGGGCGGGGGAGCCGGGGCTGGTGCTGCTGCGTTCCCTGGGCAAGTTTTTTGGCCTGGCGGGGGCTCGGGTAGGGTGCGTGCTGGCGGAGCCGGCGCTGCGCGACCGGCTGGCGGAAGAACTCGGCCCCTGGGCGGTGAGCGGCCCGGCCCGGGCCGTGGCCCGCGCCGCCCTGGCGGATCGGGCCTGGCAGGCCGCCACCCGCGCCCGGCTGGCGGCCGACAGTGCCCGCCTGGCCCGCCTGTTGGCCGACGCCGGCCTGCCGCCGGCTGGCGGCACCACGCTTTTCCAATGGGTGCCCACCCCCCGTGCCGAAGCCCTGCAGCGGGCCCTGGCGGAGCGGGCCATCCTGGTCCGCTGCTTTGCCGAGCCGCCCGGCTTGCGCTTCGGCTTGCCCGGCCGCGAGGCGGACTGGGTGCGCCTGGCCCGGGCCCTCGACGATCTCAGGAGTTTGTAAATGGCACATGTGTTGTTCTGGCTGCTGGTCAGCGTGTTGCTCGGCACGGCGCAGGCCGAGGTGAGCGTGAAGGATGACCTGGGCCAGACCATCCGCCTGGCGGCGCCGGCCCGGCGCATCGTCAGCCTCGCCCCCCATGTCACGGAGCTGCTTTACGCCGCCGGCGCCGGCGACCGGCTGGCGGGTGCGGTGCAGTACAGCGACTACCCGGAGGCGGCCAAGCAATTGCCCCGGGTGGGCGGCTACAGCATGGTGGACCTGGAGGCGGTGATCGCCCTCAAGCCGGACCTGGTGGTGGCCTGGAAAAGCGGCAACCGGGATGCCCACCTGGACAAGCTGCGGGCGCTGAACATCCCGGTCTACATCAACGAGCCCCGCCGCATCGACGACGTGGCCGACAGCCTGATCCGCCTGGGCGAGCTGGCGGGCAGCGGCCCGGTGGCCCGGCAGGCGGCGGAACGCTTTCGCGCCCGCCACGCGGACCTGGCCCGGCGCTACAGCGGCAGCGCCCCGGTGCGGCTGGTGTACGTGATCTGGAACCAGCCGCTGATGACGGTCAACGGCCAGCACCTCATCTCCGACGTGGTGCGCTTGTGCGGGGGCGAGAACGTGTTTGCCAGCCTGCCCCAGTTGGCCGCCCGCATCAGCGTCGAGGCGGTGTTGGCGGCCAACCCGGAGGCGATTGTGGCCAGCGGCATGGGCGAGGCCCGACCCGACTGGCTGGATGACTGGCGCAAGTGGAAGAGCCTGTCCGCCGTGCAGCGCAACAACCTTTACTTCATCCGGCCGGACCTGATGCAGCGCCACACCCCCCGCATCCTCGACGGAGCCCAGGAACTGTGCGCCCATCTGGAAGAAGCCCGCCGCAACCGGAACACGAAACCATGACCCGTCGCCTGCCCCGCCGCATTGCCTGTCTGTCCACCGAAACGGTGGAGGTGCTCTACCTGCTGGGCGAGCAAGAGCGCATCGCCGGCATCTCCGGCTTTACCGTGCGGCCGCCCCGGGCACGCAAGGAAAAGCCCAGGATCAGCGGCTTTTCCACCGCCCGGCTGGACAAGATCCTGGCGGTGGAGCCGGATCTGGTGCTGGCCTTCTCCGACCTGCAGGCGGACATGGCGCGGGATCTGGTCAAGGCCGGCATCGCCGTGCACGTGTTCAACCAGCGGGACGTGGAAGGCATCCTCGCCATGGTGGAGACGGTGGGCCGGCTGGTGGGCGCCCAGGCCCGGGCCGAGGCCCTGGTGGCGGAACTGGAGGCCACCATTGCCCGGGTCCGGGTGGAGGCGGCGACCCGGCTGCTGCCGGGGCTGCGCCGGCCCCGGGTGTACTTCGAGGAGTGGGACGAACCGCTGATTTCCGGCATCCGCTGGGCTTCCGAGCTGATCGCCCTGGCCGGTGGCGAGGACGTGTTCGCCGACCAGTCCCACGCTCAAGCGGGCAAGAGCCGCATCATCGCCGATCCGCTGGAGGTGGTGCGGCGGGCGCCGGACGTGATCATCGGCTCCTGGTGCGGCAAGCACTTCCGGCCGGAGCAACTGGTGGCCCGCCCGGGCTGGGCCGAGGTGCCGGCGGTGCGCGCCGGCCGGGTGCACGAGATCAAGTCGGCGGTGATCCTCACCCCGGGCGTGGGGGCCATCGCCGAGGGACTACCCGCCCTGGCGGGGCTCCTGGCTCCCGTTCCGGCGGGATGATATTTGTCAAAGGCGGGGCGGCGGGGCGCTCCCTATCATCCGGCAATTCCCTTGCCGGAGAGGTTCCATGCTCCCTCCCTTCCTTCGCGGCGCGGCCCAATGGGGCGGCCGAAAAATAACCAAAGCGGCCACCCAAGGAGACGCCAGACCCCCCCAAGGAGGGGGAGATGAGCACGAGGTCGGACAGGGCGGCG
>DAITAZ010000007.1:5727-102488 GCA_036824045.1 Rhodocyclaceae bacterium
ACTTGCGGTCCTGCGGTCCCCCCCTAACATCCCTCTATTCCTCTTGCTTTTTTGCTCCCTTCCCCCCCCCCCCCCTCCGGGGCGCGCCCCTCGGGGCCGCGCTCCTCTTCCCCCTGGCGGCAACCGTCGGTGCCGCCGAACCCGCGCTGGAAGCGGGTCTTGCCACCGTGGTCGAACTGGGCGGCGTGAACGGCCAGGCCCTGGCTTGCCAGCACGGCGCCACCGCCCAGCGCATCCGCGGGCTCGTGATCCAGCACGCGCCCAAGACCTTGCGCTTTGGCAACGCCTTCGAAACGGCCACCAGCCAGGGCTTCCTGGAACAGGGGCAGCGCGCCGCCTGCCCCGATGCCGCCGCGCTGGAGGCCCGCGTGGCGACCCTGGCCGAGCGCCTGCGCACGCAATTGCCGGCGGAGGCCCAATGAAGACCCAGTCCTTGCTCCTGCTGCGGGCGCTGTGTCTGGGCGCCGCCTGCCTCGCCGCGCCAGCGGCCCTGGCGGACGCCAAGCCCGCCGCCAGGCATGATCTGGCGGTGGAAACCCAGGGCATCAACACCCGCTTCCTGCTCCAGAACCACTTTGGCCAGGCGGTGACGGATGGCGATTTCGCCGGGCGCTACATGCTCATCGCCTTCGGCTTCACCTTCTGTCCGGATGT
The DNA here is from genome assembly GCA_036824045.1 of Rhodocyclaceae bacterium. Classification (GTDB taxonomy): domain Bacteria; phylum Pseudomonadota; class Gammaproteobacteria; order Burkholderiales; family Rhodocyclaceae; genus DAITAZ01. Next base: position 6,382 of record DAITAZ010000007.1, read on the forward strand.
GTGCCCCACCACGCTCTCCGAGATGGCCAGCGTGCTTGCCCTGCTGGGCGATCAGGCCAAGGAGGTGCAGCCTCTGTTCATCACCGTGGACCCGGCCCGGGACACCCTCAAGGTGCTGCGGGAGTACACGGCGGTGTTCGACAAACGCATCCTCGGCCTGCGCGGCTCGCCGGAACTGACGGCCCGCATTGCCGAGCACTACAAGGTGCGCTACCAGAAAGTGCAGGAGCCGGGGCAGGAGCACTACACCATGGACCACTCGGCCGGAGTGTTCCTGGTGGGCCCGAAAGGGGTGTTCCTCAACCGCTTCGCCTACGGCGCCACCGCCCAGGAAATCGCCCAGCGCATCCGCACCCACATCGCTGAAAATCCCAAGGAAGCCGCGGCGACTCCGGATGCCGCCCCGCGCAACGGGAAATAAGCCGCTGTTCGCATGCTGCGCATCCCATACGATACCGTATGGGATGCGGTTATAATCCGGGGAAAAACTGAGCGGCCCGACCAGGGGCGCCTTCCCGGTCCCCGGGAGAGACGGCAACCTAACCTAGGAGGAGTGGATGATTCCTGCAGCACTATACGACGAAAAGCGCGTAAGCCCAGCCCAGGCCGTTGGCCTGGTGCGCGATGGGGACACCATCATCATCCCCACTGCCGTGGCAGAGCCGCCGGCGCTGCTGACCGCCCTGTCGGAAGCCCGCCGCAACTACCGCGGCGTTTCCGTCAGCCAGATCCTGCCGGTGCGCAAGCACGGCTACATCGATCCCGAGACAGTAGAGCACGTTCGCCATTCGGCCTATTTCTTCAGCGGCGCCACCCGCTCCGGTGGTTCCGCCGGCTGGGTGGATTACGTGCCCGCCTATTTTTCCGAGCTGCCCCAACTTATCGACCGCGGCCTGACCCCCGCCGACGTGGTGTTCAGCCTGGCCTCGCCCATGGACGAGCACGGCTACTTCGCCCTCGGCCTGGCGCCGGATTACACCATGGCCGCGCTGCGCAAGGCGCGCGTGATCGTGCTGGAAGTGAACCCCAATGTGCCGTTCACCTACGGCAACTGCCACATCCACATCTCCCAGGTCTCCGCCCTGGTGGAAAGCAGCGATCCCATCCTGGAAGTCGGCCTGCCCACCATCGGGCCGGTGCAGGAGGCCATCGGCGGTTTTGTGGCCGAGCGCATTGCCGACGGCGCCACCCTGCAGATCGGTTATGGCGGCATTCCCGACGCGGTGGTGGTGCAACTCAAGCACAAGAAGGATCTGGGCATCCACACCGAAATGATTGGGGACGGCATCCTCAGCCTCATCGAGTGCGGCGCGGTGAACAACAGCAAGAAGAGCTTCATGCGCGGCAAGATGGTCGCCACCTTCGGCCTGGGTTCGGGCAAGCTGTACCGCTACATGCACCGCAACCCGGCGCTGGAGATGCACCCGGTCGAATTCACCAACGATCCCTACATCGCCGGCCAGAACGATAACCTCATCGCCATCAACGCCACCATGCAGATCGACCTGATCGGCCAGTGTGGCTCCGAGAGCCTGGGCCACGCTCCCTACTCCGGCACCGGTGGCCAGGCGGACTTCGTCCGCGCCGCCAACCGCAGCAACGGCGGCAAGGCCTTCATCGTCCTGCCCTCCACCGCCAAGAACGACACCATCTCCCGCATCGTGCCCACCCTCAATCCGGGCACCCACGTCACCACCAGCAAGAACGACATCAACTTTGTCGTCACCGAGTACGGGGTGGCGGAACTGCGTGGCAAGTCCGCTCACCAGCGGGCCGCGGCCCTGATCAGCATCGCCCATCCCAACTTCCGCGAGGAACTGCGCCAGTCGGCGAAGAAGATGGGCCTGATGTAAGCGGCGCCGTAGTCGTCACACCAAGCAAAAGCGGGCCAGCGGCCCGCTTTTGCTTTGCGGCGATCCCGCCTGCCTTACTGCAGGGGCACGGCCCCGGCCAGGGGCCGTTTTTCCAGCGTCCACTGGTGGAGCGAGCCGTCGTACAGCTTGGCCTGCTTGTTGCCCAGGATCTCGGACATCACGAACCAGGGTCCGGCGGAGAGCTGGCCGCTGTTGCAATAGGTGATGGCGGGCGCGGCAGGGTCGATGCCCTGGGCCTTGAGCAGGGCGCGGTAGGTGTTGGCGGCGAGGAATTTCTGGCTGCCGGCGACCGGCTTGAACATCAGATCGGCGCCATACAGCCTGGCGCCTTCCAGGTGGCCGTAGGCATAGACGTAATCGCGCTTGCCCAGGCCGTGGTACTGGCGGACATCGCGGCTATCCACCAGGGTGGCGTTCTTTTCGGCGATGGCCTTGGCCACGTCGTCGGAGCCGGCGAAGTAGCGCTCGCTGCGATCCGCCCGGGCGGTCCAGTTGCCGGCGCGGGCCGTGGCGGCATCGGTACTGGCGGCGCGCTCTTCCACCAGCCAGTTGGCCATGCCGCCATCGAGCACGGCGATGTCGTCTTCCCCGTACACCTTGAACTGCCAATACACGCGCAGGGTGTCATCCATGTCCACCGGATCGGCGCCCACCCCCACCAGCACGATGGGCTTGTTGCCGTCGATGCCGGCGGCGCGGATGGTTTTCTCGAAGTCGGTGCGCTCCGGGATCATGTACTTGACCTTCAGATCGCCGTAGGTGCGCTCGGTGCGCATGGTTTTCATGTCGATCAGCCGGGCACCGGGGATATGGCCGCCGACCTCCGACAGCAGCTTCCTGCCGGTTTTGGCGTCGGTCTCGAATTCGGGCTTGGCGGTAAAGCTCTTGGGGTTGGCGCGCACGTCCACCACCTGCACCTTGTCCAGGTTGGCGGCGAGCCACTGGCTGTCCACCACCGGGCCGGGCAAACCGGCGGCCTGGGCGGCCCAGTGCAGACTGGCGAGTGCCACGGCAGTGGCGGCGTGGGTAAAGCGGAATCGCATGGGGTCTCCTCCTACTCTTGGAATTGGACGCTCAGGGCGCGCAGGCGCTCCGGAGCCGAGATCGACCGCTCGCTCAGCACGTCCAGGCGGCGGTCTTCCAGCGCGGCATCGAGGCCGGCGGTGTGAATATGGGGGGCAATGGCCGCGTCCCGCTCGCGCAGCAAGGCGGCGATATCGTCGGCAAACAACTGCACCATGGCGGTAAGCCAGTCCGCCAGGGGCGCCAGCCGGCCGCGGGTGCGCAGACGGAAGCCCGGCAGCGCGGCGGCTACCCGTTCGCCGGGGGACCAGTGCTCGCCGGTCACCCAGCGGTTGGTGGCAAAGAACCGCAGCGGCTGTCCGCAGGCATCCAGGGAAAGGCCCGCGAGGTGGAAGAACCCGGGCCCATCCGCCGCCGGGTCATGGACGAACAGGTGGAAATGCCCGTGCTCCGCGGCCGGGTAGCGGCTGGAAGTGTGGGCGTGGTAGTAGAAGCGGGTGCCCGCCTCCGCATCCACCACGTCGTTCAGCGGGTAGTGGCGCAGAGGTTCGAGGGTGCGGGCGCCGGCCAGGGCCGCCGTAGCCAGGCTCATGCCCCGTTGGGCGTAGCGCAGCTGCACGCTGGCGGCCGTCTGGGCCGCCGCCAGCAGGGACTCCGGGCTGCTTACTTCTTGGGCGCGCACGGATTGGCCGGGCCGCAGGGGTTGTCGGAGGCTTTCTTCTTTTTCTTCTTGGCCGGGCCGCAGGGGTTGCTCGGCCCGCAGGGGTTGGTGGCTTCCTTCTTGTCGGCGCTCTCGGCCTTGGCCGGGGCATCGGCGGCGAGCACCGCGGGCGCCGGCACCACCAGGGCAGCGGCGACGCTGAGGGCGGCCAGGGTTTCGGCGAGTTTCTGCTTGCGGTTGGCGGCTTTCTTCATGGGTTTCGTCATCGTTGTTGAGGGGAAAATCAGTCGCGGGCGTCGGCCACGGCTTCTTCGGCGCTCACCGGGCCCGGGCCCCGGGCTTCCAGCTTGCCGCCGAAGTAGAACACCGCCAGCAGCGCCACGAACAGCCCGCCCAGGAGCGCCGGGTCGGAGATGCCGTAGGCGTCGGCAAAGGTGTCGCCGGCTTCCACTTCGCCCGCGGCCATCAGGCTTTCCAGCCCGGGGCCGTAGAGGCTGGCGAAGAGCAGGGTGCCCAGCACCAGCCCGATCAGGAACACCAGCGCGTCCATCCGGCCGGAGAACAGGCCTACCACCGAGGTGCCGGGGCAGTAGCCCCCCACCGCGAAGCCCGCGCCCACCAGGGCGCCGCCGACGGCCGCGGCGGCCGTGAGCGCCGTGGGCACGAACAGGTTGTCCGCATCCAGCAGCCCGGCCGCACGCAGGGCGTACAGCCCCGCAGCCGCCACCACGATGGCGGTGAACATCACCTTGAAGACCGACCAGTCGGAAAGCCTGAACTGGGCAGTGAGTTTGCGCGGGCTGCCGAAGCCTGCGTTTTCGAGCACGAAGCCGAACAGGGCGCCGCACGCCAGGCCGGAGATCATCCCGGCGTCGTTCAAGGGCAGCAGCATCTCACACCCCCCGCACCAACCGGCTCACCAGGAGGCCGGCGGCAAAAAAGGTCCCGAGGAACACAAAGGCGGCGATCGCCAGCGTGGCCGCGCCGGACAGCCCCAGCCCGCTGGTGCAGCCCGCCGCCACCCGGGCCCCAAAGCCCGCCAGCACCCCGCCCACCAGGGCGGTGATCAGCCGTTTGCCCCGGCCCACCCGTTGCGCGCCATCCAGTTGCAGCCGCAGCCGTCCGCCCAGGGCTGCCGCCCCCAGCGCCCCCAGCGCTACCCCCAGCACCTGCCAGGTGATCCAGCCCGGCAGCGGGTTGCCGCTTTCCACCATCGGTCCCAGGTAGGCGTTGGCTTGGGTTGCGGCCGGCGCCACCGCCAGCCCCAGCGCCGCCGCCAGCCGGGTGGTGGCGCCGGTTGCGCCCAGCCCGTGGCCGGTCAGCACGAAGGTCAACAACAACACCAGGCCCAGGGCCGCGCCCGCCACCAGAGGCGGCCAGAACGCCTTGACCGGCCGCCCGGCCGGGGAAGAGGAATCAGTCATCGGGAATTTTTGAATATAAGAAAAAGCTGATTGATGATAGGCCAGCTTTTCGGCGCATGCAAAGGCTGATTAGGGGTGGTTTGCCGCTTTGCGGGCTGATGCCCGGGTGGGGCGGGGTCTTAGTCCCGCCCCCCGAACAACCCCGCCGCGGCGACCGGGTTGGAGGGGAAGTAGAAATGCACGTAGCTGGCGGTGAGGCTGCCTTGGCGGTAGATGGCTTCGCCGTCCTGGCCGCTGCTGGAGCGGGCGTGCAGGCTGGGGGTGAGCGGGGTTTCGGCGCGGGAATGGTGGTAGGTGTGGCCGGCCAGCGTTCCGGCGGGCAGCTGGGCGAACTGGGTGCCGAGGGCGGCAAGCCGGGGCTGCATGAGGGTGCGGCCGGGAAGCAGCCCGGCCATGGGGTGGCTGGCGCCGTCGGTGTCCACCAGGGCCTCGAAGAGGCTCATCATGCCGCCGCACTCGGCCAGCAGGGGGCGGCCGGCGGCCACGTGGCGGGCCAGGGCGGCCCACAGGCGCGGCCGCTGGCTCAGGGGGCCGGTATGCAGTTCCGGGTAGCCGCCGGGGAGCCAGACGGCGTCGCAGGTGGGCAGGGCGTCTTCCGCCAGGGGGGAGAAGAACACGAGTTCGGCGCCCAGCGCGCGCAGGGTGTCCAGATTGGCGGGGTAGATGAAGCCGAAGGCCGCGTCCCGGGCGATGGCGATGCGGCGGCCCGCCAGCAGGGGCGGGACGGATGCGGGCGGGGGCGGGGCGAAGTGCACGGCGGAGGGCAGGCCGGCGGCGCCGGTGGCCTGGAGCTGGTCGGCCAGACGGTCGAGGCGGGCGGTGAGGTCGGAGATCTCGGCCGCCTGCAGCAGACCCAGGTGGCGTTCGGGCAGAGCGGCCTCCGGGTCGCGGGTGAGCGCCCCGTACCAGCGCATGCCCGGGGGCAGGGCGTCCTGCAGCAACTGGGCGTGGCCGGCGCTGCCCACCTGGTTGGCGAGCACGCCGGAAAAGGGCAGGCCGGGCTGGTAGTGGGCCAGCCCCCAGGCGACGGCGGAGAAGGTCTGGGCCATGGCCCGGGCGTCGATCACCGCCAGCACGGGGATGCCGAAGCGGCGGGCGATGTCGGCGCCGGAGGGCTGGCCATCGAAGAGGCCCATCACCCCTTCGACGATCAGGAGATCGGCGCTGGCGGCAGCTTCGGCCAGGCGGCGGGCCACGTCGGTCTCGCCGCACATGCCCAGGTCCACGTTGTAGCAGGGCGCGCCGCTGGCGGTGGCGTGGATCTGCGGGTCGAGGAAGTCCGGCCCGCACTTGAGCACCCGCACCCGGCGGCCGGCGCGGGCGTGGAGCCGGGCCAGGGCGGCGGTGACCGTGGTCTTGCCCTGGCCGGAGGCGGGGGCGGCGATGAACAGCGCGGGGCAGGCAACCATGCTTACCACTCCAGCCCGGGTTGGGCGGCGATGCCGGCCTGGAAGGCGTGCTTGACCAAGCCCACCTCGCTCACCGTATCGGCCGCGGCGACCAGCGCGGCGGGCGCGGCGCGGCCGGTGATGATCACGTGCTGCATGGGCGGGCGGCTGGCCAGCACGGGCAGCACCGCGTCCACGCTCAGCCAGCCGTATTTGAAGGCGTAAGTCATTTCGTCCAGGATCACCAGCCCATAGGCCGGATCGGCCAGATAGCGGGCGGCGGTGTGCCAGGCCTGGCGGGCGGCGGCGGCGTCCCGCGCCGGGTCCTGGGTCTCCCAGGTGAAGCCCTCCCCCATCACGTGCCAGCTCACGGCTTCGGGAAAGCGGCGGAAGAAGCCTTCTTCGCCCGTGTCGGAGCGGCTTTTGACGAACTGCACCACGGCGGCGCGCAGGCCGTGGCCCAGGGCGCGGGCCAGCACGCCGAAGGCGGCGGAGCTTTTGCCCTTGCCGTTGCCGGTGTTGACCACCAGCACGCCCCGGTGGCCGTCGGCGGCGGCGATGCGGGCGTCCACTACGGCTTTCTTGCGGGCCATGCGCTGGCTGTGGCGGGCGTCGCGGTCGGTGTTGTCCATGGTTGTGCTCTGCGGGGTTTTGTGGTTGGGGGTCAGTCCGGGAGGAAGGTGACGCGGCCTTCCACTTCAAAGCGGCGCAGCGGATGACCGAAGGCCCGGGACAGGCGTTCGGCTTGCATCACCGCGTCCCGGGGGCCGACGGCGGCCCCGCCCTGACCGTCCAGCAGGACCACCTGGTCTGCGTAGCGGGCGGCAAGGTTGATGTCGTGGAGCACCATCACCACGCCGCGCCCTTGGCCGGCCAGGTGGCGGAAGAGTTCCAGCGCCGCGATCTGATAGTGCAGGTCCAGGTGGTTCAGCGGCTCGTCCAGCAGGAAGAGCCGCGGCGCCTGGGCGAGCAGGGCGGCCAGGGCCACGCGCTGGCGTTCGCCGCCGGACAGTGTCTGAATGTCCCGCGCGGCCAGATCTGCCAGGCCCAGGTCCGCCAGGGCGGCGCGGGCGATGTGTTCATCCTCGGCGCTCTCCCAGGCCCAGCGGCCCAGGTGCGGGTGGCGGCCCACCAGCACGGTGTCCAGCACGGTGGCGGCAAAGGGGTCGCTCTGTTGCTGCACCAGCAGGCCGCGGGTGAGGGCAATCTGGCGCGGGCCGAGGGTGGCGAGATCGCTGCCCGCCAGCGCCACCGTGCCCGCCGCGGGGGGGCGCAGCCCGGCCAGGGTGTGCAGCAAGGTGGTCTTGCCGGAGCCGTTGCGGCCCAGGATGGCCACGCAGCGCCCGGCTTCGCAGGCCATCTCCAGTTCCGCGCAAACGGTGTGGCCACCCACCGTCACCCGCAGGCCGCGGGCGGCGAGCAGGGGCGCATCGGGCATGGTGGATGGGCGGCTCATCGGGGCTGGCGCGAGAGCAGGAAGAGGAAGATGGGCACGCCGAAAAGGGCGGTGAGCACGCCCACGGGCAGTTGTGCCGGGGCGACGATGGTGCGCGCCAGGGTGTCGGCGGCGGTGAGCAGGCAGCCGCCGGCCAGGACGGCGGCGGGCAACAGCAGGCGCTGGTCGTTGCCGATGGCCAGCCGCACCAGATGCGGCACGATCAGCCCGACGAAACCCACCGGCCCCACCAGGGTGACGGCGCTGGCGGTGGCGAGCGAGGCCAGCACATAGACCAGGGTGCGCAGGCGCGTCACCTGCACGCCCAGGGCGCGGGCGTTGAGCTCCCCCCGCGCCAGCAGGTTCAGTTCCCGGGCGTGGGGCAGGGCGCAGGCCAGCAGCACGAGGAGCAGGCAGAAGGCGGGCCAGGGCTGGGTGGCGCCGCTGGCATCCCCCAGCAGCCAGAACACCATGCCCTGGAGCCGGGTATCCGGCGCAATCGCCAGCAGCAGCGACACCACCGCGCCGCAGCCGGCGGCGACGATGACACCGGTGAGCAGCAGCCGGGTCTGGGTCCAGCTGCCATCCCCGTGGGCGAGACCGAACACCAGCAACATGGCCGCCATGGCGCCCACGGCGGCTCCCGCGTCCACCAGCAGACTGGCGGCTCCGGCCAGGATGGCCAGCAGCGCGCCCACGGCAGCGCCACCGGAAATCCCGATCACGTAGGGATCGGCCAGCGGGTTGCGCAGCAGCACTTGCAGCAGGGCGCCGGCCAGCGCCAGCAACCCGCCGCAGGTGAAGGCGGCCACCGCCCGCGGCAGGCGCAGGGCACGCACCACGTCGGCGGCGGTGTCCGAGCCGCCGCCCAAGGCAGCGGCCAGCGCTTCGGCCGGGGTGATGGGCAGATCGCCGGCGGAAAGGGCCCAGGCCAGCGCCGCCAGGGCGGACGCGAGCAGGCCGCCCAGCAGCGGCAGGGCATGGCGGTGGCGGGTCACGGGAGGGCCCGCCAGCCGGCGCCCGGCATCCGTTCCGGGGGCGCGCTCATCCGCGCCGCCCGGGACGACGCTCAGCGCGGCAGATAGCGCACGCCGACGAAGGCATTGACGCCCCAGGTGCCGTAGCCCCGGGCCACCTCGTACTGCTTGTCGAACACATTGTTGATGCGGGCCTCCAGGCGCCAGTCGCGGGTGACACTGTACTGGGCAAACAGATTGGTGAGCCCGTAGCCGCCCATGGTGGTGGTGTTGGCCGCGTCGTTGAAGCGGCGGGCCACACCCTGCCATTCTGCGCCGACGCGCACCGGTCCGAAATCCCGGGCCACGGAGAGGCGGCCCTGGCGGTTGGCGCGGCGAATCAGGCGTTTGCCGGTGTCCGTGTCGCGGGCCTCGAGCAGATCGACGCTGGCGGCCAGTTCAAAGCCGCCGATGGCGCCGCTGGTCCCCAGCTCCCAGCCCTTGAGGCGGGCGCTGTGGGTCTGCGAGGGGACGTAGGCGTAGGTGGGCGGCAGGGCATCCCACTGGATGAGGTCGGTCACCTTGTTGTCGAAGTAGGCGATGCTGGCGGTGCGGCCCTTTTCTTCATAACGCAGCGCCACTTCCCGGTTGTTGCCGCGCTCGGGCTTGAGGTTGGGGTCGCCGTGGTTGCCGCCGCTGTCCACGTAGTACAGGTCATTGAGGGTGGGGGCCTTGAACGAACTGCCCACCGAGGCGCTGGCCCGCAGCGTCGGCGTGATCTGGTAGCCGTAGCCCAGCAGGTGGGTGAGCTTGTCGCCGAACTGGCTGTTGCTGTCCTGGCGCAGGTTGGCCTGCAGCCGGTGGGCGCCGATCGTGCCGGTCCAGCCCGCCATCACCGCGTTGATCCGGCGCGACTTGACGGTGTAGGTGGTGGAGCTCTCCGCGCTCTGGCGCAGGCCCTCGTAACCCAGCATCAGCACGCCCACGGGCAGGGTCACGTCGTTTTGCCACAGGATCTGCTCCTGCCTGGAATTGAAGAAGTTGCTGGCACGAAAACCGGTGGACTCGTCCCGGGTCTGGCCGATGCGCAGGGTGCTCAGCCAGTTGGGACTGAAGCGGTTGCGGCTTTCCACGCTCAGGGCCTGCAGGCGGCCGTCGTTGCCCACGTCGCGGCCGGCGCCGGGGCTGCTGTAGCCGCCGCCGTCGTACCAGTTGCGCGATTCGACCCGGAAGAAGTTGAGTGTCAGCTCATGCCCCTGGGCGATGCGGTAGCCCAGGCTGCCGCCCACCGAGGTGGCACGGAAGCCGTCGCTGTCCGCGTCCAGTGCCGGGTCATAGTCGTGGAAGCTGGGGGAACCGGGGCGATAGGCGGCGTAGGGCCCCTTGCGCGCCGAGACGCCGTCCGTCTGGTACTGGCCGGCCCGCAGGGCGTAGGACCAGCCGTTCTCACCGCCGGATACCCCGGCGGCGAGCTGGCGGGTGCCGTAGCGGCCGGCGCCGACGAACGCCTCCGGCTTCAGCGGGCCTTCGCCGCGCTGGGTGAAGATCTGGATCACGCCGCCCACCGCGTCAGCCCCGTAGAGGGCCGAGGCTGGCCCGCGCAGGATCTCGATGCGCTCGATCTGCGACAGGGGAATGCTCTCGATGGCCGCCTGGCCGGTGGTGACAGAGCCGATGCGCACGCCGTCGATAAGCAGCACCGCGTGGTTGCCGTTGGTGCCGCGGATCAGCAGGGCGGAGTTCTTGCCCGGGCCGCCGTTGTGGGTGATCTGGATGCCCGGCTGCAAGGCCAGCAGTTCCAGCAGGGTGGACTGGCCCGCCTGCTCGATTTCTTCGCGGCCGATGGTGTCCACGGCCGAGATCAGCTCGTTGGCCCGGGTGGGCTGGCGGGTGGCGGTCACCACCACCGGGGCCAGGGCGATCGGGTCGGCAGCGAAGGAGGGGGCGGAAAAGACGGACATCACCGCCAGGGTGGCGGCGGACAGCTTGGGCAGGTGGTTGCGTTGCATTGTAGTGGTCACTCCCTTGGCCGCGATCGAGGGCACCCCGCCATCGCGGCATTTGGAAACCGGAACCAGCGGCAGGGGGGAGAACCAGGAGGGAGGCACCCGCGGGGGCGGCCACGCACCGGCTGCCACCCCACGCGGCAGTTCCGCCATGCGCGCGACAGGCCGGTATCCGGGCTTGCAGGCAGGAGGGGCCACAGGGGCCTCGCCCGACGCCGCCTCGCCTTCCCAGGCCGTGGCCCAGTGGCATGTGAGGAGCGTGAGTCTCTGCTTACCGTTGCGGGGGCAGCACAGGCATCGCGCGCGGAGCGCTCACCTGTTTCCCGTTTAACCCGCGGCCCGGAGAGGCCGGCGGGCACCTGAAACGCAAATCGCCCGGTTGCGGGCGAAGCGGCGATAATAGCAGAAACGCGCCTGGAGACGGTGTTATTCCCGACTTGACAATGACTTGCGAACTCATCCTCGGTGGCGCCCGTTCCGGCAAGAGCCACTACGCCGAAACCCTGGCCCGGGAAAGCGGCCTGCCCGTCACCATGATCGTCACCGCGGCGGCGGGCGACGACGAAATGAGCGAGCGCATTGCCGCCCATCAGGCCCGCCGTCCGGAACACTGGGCGACGGTGGAAGCCCCGGTGCATCTGGGCCACGCCCTGCTCGAACACGCCGGCCCCCGCCGCTGCCTGGTGGTGGATTGCCTGACCGTGTGGCTCTCCAACCTGCTGTGCGCCTGCTCCGAAGGCCCCCACCGGGCGGACGATCCGGGCTGGCAGGCCTACGGCCGCGAGCGGGCGTTGCTGCTGGCCGCGTTGCCCACGCTCACTGGCCGGGTGCTGCTGGTGGCCAACGAAGTGGGTTTGGGCCTGGTGCCCATGACGCCTCTGGGCCGTGTGTTCCGCGACGAGGCGGGGCGGCTCAATCAGGAGATCGCCCGCATTTGCCCCCGGGCGACTTTCATTGCCGCCGGGCTGCCGCTGGTCCTCAAGGATGGCTGAGCCCGCCCGCTCGTCGCCCACGGCAGGAAAAGCGAATACCATCCGCGCCTTTCCGCATCCTCACCGGGTTCCCATGCACCACGACATTCTTGCTCCCGACGCCGCCCTGGCTCCGGCCCTCCAGCACAAGATCGACCAGAAGACCAAGCCCCCCGGTGCCCTGGGTCGCCTGGAGGCGCTGGCCCTGCAGGTGGGCCTGATCCAGCAGAGCCTGACGCCCGAGCTGCGCCAGCCGCAGATGCTGGTGTTCGCCGGCGACCACGGCGCGGCGCGGGCGGGCGTGTCCGCCTTTCCCCAGGACGTGACCTGGCAGATGGTGGAAAACTTCCTCGCGGGTGGAGCCGCCATCAACGTTTTTGCCCGGCAGAGCGGCATGGGCCTGACGGTCGTGGACGCGGGGGTGAATCACGATTTCGGCCGCCGCCCCGGCCTGGTGGACGCCAAGATCGGCCCCGGCACCGCCAACTACCTGGAGGCCCCGGCCATGTCTCCCGCCCAGCGGGATGCGGCCCTGGCCCGGGGCCGGCAACTGGCCCACGCGCTGGCCGGCAACGGTTGCAACGTGGTGGGCTTTGGCGAGATGGGCATCGGCAACACGGCGGCGGCTTCGCTGCTTACCCACTGCCTCGCCGCGGCCGCGCTGGACGACGTGGTGGGCCGCGGGACCGGGCTGGACGACGCCGGGCTGGCCCGCAAGCGCGCCCTGCTGGCCCGGGCCATTGCCCGCGGTGGCCGGCCGGCCGACCCGCTGACCGCCCTGGCGGAGTACGGGGGCTTCGAGATCGCCATGATGGCGGGCGCCATGATCGGCGCGGCGGAGCAGCGCATGGTGCTGCTCATCGACGGCTTCATCGTCACCAGCGCCCTCTTGGTGGCTCACGCCCTGGCGCCGGCCATCCTGCCCTACTGCGTGTTCGCCCACCGCTCCCAGGAGCCCGGCCACGCCATCCAGCACGCCCACCTGAGCGCCGAGCCCCTGGTGCAGCTCGATCTGCGTCTGGGCGAAGGCACCGGCGCGGCCTTGGCCTACCCCCTGCTCGCAGCCGCCGTGGGTTTCCTCAACGACATGGCCAGCTTCGAGTCCGCCGGGGTGAGCGGCAAGGGCTGACGGGCTTACGCCATGCGCTACCAGCTCGAACTCTTCTACACCGCTCTCGGGTTCTTCACCCGCGTTCCGGTGCCGGCCTGGGTGCCCTTTTCCCAGGAGCGGCTCAACCACGCCGCCCGGTATTTCTCCGCCGTGGGCTGGGTGGTGGGGTTCGTCGGGGCGCTGGTGCTCTACGTCAGCAGTCTGGTGCTGCCCCTGAGCGTGGCGGTGGTGCTGTCCATGGCTGCCACCGTGCGCCTGACCGGCTGCTTCCACGAAGACGGCTTCGCCGATAGCTGCGATGGCCTGGGCGGCGGCTGGGAGAAGACCCAGGTGCTGGCGATCATGAAGGATTCGCGTATCGGCAGTTATGGCACGGTGGGTGTCGTGCTGCTGCTGCTGGCCAAGTACGCCGCCCTGGTGGAGATGGGCCGCCAGTTTGCGCCGCTGGCACTGGTGGTGGCGCATCCGCTCTCCCGCCTGGCGTCCACGGCCTTGATCCGGGCGCTGGAGTACGTGCGGGACGACGACACCGCCCGCGCCAAGCCCCTGGCGGTGCGCCTTTCCAATGGCGAACTGGCCTGCGCCGCCGGCTTCGGCCTGGCGCCGCTGTTGCTCCTGCAGTGGCAGGAGGGCGTGGCCGCGGCGCTGGCCGCCGCCCTGGTGGCCGCTCTGGCCGGGCGTTACTTCGTGCGCCGCATCGGCGGTTACACTGGCGACTGCCTGGGCGCCACCCAGCAGGGCGCCGAGCTGGCCATCTATCTGGCCTTCCATCTGGCGTGGAACTTCTACTGATCCGCCATCCCAAGCCGGCGGTGGCGCCCGGCGTCTGCTATGGCGTCACCGATCTGGCCCTGGCGGAAGATCCCGCCGCCGTGGCGGCCCGCCTGGCCCCGCACCTGCCCGGGGAGTGCCCCATCATCTCCAGCCCCCTCAGCCGCTGCCGCCTGCTCGCCCAGGCCCTGGCCGGCGGCCGGCCGGTGCGCCTGGAACCACGACTGCGGGAAATCCACTTCGGCGCCTGGGAGATGCAGCCCTGGGCGCGCATCGAGCGGGCCGCCATCGATGCCTGGGCGGCCGATCCCTTCGGCTTTCGCCCCCCGGGCGGCGAAACGGCGGAGGAGATGAGTGTCCGGGCGCTGGCCTGTCTGGCCGAATGGCTGCGGCCGCCGCGCCCGTCGGCACTGATCGTCGTCGCCCACGGCGGGCCCTTGCGCGCCATTGCCGGCCATGTCCGTGGTCTTCCCCAGCGGCAGTGGCTGCAGCAAAGCATCGAGGTGGGGGAACTGGTGCGACTGAATCCGGACCTTCCCCGCGGGGAATGAGGCCGTGCCCCAGGTCCCGGCACATTGTTTGACAGTCTGATGGGGCGTGGGGTGTGGTCTACCGGCGACGCTTTTCTCACCCGATATCCGCGAATAATGGAAAAGTGATTTCTAATTTGATTGATGACTTCAATTCATTGAATGATTGAGCAGAAAGATGGAAATTTTGATTGCCTGAATTGAGCAAACTGAAATTGTTCGGGGCCAATTGTTTTGCTATGCTGGCCTCACCAAGTTTGGTTCCAGAAAGGTTTCCGGGCTTGGTAAAAATAAATTTCTGTCTTTAACGGGAGCATGTCATGCGTCAACTTTCCAAGGATGAAACCAAGAAGGTCTCCGGTGGTCTGTTCTGCCTGCTGGGCGGTTTGCTGCGCATTTTCTCCTTCAGTTCCTGCGGTACCAGCTACAAGCGCCGCTGCTGATGATATGTCGTGCGGATCACGGGCCCAGGCCCGGTGAGATGGAAAGGCGGCCTGCGGGCCGCCTTTTTTCTGGGCTCAGGGTTTGAATGATTGGTTGAATATGCGCATTTCCATGATTAAAGACTGAGTACTGGTGGAAATGATTGGTGCGGTATTTCATGGCTAGTGGAAACTTGTTTTCCTAAACTGAAAGGCCATTACTGTTTCATTGCCATGAGTGATATGGAGCCTTCCCCCCTTTTCCGGAAAGAAGCATTGCAGAAGCAGAATGCTTCCAGTCTTGGAAAGGTTGTTGTTGCCTCGCCGCTTTCGCATTCACTGATGGCGGGCTTCGGGGTGCTGGTGGCCGTGGCGTTGAGCGGGTTCCTCGTGTTCGGGGAATACACCCGCAAGGCGCGCATCGTGGGTTGGCTGGCGCCGGAGGAAGGGCTGGTGAGAGTGGCGGCGACCCAGCCCGGGGTGGTGGCCGAGGTGCTGGCGGCCGAGGGGCAGGCCGTTGCGGCGGGCCAGCCCCTGCTGCAGTTGTCGCTGGAGCGGCAGAGCGCGAAGGTGGGGAGTACCCAGGCGGAAATGGTGCGCCTCATTCAGGCGCGGCGGGAGAGCCTGCGCCTGGAAGGGGAGCGCCAGGGCGAACAGGCACGGCTGCAGGCGGGCCATCTGCGCCAGCGCGTGGAGGCCGTGGGCAACGAACTGCGCCAGATCGACGAGGAGATCCGCTTGCAGGCGGAGCGGGTGAGCCTTGGAGAGGCGGCCCTGAACCGCTGGCGGGAAGCGAAGGAGGGGGGGCTGGTCTCCGGGCAGCAACTGGATGAGGTGCGGGGGCAACTGGTGGAGCACCGCTACCGCTTGCAGACCCTCCGGCGGATGCATGGGGAGCGGCAGCGGGAGCGGATCGCGCTGCAGGCGGAACTGGAAGAAGCGCCCCTGCGGGCCCGCAGTCAGGCCGCGAGCCTGGAGCGGGACATGGCGGCGCTGGAGCAGGAACTGGCGGAGACCGAAGCGCGTCGCAGCGCGGTGTTGACGGCACCGGAAGCGGGGGTGGTGACAGCGCTGCTCACCGAGCGGGGTAGCAGCACCAGCGCCGGCCAGCCCCTGCTCACCATCGTCCCAGCAGGCGCGCGTCTCTCGGCGCACCTGCTGGGACCCAATCGGGCCGTGGGTTTTCTTCGCGCCGGGCAGCGGGTCATGCTGCGCTACCAGGCGTTTCCGTACCAGAAGTTTGGTCATCACGGCGGTACGGTGATGCAGGTTTCGCGTTCGCCGGTCAGCCCCGCGGAACTGCCCCCCAGTCTGGTGGGCAACCTGCCCGGAGCCGAGCCTGCCTACCGGGTGCTGGTGCGGCTGGACGGGCAGACGGTCAATGCCTACGGCCGCGCGCAGCCACTGCAGGCCGGCATGCAGGTGGAGGCGGACGTGATGCTGGAGCGGCGACGGCTGTACGAGTGGGTGCTGGAGCCCATCCTTTCGCTGACGGGGCGGCTGTGAGCGGCGCAAGCGGGGACATCTTGCGCAAGGCCAGACTGGGCTTTGGCGCGCCCATGCCGGTGGTGCTCCAGTCGGAGGCTGCGGAATGCGGCCTGGCCTGCCTGGCGATGGTTGCCGCCCATTACGGCAATCACAGCACGCTCGCGGATTTGCGGCGCAAGCACGGCGTGTCGATGGCTGGCATCACCCTGCATGACCTGATGGCCATCGCCGATCGCATGGGCTTGGCCGGGCGGGCGCTGAGCCTGGAACTGGACGAATTGCCGCAGTTGCAACTGCCCTGCGTGGTGCACTGGGACTTTCGCCACTTCGTGGTATTGCGGGAAGTGGGGCGCGGGGGCGTGGTCTTGCATGACCCGGCCATTGGCGAGCGCCGCCTGAGCCTCAAGGAGTTTGCCGAGCATTTCACCGGTGTGGCCCTGGAGCTGGCTCCCACCGCCGATTTCCGGGTGCGGGCGAGGGCGCCGGAACTGCGCCTGGGCCAGCTCTTCGGCCGCTTTGTGCACCTGCGTTCGGCGCTGGCGCGCGTATTCGCCCTGGCCCTGGCCTTGGAGATCATCGCCATCTGCACGCCTTTCTACCTGCAATGGGTGGTGGACGAAGTGCTCATCACCGTGGACCGGACGCTGCTTACCACGCTGGCGCTGGGCTTCGGTCTGCTGGTGGTGTTCCAGTCAGCGCTGACCGTCTTCCGCAGCTGGGTGTTGATGAGCATTTCCGCCTCCATCAAGTTGCAAGGCAAGGGCAACCTGTTTACCCATCTGCAGAAACTGCCGGTCGCTTTCTTCGAGGCTCGCCAACTGGGCGACATCGTTTCCCGCTTCGGTTCGGTGGATCACATACAACGGGCGATCACCACCGAGCTGGTGGAAGCCGTGCTCGATGGCGTGCTGGCGGTGGGCACCCTGTTGGTGATGTTTCTTTTCAGTCCGTTGCTGGCCAGCCTGGTGCTCGCCGGCTTCCTCCTCTACGCCGGGTTGCGGGCCGCGCTCTATGCGCCGATGCGGGCTGGCATGACCGAGGAGATCGTGTGGAGTGCGCGCGAGCAGGGGCATTTCATCGAGACGGTGCGGGCGGTCAAGACCATCAAGCTCATGAGCGGCCTGGACAAGCGCCGCAGCCAATGGCTCAACCTGCTGGTGGAGGCGGTCAACCGGGAGCTGACGGTGGAGCGGTTACGCATCGTCCAGCGGGCAGCCAACGTGGCCATCACCGGGCTCCTCAACGTGTTGGTCATCTGGCTGGGGGCCCGCATGGTGCTTGAGAGCAGCTTCACCGCCGGGATGCTGATTGCCTTTGTCTCCTACAAGACCCAGTTCCTGAGCCGGGGCGTCGGACTGGCGGACAAGTACATGGATCTGCGCATGCTGCGCTTGCACGCCGACCGGCTGGCGGATGTGGTGCTGGCCGAGCCGGAGAAGGTGGACGGCGGGCGCCCGGACAAGCGCATCACCCCCAGCGTGGAACTGCGCGATCTGCGCTTCCGGTACAGCGACCACGATCCCTGGGTGCTCGATGGCGTGAGCTTTCGCATCGCGGAGGGAGAGTCGGTGGCCGTCGTCGGACCATCGGGTTGCGGCAAGACGACCCTGCTCAAGGTGCTCTCGAGCCTGCTCGAGCCCAGCGCCGGGGAAATCTTCATCGGCGGCGAGCCGCTGCGCCACATCGGACTGGCCAACTACCGGCGCCAGCTGGGTGTGGTGATGCAGGAGGACCAGCTTATAAGCGGCACCATCGCCGACAACATCAGCTTCTTCTCCCACCGTCCCAGCCGCCGCCGCATTGAAGAGTGTGCCCGTCTGGCCAGCATTCACGACGATATCGCGGCAATGCCCATGGGCTACGAATCGCTGATCGGCGACATGGGTACCAGCCTTTCCGGCGGCCAGAAGCAGCGTGTGCTGCTGGCCCGGGCGCTTTACCGGCGGCCCCGCATCCTGCTGCTGGACGAGGCCACCAGCCACCTGGACGTGCAGCACGAGCGGGCGGTGAACCGGGCCATCGCCGGGCTGGGCATCACCCGCATCATCATCGCCCACCGGCCGGAAACCATCCGCTCTGCGGACCGCATCATCATGCTCGGCGCGGGCAAGGTCGTGCGCGACATCCGGGCCGCTACGCGCACCCCCGGGGCCGGCTGATGGGGCGGGTCCTGCTCGGACTGGCGGTCGCGTTGCTGGCCGGCTGCGGCCTGGTGCGCCTCGGGCCAGACTACACCCGACCCGAAAGCCCCGCGGCGGCAGCCTGGCGGGCACCCTTGCCCCATGGCGGAGATGTCGCCACACTGGCTCAGTGGTGGCAGGCCTTTGACGATCCGCTGCTGGTCCGGCTGATCGAGGCCGCCCAGGCAGAGAGCCCGGATCTGGCCCGGGCGCAGGCGCGCATCGAGCAGGCCCGGGCCCAGGTCAGCACCACCCGGTCGGCAGCGCGCCCCCTGGTCGATGGCAGCGCTTCGGTGGTGCGCACACAGAACGCAGGCCTGGTCGAAGACCCGCCCTACACCCAGCGCAGCAGCCAGCTCCAGGCCAGTTGGGAGCTGGATCTCTTCGGCGGCCGTGCCCGCGAGCAGGAGGCGGCGCGGGCGCGGCTCGGTGCCCGCCGGGCCGGATGGCACGAGGCGCGGGTATCGGTCGCGGCCGAGGTGGCCGGGCAGTACCTTCAGTACCGTCACTGCGAGGCGCTGACACGCCTGCTCCGCACCGACCTGGCCAGCCGTCGGGAGAGTCTGCGGCTCGCCGAGCTGGGCGCGCGCACCGGTCTGCAGGCGCAGAGCAACGTGGTCCTGGCGCGGGCCGGTCTGGCGGATGCCCTGGGGCGGCTGAGCAGTCAGCAACTGGACTGCCAGCTGCTGCTCAAGGGGCTGGTGTCCCTGTCCGGCCTGTCCGAAGCGGCGCTGGAAGACGACCTGCGCCCGGGCGCCGGGCGCATCCCCGCGGCCAAGCGCTTCGCGTTGCGGGAAGTGCCGGCCGCCGTGCTTTCGCAACGCCCGGATGTGGCGGTGGCGGAACGGGAGGTGGCGGCGGCCTCCGCCGAGATCGGTGTGGCGGAAGCGGCCCGCTACCCGCAACTGAGCCTCACCGGGTTGATTTCGCCAATCCAGGTGAGCGTGGCGGGCTACCGGTTCAATGCCAACAACTGGTCCATCGGGCCAAGCCTGAGTCTGCCCGTTTGGGACAGCGGCAGGCGGGCGGCCAGTGCCGACGCGGCCCGCGCGAGCTACCGGGCGGCGGCGGCGGAGTATCGGGCCCGGGCGCGGCAGGCGGTGCGGGAGGTGGAAGAGGCCTTGCTGCGGCTGGCAACCCTCGACGCCCGCCGGCCCACCCTCAACGCCGCTGCCCAAGGCTATCGGCAGGCGCTGCGCAATGCCGCCGAAATGCTGAGACTCGGCCTGGGAACCCAGCTCGATCTGGAGGAAACCCGTCGCCTTGCCATCACCGCCGAGCAAACCCTGATTGCCCTGGAGCGGGATCAGGCACTGGCCTGGATTGCGCTGTACCGGGCCGTGGGGGGCGATTGGAGCGGCGGTTGAGGGTGTTCGGTGCCGGAACTTTTCGCGCTCCACGCGCACTGAAAATGTACCGGAAGTCGACCAGACGCCCCGTCGGGGCAGTCTTTCCGCTTCCACCCTCCGAGTTGAGACCATGCATCACGACGTGAACCTGATTGCCACCCTGGCGGCGGCTTTCGCGCTGGCCATGGCGCTGGGCTTTGCGGCCAACCGCCTGCGTCTGCCGCCCCTGGTGGGCTACCTGCTGGCGGGGGTGGCCATTGGTCCCGCGACGCCGGGTTTCGTGGCCGATGTGGGTCTGGCCGGCCAGTTGGCGGAGATCGGGGTGATGCTGCTGATGTTTGGCGTCGGCCTGCATTTTTCCGTGGACGACCTGCTGGCCGTGCGCCGGATCGCCCTGCCCGGGGCCATCCTGCAGATCGCGGTTGCCGTGGCGCTGGGCATGGGTACCGCGCTGTCCTGGGGCTGGCCTGTGGGGGGCGCTTTCGTGTTCGGGCTCTGTCTCTCGGTGGCGAGCACGGTGGTGCTGCTGCGGGCGCTGGAGGCCCGGGGGCAGATGCAGTCGGTCAACGGCCAGATTGCCGTGGGCTGGCTGGTGGTGGAAGACCTGGTGATGGTGCTGGTCCTGGTGTTGCTGCCGGCGCTGGCGGGCTTGCTGGGCGGGCCGGGGCAGGGTGGCGAGGCGGGCGCCGGCGGGTTGTGGCAGACCGTGGCCCTGACGCTGGCCAAGGTGGGGGCCTTCGTGGTGTTCATGCAGGTGGTGGGGCGGCGGGTGCTGCCCCGGGTGTTGGCCTGGATCGCCGACACGGGCTCCCGGGAGCTGTTCACCCTGTGCGTGGTGGCGGCCGCCATTGGCGTGGCGTTTGGCGCGGCCAAATTGTTCGATGTCTCCTTCGCGCTGGGGGCCTTCTTTGCCGGGATGATGCTGCGGGAGTCCGAATACAGCCACCGGGCGGCGGAGGAATCCCTGCCATTGCGCGATGCCTTCGCGGTGTTGTTCTTCGTGTCGGTGGGCATGCTGTTCGACCCGGCCGTGCTGTGGACCGCGCCACTGAAGGTTCTGGCGGTGGTGGCCATCATCATGGTGGGCAAGACGCTGGCCGCGGTGACGCTGGTGCTGGCCTTGCGCTACCCGCTCAATACTGCGCTGACGGTGGGGGTGAGTTTGGCCCAGGTGGGGGAGTTCTCCTTCATCCTCGCCGCGCTCGGCGTCGGATTGGGCCTGCTGCCGGCGGAGGGACAGAGCCTGGTGCTGGCAGGGGCGATCATCTCCATCGCCCTCAACCCGGCCCTGTTTGCCCTGATCGCGCCCCTGCAGCGCCGGGTCGGCGCGGGTTCCGCCCTGGCCCGGCGACTGGCGCAGCGGGACGACCCCCTGGCCCAGTTGCCGGGTTCCACCGACGAGCGGCTGCTCAGCGGTCAGGTGGTGCTGGTGGGGTACGGCACCGTCGGCCGGCGGATCGGCGAGGCCCTGGTAGCGCAAGGAGTGCCCTGCGTGGTGGCCGAACAGAACCGGGAGATCGTCGATGGCCTGCGCGCCCGGGGGCTGCCGGCGGTGAGCGGAGACGCCACCGTGCCCGAGGTGCTGATCCAGGCCCACATTGCCCGGGCTGCCGTGCTGGTGGTGGCGGTCAACGATGCGCTCGGGGCACGGCGCATGGTGAGCATCGCCCGCCAGCTCAACCCCGGCGTGATGGTGGTGCTGCGCGCCCACAGTGACGACGAGGCGGCGCTGCTGCGCCAGGACGGGCTGGGCGAGGTGCTGCAGGCGGAGCAGGAGTTGGCGCGGGGCATGGCGCAGCGGGTGCTGGCCCGCCTGCGGCCCGCCCTGTCGGCCGCTCCGGGATGAGTGGCCGAGAGGGCAGAGCTCAGGCTTACTGCCGGGCTTTCTCGAACGCGTAGCGCACGCCCACCCAGAACGTCCGGGGTGCGCCCGGGGCGTAGAAAGTGGAATGCTGCAGCGGGAATGCCCCATCGACGGCCGGGAAGGGGCGGGCGATGAAGGCGCCGGAACTGGTGAAGCCGTTGGCGCCAAGCTGGGCGGCGGTGGAGTACTTGCGGTCGAAGAGGTTGTTCACCTGGGCCAGGATGCGCCACTGGGGCGTGGCCTGGAAGCGGGCCCCCAGATTGAACACCGCGTAGCCGCCGGTCTTGCCCCGGCCCTGGTAGTAGACGCCGTCCGGCTGGTGCTGGTTGTTCTCGTTGCCCCGGGCGTAGCTGCCCGATACCCCCACCATCTCGGCGCTGATGCCGAGGCGGCTGGAGGCCTCGAAATCGGCCGAGAGCTTGAGCATGTGCCGGGGGACGAGGGGGATATGGTTGCCGGGCTTGATGGTGATGCTGCCTTCCAGGCCGGGTTCGCCTGCCGCGGCTTCCGAATTGCTGCTGTTGGCTTCGCCGTTGACCACTTCGTGACTCTGGTAGGTGGCTTCCAGGTAGGTGTAAGCCAGTCCCAGCGTGACAGGGCCGAGCTTGTGGTTCAGGCCCAGCTCCACCCCCTGGCGGCGGGTTTTGCCGAAGTTCTTGAAGTAGCCGTAGCCCGCCTGATCGTCCGCCACGAACAGGATGTCGTCCTGGTTGGTGGCCCGGAACACGCCCGCGCTCCACTGGGTGTGGGCGCCGGCACGGCCGCGCACGCCTGCTTCCCAGGTCTTGGTGACTACCTGTTTGAGCGGCGGGTCGCCCGCCATGGCGTTGGGCAGCTTGCAGGGCTGATCCGGGTTGGCGCAGCCCAGTTCGATGGCGGTGGGGGTGCGGCTGCCTTCGTTGTAGCCCAGGTAGGCACTCAGGGTGCGGCTGGGGGTGAAGGCCAGGCCGATGGCCGGGTTGAAGCGGCTGAACGTGTGCCGTCCGTCCAGCGAATTGGCGCCGCCGCCCGGGTTGAGCAGATCGTCGTTGCGCACCTGGGTGCGGTTGTAGCGGCCGGACAGGGTCAGGTGCCAGGTGTCCTGGATCGACAGCGTGTCGGTGAAGTACAGGCTCCAGGTGCGGGTGCGGCCGTTGAGCTGGACGCGGGTATCGTAAGGTTCGCCGTCCACGTCGCCCCCGGTGACCCCGCCATCCCCGTAGGCATTGAGGCCGGTGACGCTGCGGTCCGGGTTGAGGTAGCCAAGCTGGGTGGTTTGGCTGAAGCCGGACTTGCTGGCGTCGAAGGCAGCGCCGGCGGTGAACTGGTTCCGCTGCCCGGCCAGGGTGCCGAACAGGGTGGCCTGCCCGGAGAGGCCGTAGTTTTCCTGGGTGAGGCGGGTGCGGTTGATGAGGCCGTTGCACTTTTCCGCCGGCTCGTCATTGAGCAGCACGTTGGCGATACAGCGCCAGGAGGGGAAGGGCGTGTTGCTGGCGTTGGCGCCGCTGGTGGGGAAACCGGCATAGCCGGCGGCCGTGAGGGCGGCCCGCTCTGCCGCGCCGGGCTGGTAGACCGACTGGTCCAGCGCGTCCTCGTTGATGTCGCCGTTGAAGGTGGACGTCTTGATCCGCCGGTACCAGGCGTTGCCCGAAAGCTGCAGGCTGTCGCTCACCGCATGCTTGCCGCTCAGGTTGAGCAGCAGGGAGCGGTTGTCGGTGATGTCGGGCTTGGTATAGACGCTGCTGTAGTCCCGCGACAGCAGGGCCTGTTCCTGCAGCCCGTTGCCGTTGAGGCGGTTGTCGGCGTAGGCCACCGTGGCGGCCAGGTCGGTGCGGGCGTCCTTCCAGCCAAGCTTGCCGAAGAGCTGGCGCACTTCGGAGGGCGAGTCATCCCGCCAGCCCCGATCCTTGTGGAGCTGGCCGGTGACGAACCAGTGCAGGCCGCGGTCGTTGGCGCCCCCGTGTTCAAAGCCCGCGCTGCGCCGGCCGTAGCTGCCCAGGGTGGCTTCCACCGCCGTGCCCGGGTGGCTGAGCCCGTCCTTGGTCTGGACGGAAATGGCTCCGCCCAGGGTGTTGAGGCCGAACAGGGGATTGGACCCGGGCATCAGGGTCAGGTTGGCGATGGCGGCCTTGGGGATCAGATCCCAGCTCACCACGT
Organism: Rhodocyclaceae bacterium; assembly: GCA_036824045.1. GTDB lineage: Bacteria > Pseudomonadota > Gammaproteobacteria > Burkholderiales > Rhodocyclaceae > DAITAZ01. The sequence goes on from DAITAZ010000007.1 coordinate 29,971, forward strand.
CGCCGAAAGGCTGGTTGAGGCGCACCCCGTCCATGTACACCGACAGGCCCTGGGGTGTGCCCAGCAGCGGCGAGGCGGTGTAGCCCCGATAGTTGAGGTCCGGCTGGAAGGGGTTGTTTTGCACTTCGTTCACGTGCACGCTGCCCAGGCTGCGGTTCATGAAGTCCGACAGATCCAGCGCTCCGCTGCGGGCGATCGCCTGCTCCCCGGCTGTCTGCACCGCCGCGGGGATCTCCTCCTTCAGCAGGCCCACGCCCGGCAGGGGCATGACCCCGATCACTTCCACCCGCGCGGCGGGCGTTGCGGCTTGTCCCCAGGCCAGACCGCTGGCGCATGCGGTGGCCACCGCCACGGCGATGGCGCGCGGCGCGAATCCTTGATGTCTCATCCTTGTTGCCTCCCCCAGAGGTCTTTTGTTGTGTGAGTGATTCCGGGGCGGAGGCTACAGGCCGGGGGGAGCCCCCGTCCTGGGAAATTTTCCCGACGTGCGCCCGGCGTGGCGGGCCCGCGCCTGGGCTGGCGGCGGCAAAATGGGGTAATCTCGGCGCCCATGACGCCCGCCATCGCCCCCTTCGCCAGCGTCGCCGACGCGATTCCCCTCCATGCCCTGCGCCGCATCCTGGTCACCAAGCTGCGCCACCATGGCGACGTGCTGCTCACCTCGCCGGTGATCACCGCCCTGCGCAACCACTGCCCCGATGCCGAGGTGGACGCGCTGGTCTACGCCGACACCGCGCCCATGCTGTCCCTGCACCCGGGCCTGACCCAGTTGCACACGGTGGACCGGGGGTGGAAGAAGCTGGGCGCACTGGCCCAGGCCCGGGCCGAATGGGGCCTGCTCTCCCGCCTGCGGGCGCGCCGTTACGACCTCATCGTGCATCTGACCGAGCATCCCCGGGGCGCCTGGCTGGCCCGGGCCACCGGCGCGCGCTGGGCGGTGGGGCCCAGGCGGCCGGGCACGTTCTGGCGCAAGAGCTTCACCCATCAGTACGCCAGCCCCGCCCACGCCCGCCGTCATACGGTGGAGCGCAATCTGGATGCCCTGCGTCGCCTGGGGCTCCAGCCCTCCGGGGAAGACCGGCGCCTCACCCTGATCGCCGGACCCGAGGCGGATGTCCGCATCGACACGTTGCTGGCGGAGGCCGGCCTGCACCCCCAAGGCTTCATCCACCTGCACCCGGCTTCCCGCTGGTTGTTCAAGTGCTGGCCGGTGGAGCACAACGCTGCTCTGGTGCGCAGCCTGGTGGAACGGGGGGCGCCGGTGGTGCTGACGGCGGCGCCGGATGCCCGGGAGACGGCGCTGGTGGCCGCCATTGTCGAGGCAGCGGGGGTGCCGGTGCTCAACCTGGCGGGGCAGCTCAGCCTCAAGGAACTGGCAGCGCTGTCCGCCCGTGCCCGGCTGTTCGTGGGGGTGGATTCGGCGCCCATGCACATGGCCGCCGCGGTGCTGACGCCCACGGTGGCCCTGTTCGGGCCCTCCGGCGAGTACGAATGGCATCCCTGGCGGGTGCCCCACGTGGTGGTGGCCAGCGATCATCACCCCTGCCGGCCCTGTGGGCTGGATGGCTGCGGAGGCGGCAAGGTGTCCGACTGTCTGGCGCATCTGCCGGTGGCCCAGGTGCTCGCCGCCGTGGACGCCTTGCTGGGTGCGGACGGAGGCTAGGCCGGTGACCCTGCGCATTGCTCTGGTCCGCCAGCGCTACAACCCCTTTGGCGGCGCCGAGCGCTTCGTCGAGGGGGCGCTGGCGGCGCTCCAGGCCCATGATCTGGCGGTGACCCTGATCGCCCGGGAATGGAGCGGCGAGCAGGCGCCCCGCCATCGGGTGATCACCTGCAATCCGCCCTACAAGGGCCGGCTGGCACGGGACCGTTCCTTTGCCGCCTGCGTCCGCCAGGTGCTGGAGCGGGAAGGGTTCGATCTGGTCCAATCCCACGAGCGCATTGCCGGCTGCGACATCTTCCGCGCGGGCGACGGCGTGCACGCCGCCTGGCTGGAACAGCGCGCCCGCCAGCAGGGCGCCCTGGCGCGGCTGGCGGCGCGGCTCAACCCCTGGCACCGTTACACCCTGGCCGCCGAACGGGAAATGTTCGCCGACCCCCGCCTGAAGGCGGTGATCTGCGTCTCGGAACTGGTCAAGCGGGACATCCAGCGTTTTTTCCAGGTCCCCGAAGCCAAACTGCACGTGATCTACAACGGGGTGGACCTGGAACACTTCCACCCCGGACTCGGGGACGCCCATCGGCGTCTGCTGCGGGACAGCCTTGGCATCCCCCAGGCGGCGCCGCTATTCGTCTATGTGGGCTCCGGTTTCGAGCGCAAGGGCGTGGCGCCGTTGCTGACGGCCCTGGCCGGCGTGGCCGGGGCCCATGCCCTCGTGGTGGGCCACGACAAGTACGCCGCCCGCTACCGGCGTCAGGCGCAGCGGCTGGGGCTGGCCGGGCGGGTGCATTTCTCCGGCGGCGTGCAGGACGTGCGGCCGTACTACGGCGCGGCGGACGCGTTCGTGCTGCCCACCCTCTACGAGCCGCTCTCCAACGCTGTGCTGGAGGCCTTGGCCTGCGGTCTGCCGGTGGTGGTGAGCGAGCAGTGCGGCGCCGCCGAGCTGGTGACACCGGGCGTCAGCGGCTACGTGTGCGACGCCCTCGACGTGGCCGCCCTGCGTCGCCATCTGCAGGCCCTGGCAGCGCCGGGAGCCGCCGCCGCCATGCGGGTAGCGGCCCGGGGCGCGGTGGCGCACCTCGCCCGCGCCGCCATGGGGGAACGGCTGATGGCGCTGTACCGCCAACTGATCGCGGCCCGGTGACCGACCATCCGTTATAATCCCCTGTTTTCCCGCCCGTTTTCATGTCCTCCCAGCCGCTTTCCAGTCGCGAGCTCTACTTCCGCCTGCTGAGTTACGTCCGCCCGTACTGGAAGATCTTTGTACTCGCCATGGTGTGCATGGCGGCCTCGGCGGCGACCGAGCCCCTGTTCCCGGCCCTCATGGGCCAATTGCTGGATGTGGGCTTTGGCGCGGGCAAGGCCAAGGCCGGGGCGGAAAGCCAGGCGGGCGAATTCCTCGGCCGCCTGCTCGATGGCACCAATCCTTACGTGTTTCCGGTGCTCATCATCGCCATCTTCCTCACCCGCAGCATCCTTGGCTTCATTGCCGACTACCTGTTCTCCTGGGTGTCGAACCGGGTGGTCACCAATCTGCGCGACGCCATGTTCGACCGCATGGTGACCTTGCCCACCACCTACTTCGACAACCAGTCCACCGGCGCCCTGATTTCCAAGATCGCCTACGACGTGAGCGGCGTCACCGCCGCCGCCACCAACGTGGTCACCGTGATGGTCAAGGACTCCATGGCGGTGATCGGCCTGCTGGTATGGCTGATGTGGCTCAACTGGAGCCTGACGCTCATCGTGCTGGTGATGATCCCGGTGATCGGTCTGGCGGTGCGGGTGTTCAGCCGTCGCCTGCGGGACGTGAGCCGCGGCGCGCAAAAGAGCTTCGGTTTCATCACCCACGTGCTGGAAGAGAGCATCGCCGCCCACAAGGTGGTCAAGATCTTCGGCGGGCAGGACTACGAGCGCCGCCGCTTCCACGAGGCCAACAACCGCCAGCGCGGCTTCAACATGCGCTACACCGTGGCGGCCGGCACCCAGGGGCCCATGGTGCAGTTCGCTGCCGCCGTGGTGCTGGCCATCATCGTCACCATCACCCTGCACCAGTCGGCAACCGACAAGGCCACCGTGGGCGGTTTCGTGTCCTTCATGATGGCGATGCTCATGCTGCTGGCGCCCCTGAAGCGCCTGACCGATGTGAACGCCCCCCTGCAGCGGGGGCTGGCGGCGGCGGAAAGCGTGTTCGAGCTGATGGACGAAACGCCGGAGGACGACCGGGGCACCCAGGAACTGGGCCGGGCCCGGGGGGCGCTCAGCTTCGATAACGTCACCTTCGCTTATCCGGGTGCCAACCGGCCGGCGCTGGAGGGCATCACCCTGGACATCCGTCCGGGTGAGACGGTGGCCCTGGTGGGCGCCTCGGGCAGCGGCAAGACCACCATCGCCAACCTGGTGCCCCGCTTCTACCACCCGGGCAGCGGGCGCATCCTGGTGGATGGCTCCGACGTTGAAGGCATCCGCCTGGCCTCGCTGCGGGCCAATGTGGCGTTGGTGAGCCAGGACGTGGTGCTGTTCAACGACTCGGTGGCCGCCAACATCGCCTACGGCGCCATGGCCGGCGCCACCCGGGAGCAAGTGCGGGAAGCCGCCCGCGCCGCCCATGCCCTGGATTTCATCGAGGCCATGAGCGAAGGCTTCGACACCCTCATCGGCGAGAACGGGGTGAAGCTCTCCGGTGGCCAGCGCCAGCGCCTGGCCATTGCCCGCGCCATCCTCAAGGACGCGCCCATCCTGGTGCTGGACGAAGCCACCTCGGCCCTGGACACCGAATCCGAGCGGCGGGTCCAGGCCGCCCTGGACGAGCTGATGAAGCACCGCACCACCCTGGTCATCGCCCACCGCTTGTCCACCATCGAAAACGCCGACCGCATCGTGGTCATGGACCGGGGCCGTATCGTCGAGGTGGGCAGCCACGCCGAACTGCTGGGGCAGGATGGCGTCTATGCCAAGCTGCATCGCATCCAGTACGCGCTGGAGGCGGCTGACCAGAAATGAGTTCCACACCCTCATCCATGCATATCGTCCATACCGAAGCCTCCTGCGGCTGGGGCGGGCAGGAGCTGCGCATCCTGGCCGAGTCCCAGGGCATGATTGCCCGCGGGCATCGGGTCACCCTGCTGTGCCCGCCCGAGGCCAAGATCTACCCCGCCGCGCAGGAACGGGGCATCCCTGCCGTGGCCCTGCCTGTCGGCCGCAAGAACGCTGCCGGCCTGCTGGCCATGCGCCGCTGGCTTGCCGGGAACCCGGTGGATGTGGTCAATACCCACAGCTCCACCGATTCCTGGCTGGTGGCCCTGGCCTGCGCCACCCTGGGCGCCAAGGCGCCGCCGGTGGTGCGCACCCGCCACATCTCGGCGCCCGTGCCGGGCAATGCGCCCACCCGTTGGCTGTACGTGAAGAGCTGCCGCCGGGTGGTGACCACGGGGGAGAGACTCCGTCAGGATCTCCTGGCCACCCTGGGCTGCCCTGCCGATCACCTCATCTCCATCCCTACCGGCATCGACACCCACCGCTTTGCCCCGGGGGACAAGGCAGCGGCCCGCGCTGCCCTGGGCCTGCCCGCGGCAGCCCTGCTGGTGGGCATCGTGGCCACCCTGCGCAGCTGGAAGGGCCACCGTTTCCTGATCGAGGCCTTTGCCCGTCTGCCCCGGCCCGACGCCCGGCTGGTGATCGTGGGCGACGGCCCCAAGCGGGACGAACTGCAGCAGCAGATCCAGGCGCTGGGCCTGGCGGACCGGGTGGTCATGCCCGGCAATCGGGAGGACGTGCCGGAATGGCTGCGGGCGCTGGATATCTTCGTGCTGCCGTCTTACGCCAACGAGGGGGTGCCCCAGGCGCTGATGCAGGCCATGCTCTCCGGCCTGCCGGCCATCACCACCCTCATCGGCGGCATGGGCGAGGTCTCCATTGACGACCGGACCTCCCTGGTCATCCCGCCCCAGGACACGGATGCCCTGGCCGGCGCCCTGCAGCGCATGGCGGAGGAACCGGCGCTGCGGGCCCGGCTGGGGCAGGCGGCGCGGGCCCATTGCGAGCGCCACTGCAGTTTTGAAGGCATGGTGGCGCGCATGGAGGCCGTCTTCGCGCGCGCCGTGGCCGAGGCGGCGCAGCGCCGGTGAGCCGCCTTTCCGGACGCCTGCACCTTGCCCGCCGGGCCGCCATCCGGGCCCTGCTGCCCCGGCGTGCGCCGGGGCAGCCCCAGCGCATTCTGGTGGCCCATCATTTCCTGCTGGGCGACACCATGATGCTGGCGGCGCTTTTTGCCCGCCTGCGGGCCCGCCATCCCCAGGCCCGGATCGTCACCACTGTCCCCGCAGCCTTTGCGCCCCTGTTCCAGACCCGCCCCTACGGGGTGGAAGCCTGGCCCTATGCGCCGCGGGATGGCGCCAACCTGCGGGACCTCAGCCGTCGCGCCGACGCGCTGGGCGGCTTCGATCTGGCCCTCGTGCCGGGCGACAACCGCTACGCGCTGCTCGCCCGTGCCCTGGGCAGCCGGTGGGTGCGCGCCTTCGCCGACGACACCCCGCGCTGGAAGAACCGCCTGTGCGACGAACTGATCCCCTGGCCTGCCGAGCCCACCAATCTCGCCGATCTGCTGGCCCTGCTGGCAGGACCGGACCTGGGCCTGCGCTTTTGCTCCGGTGACTGGCCGCCGCCAGCCGCCGCCCCCGTGCCCCTGCCCGACGGTCCCTACGCCGTGCTGCATCTGGGCGCCCGCTCCCCGCTGCGTTTCTGGGATGCGGCGGGCTGGGCCAGCGTTGCCCGGGAACTGGCGGCGCGGGGGATCACCCCCCTGTGGAGCGCCGGCGCCAAGGAGGTGGCGCTGGTGCAGGCAGCCGACCCGGAAGGGCGCTACCCCAGCCTCGCCGGCGGCCTGGACCTGCCCCAACTGTGGCAGGTGTTTGCCGGGGCGCGGGTGCTGGTCTGCCCCGATACCGGTGTGGCCCACCTGGGCAAGGTGGTGGGCGTGCCCACCGTCTGCCTGTTCGGGCCGGGTTCGCCGCAGCTCTACGACGGGGGCGCTTTCTGGGCCGATGCGCCCTTTGCCGCCGTCGGCCCGGCCGACTTTCCCTGCCGCGACCAGCAGGACCTCTTCAAGCGGGAGCTGTCCTGGGTCCGCCGCTGCCACCGCGGCCCCGCCCAGTGCTCCGAGGCCCGCTGCATGCGGACCATCTCCGCCGAGCAGGTGCTGGCCGCCATCGAACAATTGCTTGCCTCAACATGAGTCTGACTGCCATGCCCCATGCGCTGACCGCCGCCGCCATCACCCGCTTTCACGACGACTGCCTGGCCCGGGCCGACTGGGCCAAGGCCGTGCCCGCCCGCTTTGATGCCGGCGTCTGGCAGTTCATTGAGCTGAACCACCGTTACAACAACCTGCTGTGGGACGAAGAAGACCTTGCCCGCCGCCGCGACGTGCCGGACAGCGCCATCGCCGCCAACAAGCGTGCCATCGACGGCTACAACCAGAAGCGCAACGACGCCATCGAGAAGGTGGATGAGGTGTTGCTCACGGCGCTGGTCGGAGTGACCCCGCAGGCGGATGCACGGCTCAACTCCGAGACTGCCGGCAGCATGGTGGACCGGCTCTCCATCCTCTCGCTCAAGATCCGGGCCATGGGGGAGCAGACCCGCCGCACCGACGCCAGTCCGGAGCACATCGACGCCTGCCGCCAGAAGCTCGCCCGTTTGCAGGAGCAGCGCGGCGACCTGGGCGCCTGCCTGGACCGCCTGCTGGCCGAAGCCCGGGCGGGCACCGCCTATTTCAAGGTGTACCGCCAGTTCAAGATGTACAACGACCCCACCATGAACCCCTACCTCTACGGGGGCAAGCAGGGCTGAGCGGCCCCGGGGTTCCCGCCCCGCGGGTTCAGGTCGCGCCCACCAGCGCGTCCACTGCCGCCAGCACGGTCTCGTCCGCCAGTTCGCTGACTGCCTTGCGCGCTTCGAGCCAGCGGGCGCGGGGGCCCAGCGGTGCCCATTGGGACGGGGGCGGCGAGACATCGGTCTCGGCGAAAAAGCCCAGTACGCCGCCCGGACTGGCGGCGGCGAAATGCATCAGGCCGCTGTCGGGGAAGATGGAGCTGCGGGCGTTCCAGATCAGCCCGAGGGCAGGCTGCAGCGGCCCGCGGAAGGGATGGATGGCCGGCTCGCCCGCGGCCAGCACCGGCTCGGCGGTGTCGTCGTCCCCCGGGTAGAGGGGGTTGTCGCTCTTGCCCGGGGTCCACATGAACACCGTTTTCAGCCCGTGGCGGGCGTCCAGGGTCCGGGCCCAGCGCAGAATCTGCCCGGTGTCCGGTTGCTTCTTGGCCCGCCGTGCCCCCAGGCCCAGCACCACGTAGCCGCCGGGGGCCAGACCCCGTTCCCGCAGCCAGCCTTCGGCGAAGGCCTGGGCCTCCCCGGTCAGGGCGTAGCGGGGGTAGGGGAGCTGGGCCGGGAGGTCCAGCCCCAGCGGGGTGAGCAGACCCGCCAGCCGCCGCGCTTCGTGTTCGTTCGCCCGCTCGGGCAGCGCATCGCTGAGGCCGGCGTAAGCTTTGCCCGCCCCGCAGTAGGCCACCGTGCGGTGGCCGCCGACCCACAGGCCGCGCTTGATCGCCCGATGGGATTCGCTGCCGTTGCCGACGATCACCCAGTCAAAGCGCTCCCGACGCAGGGCGAAAAACTGCACCGCCTGTTCCCAGGCCGCGGCGAGGCTCACCTGGCCGCCATGCTTGACGCGCCGATAGACCCACAGCCGGTCCACGTCCGGGTTGCCCGTGAGCACCCAGGCGTTGTAATCGTTGGCCAGCACGTGGATCTCGGCCTGAGGCTGCTGCTGCCGCAGCCAGGCCAGCATCGGGGTGGTGAGCAGCATGTCGCCGATCTTGTCACGCTTGAGGATCAGGATTTTCATGGTGGCGAAAGCGGTTGAAGTCCTCAGCGGCCAGCGGCCGCAGCAGGCAGTCGGGGAGCAGGGCACTGACGTCCGGTGCAGGCAGCGCGCGCCCGGCGCCGTGGGCGAGCACGGCGCGCAGGCACAGCGGGTCCTGGCAGCGGGTGGCATCGCAGTGGCGATTGCCCAGAGCGGCCAGGCGTTGCGTGGCGGCGGCGGGCTGGCCGGGGAGCACCACCTTTTGGGGTTCGGTGGGCCCGAAGAACACCGTGGCAGGAATGCCCATGGCGGCGGCCAGGTGATACAGCCCGGTGTCGGTTCCGGCCCAGGCGCCCAGTTGGCGGTACAGGGCCAGCAGTTCGTCCAGGCTGGAAAAGGTTCGCCACTGGGCCCCGGCGGGCAGGGGCTGCCGGCGCAGGGTTTCGGCACCGCTGTCCCGCGGATTGACGATGACCCACAGGGGGCGCTCCGGCCACTGGCGCCGGGCCCAGGCGAGCAGGTCGGCGAGCATGGGCGCGTCCAGGCTGCGCCGGGGCTCGTCCGCCAGGGGCACCAGGGCGACCGCTGCGTGGGCGGCAAGGGCCGCGGGGACGCGCTCTGCGCGCAGCCGCGCCAGGCCCAGCCGCTGGGGCAGGGGGAGCTCCGCATCCAGGAGCCGGGCCACCCGCCAGGCGGGGGCGGCGCGGCTTTCGAATGTGTCAAAGGTGGCCGGTGGTGGCCAGGCGTCGAACGCGTCGGGAAAACGCCCGTCCACAAAGAGCTTGCGCCGGGCGCGCACCAGTCGGGCCAGCCGCTCGATGGGCCGGCCAAACCCCCACAGCACCAGGAGCGCATCGAAGGCGGGGCGGCTCAGCCGCCAGGCCAGCGCCCGGGCGAACATGGTCAGCCGCCGCTCGAAGCCCACCACCCGGATGCCGGGTTCGCCCGCCAACAGCCTGGCGTAGTCGGCGCGGGTGAAGAAGGTGATCTCGTCTTCGGGATGGCGGTCGCGCCAAGCCTGCACGGTGGCGAAGGAAACCAGGGTGTCGCCGAGCTTGGCACGGACGACAAAGAGCAGGCGGCGGCTCACGGGGCCCCCGTCCCGTTGCGGCGCGGCGTCTGCTTCAGGACAGGCATCGCGGCACCTTGGGGCGGCCGGGCGGGCGTGCTCATGGCGTGCCCCCGTCGGCGTAGCGGTTTTTGACGACCCGGGCGGGCACCCCCACCAGCACCGAGCCCGGCGGGCAGGAGCGGGTGACCACGGCGCCGGCGCCCACCACCGAGCCAGCGCCGATCTCGACCCCGGCCAGGATGGTGGCGCCGGCGCCGATCCAGGCTCCGTCGCCAATGCGGATGGGCGCGCCTTCGAGCGCCTGCGCCTTGATGCTGCGGGCTGGGTCGTCGAAGCGGTGGCTGTAGGAGATGAGCCGGGCGTGGGGTCCGATCAGCACGTCGGCGCCGATATCCACACCGCCCGTGCCATTGACCACCGTGAAGTTGTTGATCTCGGCGCCCGGGCCAATGCGGATCCCGCCTCGGCTGCCCTGGAGCAGGGCATAGCGGTTGATGGCCACCCGGTCGCCCAGGGTGACGCCGCCACCACCGTCCGCGTCCACAATGGCGCGGGAGTGGATCTTGCAGCGGGCGCCCAGGCGGATGGCCTCCGGGCGCTTCAGCTCGGCGCTGAAGGAAACATGGCTGTGGCCGCCCAGGCGGGCGCGGAGGATGAAGACGAGTTTGCTGAACACGGTGGCTGAACGGGTTGAGCGGGGGCGCGAACACAGTGCTCGCCGGGGTGCCGGCAGTGCGCCGCAACGCCCTCCTGCGGCCCCGCGGGCGTAGTCATCGCTACGGCGGCGGCTTGCACCGGTCAGCTATAATAGCCCATTGATCCCCTGTGCCGACGCGCCCGGACATTCCCCCTCGCATGTTGCCCGCCGCTGCCCCGCAGCCTCCTCGCCCGTCCGTCCCGGGCTTGAACTCCTTGCTCGTACCAGCGGCCCTGCTGTTGTTCGTGCTGCCCATGGCGCATGTGACGGCGGTGCGCAGCCTGGCGCTGGTGGCGACCGTGGTGGCGCTGGCGGTGTACCTGCGGCGTCAGCGGCCCGCCAGGCCACCCCTGCTGGGGGTGTTCGGCCTGTGGCTGCTGGTGGGGCTGGCGTCGGTTTTGGGCGCCGCTGCTCCCGGGGAATCCCTGGGGGAACTGAAAACCGATGTGCTCCATTCCGCCATCGGTTTTGCCGCGTGCTACCTGCTGGCCAGTGTCCCACGGGGTTTCCGCGTGCTGCGGCGGGTGACCGCCACCAGCATGCTGCTGCTTTCCACCCTGGCGGCCCTGTCCTTCGCCCTCCACGGCGAGTGGCGCAACGGCTACCACAACGCCCTGGGGGAATACAGCACTGCGATATCCATCATGCTGCCGCTGGTGCTCACCGCGCTGTTGCCCGGCCCGCTCCGGGCGCGCCCCCGGGAGCAGGTGCTGGTGTGGCTGGCGGTGGCCATGGCGGCCTATGGCGCCTACCTGGCGCGCAGCCGGGGCATGTGGATCGTGCTCGCGCTGATCGCCGTTGCCGCGCTGGTGGATGCGGCCCGGCGCGCCGGCTGGCGGCGCTGGGTGCTGCTGGCGGCCACGGCGGTGGTGGCGGGCGGCGCCCTGTTCGCGGCCCACGTGGTGAGCAAGCAGCGCAACACCGAGCTCACCGCCCTCCATGATCGGGAGCATATCTATGCCTTCTCCCTCGGCCAGATTGCCCAGCGGCCTTTGCTGGGGCATGGCTTCGGGCGGGAGACCAATCGGGAGGCCTACGGGCAGGCGTTTCCCGGGCGCTATTTCTGGCATTCGCACAACGTGCTGCTTTCCTACGGCGAACAGATGGGAATACCGGGCGTGGCGATCGCGCTGGCACTCTTCGCCAGCCTGCTGGTCCTGTTCGCCCGCCTGCGGCGCCACGCGGACGAAGCCGCCGCCCAGGCCGGAACGGTGGGGTTGGTGCTGGTGCTGGTCTTCTTTCTCAAAAACATGAGCGACATGTTTTTCTACGGGCAGACGCTCAACTATTTCTGGTGCCACTGCGGCCTGCTGCTGGGCTTCGGCCAGGCCAGCGCCCGGGCGGCGCGGCAGGCCGCCGGGCGCCGCATCCTGGTCATCCGCACCGACAACATCGGCGATCTGGTGTGCACCACGCCGCTGCTGACGGGGCTGCGGCGGCGCTTTCCCGGGGCCTGGATCGGCGTGCTGGCCAATACCTACAACGCTCCGATCCTGGCCGGCCACCCGGACGTGGACGAGCTTTTCGTCTATGCCAAGGCCAAGCACCGCGCAGCCGGTCAAACCGTGCCAGGCATTCACTGGGCCCGGCTGCGGATGATCCTGCGCTTGCGTGCCATGGAGTTGGACGAGGTGATCGTCGCCACGCCCGGAGGCAATGCCAGCGCCCATCGCTTTGCCCGGCTGGTGGCGCCGCGGCGGGTGCTGGTGGCCGATGGCGCCGTGGGCGGGCACGAGGTGGAGCGGGTGTATTCGGTGATGGCGGCGTGGGGTGAGGCCGGCTCCCCGCCCCCTTGCCACATCGTTGCCCCTGTCGATGCGGTGGCGCAGGCGCGCGCCCGCATCCCGGCGGACTGGGCGGGGCAGCCGGTGGTGGGCTTGTCCATCAGCGCCCGCAAGCCAAGCCAGCGCTGGCCGGTGGAACACTACGCGGGATTGGTGGCCGCCCTGCACCGGGAGCGCCGCTGCGTCTTCCTCCTCTTCTGGTCGCCCGGCGCCGAAGATGATCCCCGCCACCCGGGCGACGATGGCAAGGCGGCGCGGCTGGTCGAGCTCTGCGCAGGACTGCCGCTGCTGCCCATGCCCACGGCGACGCTGGGCGAGCTGATGGCGGGGCTGGCGTGTTGCGACAGCGTGGTGTGCAGCGATGGCGGTGCCATGCACGTGGCGGCAGGGCTGGGCAAGCCCATCGTCTGCTTTTTCGGCCAGTCCGACGAGACCCGCTGGCATCCCTGGCGGGTCGCCCATCGGGTGCTTGCCCCGAGCAGCCGCCAGGTGGCGGATGTGAGCGTGGCCGAGGCCGTCAGGGCCTGGCATTCCCTCCCCCAGAGCTGAAACAAAGGCAGCAACCCGCGTCACTTTCGTTGCGGGGTGTTGCCGCGAAGCAGTAAAGTGCAGCGTTTTGTAAGGGAATTATCGCGGCCGATGGCGAAGATCCTGGTTGTGGATGACGAGATGGGCATCCGAGAGCTCCTCTCCGAAATCCTCTCCGACGAAGGGCATGACATCCTGCTCGCCGAGAATGCGACGGCGGCGCGGGCTGCGCGTGCCCAGGGGGCGCCCGATCTCGTGCTGCTGGACATCTGGATGCCGGACACCGATGGCGTCACCCTGCTGCGCGAATGGTCGGTGGCCGGGCAACTGACCATGCCGGTGATCATGATGTCCGGCCACGGCACCATCGACACCGCCGTCGAGGCCACCCGCATCGGCGCCATGGATTTCCTGGAAAAGCCCATCGCCCTGCAAAAGCTGCTCGCCGCCGTGCGCCGGGGGCTGCAGCGCCAGCCCCTGCCGGCGGCCCATCTGACGGTGCAGGCCGCGGCGGGCTCTCCGGGCACGCTGGCGGAGCAGGTGGAAATCCTGGCGGCGCGCCTGGATAGCAGCCGTCTGGTCACCCTGGTCTGCCCGGAGAGCGGGCTGTCGGCCTTTCTCGTCCGGCTGCTGCGGCAAAGCGGTACGACCTGGCTTGATCTGGCACATCACCCCGGGGCCGTCGATGTGGCCATGCTGGAAAGCGCCGAGGGCGGGGTGCTCTACGTTCCCGAACTCGGCGAGCTTTCCCGCATGCAGCAGAAGAGCCTGGCTTTCGTCGCCGAGCGTCTGGAGCGGCACCAGTTGCGGCTCCTGGTCGCCACCCGGCTGGAGCAGGATGAACTGGTGGAGAAGGGATGGGAGCCGGTACTGGTCCAGCGCTTGTTTGCCCAGGCCAGCCGTCCCCCCGGTTTTTCCGACCTGCGGGATGAGCTCCCGGAACTGGCCCGCGCGGTGCTGGCCGATCTGGTCGCCTCGGGCGATATACCGACCTGCAATCTGGCCGATGACGCCGTGGCGGCGCTGGCGGGGTTCCGCTGGAATGACGGCTTTGCCGAACTCCGCAACGCCTTGCGCAATGCCTTTCAGCGGGCGAAGGACGGCGCCTTGGGTGCGGACGCGGTGGCCGGCCTGTTGCGCCACACCCCGGCCCTGGTGGACCCGCACCTGTTCGAGCAGCCCCTGCGGGAAGCCCGCGAAGCCTTCGAGCGGATCTATTTCGAACACCACCTGGAGCTGGCCGGGGGCAACATGACCCGTCTGGCCGAGCGCACCGGGCTGGAGCGCACCCATCTTTACCGCAAGCTCAAGCAACTGGGCCTGCAGGCGGGCAAGCGGGGCGACGACGCCTGATTTTGACCTCCCGGGCTTCCCTTGCCCGGGGTGGCACATTACCATGCAGGCCGGCCGTGGCTCCCCCGCCCAGGGGCGGGCCGCCCGGGCCCGCCTGGGGCCACCCCCGGCGCTGACTGGCAGATCGATATGTCCCGACCCCGTAACGATACTTTTCTCCGGGCGGCCTTGCGCCAGCCCACCGAATACACCCCCCTCTGGCTGATGCGCCAGGCCGGGCGCTACCTCCCCGAATACTGCGAAACCCGGCGCCGGGCGGGCAATTTCATGGCCCTGTGCCAGAGTCCAGGCCTCGCCACCGAGGTGACCCTGCAGCCCCTGGCCCGCTACAACCTGGACGCGGCCATCCTGTTCTCGGACATCCTCACCGTGCCCGACGCCATGGGGCTTGGCCTGTACTTCGCCGAGGGCGAGGGCCCGCGCTTCGAGCGGCCGCTGCGGGAGGAATGGGAAATCCGCGACCTGAAAGCGCCGGACCCCTATGGCCACCTCCGCTACGTGATGGACGCCGTGTCCGAGATCCGCCGGGCGCTGGACAACTCGGTCCCCCTGATCGGGTTCTCCGGCAGTCCCTATACACTGGCGTGTTACATGGTCGAGGGTGGCTCTTCCAGCGATTTCCGGCGCATCAAGACCATGCTCTACGACCGCCCGGACCTGCTGCATCGCATTCTGGACGTGACTGCCCAGGCGGTGACTGCCTACCTCAATGCCCAGATCGAGAGTGGCGCCCAGGCGGTGATGATCTTCGACACCTGGGGGGGCTCCTTGTCCCACCGGGCGTATCGGGAGTTCTCGCTTGCCTACATGGCGCGCATCGTCGCCGGGCTGACCCGCGAGAAGGACGGGGAGCGCATCCCCGTGATCGTATTCACCAAGGGCGGTGGCCTGTGGCTGGAAGACATCGCGGCCATTGGTTGCGATGCGCTGGGCCTGGACTGGACGGTGGATATTGGCCAGGCCCGCCAGCGCGTGGGCGACAAGGTGGCGCTCCAGGGCAATCTGGACCCGAACGTGCTGTTCGCCTCCCCGGAGGTGGTCGCGACCGAAGCCCGCCGGGTGCTCGACAGCTACGGCGCGCATCCGGGCCACATCTTCAACCTGGGGCACGGCATTTCCCAGTTCACCCCGCCGGACCGGGTGGAGGCGCTGGTGGAAACCGTGCACAGCCACAGCCGGGCGCTGCGTCAGGGTTGATCGTCTCGGTACCGGCCCGGCTGTCACCTTGCGGTGACAGCCGGGTTTTTGTTTCGGCCATGCCCGGGCACGCACTGCCGGAAACCTGACGGGCGGGGAAGGCAGTCGCCCCCCGGCCAGTGTGGGGAGTGCCGAAGCGTGAGCGTTTCCGTCAGGCCTCGCTCCGTCCGGGCGGGTGCAAGTGATCAAAGCAGCAACATTGCATGCTGGATGTGAGTTGATACTCAGCCGCCGAAGGCCATCTGCCGGGCTTCTGCAATCCCCAACTCAAGTGGCGAGTTATACACAGCGGGCAACGCAAAAATATACTGTCGGGCATAGACGTCAGGTATATGCTATCAAAGCGGCAACAATTTGTTTTTGTTGGATAATATTTTCTGTTGGTGAGCATTTACACGATCGCCGCGTGCTTGACAAGTCGGCCGATGCGTTTCACGGCGCCGAAAAGCCACAGAATTATCCACAGGCTGAGGGCGGTGTGGAAAAGCCAGTTCTTCCAGTGTCTTAGGGAACAGAGCCCGGAAAATCCCTTAATTCGGACCAGCAACTAACTGATCCATCGCGAATCAAAGAACGCACGGTTCACTGCAATGGCAATTATCCGGGTCGCCCTCGATCTTCCCCTGCCGCGGCTGTTCGACTACCAGGTGGATGACGCCGGGCTGGGTGATGTCGGCCGCTGCGCGCGGGTGCCATTTGCCGGCCGCGAGCTGACGGGCGTGATCTGGGAAGTGGCGCCTTGCAGCGATGTGCCCCTCGACCGCCTCAAACCTGCCCGCGCCATCCTGCGCGACGTGCCGCCCTTGCCGGAGGAATGGCGGGAACTGGTGTCCTTCTGCAGCCAGTACTACCACGTGCCCCTGGGGCAGGTGACGGCGCTTGCCCTGCCACCAGACTTGCGCCGGGCGGCGCTCTCCCGCCCGCCCCGGGGGGCGCTGCAGTGGTTCGTGCTCACGGCGCTGGGGCGGGAGGGCCTGGGCCAGTTACGCCGGGGCAGCGCGGCGAGGCGGGTGGCCGAGATGCTGGGGGGGCAGGCGGCGCCCGTGTGCCTGGTGCCCGAGGGCGCGCCGGAGCCGTCACCTGCCGGTGCCCTGGCCGTGGCGGCCAGCTCCGACGCCTTGCGCCGTGCACTGAACGAGCTGGCCGGTCGGGGCTGGATCGCCAGGGCGGAGCCGCCCCGGGATGGCCGCGCGATGGTCGGGCCGCCGCTGGTGCCGGAGCAGGCGGAGGCCCTGGCGGCCCTGTGCGCCGGGTTGGGCAGCTTTCGTGCCTTTCTGCTGCACGGGGTGACCGGCAGTGGCAAGACCGAGGTGTATCTGCGCCTCATCGAGCAGGTGCTGGCTGACGGCCGCCAGGCCTTGATGCTGGTGCCGGAGATCGGCCTGACCCCGCAGCAGGAGGGGCGGGTGCGGCGGCGCTTTCCCGGCGCCCGCATCGTCAGCCTGCACAGCGGGCTGGGGCCGGCCGAACGCAGCCGCGCGTTTCTCGAAGCCATGGCGGGCGAGGCGGACATCGTGCTGGGCACGCGCCTTTCCATCTTCACGCCCCTGCCCCGGCTGGGGGTGATCGTGGTGGATGAGGAGCACGACGCGAGCTTCAAGCAGCAGGATGGCGTGCGCTATTCCGCCCGCGATCTGGCCATCTGGCGGGCGCGGCAGCGTGGGGTACCGATCGTGCTCGGCTCCGCGACGCCCTCCTACGAAAGCTTCTTCCACGCCCACGGTGGTCGTTACACCTTGCTGGAAATGCGCCAGCGGGCAGTGGCCGATGCCTTGCCCACGGTGCGCTGCGTGGATACCCGCGATCTCAAGCTGGACAACGGCGTTTCCGAGCATCTCTTCGCTGCCATCGAGGCGCGGCTGGCCCGGGGCGAGCAAAGCCTCGTCTTTCTCAACCGCCGTGGCTACGCCCCGGTGCTGGCCTGCCCCTGGTGCGGTTGGGTGAGCCAGTGTCGTCACTGCGCCGCCAACATGGTGGTGCATCTGGCCGAGCAGAGCCTGCGCTGCCACCACTGCAGCGCCCACGCCCCCATACCCCGTACCTGCCCCGTTTGCGGCAACGTGGATATCCATGCCTTCGGCCGCGGCACCCAGCGGGTGGAAGAGACGCTCCAGACACGCTTTCCCCAGGCCCGGGTGCTGCGGGTGGACCGGGACAGCGCCCGCACCCACCGCCAGTCCGAAGCCATGCTGGAGGCCATCCGCAAGGGCGAGGCGGACATCCTGGTGGGCACCCAGATGCTGGCCAAGGGCCATGATTTCCCGCGCCTGACCCTGGTCGGCATCCTTGGCGGGGATGCGTCGCTGCACGCGGCCGACTTCCGCGCTCCGGAACGGCTCTTCGCCCAGCTCATGCAGGTGGGGGGGCGGGCAGGGCGGGCCGACCTGCCCGGGGAAGTGCTGATCCAGACCCAGTTCCCCGATCACCCCCTGTACCAGGCGCTGACCGCCCACGACTACAACCGCTTTGCCGAGCAGCAGCTCGGCGAACGCCGTGACGCGGGATTCCCGCCTTTCGCCTTCCAGTCGGTGCTGCGGGCCGAAGCGCCGGAACTGGAAATGGCCGAAACCTGGCTCAAGGCTGCTGCGGCCCTGGCGCGGGAGGTGGAGCCCGAAGGCGTGCAGATCTACGACCCGGTGCCCATGCGCATGGCGCGCCGGGCCAACGTGGAGCGCGCCCAGCTCCTGGTGGAATCCGCGCGTCGGCCCGCCTTGCAGGCGTTTCTTGGCCGCTGGCTGCACCGGCTCTACGCGGGCCGTGCGCCGCGGGAGTTGCGCTGGCACCTGGATGTGGACCCGCTGGAACTCTGATCGCCCTGCCCGGTCCATGCTGAGCTTGCCCTGCGCTTGCGTTGTGTCACAGATCCGATGACGGTCGTTGCTGCAACGCAATACAAGTTGGTGTAGGCTTGCACAAACCATGCTCGCACTCTTCCGCCTCCTTCTGCTGAGTATCACCCTCTTCGGCACCACCGTCGCCCTGGCGGCGGAGTTCGTCGACGACACCCGTGAGGCCTGCGCCGAGCTGTGCGCCCAAGGCGACGCCGGGGAGCGGGGCGAGCACGTGGAACCCCAGGCCGACTGCGAAAACATCCCCCTGTTGCTCATGTCGCCGCGGCTGATGGTCGAAACCCCGGCCGGTGTCGTGCCCTGGGTGCCCATTGCCCGGGCGGGCCACATCCCGCCCCCCGCCACGCCGCCTCCCCGCCGGGGCTGAACCCCGCGAGGCTGCGGGCGGCCTCTCCCCTGCCCGACCCCTGACCGGCTGCCGCTGCTGCGGCGGGCCGGAGTTCGTGTCGTTTGCTGCCGGAACATGTCCGGCCGAAATAATGAAAAAACTGCTATCCCCGCTCTTGATTGCGGTAGCCACACTGGTGGCCGCCCCATCCGCATGGGCAGAGGCCTACAGCCTCGAAGCCCTGCGCGACATGGCTCGCCAGAGCCACCCGGCGCTGCAGGCGGCCCGCCAGCAGCTGGATGCCACCCGCGCCCAGGCGCGCACCGCCGGCGCTTTCCCCAATCCGGAGGTGGAGTACCTGCAAGGGCGCAGCCGCGCCCGCCTGCCCGGCATCACCACCGGTCAGACCCGTTCCTGGGCGGTCACCCAGCGGTTGGATTATCCCAACCAGCGCAGCGCCCGGCTCGATGCCGCCGAGGCGGGCATCCGCGCCGGCGAAGCCGACCTGCGTGCCTTCGAGCTCGACCTCTCCACCCGTCTTGCCCAGCGCTACTTCGAGCTGTTGCGACGCCAGGCCGAGCTCAAGGCCGCGCTGGAGGACCGGGGTCTGGCGGACGAGATCCACCGCCGCGTCGCCGTCCGCGTGAGCACCGGCGAAGCCGCCCGCTATGAGCTGATCAAGGCCGACGCGGAGCGCCTCAATGCCCAGAAGGCGGCGCAGAGCGCGGAGCTGCGGGTCACCCAGGCGCGGGCGGCCCTGCGCGCGCTGGTGGGACCGGAGCTGCCCGCCGGGTTCGAGATCAGCGGCAGTCTGGAGCGGGAGGTGAGCGTGGCAACCCTGTTGGAACTGCAGGCCCGGCAGGCGAGCGCCAATCCGGATCTGGTCCGCGCCCGGGCCGAGATCCGCCGGGCCGAAGAACTGCTGCGCCTGGAGCGTGCCCGCCGTCTGCCCGACCTGGCTCTGCGCGTGAGCGAGGACCGGGACGCGGAACTGCGCGACAGCCGGGTGGGCGTGGTGCTCACGGTGCCGCTCTGGGACCGCCGCGCCGGCCCGGTGGCCGAAGCTGCCGCCCAACTGGCCCGCAGCCGCAGCCTGCTGGCGGAGCAGGAACTCGTGCTCTCCGGCGGCCTGGAGAGCGCCTACCGGCAGTTTGAACTGGCCCGCACCCAGGTCGGCGCGCTGGAAACCGGCATCGTCAAGGCTGCCGAAGGGGCGCTCAAGGTGGCCGAGGCCGCCTGGCGCTTCGGTGAGCGGGGCATCCTCGATTACCTCGACGCCCAGCGGGTCTATCGCGCCGCCCGCAACGAACTGATCACCGCCCGCTACGACCTGCAACTGGCCGCCCTCGAGATCGAGCGCCTGGCCGCCACCGCCCAGTGACCGGTACCCATTCATGAACCACAAGATCCGATACAGCATCATTCTGGCGGCCGCCCTGGCGCTGGCCGCCTGCAAGGAAAAACCCTCCACCAGCGTTGCCGACGCGCCCATCGACCCCAGCGTGGTGGAGGCCGGCGAAGCCTTCGAGGGCAAGCTCAAGGTCGCGCCTCTGGGCACGGCTGCCGTTTCCGAGTCGCTGCGGGTAGCCGGCCGGGTGGACTTCAACGAACAGAAGGTCATCCGCATTGGCGCCACCGTTACCGGCCGGGTGATGGAGCTCCACGCCAGCCTGGGACAGGCGGTCAAAGTGGGCGAGACCCTGGCGGTGCTCAACAGCACCGAGCTTTCCGATGCGCAACTGGCTTACCTCAAGGCCCGCTCCCAGGCCGAGCAGGCCAGCCGCGCCGTGGAACGGGCGCGCCAGCTCTACGCCGCCGACGTGATCGGCCGCGCGGAGCTGCAGCGGCGGGAATCCGAGTTGCACGTGGCCGAGGCGGAGCAGCGTGCCGGCGCCGACCAGTTGCGGGTGCTGGGCATTGGCGCCCGCGCCATCGAGCGGCTGGGCCGGGAGGGGCACATCAACTCGGTGACGCCGGTGGTGTCTTCCATGAGCGGCGTGGTGGTGGAGCGCAAGGTGGCCCAGGGCCAGGTGGTGCAGCCCGCCGACGCCATGTTCGTGGTGGCCGATCTCTCCCGCGTGTGGGTGGTGGCCGAGGTGCCGGAGCAACAGGCCGGCCTGGTGCAGGTGGGGCAGACCGTGGAAATCGAGATCCCCGCCCTGGAAAACCGGGTGAGCGGCAAGCTGGTGTTCATCTCCGACACCCTCAATCCGGAAACCCGCACCGTCACCGTGCGCACCGAGCTGGACAACAGCAGCCGTCTGCTCAAGCCCGCCATGCTCGCCACCATGCTCATCCAGTCCCGCCCGGTGGCGCAGACCGTGGTGCCGGAGCCGGCCGTGGTGCGGGAAAACGACATCGATCACCTGTTCCTCGAATCGAGCGAAAAGGTGTTCCGCCTGGTGCCAGTGAAGCTCGGTCCGCCCAGCGGCGGCGTGCGGCCCGTGTTTTCCGGCCTCAAGGCCGGAGACCGGGTGGTGGTGGAAGGTGCCTTTCACCTGAACAACGAGCGCAAGCGCAAGGAACTGGAGTAAGCCATGATCGAATCGCTGGTACGCGCGGCGCTCAAACAGCGCCTCGTGGTGGTGGTGATCGCCGTGGTGCTGCTGGCCTTTGGCCTGGATGCGGCGCGCAAGCTCTCGGTGGATGCCTTTCCGGATGTGACCAACGTTCAGGTGCAGATCGCCACCGAGGCGGTGGGGCGCTCCCCCGAAGAGGTGGAGCGCTTTGTCACCGTGCCGCTGGAAATCAGCATGACCGGCTTGCCCGGGCTGACGGAGATGCGATCCCTGAACAAGCCCGGCCTGTCCCTCATCACCCTGGTGTTCACCGACAAGACCGACGTGTATTTCGCCCGGCAGTTGGTGATGGAGCGGTTGATCGAGGTGGCCAGCCGCATGCCCCAGGGGGTGACGCCGGTGCTGGGGCCCGTGTCCACGGGCCTGGGGGAAATCTACCAGTACACCCTGGAGCGGCCCGACGACGGCAACCGGACCCTCAGCCAGGCGGAGCTGACCCAGCGCCGCATCGCCCAGGACTGGGTGGTGCGGCCGCTGCTGCGCTCCATCCCCGGGGTGGCGGAGATCAATTCCCAGGGCGGCTACGTCAAGCAGTACCAGGTGCTGGTCAACCCGGACCGGATGCGCCACTACGGCATCAAGCTGCGGGACGTCTATGAGGCCGTGGCCCGCAACAACGCCAACGCGGGCGGCGGCGTGCTGCCCCATTACGCGGAACAGTACCTGATCCGCGGCGTCGGCCTGGTCAAGAGCCTGGACGACATCGGTGCCATCGTGCTCAAGGAGTCCGGTGCCACCCCGGTGTTCGTGCGCGACGTGGCGCAGGTCAGCCTGGGCCACGACGTGCGCCAGGGAGCGCTGGTGAAGAACGGGGTGACCGAGTCGGTGGGCGGCGTGGTGATGATGATCGCCGGCGGCAACGCCAAGGCCATCGTCAGCCAGATCAAGGCCAAGGTGGCCGAGATCAACGGCAAGGGCATGCTGCCCGACGGACTGAAGATCGTGCCCTACTATGACCGCTCCGAGCTGGTGGATGCGGCCCTGGAGACGGTGATCAAGGTGCTGATCGAGGGCGTGATCTTCGTCGTGATCGTGCTTTTCCTCTTTCTCGGGGACGTGCGCTCCAGTCTGATCGTGGTGGCCACGCTGGTGGTGACGCCCCTGGTCACCTTCATGGTGATGAATCACTACGGCATCTCGGCCAACCTGATGAGTCTGGGGGGGCTGGCCATCGCCATCGGACTGATGGTGGACGGCTCGGTGGTGGTGGTGGAAAACGCCTTTGCCCGCCTGGGCCACGGAGCGGAGGAGGGCGGCAGCCGTGTGCGCATCATCTTCGATGCGGTGAAGGAGGTGGCTACGCCGGTCATCTTCGGCGTCGGCATCATCATCCTGGTGTTCCTGCCGCTGATGACCCTCAAGGGCATGGAAGGCAAGATGTTCGCGCCGCTGGCCTACACCATCGCCATTGCCCTGGGGGTGTCGCTCATTCTTTCCCTGACCCTGTCGCCGGTGCTTTCCTCCTACCTGCTCAAGGGCGGGGCCGAGCACGACACCCGCTTCATCGCCCTGCTCAAGCGCCCCTACCTGCCCATGCTGGACTGGGCCATCGCCAACGGCAAGAAGACCGTCGGGCTGGCTGTGGCGCTGTTTGCCGGGGCGCTCATGCTGCTGCCCTTCCTGGGGACGGCCTTCATCCCGGAAATGAAGGAAGGCTCGGTGGTGCCGGGCATCAACCGCGTACCCAACATCTCCCTGGACGAATCCATCCGCATGGAACAGGAAGCCATGCGCCTGGTGATGGAGGTGCCGGGGGTAAAGAGCGCCGTCTCCGGCGTGGGCCGGGGCGAATCCCCCGCCGACCCCCAGGGGCAGAACGAATCCACCCCCATCGTCAGCCTCAAGCCACGGGACGAATGGCCCGCGGGCTGGAACCAGGACGACATCGCCGGCGCCATCCGCGACAAGCTTGCGGCCCTGCCGGGGGTGCAGATCGTGATGGCCCAGCCCATCTCCGACCGGGTGGACGAGATGGTCACCGGTGTGCGCTCCGACGTGGCGATCAAGATCTTCGGCGACGATCTCGAGCAACTGCGCAACAAGGCCAACGAGATCGCCCGGGTGGCCGGCAGCATCACCGGCGCCCAGGACCTGCGGGTGGAGCGGGTCACGGGCCAGCAGTACCTCTCCATCGAGATCGACCGCCCCGCCATCGCCCGGCACGGGCTCAACGTGGCGGACGTGCACGACATGATCGAGGTGGCCATCGGCGGCAAGGTGGTCACCGACATCTTCGAGGGGGAGCGGCGCTTTTCGGCCGTGGTCCGTCTGCCCGAGGGCTTCCGCAACAACATCGAGGCCATCCGTCACATGCTCATCGCCGCCCCCAATGGCGCCCAGGTGCCCATGGAGAGTGTGGCCCGCATCAGCGTCAACGATGGTCCGGCCCAGATCAGCCGCGAAACCGGCAAGCGCCGCATCGTCGTCGGCGTGAATGTGAAGGACCGCGACCTGGGCGGCTTCGTGGCGGAACTGCAGCAGGCGGTGGAAAAGAAAGTGGCCCTGCCCGAGGGCTACTATCTCGAGTGGGGGGGGCAGTTCCAGAACATGGAGCGGGCCCTGGGGCACCTTTCCATCATCGTGCCGGTGACGGTGGGGGCCATCTTCTTCCTGCTCTTCCTGCTCTTCAACTCGCTGCGCTTTGCCACCCTCATCATCACCGTGCTGCCCTTCGCGTCCATCGGCGGGGTGATTGCTCTCTTCATCACCGGCGAGTATCTCTCGGTGCCGGCATCGGTGGGCTTCATCGCCCTGTGGGGGATCGCCGTGCTCAACGGGGTGGTGCTGGTGAGCTACATCCGCGGCCTGCGCAACGACGGCATGCCCCTGGCCGAGGCGGTCAAGTCCGGCACCATCGCCCGCTTCCGCCCGGTGATGATGACGGCCACCGTGGCCATGCTCGGGCTGGTGCCCTTCCTCTTCGCCACCGGTCCGGGCTCCGAAGTGCAGCGCCCCCTGGCCATCGTGGTGATCGGCGGGCTCATCACCTCCACCCTGCTGACCCTGGTGGTGCTGCCCGCGCTCTACAAGTGGTTTGACGACCAGCCCTTCGAGGCCTGACCCGCCGCGCCCGGGGCCCGGCCCCGGGCGGGCACGCATCACACGGAGAACATGATGAAGGAAATCCGCGCCATCATCCGCCCCGACAAACTGCCCAAGCTGCGCACCGCCCTGCGGGCGCTGGCGGGCTTTCCCGGCATGTCGGTGAGCAAGGTGGAAGGCTTCGGCGCCCCCAGCCGCCACGTGCCCCACAACATCAAGGAGGAGCTGACCGACTACTCCCACAAGTGCCGCATCGAGATCGTCGCCCCCGACGAAATGGCCGACCCCATCGTGGACTGCATCGTCAAGGTGGCCCAAACCGGCCAGGCGGGCGACGGCCTGGTGTGGGTGACGGACGTGGAGCGGGCGGTCTTCCTGCGCAAGACCTTGCATACCCCGCCGCCAGGCGGCAATTGATGTCCCGGGGGGCGCCAGGCCCCCCGAAACGTCCGCTCCATGCGCCCCGGCCCCACCGGGAGGCCGGGAACTTCATGGCAGTAATTGCACTCCCACCTATTCTTCTGAATATGATTCGTGAAATTTGTCACGAATTACTCACGAATAGGGCTTTACGAGGTGCAGATTACTGACTCCAGAACCAACTCTCCCGCCGCCACGTCTCCCACCCCCGCCCGCTCTGGCGAACCCCTGACCTTCATCGTTGCCCTGCGCGCCATCGCCGCACTGGTCATCGTCTGGCATCACTTCGCCATCTATCCCCCCCTGCGGGAATGGGCCGCGCCCCTCTTCGGTTCCGCGCTGGACTGGCTGCAACACCACGCGCGCACCACCCAGGTGTTTTTCGCCATCAGCGGCTACCTCATGGCCCGCAGCATGAGCAGCCGTGCCTGGGGGCTGCGTCAGGTGGGCGGCTTCATCCTCCAGCGCTACTGCCGGCTCGGCCTGCCCTACCTCGGTGCCATCGCGCTGGTGGTGCTGGCCTACGCCTTCGCCCGGGACTGGATGCCCGACGAGGTGGTGGGCGCGCCCGTCTCCTGGCCCCAGTTCCTCGCCCACCTCTTCTTCCTGCAGGACCTGCTCGGCTTCGAGCAGCTCTCAGCCGGCATGTGGTTCGTCTGCATCAATTTCCAGCTCGGGCTCGTGTATGTGGCCGGACTCTGGCTGCGGGACAAGGTGGCCGCCGCCCGGCTCGACATGGTGGGCCTGATCGGCTGGCCCCTGGCCGCGCTCTCCCTCTTCCACTTCAACCTCGATCCCGCCTGGGATGGCTGGTGGCTGTACTTCTTCCCCTACTTCTTCCTCGGCGTCGTCATCCAGCGCAGCCTGCGCCGCGGCGCGCCGCACACCGAATTCCTGCTCTACCTCGCCATGCTCGCCGCCGCCATGGCCTTCGAATGGCGCTGGCGCCTGCTCTCCGCCGTCCTCGTCGGCCTGATGCTCTACACCACCGAAGCCTCCGGCCTGGCCCGCCGCTGGCCCCGCAGCCGCATCGTGCACCGCATCGGGCAGATCTCCTTCAGCCTCTTCCTCGTGCACTTCCCCGTGCTCGTGCTGGTCGGCGCCCTCTGGGTCCGTCAGGACTGGACCAGCCCCGAAGCCGCCACCGCCGGGCTCGTGGTCGCCTTCATCGCCAGCCTCGCCGCCGCCGAAGTCTTCCACCGCCTGGTCGAAGCCCCCTCCGCACGGCTGGCACGCCGCGTGCGCACGTCCGGCCCCCGGCAAGAAGACGCCCGCGCCCAGCCCCCCCGTCCGGCCCGGGGGTGGCAGGCGGCGCTGGCCAACAGGTGAGTGCCCGACCTCTGCGCGCCAGACGGGATTCGCCCCGGCTGCGCGGCGCACGCTGCGACAATATGCCGCAGTACATTCGTATATTTGATTGCGTCGAATCAAGGGTCTTGGAGATGGGTGCCGATACGTTAGCGCCCATTCTTGCCAAGGGGAAAACGCATGTATCCAAGACCCAGAACCTTGTGCCTGGCCATTGCCCTGGCACTTCCCGCCCTCGCTCAGGCGACCGAGGCCGCTCCCCAGCTGGAGCCCGTGGTGGTTACCGCGCCGGCCATGGAGCAACCGCTGGTGGTCACCACCAATCCAAAGGCCCCCCGCCAGCCGGTGCCTGCCCATGACGGGGCGGATTACCTCAAGACCATTCCCGGCTTCTCGGTCATCCGCAAGGGCGGAACGGATGGGGATCCGGTGTTTCGTGGCATGGCGGGCTCCCGCCTGAACATCCTGCTCGATGGCGAGCAGATACTCGGTGGTTGTGGCATGCGCATGGACCCCCCGACCGCCTACGTCTTCCCGGAGGCCTACGATCGCATCACGGTGATCAAGGGGCCACAAAGCGTGCTGAATGGTCCGGGAAGCTCGGCGGGGGCCGTGCTGTTCGAGCGGGACGTGAAGCGCTTTGCCGCGCCGGGCTGGAAAGCCAGCGGCAGCCTCACGGGCGGCAGCTTTGGCCGTCACGACGAGGTGATCGACCTGCGCGCCGGCAGCCCCGGCTTCTATGTGCAGGGGGCCGGCACCCAGTCTCGCTCCGGCGATTACAAGGACGGTGACGGCCGCTCCGTCCATTCCCGCTATGACCGCTGGAGCGTCAACGCAGCCGTGGGCTGGACGCCGGACGACCACACCCGTCTGGAACTGTCCGCCGCCACCAGCGACGGCGAGGCGGCGTATGGCGACCGCTCCATGGACGGCGTCAAATTCAAGCGTACCAACTACGGCATCAAGTTCCAGAAGCGGAACCTCTCGCCCCTGGTGGATAAGGTCGATGCGAGCGTTTACTACAACTACATCGACCACGTGATGGACAACTACAGCCTGCGCACTTTCACATCCACCGCCATGATGCCGAACCGCTCGGTAAGCAATCCGGATCGGGAGACGACGGGTGGTCGCGCCCTCTTGGGGCTACGCCTGTCCGACCGCACCCGGGCTGACGTGGGAGTGGACTTCCAGGCCAACAAGCACACCTTGCGCGCCACCATGAACCAGACCCTGATGCCCTACGAGGCCCGGCCCCGGGTGGAAGACGCCAACTTCCGCAATCAGGGTCTCTTCGGCGAGATCACGCACTACTTGGGTGAACGGGACCGCCTGATCGCCGGCCTGCGTGCCGACGCCTGGAAGGCCCAGGACAAACGCGCCAGCATTACCCTCGGGTCGGGCGCCATGGCGAGCACGGTGCTCAACCCGACCGCCGGCAAGCGCCACAGTGCCACCCTCAAGAGCGGCTTCGCCCGCTTTGAGCGCGACCTGGCGGGCAGCGCTTCCACCGTCTACGCCGGTCTGGGTCACAGCGAACGCTTCCCTGACTACTGGGAACTGATCTCCGCCAGCAAGGAAAGCGCCACCAGCATCAGTGCCTTCGACACCCGGCCCGAGAAGACCACCCAGCTTGATATCGGTCTCATCCACAAGGCAGGCCCCTGGTCCGCCTCGGTGTCCGGCTTCTATAACCGGATCAACGACTTCATCATGATCCAGTCCGGCGTGGTCAAGACCGGGCCCGTCCGCACCGTCACCATCACCCGCAATGTGGATGCCACCACTTGGGGTGCCGAAGCCGGCCTCGGCTACGCCTTTGCCACCCACTGGAAAGGCGATTTGTCCTTCGCCTATGTGCGTGGCAGCAATGACAGCGATGGCACGCCCCTGGCCCAACTGCCGCCGCTCGAAGGCCGTCTCGGCCTCACCTACGACAACAAGGTGTGGACCGCCGGCGCCCTGTGGCGTCTGGTCAGCGCCCAGACCCGCGTCGATCCCAACAAGGGCAACATCGTTGGCCAGGACATTGGCCGCAGCGCAGGCTTTGGCGTGCTCTCCCTCAACGCCGGCTACCGGGTCCGCAAAGGCGTGCTGATCAGCGCCGGCATGGACAACCTGTTCGACAAGACTTACGCCGAACACATCAGCCGCACCGGCCAGACCATGATTTCCGGCTACGAGCAAACGACCCGGATCAACGAGCCTGGCCGTACTCTCTGGCTCAAGGCCAACCTGGCGCTGGATTGATCCGGCGGTGGGCCCCGCCTGGCATGACCGGGCGGGAGCGCCAACCCCTCACCGCTCCCGATACTCTCCCGGCCTCACGCCCGTCCATTTCTTGAAGGCGCGGTGGAAGGCGCTGGTTTCGGCGAAGCCCAGTTCGCTGGCGATGCTGAGGATGCTCTGGCTGGTTTCGTTGAGGAGCGAGATGGCCAGATCGCGGCGCAGGTCGTCCATGATGCCGCGGTAGGACTGGCCTTCGTCGTCCAGGCGGCGGCGCAGGGTGGCGGGGGAGAGGTTGAGCTGATGGGCCAGGGTGGCGAAGTCGGGCCACTCGGGGGGCGGGAGGTTGCGCAGGCGGCGGCGGATGCGGGCGGCCAGCCCGGTGCTGTTCTTGTATTTGACGAGGAAGTTGGCGGGCGCGGCGCGGAGGAACTGCTTCATGCTGGCCTCGTTCTGCACATTGGGCATGGCCAGGAATTCGGCGGGGAAGCTGATGCCGGTGCCGGGCTGGCCGAAGTGCAGGGTGCGGGAAAAGAGCACCCGCCATTCGTTGCTGTAGGGGGGCTCGGGGCAGCGGAAGTCCGCCTGGTGCACGGGGATGCGCCGGCCAATGAGCCAGCAGGCCAGGCCGTGGAGCATGAGCAGGTAGGTGCCGTAGGCGAAGGCGCGCTTGGGGGCGG
The DNA here is from genome assembly GCA_036824045.1 of Rhodocyclaceae bacterium. Taxonomy (GTDB): domain Bacteria; phylum Pseudomonadota; class Gammaproteobacteria; order Burkholderiales; family Rhodocyclaceae; genus DAITAZ01. The sequence goes on from DAITAZ010000007.1 coordinate 58,553, forward strand.
GCGGGTCGTCGCCGGGGGCGGCGGGCAGGTCCCGCAGGCGCAGGTGGGCGAGTTCGCCTTCCACCGTCAGTTCGCCGGCCAGTTCGTCCAGCACCACGCGCAGGAAGCGCAGGGCGCGGCGCAGGGCGCGTTCCAGGGTGTCGCTGTGGATGATGGCGTGGCAGAGCAGGGTGAAGCTGCCGGCTTTCATGGGGTGGCGGTCCATGCCGAAGAACTCGTCGTCGATGGCGCGGGCGATGTGGTGCCACAATTCGCCATACTGGCGCGAGGAGATGCGTGCGCCGGGCCGGTCCAGCAGCTCGCGGGAGATGCCGGCGGCCTTGAGCAGTTGCAGCCGGTCCAGCCCCCGCGGGGCGGCGCAGACGAGGGCTTCTTCCACAAAGCAGATGGCGATGGTGCCTTTTTCGGCCTGGGGTGCTTCCATGGGCATGGCATCGGGGGGAAGTGGCAAATTCTCGCACCAAACTTGAGCGATTGCGGCATTGGGAACGGCGCCCCGCTTTCCTAAAGTTGCAGGCTTGGTCGCGGGTGCGATCAGCCGCCGGCGACCGGCTTGGCAATCCAACTAGGAGGCGAGAAGAGCATGGAGATCAAGGATAGTGTATTCGTGGTGACGGGCGGGGGTTCCGGCCTGGGCGCGGCGACGGCGCGGATGGTGGTGCAGCGGGGTGGCCGCGTGGTGCTGGCGGATGTGAACGCGGAAGCGGGCAGCCGGGTGGCGGAAGAACTGGGCGCGGGCGCGGTGTTCGTGGCCACCGACGTGACCAGCGAGGAGAGCGCCAAGGGCGCCTTTGCCGCTGCGACCGCCATGGGCACGCTGCGGGGCTTGGTGAACTGCGCCGGCATCGCTCCGGCCGAGAAGGTGGTGGGCAAGCAGGGCGCCCACAAGCTGGAGAGCTTTGCCCGCACCATCAACATCAATCTGGTGGGCAGCTTCAACATGATCCGCCTGGCGGCGGAGATCATGAGCGCCAATGCGCCCGACGCGGGCGGCGAGCGGGGCGTGATCGTCAGCACCGCTTCGGTGGCGGCGTTTGACGGCCAGCTCGGCCAGGCGGCCTATGCTGCTTCCAAGGGCGGGGTGGTGGCCATGACCCTGCCCATTGCCCGGGAACTGGCCCGCTCCGGCATCCGGGTGATGACCATCGCCCCGGGCATCATGGAAACCCCGATGCTGATGGGCATGCCCCCCGAGGTGCAGGAATCCCTGGGCAAGATGGTGCCGTTCCCCTCCCGCATGGGCAAGCCGGCCGAATACGCGGCGCTGGTGGAGCACATCTGCGCCAATGCCTACCTCAACGGCGAAGTCATCCGTCTCGACGGCGCCATCCGCATGGCCGCCAAGTAATCCGCAGGGAGCTCAGAACATGTCGCAAGATCCAGTCGTTATCGTTTCCGTCGCCCGTACCCCGATGGGGGGGTTCCAGGGGGATTTCGCCAGCCTGACCGCCGCCCAGTTGGGGGGCCTTGCCATCAAGGCCGCCGTGGAGCGCGCCGGCCTGCCCGCCGAGCAGGTTGAAGAAGTGATCTTTGGCTGCGTGCTGCCTGCCGGCCAGGGTCAGGCCCCGGCCCGCCAGGCGGCCCTGGGTGCCGGGCTGCCGCTGTCCGCCGGCTGCACCACCGTCAACAAGATGTGCGGCTCCGGCATGAAAGCCACCATGCTGGCCCACGACCTGCTGGTGGCCGGCACCAACGAGGTAATGATCGCGGGCGGCATGGAGTCCATGACCAACGCCCCCTATCTCCTGCCCAAGGCGCGGGGCGGTTTCCGCCTGGGCCACGGCCAGGTGTTCGACCACATGTTTCTTGACGGTCTCGAAGATGCCTACGAGAAGGGCCGCCTGATGGGCACCTTCGCCGAGGACTGCGCCGGTCTGTACAACTTCACCCGCGAACAGCAGGACGCCTACGCCATCGCCTCGCTGACCCGCGCCCAGGCCGCCATCAAGGACGGTTCCTTCGCCTGGGAGATCGCGCCGGTTACCGTGCCCGGCCGCAAGGGCGAAGTGACCATCAGCAGCGACGAGCAACCGCCCAAGGCCAATCTGGAGAAGATTCCCAGCCTCAAGCCCGCCTTCCGCAAGGACGGCACCGTGACGCCGGCCAACTCCAGCTCCATTTCCGACGGGGCCGCCGCGCTGGTGCTGATGCGTGCCTCCACCGCCGCTGCCAAGGGGCTGACGCCGATCGCCAGGATCGTTGGCCATTCCACCCACGCCCACCAGCCCAACCTCTTCGCCACCGCTCCGGTTGGCGCGATGCAGAAGCTGCTCGGCAAGACGGGCTGGTCGGTGGCCGATGTGGATCTGTGGGAAATCAACGAAGCCTTCGCGGTGGTGACCATGGCCGCGATCCACGACCTGAAGCTCGATCCCGCCAAGGTGAATGTGCACGGCGGCGCTTGTGCCCTGGGTCACCCCATCGGTGCCTCGGGCGCCCGCATCGTGGTGACGCTGCTCGGCGCGCTGAAGAAGTACGGCCTCAAGCGCGGCGTGGCCAGCCTCTGCATCGGCGGTGGCGAGGCCACGGCCCTGGCGGTGGAAATGCTGTAAGTGGCCGCGCCGGGCCGCACGCTGATCTACGCCAAGCTGGTCGGGGCCATGGCCCTGTGGGGCGGCACCTGGATCGCCGGGCGCATCGTCGCCCAGGCGCTGGGCGCCCCCCTGGCGGCGGCAGCGGCGCGGTTTCTGCTGGCGGGGCTGGCGCTGGCGGGTTACGCCCGTCTGACCCGGGGCCGCATCGAGCGGCCCCAGGCCCGCCGTGAATGGGCCCTGGTGGCCGGGCTGGCGGCCACCGGCATCTTTCTCTACGCCCTGTGCTTCTTCTATGGCCTCAAGCACATCGCAGCCGGGCGCGGCGCCCTGGTGGTGGCGCTGAATCCGGTGGTGGCGGTGCTGGTGGCCTGGTTGCTGGGACAGGAGAGGATGCGCCCGGGCAAATGGGCGGGTGTGGCTATCGCCCTCGCGGGCTGCCTGACGGTGATCGGCAACGGCGACCCGCTGGCTTTGCTGCGGGGCGCGGTGGGGCTGGGCGAGTGGCTGATTCTGGGTTGTGTGGTGTGCTGGACGCTTTACACCTTCATCGGCCGGCAGGCCACCCACACCCTCTCCCCGCTCGCCGCCACCCTCTGGGCCAGCCTGCTGGGCGCGCTCTTGCTTGGCGTCGCCGCGGTGCTCGAAGGGGGCGACAGCCCGCTGACCTGGACCACGCCGGTGTGGGCCAGCGTGGTCTTTCTGGCCATCGGCGGCACAGCCCTGGGCTTCACCTGGTTTGCCGCCGGGGTCCAGCACCTGGGGGCGGCCCAGGCTTCCGTATTTGTGAATCTGGTACCGGTCTTTGCCGTGCTGCAGGCCGCCTGGCTGCTCGACGAGCGGCTGAGCGCCACGGTGCTGGCCGGTGGCGCGCTGGTGATTGCCGGCGTGTGGCTGACAACGAAACAAGAGGAGAGAACCAAGTGATCCTGACCCAGGAACAGGAAATGATCCGCGACTCCATGCGCGCCTTCGCGCAGGAGCGCCTCGCCCCCTTCGCCGCCGAATGGGACCGCAACCACACCTTCCCGGCCGAAGCCCTGAAGGAGCTGGGCGAGCTCGGCGCCATGGGCATGGTGGTGCCCGAGGAATGGGGCGGTGCCGGCATGGACTACATGAGTCTGGTGCTGACGCTGGAAGAAATCGCCGCCGGCGACGGCGCCACCTCCACCATCGTCTCGGTGCAGAACTCGCTGGCCTGCGGCATCACCGCCAAGTACGGCACCGATGCCCAGAAGGAAGAATGGCTGAAGCCGCTGGCCCGCGGCGAGAAGCTCGGCTGCTTCTGCCTGACCGAGCCGCACACCGGCTCCGACGCCGCCGCCATCACCACCCGCGCCGACCGCGACGGCGACCATTTCGTGCTCAATGGCGTCAAGCAGTTCATCACCACCGGCAAGCACGCCCACATGGCCATCGTCTTCGCCGTCACCGACAAGGCCGCGGGCAAGAAGGGCATTTCCTGCTTCCTGGTGCCGACCAATACGCCGGGCTTCGTCGTCGGCCGCACCGAAGACAAGATGGGCCAGCACGCTTCCGACACCGTGCAGATCATTTTCGAGGACTGCCGGGTGCCGGCCTCGGCCCTGCTGGGCAAGGAAGGCGAGGGCTACCGCATCGCGCTGTCCAACCTGGAAGCCGGTCGCATCGGCATCGCCGCCCAGAGCATCGGCATGGCCCGGGCCGCCTTTGAGGCCGCCGTGCGCTACGCCAAGGAACGGGTGACTTTCGGCCAGCCGATCATCGAGCATCAGGCGGTGAACTTCCGCCTGGCGGACATGGCCACCCTGCTTGATGCCGCCCGCCTCATGGTCTGGCGTGCCGCCACCTTGAAGGACGCCGGAAAGCCCTGTCTGACCGAGGCCTCCATGGCCAAGATGTTTGCCTCGGAAGCGGCGGAAAAGATCGCCTCCGACGCCATCCAGATCCACGGCGGCGTCGGCTACACCAGCGATTTCCCGGTGGAGCGGATCTACCGGGACGTGCGTATCTGCCAGATCTACGAAGGCGCCAACGACATCCAGCGCCTGGTGATCGGCCGCAGCATCGCCGCCGCCTGAGCACCCCCTCCGGCGCCCCGCGGGGTGGCCGGTGCGCGGGGCTGGACGACCAGCACAACGCGGCAGGCGGGGCGACCCGACCTGCCGTTCTGGCAAGGAGGAGACAGCATGGGCCCACTGAACGGGGTACGGGTGGTGGAGTTCGCCGCCCTAGGCCCCGCCCCCATGGGGGCGATGATCCTGGCCGATCTGGGGGCGGAGGTGCTGCGCATCGAGCGCAAGCTGCCCCCCGGCGCCAAGCCGGCGGCCGAGTTGTTCGACCCCGCCATCGACATTCTCAACCGCAGTCGCCGGGTCCTGCAGCTGGACCTGAAAAAGCCGGAGGCGGTGGAAGCCACCCTGGGCCTGCTGGAACAGGCGGATATCCTGATCGAGGGCTTCCGCCCGGGGGTGATGGAGCGCCTGGGCCTGGGGCCGGAACCGTGCCTCGCCCGCAACCCGCGGCTCGTCTATGGCCGCATGACCGGCTGGGGCCAGAGCGGCACGCTGGCCCACGCCGCCGGGCACGACATCAACTACCTCAGCCTCTCCGGTGCCCTGCACGCCATTGGCGAACCCGGGGGCAAGCCGGTGGTGCCCCTCAATCTGGTGGCGGACTGCGGCGGCGGCGCCATGCTGCTCGCGGTGGGCGTACTGGCGGCCCTCACCCATGCCCGCGCCACCGGGCAGGGCCAGGTGGTGGATGCGGCCATGACCGACGGCTCCGCCCTGCTCATGACCATGATGTACACCCTGAAGGCCATGGGCCAATGGACGCAGCAGCGGGGCAGCAACCTGCTCGACGGTGGCGCGCACTTCTACGACACCTACCGCTGCGCCGACGGGAAATGGCTTTCGGTGGGCGCCATCGAGCCCCAGTTCTACGCCCTGTTGCGGCACAAGGCCGGCATCGACGATCCGGACTTCGACCACCAGTGGGATCGCAGCCGCTGGCCGGCATTGCGCCAGAAGCTTGCCGCCATCTTCTCCCGCCGCAGCCGGGACGCCTGGTGTGCGCTCTTCGAAGGTACCGACGCCTGCGTGGCGCCGGTGCTGGACATGGACGAGGCCCCCGCCCACCCCCACAACCGGGCTCGAGAGACCTTCGTCCAGGTGGGCGGCGTCACCCAGCCGGCCCCCGCGCCCCGCTTCAGCCGCACGCCGCCCGCCACCCCCACGGCCCCGGTGGTGGAGCCGGACAGCGCCGCCACGCTTGCCGCCTGGGGCTACAGCCCCGAGGCGGTGCAAGCGCTGCTGGCAGCCGGAGCCATCTGAACCGTCGCAGCATCACCCCGGGTGGGCGGGGGGCTTGCGATCACCGATCAGGAACCACACAAAGCTCGCCGTCTCCAGCGCCAGGAGCACGGCGAAGGCCCCCTGGTAGGCGTCCCGCGGGCTCCACTGCTGGGCGGTGAGCGCGTCCACCAGCCCGCCGAATCCCCACTGGATGCCAAAGGCACCGACGAAGGCGAGCAGGTTGAGGGCGGTGGACACGCGGCCGGAGAGCTGCGGCGCAAAATGCGCGGCGAGCAGCGAATAGGCCAGGTTGGTGGTGCTGGCGCCCAGCCCCAGCCCCAGCCAGACGAGCCGTGTCGGGCCGGCATCAAGCACCGCCGCCAGCGTGGACGCCAGCGTCAGCACCGAGCCGGCGGTGAGCAGATGCACGGGCTTGATGCCCCGGGCTGCCAGGCGGGTGGCAAAGCTGGCCACGAACAGATAGCCCGCCAGGGTGGCGGCGCCCATCACGAACAGATGGTCCGCCGCCTGGGCGCGGGTGTAGCCGTTGAAGTTGATCAGCCAGGGCACCGCCCACAGGCCCTGCAGGGCCATGTTGCCGCCGGTGATCAAGCCCATCTGCAGGCCGTAGCGCCAGAAAGGCCGGGTCCGGAAGATGCCGCCCAGCGCGCGCATCTGCTCCCGCAGCGGCGCGCTCTGCGCCTCGCCCGGTTTGTCGGGCACCGTCCACACCGCCACGATCACCACGGCCGTGAGCACGGCGCTGGCCACGAACACGCCCCGCCAGCCCACCAGCGGCAGGGCGGCTTCCAGGGGCAGGCTGGCGGAGAGGGCGCCAAGGCCGCCGGCGGTCATGATCGAGCCGGTCATCGAGGCCTGGCGCTGGGGCGGAAACCACTGGAACAGGCTCTTCAGTGCCGCCATCAGGCAGGCCGAAACCCCCAGCCCGATCAGCGCTCGCCCCAACGCCAGGGCGCCCAGGCTGTGACCGAAGGCAAAGATCAGGCAGCCGGCGCCGGCAAAGAGCAGCAGCACCGTTTCCACCCGCCGGGCGCCAAAGCGGTCCAGCCCGATGCCAATGGGCAGCTGCGCCAGGGCGAAGGCGAAAAAATAGGCGCTGGTGAGCAGCCCCAGATCGGCGGCGGAAATGCCCAGCTCCCGGGTCAGTTCGGGGGCGATCACCGCGTTGACCGTGCGCAGCAGGTAGGAGAGGTAGTAGCCCACGGCAAAGGGCGCGAACACCCGCAGCCACAGGTTGATCGGGCGTGCCGTCACCGCGCTCACAGGGGCAGCTCCGGGTTGCGGTCCAGCCACGCCAGCCGCTCGGCCAGGCGCTGGCGCCAGCCGGCGGCCAGCCCCGGGGTGGCCACCAGGGCCGCCAGTGCCGCCCGGGGCGGGCGGTGGGCTTCCTGGATGCGCCAGGCGTCCGCCAGGGCGATGGGCGCGGCCACCCGTTCCAGCAGCTCGAACGTGTCGCCGGGCGCCACGGTGCCCCCCGCCAGCACCCGGTAGTACCAGCCGGTGATGCCGGCCTCGGCGATGAAGCGGGAGGCCTGCTTTTCCCCCAGCCGGTGGTTGATCTTCCAGCAGGGGTTGCGCGGGCGACTCACCTGCAGCCGGGCGGGGCCCAGGCCGAAGACGTCACCCAGGCAGACGTTGGTTTCCGTCCAGCCCAGGCCGGAGAGGTTTTCCCCCAGGCAGCCGGGGGCCAGGCAGCCCGCCGCGGCGGGGAAACGGGCCGCGAGGGTGGCGTAATGCTCGGCGGGGTAATGGTGCACCGCCTGGTCCGGGCCGCCGTGTACCCGGCGGTCCGCCACCTGGTCGCCCGCCAGGCCTTCCGGGCCGAGGGCCACGGCCCCGGTCACGGGGGCCTTGAACATGCCGGTGCGTTGTCCTTCCGGCGGCAGGGGCTGGAGCTGCCCCACGAATATCTGCGTGATGCGGTTCATCCGGTTTGGCGTGTGGATCGCAAACCGTTATTAGACCGTCCGGGGCGCGTTCACGCCATGCGTTGTTGCCCCAATGCGGGGCGCGGCTTCAGGTGCGCACCCGGGCCATCACCGCCTCGATCACCTCGCCCAGCTCGAACAGCCGGTCCTTGGAGCAATAACCCCAGGCGCCCAGTTGCACCAGCGCCTGCGCCTTGGCTTCGCCAATGGTGCCGGAGACCAGCACCAGGGGTAGTCCCGGGTACTGCCGGAGAAAGAACTTGAGGGTGTCGGTGAAGTACATGCCGGGCACCGAGTAGTCGGAGAGGACCAGATCCCAGGCCCGCTCCGCCAGGGCGGCGTGCAGGGCTTCGGCGCCGTCTACCCGCTGACAGTGCGCGGCCAGGGTCAGCTTGCGCAACTGGCGCTCCAGCAGTTTGAAGTCGGAGGCGTTGTCTTCGATGCACAGGATGTCGAGCGGCATGTGCTTACCCCCGGGGTGGCGGTTCGTTGGTCAGGGCCCAGAAGACCCCGATGCGGATGACGGTCTGGGCGAACTGGGCGAAGTCCACGGGCTTGCGCACGAAGGCGTTGGCACCGTTCTCGTAGCTTTTGAGCCGGTCCCGCTCCTCGTCCGAGGAGGTGAGGATCACCACCGGCAGGAGCCGCGTGCGGGGATGGGCGCGGATGCGCTCCAGCACTTCCAGCCCCGAGACCCGGGGCAGGCTCAGGTCGAGGATGACGACCACCGGCGGCTCCGGGGGCGACTGGCCGGCGCAGGCGCCCTCGCCGAACAGGTGGTCCAGCGCCTGCTGGCCGTCCCGCAGCACCAGGATGGGATTGACCACGCCTGCCTTGCGCAGGGCGCGCAGGGTCAGCTTTTCGTCCTGGTCATTGTCTTCGACCAGCAGCAGAGTGTTATTCATCTTCGCCTCCCACGGGGGTGTTGGCCGGGTTCTCGATGGTGAAGCAGAAGTGCGCGCCCCGCCCCGGGGCGCCATGCGCCTTGATGTGACCGCCGTGGCGGCGAATGATTCGCTGCACCGTGGCCAGGCCGATGCCGATGCCCGGGAATTCGTCGCGCCGGTGCAGGCGCTGGAAGGGCGTGAAAAGTTTTTCCGCATGGCGCATGTCGAAGCCGGCGCCATTGTCCTCGATGCAGAAATGGCGCGTCCCGTCTTCCACCGTGGTGCCGAAGCGGATCACCGCTTCCGGCTCGTGGGCGGTGTATTTCCAGGCGTTACCCAGGAGGTTGTAGAGCACGATCTCCACCATCCGGGGTTCGCCCCGGGTGGACAGTCCTTCCGCGATCTCCCAGCGTATCCGGCGCTGGGGCTCGGCGCGCTGCAGCTCGCCGGCGATGCGCCGGGCCATGGCGGTGAGGTTCACCGGCTGGCGGTCCAGCGAGCCCTGGGTGGCGCGGGAGAGGGCGAGCAGACCGTCGATCAGGTCCGCCATGCGCCGGCTGCCTTCGACAATCTCGTCCAGGCACTCGGCGGCATCGCCCTCGAAGCGCTCGCCGTGGTCCTCCTGCAAGGCCGCGGCAAAGCCGCTCATGGCCCGCAGCGGTGCCCGCAGATCATGGGCCACGGCGTAAGTGAAGGCTTCGAGCTCCTGGTTGGCGGCTTGCAGCTCGGTGGTGCGTTCCACAACCCGCTGCTCCAGTTCGGCGTTGAGGCGATGGATTTCGGCCTCCGCCGCCTTGCGGGCGCTGATGTCGATGGCGCCGACGATCACGTGCATCGTTTCCCGGTAGCGTACCGGGGCCAGGCTCAGTTCCACCGGGATCTCGCTGCCGTCCGCCCGCCGTCCGCGCAGTTCCCGGCCGCTGCCCATCAGGCGCTCGCTGGGCGCGCGCAGGTACGTGGTCCGGTGGGCCACGTGGCCGGCCCGCAGCGCCTCGGGCATCAGTGTTTCCACCAGTGCGCCGTCCAGGGCGCCCGGGGGGTAGCCGAACAGCGCGCAGGCGCGCCGGTTGGCGCGGACGATGCGGCCATCGGGCCCCACCAGCAGCGCGCCCTCCGGCGAGGCGTCGAACACCAGTCGGGCTTCGGTTTCCCGGCTCTGCAGCGCGGCATTGAGCCGGCCAACCCGCTGCTCCCGCTCCGCCACTTCGCCCAGCATGCGCCGGAAGGCCTGTTTCAACGCCTCCAGCTCCAGTCCGCTCTGTTCCGCCGGCAAGGCGCCGATACGGGCGCTGGCTGCGGCATAGCGGCCAGCGCTGGCATCGTCGGCGGCGGTGGTCAGGTGGCGCAGGGGGCGCACCAGATGTCGCAACCCCAGGCCGAGCAAAAGCAGCAGCACGAGGATCTCGCCCGCCTCGCCCAGCAGCTGGCTGCGCCGGGCGGCAGCGATCAGGCTGTCCATCCGCGCGTCCGTCACGCCGTAGGCCAAGGCCAGGGCGCGGCCGGGTTGGGCCGGGTCCAGTTCCACCCGGGTGGCGGCCAGATGCAACAGGCCCAGTTCCGTTTCGGCGCTGACCAGGGGGTGGGGGGCCGCCAGATCGGCCGTGGGCAGCGGGCCCAGCTCGTCCTGCCAGCGATGGCGCAGACCAAGATCGAAGCCGAAGCTGCGGCCGGCCACCGGATGCACGAGAAAATCCCCATGGCCGTTGGCCAGGAAGACCACCTGCCGCTCCCCGGCCGGGCTTGGGGTTTCGCCCTGGCCCGTCCCCTGCGCCAGGGTGGTGAGCGTGCGGCTCATGTTGCGGTTGATCACCAGCACGCCCCGGGGACGCCCATCCCGGCCGGCAAGCGATGCGGCGACCCGCAACGTGGGCTTGTGGGGTGTTTCCACCTGCCCCCGCTCCCGGTTCAGGTTGATGTCCGAGGTGTGGATGGTGCCGGGCGGCAGGGCCAGCGCCGCCCGGAAGTAGTCCCGGTCGCCCTTGGCCTGGAGTTGGCTGGCGGGGGTGACGGTCGGGCCGCCCGGGGACTGGTCCACCCGGATCCATTCCATCCCCGGCGCCTGGGCGTCGATCAGGCGGATCTGGTCGTAGTCGGGCCGGTTCTGCAACAGCGCCAGGAACAGCTGGGTCAGGGCTTGGCGCTCGGCCTCGGCCAGCGCTCCCCCCGCCTGCGCCGCGAGCCGCGCCAGCGGCGGCGAACCCATGAGAAAGGCCAGATCGTGGCGGGTGGACACGATGGTCTCAGCCAGTTGATCGCCGTTGCGCGCCACCGCGGCCGAGAGGTCGGCGCCCAGGTCCTTGCGCACCTGCTGGCGGATGGCCTGGTCCTGGGCCAGCCACTGCACGCCAAAACCCACCGCCACCGCCGCCAGGATGACCAGCAGGCCGCGCTGCAAAAGGCTGAGAGGCCGGCTGGGCGATGGCGCCATGGTGCGATCTCCGGCGGAGAGATGGAAGGGGCTTCGGGCGGCTGCCGCCGGGCGTTTTCGTCGGCGGGGCCTATTGTTACGCAAGGTTTGCTGCCGCAACAAGCGCGGGTGCCGGGCGGTTGCCCCGGGGATTGTCCGGGTAGCCGCCACGCGGCCTGTCTTGCCCTTGCCAGCGCGGGGATTTCATTCAAACACATTTGGATTTGCGCCGGGGCACTTGCAGACCCCCGGTACTTCCCTGCGAAAATGTGAAAAAAATCACGAACAGTTCGTGCCACGGCGAGTGCCGGCGGCACGCCCCCTGCCGGAGTACACCCTTGCCATCCCATCCCAAGATACTGGTCGTGGAAGATAGCGAGGCGGACTACCGCCTCATGCTGCGCGAACTGGCGGGCCTGACGCCTGCGCAGTACTGCCGCCGGGTGGACAGCCGGGAGGCGTTGCTGGGCCTGCTTTCCGACGAGTCTTGGGATCTGGTGCTGGCCGACCACCATCTGCCGGGCATGTTGTTTGGCGAGGCCCTGGCGGCCATCCGTCAGCACCTGCCGGACGTGCCGGTGATTCTCGTGTCCGGCGGGCTGGGCGAAGAGGCCGCGGTGGAGTGGATGAAGCAGGGCGTGGCGGATTTCGTGCTCAAGCACCGGATGAGCCGGCTCGTGCCCGCCATTCGCCGCTGCTTGCAGGAGGCGGAGGAGCGTTCGTCCCGCCACATGGCGGAGATGGCGTTGCGGGAGAGCGAGGCGCGTTTCCGCGCCACCTTCGAACAGGCCGCCATCGGCATTGCCCATGTGGCGCTGGACGGGCGCCTGCAGTGGTCCAACCGCAAGCTGGAGGACATCCTGGCCTGCCCGGTGGGCGGGCGCCGGGGGGAGGATGCGCGCCAGCTGGTGGTGGACGCGGATCGGCCCGCGGCCCGCCGCATCTACCGGCAGCTCGTCGCCGGGCGTGTGCCCCAGGCGGTGCGGGAACTGCGGTTGCTGGCGGGCGACGGCAGCCCGGTGTGGTGCAACCTGACCCTGTCGCTGGCGCGCAGCGCCGGAGGAGCCCCCAGCTACTTGATCGTGATGGTGGAGGATATCCGCGAGCGCAAGCGTATCGAGCAGGAGCTGGCGACTGCGCTGGCCGACGCCCGCCGCGCCGACCAGGCCAAGAGCCGTTTCCTGGCGGCCGCCAGCCACGATCTGCGCCAGCCGGCCCAGTCCATGGTGATGTTCGTGGCCTTGCTCCACCGGAAGCTGCAGGGCAGCCCCCTGGAGCCGGCGGTGGTGCAACTGGAGAGCGCGGTCGGCGCCCTCACCGACATGCTGGGGGGGCTGCTGGACATCTCCCGGCTGGATGCGGGCGCGGTGGAAGTGCACAAGGTGCCGGTGGATGTGCAGCAGGTGCTGGCCAAGCTCACCGATGAGTATGTGCTGCGGGCCGAGGCCCGGGGTCTGGCCCTGCGCCAGGGCACCCGGCGGCCCCGGCATGCCGTCACCGACCCCATGCTGCTCGAACGCATCCTGCGCAATCTGGTGGAAAACGCTCTGCGCTATACCGAGCAGGGCGGGGTGCTGCTGGGCTGCCGGAGCCGGGGGCAGGAACTGCGGCTGGAGGTGATCGACAGCGGTGTGGGCGTGGCCCCGGATCAGCAGCCGCTCATCTTCGAGGAGCTCTACCAGGTGGGCAACGCGGCCCGGGACCGGGCCCAGGGGCTGGGTCTGGGCCTGGCCATCGTCAGCCGCATGGCCAGCCTGATCGGCGCCCGGGTGGAACTGGATTCCCGGCTTGGCCACGGCTCCCGCTTTGCCCTCATTCTGCCTGCCGAGCGCGCGCCGCCCCGGGAGCCACCACGCTTGCCCGCGCCGCCGCCCGCCCCCAAGCGCTCCCTGCTGGTGGTGGACGACGATCCGGTGGTGCGCCGCAGTATCCAGATGGCCCTGGAAAGCTTTGGCTACAGGGTGCTGGCGGCCGCCAGCCGTGCCGAGGCCGTGGCGTTGATGACCCAGGGAGACGGCCTTCCCGATGCCCTGATCGCCGATTACCGGCTGGGACAGGGTGAGACGGGGCCTGCGGTGGCCGTGGCGCTGCGGGAACACCTGGGTTGGGCAATCCCGGTGCTGGTGATGACTGGTGATACCGCCCCGGACCGCATCCGCGAGGTGCGGGAGAGCGGCTTCGGCATCCTGAGCAAGCCGGTGGGCGTGGACGAACTGCTGGAGGCGGTGGAGCGCACCATTGCCGGCGCCGGACGGGCGTGAGGCGATGGGCGGGGCACGGACATGAAAAAGCCGCGGCGTCTGCCGCGGCTTCAAGGAGCCACTCGGCACCGACCGGATCAGTCGCCGCCAGGCTCCATGTGGGCTTGCAGGTAATTGGGCAGGGTGACGTCCTGGATCAGGCTCTGCTGGGTTTCCAGCCAGTCGATGGCCGCCTCGCAGTGCTCCAGCAGTTCTTCCAGCAACTCGCGGCTCACGAAGTCCTGGCTGGCCTCGCACAGGGCGATGGCCTCCACCAGCAGCGGACGCTGGATGTCGCGCTCGTAGGTCAGATCCCCCTGCAGACACTCCACCACATGCTCGCCAATGAGCAGCTTGCCCAGGTTCTGCAGATTGGGCAGGCCTTCCAGGAAGAGCACCCGCTCGATCAGTTTGTCCGCTTCCTTCATCACCCGGATCGACTGCTTGTACTGGTAGTCGTTGAGTTTCTCCAACCCCCAGTTACGGAACATCCGGGCGTGCAGGAAATACTGGTTGATGGCGGTCAGCTCGTTCTTGAGCACCTTGTTCAGGATGTCGATGACCTTCTTTTCGCCTTTCATCGGGGTGCCCTCCTCAAGCTGCGCTGCCCGGTTTCATCTGGCTCTGCTGGTAGTTCTGCAGGCCCACCAGATCGATCAGCCGGATCTGCTTTTCCAGCCAGTAGGCGTGATCCATCTCGGTGTCGTCGAGCTGGACGCGCAGCATCTCGCGGGTCACGTAATCCTGGGCAGCCTCGCAGGCGGCGATGGCTTTCTTCAGTTCGCCCACCACGTGGTATTCCACCGCCAGATCGGCCTTGAGCATCTCGGGCACGGTGCTGCCCACGTTCAGGGGCGCGCGCTTGGACAGATCCGGCTTGCCCTCCAGGAAGAGGATGCGCTGGATCAGCGCCCGGGCGTGCTGGCGCTCGTGGTCGGACTCATGCAGGCTCTTTTCCGCCAGATGGGCGAAACCCATGTCGGCGTACATCTCGCCATGGATCAGGTACTGGTCCACGGCGGTCAGCTCGCCCGCCAGCAATCCGTTGAGGATGTCGATTATGTTTTTGTCGCCTTGCATTTCAGGCTCCTTGTTGGGTTGATACTTTTGCAGGATGGCACGCAGTTCGGCCCTTGGCAATGCGATTCCGCCATTTGGCTAACGAGAATGCTTTACGCCTTGGCAATCGGCGGAGGAGGGGCGAAAACGCACGCCAATTGTGCGTTTCAGGCCCGTGGGGTGCCCTTTGATTGTGCGCGCGGATATGGCATATGCCTTGACTTGGGGCGTGCCCCGGCCGCCCGGGCAAGATCGCCGATCCGGGCGTGATGTTGTGCGCCACCGCCGGCGGCGCGTGGTCGGAAAAGCGCTGCGCGCGTCATGCCGAAACCTGCCCGAAAGCCGGGCTGGTGAGCCAGCCGGCGTGGGCGACCGTGGTGAGCAACTCCTCCTTGAAGGCCTGCGCAGGGAGGGAGAGGACTTTGTGGCGGAGGTGGACGGCTGACCAGGGTTGCTGCAGCGGAAAGCCAGCGACGTTGAGGATGCGCAGCCCTTCGTGTTCCGGATGTTCGCCAAGGACGTGCCGGGAGAGGATCGCGAGGCCCATGCCGCTGGCCACGAGGTCGCGGATGGCTTCGTTGCTGCCCAGTGCGAGTTTGACTTTAAGCGTAAGCCCGCAGCGGGCGAGGTGTCGGTCCACAGCCTTGCGCGTGCCGGAACCGGTTTCGCGCATCAGGAAGGGAAAGGGGGCCAGCTCGGCGAGCCCCAGGGGGCCGGGTGGGAGGGTGTAGCTGGCGGGCGCGACAACGACGAGGGGATTGTCGAGAAAAGGCGTGGCGACGACATCAAGTTCATCGGGGGGAAAGGACATGATGTAGAGATCGTCCTCGTTGGCGCGCAGACGCTCGACGATGCGCGAGCGATTGGCCACTTCAAGTTCGATGTCGATCTCCGGGTAGCGCTGGCAGAACGCGCCGAGCATGCGTGGGAGGAAGTGCTTGGCGGTGGTCACCAGTGCGACGCGCAGGCGGCCTTTTTTGAGACCTTTGATTGCATCCACGGCGGATTCGAAACGGTTCCAGCTATCGTCAAGTTCGCGGGCGGTCTGTAGCAGTTCCTGTCCGGCGGCGGTCAGGCGGATGTCCCGCCCGATCTGCTCGAAGACAGGCAGGCCGACGATGTCGGCAATTTGGCGGATCTGGATGGAGACGGCCGGCTGGGTCAGGTGCAAGGCGTGCGCCGCGCGCGAGAAGCTGCCGAGCCGGGCGACGGTGGCAAAGGTTTCCAGTTGGCGAAAGGTCAGGTGTCGGCGCGACATATAAGTCAAAATTAATCTATGTTTGAAAAAGTTTAATTGGACTTAATGGTTTCCGGGTGGGATTGTTCGCGCCGTTTCGATAGCTGGTGCGAGCGATGCCCTTTGAACCCGTGATCCTGTTTTTTCTGCTGGGCGCACTGGCCGGCCTGATGCGGTCCGACCTGAAAATCCCGGCCGTGCTCTACGAGTCGCTGAGCATCTTCCTGCTCCTGGCCATCGGCCTGAAGGGCGGCGTCGAGCTGGCGCGCCAGTCGCTGGCCGAACTGATCGTGCCGGCGCTGGTGATCGTCGGCATCGGTGCTTTGCTGCCGTTGATCGCGTTTCCCGTACTGCAGCGCTTGGGCAAGCTGTCCCGGGCCGATGCGGCGTCGGTGGCGGCTCACTACGGCTCGGTCAGTGTGGTCACGTTTGCCGTTGGCGCGACCTACCTGAGCAGCCTGGGGCAAGCCTATGAAGGCTATATGGTGGTGTTCCTGGTGCTGCTCGAATTCCCGGCGCTGATGATCGGTGTCTGGCTGGCCCGGCGCGGCCAGGGGGCGTCGAACCTGGGCAAGGTGCTGCACGAGGTGTTCGCCGGCAAAAGCATCCTGCTGCTGGTCGGCGGCCTGCTCATTGGCTGGGTGGCCGGGGCGGAGGGGCTGAAGCCCCTCGACAAGGTATTCTTCGACCTGTTCAAGGGCCTGCTGGCAATCTTCCTGCTCGAAATGGGCCTGGTTGCGGCCAGCCGCCTGGATGAGCTGCGGCGGGCGGGCGCCTTCCTCCTTGGCTTTGCCATCGCCATGCCGCTTCTGGCCGGGACGCTCGGGGCGCTGACGGCCAGCCTGCTCGGCCTCTCGGTCGGCGGCGCGGCGCTGCTCGCCACCCTGTACGCCAGTGCTTCCTATATCGCGGCGCCGGCGGCGATGCGCATCGCCGTGCCGGAGGCCAACCCGGCCCTGTCCATCGGCGCGGCGCTGGGCGTCACTTTTCCCTTCAACCTGGTGGTCGGGATCCCGACCTATCACTGGTTGGCCAGTCGGCTGGGAGGGGTGGCGTGATGTCCGCGACCGATGCCTGCCGCACCTTGCTCAGCGTGATCTGCGAAGCGATCCTCGAAGCCCGCGTGGTGGAGGACGCCCAGCGCCTTGGGGCACACGGATACACCGTCAGCGATGCCCGGGGCTGGGGCCGGCATGGCGCCCGCGATGGCCACTGGCCGATGAGTGGCAATGTGCGCATCGACATACTCTGCGAACCGGCGGTGGCGGACGCGATCGCCGGCCATCTGGAAGCGAGCTATTTCAGCCGCTATGCGATCGTCTGCTATCTGAGCCAGGTGCGCGTACTCCGGCCAGGCAAGTTCTAGAGCGCGCCATGGTTGGATGGCGGCCGAGGCCGCACCGCGCCGTGCGTTACGGTTTCCAGTCGTAGTCGATGCTCAGCGGCGCATGATCGCTGAAGCGCTGTTCCTTGTAGACGCTGGCCGCCTGGGCTGCGCCGGCTATTCCGGCGGTGCCGATCTGGTAGTCGATCCGCCAGCCCACGTTCTTGGCCCAGGCCTGGCCCCGGTTGCTCCACCACGTGTAGGCCTCGCCGGTGGCGTCCGGGTAGAGGCGGCGGTAGATGTCCGCCCAGCCCTGGCCGTCCAGGATGCCCGTCAGCCAGGCCCGCTCCTCGGGCAGGAAGCCGGAGTTCTTCTGGTTGGATTTCCAGTTCTTCAGGTCGATTTCCTTGTGGGCGATGTTCCAGTCGCCGCACAGCACGAACTCCCGCCCCGATTCCATCAGCCCTTGCAGGTGCGGTGCGAACAGGTCCAGAAACCGGTATTTGGCCTGCTGCCGATCGTCCGAGCTTGAGCCGGACGGCACGTACACCGACACCACCGAAAGATTGCCGAAGTCCGCCTGGAGGTAGCGGCCCTCGGCGTCGAATTCGGCGTTGCCCAGTCCGACGATCACCCGGTCCGGCTGCTCCCGGCTGTAGAGGCCGACACCGCTGTAGCCTTTTTTCTCGGCGTAGTGGAAGGCGGCGTGGTAGCCCGCCGGGGCGCGCATCTCGTCGCTCAGGTCGGGCTCCTGGGCTTTGAGTTCCTGCAGGCAAATGATGTCCGGAGCGTGGGCGGCCATCCACGGGAAGAAGCCCTTGTTGGCCGCGGAACGGATTCCGTTGAGGTTGGCGGAGACGATGCGTAACATGCGCGGACCTTATTTTTCGGCCTTTTCCGGCGGCCTTGGAGGGCGCCGGGGCGGGCTCTGGTGGAGAGAACCATGGATTTTAGTCGTGAATTCATTGCCCTGGCCTGCGCCAAGGGCGTGCTGCGCTTTGGCGAGTTCAAGACCAAGGCGGGGCGGCTGTCCCCTTACTTCTTCAATGCGGGCCTCTTCAACGACGGCGCTTCCCTGGATGCCTTGTGCAGCTTCTATGCCCGGGCCATCCAGGCGTCCGGCCTGGCGTTCGACGTGCTGTTCGGCCCCGCCTACAAGGGCATCCCGCTGGCTGCGGGCACTGCCATGGCCCTGGCCCGCGTCGGGCACAACACGCCGTTCGCCTTCAACCGCAAGGAGGCGAAGGACCATGGCGAGGGGGGCAGCCTGATCGGCGCGGCATTGAGGGGTAAAGTCCTCATCCTTGATGACGTTATCTCTGCAGGAACCTCGGTCCGGGAGTCCGTGGAGTTGATCCGCGCCCAGGGGGCAGAGCCCGCCGGGGTGGTGATCGCGCTGGACCGGATGGAGCGGGGGCAGGGCGAGCTTTCCGCCGTTCAGGAGGTGCAGCGCAACTACGGTATTCCGGTAGTGGCGGTGGCCAATCTGACGGACCTGATTGCTTATTTGGGCGACAGCCCTGAACTTGAACAGAATCTGGAGGCCGTGCAGCGCTACCGCAACCAATACGGTGTGAGCACGGCGTGACGAGGGAATGTGGCTTAGGCTGCTGGTATTACTGGCGATCAGTTGGAGTGGAACCGCGGGCGCGCAACGGGTGAGTTTCTGTTGCCAGGGCGCCAGCGGCTACCAGGTTTGCTCCGACACCCTGCCCGCCGAATGTTACGGCCGGCCCTACCGGGAGATCTCGCCGCAAGGCATCGTCAGACGGCAGGTGGACGCCCCCTCCAACCTGGATCAACGGCTCGCCGAACAACGCCGCCGGCGGGAGCAGGAGCGCTCGGCCCGGGAGCAGAGCCGGCGCGACAGCATGCTGGTGGACGTCTACGCCAGCGAGCGCGACCTGGACATCGCCCGGGAGCGGGCGGAGCGCATCCTGGAGCAGGATCTGACCAACCTCAAGTCCCGGCTGCAGGACGCCTCCCGCCGTCGGGACGAGCAGCGCGGCCAACTCGCCGCCGCCACCCAGCCGGCCCAGCAGGCGGAACTGCGCCGCAACCTCAAGCGCCGGGAAGAAGAGATTGAGGCCCTGCGCCAGGCGGTGGGCGAGAAGCAGACAGAACTGGAGAGCACGCGCCAGCGCTTCGACGACGACAAGCGCCGTTACCGGGAACTGACGCGCATCCGCCAGCAGCGCTACGGCGCTGACTCGGGCTACTGAGCCGGCCTGCGGGGCGCCCATCCCGCATCGGGGCGGCTTCCGGTACGATGTGGCCGATCCCCGTTTCAGTCGGTGTCCGGCGCCATGGACGACATCCCATCCCTGCAGCACCCTGGTTTCCTCGCACGCTCGAGCCGCAGCGTGCTCCGGACCTTGGGCTGGCGGCTATGCCTGACGCCGCCGCCGGGCCGGCAAGCGGTCGTGGCGGTCTATCCCCACACTTCGAATTGGGACTTTCCCCTCGGGTTGCTGACCCGCTGGGGCATGGGCCTCAAAGCCCGTTGGGCCGGCAAGGACACCCTCTTCGCCGGGCCGGCAGGCGCGGTGTTTCGCGCCCTGGGCGGAATACCGGTGAACCGGCGGGAGCGCACCGGTCTGGTGGGCGCGCTGGCGGCCTTGTTCCGTGAGGAGGAGGCGCTGTTCCTCGCCATCGCCCCTGAGGGCACCCGCTCCCACGTGGATCACTGGAAGTCCGGCTTCTACCGGGTGGCGGTGGAGGCGGGGGTACCGATCGGCCTGGGCTTCCTGGACTATGGTCGGAGGGAATGCGGCGTCACCGTCTGGCTTGAACCGACCGGCGACGAGGCGGCGGACCTGGCCGCCATCCGCGCGTTCTATGCGGACAAACGGGGCTTGCACCCGGAGAATCAGGGAGAGATCCGCTTCAAACCGGCGCAGCGTCCCTAAGGCCGCGTCTCTCGGTTATTTGCCCTCTTGCTGGCGCAGCAGCTGCTGGCGTTGGGCTTCCTTGTCCGCATCGCGCTGCGCGGCGCGGGCGGCGCGCTCCTTGGCCTTGCGCTGGGCGGCGGCTTCCTTTTCCGCGTCGCGGCGGGCGCCGTCCGCTGCTTCCTGCCGGGCTTCGGCGGCCCGTTGCGCCTGGGCCGCGTCCCGCTCCGCCCGGGCCTTGTCCCGGGCTTGCTCGCGGCGCTCGTTCTCGAGCCGGTTGCGCGCGGCCTGGGCCTCCCGGTCGGCCTCCTTTTGTGTGTGGAGGCTGTCCTTGCTGACCGCGTCTTCCGCCCGTTTTTCCGCCGCCGCGGCCCGCGCCGCGTCGGTGCCCGGCTTGGCCCCGAGCCGGTCTTCCCGTTCCAGCCGGCGGGCTTCCCGCTCCTTGGCGCCGGCCTCCAGATCCAGCTTGCGAATGGGGAGGATCTCGTCCACGTATTCGCTCTGGGACTGGTCGAGGCAGCGATTGGTGAAGAACCGCCGGTAGCAGGCGGCGTCGCGCACCAGCTTGCGATATTCCGCTTCGTCCCGCCGCGCCTTGGCGTCTTCCCGCATGTGCACGGCCTCCTCCCTGAGCTGTTCGGCGCGGCTGGCGGGCGGCTCCTGGGCCAGGCAGGGCGGGGCGAGCAGGAGGGCGGTGAGAACGAAGGCGTAGTGGCGCATCGGGGTGTTCCGGTCCGGTGGTGAGGGGCGATTGTATGCGACCGGGGCGGCGCATGGCCCGTGGCCGTAGAATGACGCCTTTTTCCGCCGGACCCAGCCGTGATCAGCCTGCGCAACCTCAGCCTCGCCCGGGGCGCCAAGAGCCTTATCGAAGGCGCCAGCCTGCAACTGCACCCGGGGCACCGGGTCGGCCTGACCGGCGCCAACGGCTGCGGCAAATCCAGCCTCTTCGCCCTGCTGCGGGGCGAGTTGCATCAGGAGGCGGGCGATCTGGAAATTCCCGCTGCCTGGGTAGTCGGCCATGTTTCCCAGGAGACGCCGGCGCTGACCTGTTCGGCCCTGGACTATGTGCTGGACGGCGATGCCGAGTTACGCCGCATCGAGGCTGAACTGGCGGCTGCCGAGGCGACTGGCGACGGCCACCGCGTGGGCGAACTGCACGGCCGGCTGGGGGAGGTGGATGGCTACGGCGCGCGGGCGCGGGCGGCGGAGCTGCTGCACGGCCTGGGCTTTGGCGATGCCGATTTCCCCCGCCCGGTGGCGGAGTTCTCCGGCGGCTGGCGGGTGCGGCTGAATCTGGCGCAAGCGCTCATGTGCCGCTCCGACCTGCTGCTGCTGGACGAGCCCACCAACCACCTGGACCTGGACGCGGTGATCTGGCTGGAAGGCTGGCTGAAAAGTTATCGCGGCACCCTGCTCCTCATCTCCCACGACCGGGACTTTCTCGACGCGGTGGTGAGCCATATCGCCCATATCGAAAACCGCAGCCTGCGCCTGTACAGCGGCGGCTATTCGGATTTCGAGCGCCAGCGTGCCGCCCAGCTGGCCGTGCAGCAGGCCATGTTTGAAAAGCAGCAGCGGGAGCGGGCCCACCTGGAAAGCTACATCAACCGTTTCCGGGCCAAGGCCACCAAAGCCCGCCAGGCCCAGAGCCGGATCAAGGCCCTGGCGCGGATGGAGGAGGTGAGCGCCGCCCATGTGGACTCGCCTTTCAGCTTTGCCTTTCTCGAACCCGCTGGCGCGCCCGACCCCTTGCTGACCGTGGCCGACGCGGCGGCGGGCTACGGCGGACAGCCCCTCCTGGAGCGCCTGCAGCTGACCCTGCGCCCGGGTGAGCGGGTAGGACTGCTGGGGCGCAACGGTGCGGGCAAGTCCACTTTGATCAAGCTGCTGGCCGGGGAGATGCCGCCCCTGGCCGGCGAGCGGCGGGAGGGCAAGGGCCTGGCCATCGGCTACTTCGCCCAGCACCAACTGGAGCAATTGCGCGCCGATGAATCGCCCCTCCAACACATGCTGCGCCTGGCGCCCCAGACCCGGGAGCAGGATCTGCGGGACTATCTGGGCGGTTTCGACTTCCGTGGCGACATGGCCACCAGTCCCTGCGGGGCCTTCTCCGGCGGCGAGAAATCCCGCCTGGCGCTGGCCATCCTCATCTGGCAGCGGCCCAATCTGCTGCTGCTGGACGAGCCCACCAACCACCTGGACCTGGAAATGCGCCACGCCCTGAATCTCGCCCTCCAGGAGTACGACGGGGGCGTGGTCCTCGTCTCCCACGACCGCTCCCTGCTGCGCACCACCTGTGAGCGCTTCCTGCTGGTGGCTGATGGCCGCGCCCAACCCTTCGATGGCGACCTGGACGACTACAAGGACTGGCTGGCCCAGCAGCGGGCGCGGGAAGCCACGGCTGCTGCCCCGCCCGGCAAGGAGGAGCGCCGCCAGCAGCGGGAACAGGCCGCCGCCGACCGCCAGGCCCTGCTCGCCCGCCGCCGGCCACTGGTGAAAGAGATCGAGAAGCTGGAACAGAAAATCGCGAAGCTGCAGGCGGAGAAACACCCCCTGGATGAACGCGTCGCCGATCCGACGCTCTACACCGGTCCCCAGGCCGGGGAAGTCCAGGCCCTGCTCAAGCGCCAGGCGGAGCTCGCCCAGCAGATCGAAGCGGCCGAGGAGCGCTGGCTGGAGGTGCAGGCGGAACTGGAGGTGTTGCCAGCGGTGTGAGCGGGGCGACAGCGTTACCGCCGTGGGGCGGGTCGTACCTCGGTGACGATCCGGGGCAATTCCCAGGCGCCGCCGGGGGCGATGAGGCGGCACATGCCGGTGGTCGCGGCACGGGTGTGGATGAAACGGGTGCCGTCCCAGGTCCATTCGTCCGTGGACCAGCAGTCGCCCAGACCCCGCCCCTTGTGTTCGGCGGTGATGGCGCTGCCGCTGTAGTCGGAACCGGAGGCGGTGACGAGCACGGGGGCGAACGGGGCGCTGCGGTTGATGACCCAGTAACCATGGCCGATGTTGTAGGCGCCGCTCCAGCAAGGGGTGGAGGCCAGTAGCTTGTGCTTGCCCAAGGCGTGGAGGGTGATGTCGGGCGGGCCGTTTTCCGCGGCGGAGAGGTCCGGACAGTAGTCATCCTTTCCGATACTGGCGCGCAGGGCGGCGAGCAGGGCTTTGAGCTGGCTGGCGGGGAGCTCCGCCGGGGCGTCCTTGGCGGTGTGCACCGCGATGACCACGGGGGCGGGCAGGGGCGGCAGGACGGCGGATTCGTCCCTGGCGCCTTTTTTCACCAGAGCGCCGCGGGTGCCGACCCGACCCTGGATTTCGTCCATCTTGAGCAGCACGGCCGCCGCACCCTGGTCCGAAAGCGCCCACTGATTGGTGCCTGCGCTCAGGGTGATCTCGGCCTTGCCCGGAAGGACGGCGAGCACGGCCTCCGCCTGGGGGGCAGAGAGCCGGCCGACGCTGGATTCCCGGCTGAAGGCTACCTGCCCGTGGGTGCGCCCGTTGATCCGCAGGGTGAGTTTGCCGCTGGCGGGCAGCAGGCGGCTGGAGTCGTCGTCGCCGTAGTTGCCCAGCATCACGTCGGCCTGCACCGGCTCGCCGGGGCCGGCTTTGCGGGTGAGGAGCATGGCCAGGGCCAGGGCCGCGTCTTCCGCGCTGTAGCCCGCCGCCCGGCAGGTGCGGGTGTTGTCGCAGGCCAGTTCCCAGTCCTTATGGGTGAAACCGGCTCCGGCATCGGCGCCAAATGCGAGGGAGCCGGCGCACAGGGTCAGGGCGAGCAGGGGCAGTATGGGCTTCTTCATGGGTGGAATCCGGGCGGTGTGCGGGGGGAACGGGTTGGTCCGGAGCGTGCCAGCAAGCGTGCGGCACGAGCAAGGGGGAAATAAAACGGGCCTGTTCCGACACCGCGAAACAGGCCCGCCGCGAACACCCGGCCCCGTGCGGGGCTCGGATCAGGTCATGTAGTTGCCGCCGTTGCAGGCGAAGTTGGCGCCGGTGGTGAAGCCGGACTGCTCGGAGGCCAGCCAGCCCACGATGGAGGCGATTTCCTCGGGCTCGCCCAGGCGCTTGACCGGGATGGTGGCCACGATCTTCTGCAGCACATCCTCGCGGATCGCCCGCACCATGTCGGTCCCGATGTAGCCGGGCGACACGGTGTTGACCGTTACGCCCTTGCTCGCCACTTCCTGCGCCAGGGCCATGGTGAAGCCGTGCATGCCGGCCTTGGCAGTGGAGTAGTTGGTCTGGCCGAACTGCCCGCGCTGGCCGTTCATGGACGAGATGTTGATGATGCGGCCCCAGCCCTGGTCCATCATGCCATCCACCACCTGTTTGGTGACGAAGAACAGGGAGTTGAGATTGGTGTCGATCACCGCCATCCAGTCTTCCACTCCCATTTTGCGGAACACGCCGTCCTTGGTGATGCCGGCGTTGTTGACCAGGACGCTGATCGCGCCCAGTTCGGCCTTCACCTTGTCGAAGGCGGCCTTGGTGCTGTCCCAGTTCGAGACGTTGCCCTCGGAGGCCACGAAATCGAACCCCAGTTCCTTCTGTTCGGCCAGCCAGCGGTCCTTGCGTGGCGAGTTGGGGCCGCAGCCCGCTGCCACCTTGAAGCCGTCCTTGGCCAGTTGCTGGCAGATCGATGTTCCGATGCCGCCCATGCCGCCTGTGACGTACGCTACTTTCTGACTCATGACATCCCTCCAGTTACGTTTGTTATGTTTGAGTTGGGGATTATAGAAATCATTCATCAACGTTGAACTCGGGGTAATCCCGGCTTGAGGGCAGGGCGCGGGTGCGCTCTGCCCCGGGCTAGCCGCCCCCTTCCACCGGCACGGCGGTCTGGTCCACCACCCGGCGCAGGACGAAGCTGGAATGCACGCCGGTGACGCCCTTGATGCGGGTGATGCGGTTGAGCAGCAGTTCCTGATAGGCGTCCATGTCCCGCACCACCACCTTCAACTGGTAGTCCGCCGACTGGCCGGTGATGAGCAGGCACTCCAGTACCTCGGGGATGGCGGCGATCTCGGTTTCGAAGTTCTGGAAGCGTTCGGGGGTGTGCTGATCCATGGAGATGTGGATCAGTGCCATGAGCGAAAGGCCCAGCGCCTTGGCGTCCACCAGCGCCCGGTAACCCCGGATCAGGCCGGCTTCCTCCAGCGCCCGGACGCGGCGCAGACAGGGCGAGGGTGAAAGACCGATCCGGTCCGCCAGTTCCTGATTGGTGAGCCGGCCATCCGCCTGCAAGGCGCGGAGGATCTCCCGGTCGTAACGGTCGAGTTGCATGAGATTGCGGGGGATGTCGTGTGATGGGTGGATTGTGCCTGCATGCGGTGATCGTGCGCAATGATCTGCCAAAATGCGGCATTGCAGAGACTGAAAACGCAAGCAAATGCCCCGACATCTTGCGTAGCATTACATCCATCGCAGCCCGGCTGCTCCAAGTCACGGATACACGATCATGTTGCACGCCCCCGACACCAAGTACCACGCTTTTGCGCCTGTTCACCTCCCGGACCGGCAGTGGCCCAATCGCCGCATCACCCGGGCCCCGATCTGGATGAGCACCGACCTGCGCGATGGCAATCAGGCGCTCTTCGAGCCCATGAACGTGGACCAGAAGATGCGCATGTTCCGCACCCTGTGCGACATCGGCTTCAAGGAGATCGAGGTGGCCTTCCCCTCCGCCTCCCAGACCGACTTCGACTTTGTGCGCAGCCTGATCGAAGGTGGGCACATCCCGGACGATGTGACCATCGAGGTGCTCACCCAGGCGCGGGAACACCTCGTCCGCCGCACCATGGAGTCGCTCCGGGGCGCCCGCCGGGCCATCGTCCACGTGTACAACGCCACCTCCCGGCCGTTCCGGGAATTCGTGTTCGGCATGAGCAAGGCCGAGGTGGTGGAGATGGCCGTGTCCGCCGTCCGTCTGGTCAAGGCGCTCGCGGCGGAGCAGCCGGAAACCGAATGGGTGCTCCAGTACAGCCCGGAAACCTTTACCGCCACCGAGCTGGATTTCGCGCTGGAAATCTGTGACGCCGTGACTGCCGAGTGGGGGGCCACGCCGGAGAACAAGGTCATCCTCAATCTGCCCACGACCGTGGAAGTGGCTACACCCAATGTGTACGCGGACCAGATCGAGTGGATGCACCGCAACCTCGCCCGGCGCGACAGCGTGATCATCAGCCTTCACCCCCATAACGATCGGGGCACCGCCGTAGCGGCTGCCGAACTGGCCCTCATGGCCGGGGCGGATCGGGTGGAAGGCTGCCTCTTCGGCAATGGGGAGCGCACGGGCAATGTGGACCTGGTGACCCTCGCCCTCAATCTCTACACCCACGGCGTGGCACCCGGGCTGGATTTCTCCGACATCAACGCGGTGGCCCGGACCGTGGAGCAATGCACCCAGTTGCCGGTGCACCCCCGCCACCCCTATGTGGGCGATCTGGTCTTCACCGCGTTCTCCGGCTCCCACCAGGATGCCATCAAGAAGGGGTTCGCCGCCCAGAAGCCGGAGGAAGCGTGGGCCGTGCCCTATCTCCCCATCGACCCGGCGGACGTGGGGCGCAGCTACGATTCGATCATCCGCATCAATAGCCAATCGGGCAAGGGGGGTATCGCCTACCTGCTGGAAACCGAGTTCGGCATCGTCATGCCCCGTCGGTTGCAGGTGGAGTTCTCCGGCGTGGTGCAGCGCCACACCGAAACGGTGGGCGGTGAAGTCTCGGCCCAGGACATCTGGCAGCTCTTCGCCCAGACCTATCTGGGCCTCGACCGCCCGGTGCGTTACGTGGAGCACCACCTTTTCGAGCACGGCGACGCCCAGGGCATCCGCCTGGTGGTGGAATCCAGCGGCGTGCGCCACCTGCTCAAGGGCGAGGGCAACGGGCCCATCGATGCAGCGGTGAACGCCGTGCGCGCCCTGGGGGTGGAGGTGCAGGTGCGCAGCTTCGAGGAGCGCTCCATCGGCGCCAGCCGGGACGGCGGTGATGCCCGTGCCTGCGCCTTCCTGGAGTTGGCCGAGCCCCACAGCCGGGGCGAGGTGTACGGGGTGGGCATCGACGACAACATCGTCACCGCCTCGATCAAGGCCCTCATCAGCGGTCTGGACCGGCTCGAAGTGTTTGCCGGAACCGGCGCGCAGGCGCGGGCAGCCTGAATCGTCGCGCCGGAAGCCTTGCCTTTCGGCCGGATCGTGGTGACCATTGGACTGGCGGCTCGCGCGGGCCGCCAGTCCAGGGAGTCTTGCCGATGATCCGTCCCCTTGTCCCCGTCCTGCCCTTGCTGGCTGTGGCAGCCGCTTGCCAGCCGGCGGCGGAGGTTGGTTTCGCCGGCTACGTGGAAGGGGAGTTCGTCTATCTGGCCGCGCCGCAGGCGGGCTACCTGCGCAGTCTGGAGGCCCCCCGCGGCAGCCGGGTCACGGCCGGGGCGCCCGTGTTCGTGCTGGCGGACGACCCGGATGCCCAGGCGTTGGCAGAGGCGGAGGCGCGCGCGGGTGCCGCCCGCGAACGGGTGCAGAACCTCAAGGCGCCGCGCCGGGCCGAGGAGGTTGCCGCCCTGCAGGCCGCGCTCCGGGCGGCCCAGGCCGGCGCCGATCTGGCCGGGAGCCAGTTGCGCAAGCAGGAGGCGCTGGCGGAACAGGGCTTCATTTCGGGCGCCCGGCTGGACGAGGCCCGCAGCCAGTTCACCCAGGCCCGTGCCGTGCTCGAGTCCACCCGCCAGCAACTGGTGCTTGCCCAATCCAACCTGGGCCGGGCGGCGGAAACCCGTGCCGCCGAAGCCGATCTGCAGGCTGCCGCGGCCACCTCGGCCCAGAAGCGCTGGGCGCTGGAGCGCAAGGCGGTGCACGCCCCGGCGCCCGGCGAAGTGGCCGAAACCTATTACCGGCCGGGCGAGTGGGTGCCGGCGGGCGCCCCCGTAGCCAGCCTGTTGCCCGACGCCCGCCGGCGCCTGCGCTTCTTCGTGCCGGAAGCCGCCCTGGCGGGTATCCGGCCCGGCCAGGCGGTGGAGGCCGCGTGCGACGGTTGCCCGGCGCCGTTGCGGGCGACGGTGGACTTCGTGTCGCCTCAGGCCGAATACACGCCCCCCGTCATTTACAGCCGTGGCAGCCGGGAGAAACTGGTGTTTCGCGTCGAGGCGGCGCCCCTGCCGGAACAGGCTGCACACCTGCGCCCCGGACTGCCGGTGGAGGTGCGCCTGGCAACGGCCTCCAGCGGGAAATGAGATGACCCTGGCCATCGACGTTGCCGGGCTCAACAAGCACTTCGGCGACCGCCGCGTGGTCCGGGATCTGGACCTCCAGGTGCGGGAGGGCGAGATTTTCGGATTTCTCGGCCCCAACGGCAGCGGCAAGACCACCTCCATCCGCATGCTCTGCGGCCTGCTCACGCCGGACAGCGGCCGGGGAACCTGCCTGGGCCTGGACGTGATCAGCCAGAGTGCCGCCATCAAGCGCCAGGTGGGCTACATGACCCAGCGCTTTTCCCTGTGGGAAGACCTGAGCATCGCGGAAAACCTGGACTTCGTCGCCCGCATGTTCGGCGTGCCCCGCCGCCGGGATGCGGTGGCGCAGGCGCTGGAGGAACTGGGACTTGCCGGGCGGCGGGACCAACTGGCGGGCACGCTGTCGGGGGGCTGGAAGCAGCGTCTGGCCCTGGCCGCCTGCCTTCTGCACAGGCCCCGGCTGCTGCTGCTGGACGAGCCCACCGCGGGCGTGGACCCCAAGGCACGGCGGGACTTCTGGGAAGAAATCCACCGTCTTTCCGCCGCCGGCGTGACCGTCCTTGTGTCCACCCACTACATGGACGAGGCCGAGCGCTGCCACCGCTTGGCCTACATCGCCTGGGGGCGCCTGCTGGCCATGGGGACCGCGGCGGAAGTGGTGGCTGCGCGGGGGCTGAGCACCTGGGAGATCCCCCGGGCGCCGCCGGGTCTGGCCGAGCGGCTGCAGCGTCTGCCGGGCGTCGAGCTGGTGGCGAGCTTTGGCACCGGGCTGCACGTGGGCGGGCGCAATGGTGCCGCCCTGGCGGCCAGCCTGAAGGCGGACCTGGCCGGCAGCGGGCTGGAAATGCAGGCCGTGGCCCCTTCGCTGGAGGATGCCTTCATCCACCTCATGCGCGGTGTTGCCGACCCGCAGGAGCCGCGACGGTGAGGCGGTTTTCCCTCTCCCGCTGGCTGGGCATTCTGATCAAGGAGTTCATCCAGCTCCGGCGGGACCGCCTCACCTTCGGCATGATCGTCGGCATTCCCATCATCCAGTTGCTGCTTTTCGGTTTTGCCATCAATTCCGACCCCCGCCACCTGCCCACGGCGGTGGTCACCGCCGACCCCGGCCCCTTCGCCCGCGCCTACGTGGCGGCCATGGCCAACAGCGGCTATTTCCGCATCGTCGATGGCGTCGGCGCCGCCGCCGCGGACCGCCTGCTGGACCAGGGCGAGGTGCAGTTCGTCGTCACCTTTCCGCCTGGCTTCCATCGGGATCTGGTGCGGGGCAAGTCCCCGACAGTGCTGGTGGAGGCGGACGCCACCGACCCCATGGCCACCAGCGGCGCCCTCGCGGTGCTGCAGCGGCTGGGGCCGGAAGTGTTTGCTCCCGATCTGCCGGGGCTGGAGCGCGCAGCCCCGCCGGCGCTGGATCTGCGCATCCACCGCCGCTACAACCCGGAAGCGCTCACCGCCTACAACGTGGTCCCCGGCCTGCTCGGCGTGATACTGACCATGACCATGGTGCTCATGACCGGCCTGGCCATGACCCGGGAGCGCGAGCGGGGAACCTTCGAGCACCTTCTCGCCACCCCCGCCACCCCTCTGGAGGTCATGACCGGCAAGATCGTCCCCTACATCCTCATCGGGCTGATCCAGGTCAGCCTCATCCTCCTCGCCGCCCGCTGGATCTTCGACGTGCCCATGCGCGGCAGCCTGCTGCTGCTCTACACCGTGGTGCTGCTCTTCATCTGCGCCAACCTCACCCTGGGGATCACC
The DNA here is from genome assembly GCA_036824045.1 of Rhodocyclaceae bacterium. Lineage (GTDB taxonomy): Bacteria > Pseudomonadota > Gammaproteobacteria > Burkholderiales > Rhodocyclaceae > DAITAZ01. The sequence continues at coordinate 88,322 of DAITAZ010000007.1, forward strand.
TTCAGCGCCATCGCCCGCAACCAGCTCCAGGCCATGCAGATGACCTTTTTCTTTTTCCTGCCGTCGATGTTGCTTTCCGGTTTCATGTTTCCCTTTCGCGGCATGCCGGAATGGGCCCAGGCCATCGGCAGCGTGCTTCCCCTCACCCACTTCCTGGTGCTGGTCCGCGGCATCCTGCTCAAAGGCAACGGCGCCGCCACCCTCTGGCCCCAGGTCTGGCCCATCCTCCTGTTCATGGCCGTGGTCCTCGCCGTAGGCCTGAAGTCCTTCCGGCGGACGCTGGACTGAGGTGGTCGTTATTGCGCCAGGGTCGCGGCCCCGTTGTCTCCGTTGGCCACCTCCACCCGGTTCCGCCCCGTTTTCCGGGCTTTGTACATGGCTTGATCGGCGCGGAGGATGGCGGTTTCGCGGGTTTCGCCGGGTTGGAAGGCGGTGATGCCGGCGCCGAAGGTGATGAGCAGGCGTTCGTTGTTGTGCAGGAAGAAGCGGCGGGTGAGTTCCCGCTGCACCCGGCTCATGGCGGTGGCGGCGTCGGCGGGGGCGGTATTGGGCAGCAGCACCAGGAATTCCTCGCCGCTGTAGCGGGCGAGCTGGTCGGTGGGGCGCAGGGTGTCCTGCACCACGGCCGCCAGGTGCTGGAGGGCGCTGTCGCCGCTGGTTTCGCCCATGGCTTCGTTGAGGGCCCTGAAGTCGTCGATGGCCAGCAGCGCGATGGCCAGCGGCTGCCCGGTACGCTCGGCGCGGGAGATCTCCTGGGTGAGCGCCTCTTCCAGGCCGCGCCGGTTGAGGGCGCCGGTGAGCTGGTCCACCCGCACTTGTTCCGACAGCGCTTGCAGTTCGGCTTCCAACTGCTTGACCTGATCCCGGGCCGTCTGCGCGGCTTCCCGCTCCTGGGCCAGATGGTCGCGGGCGCGGATGATGTCCGTCTGCATGGCCCGGGTGTCCTGCATCAGGTTCTGCACGATGCCATGGATCTGGGCCACGCCCTCGGCCCGGTCGAGCTGGGCGGCGTAGTCATCCACCCGCCCGCCGTACTGGCCGGCGGCTGCGGCCATGTCGCCCATGCGGTCGATGAAGCCCGCCACCATCTGGCGGAAGCTTTCCTGGGCCTGCAGCAGGCTGTGCTTGAGGGCGCCCTGGCGCAGGATCACGTCTTTCAGGCTGCGCTCGGCGGCGGCCAGCATGTCTTTGTCCAGCGGGCCGGCGATGACGCTCTCCACGGTGGCGAGCTGCCCGCGCAGCCATTGGTCGTCCTCCACCAGGCCGGAAATGTTGGCCACCAGCAGGCGCAAGAGGCGCAGCAGATCCTGGCGCAGGTCTTCGCTTTGACTGTGCAGCAGCTCCACCCGCAGCAGCAGCGCCTTGATGGCGCGGGCCAGTCCTTGCCATTGGGCGGGCTGGGTGAGGGTGGCCAGGCGCCCGAGCATGCGCTGCGCTTCTTCCTGCAGGTCCGGGTGGCCATCCAGGCGGGGGATGAGCCCCAGCTTCATGGTCAGGCGCAGGGCTTCGCGCAGGCCTTCCACGGTTTCCATGCTCAGTCGGAGGGGTTCGGCGGCGGCAGGGGGGGCGGTGCCCGCCACCTCGACCCCGCGGCCCGGCTCCGCGCCATAGCTGGCCCAGTGGCGCGCCAGCGCGACCAGCTTGTCGCCCAGCTCGGGGCTGTCGCCCCAGCGGTCCAGTACACGTTCCAGTGCTTCACGCTTGCGGGCCAGGGGCAGGGTCGGCTGGTGGGCGTCCAGTTGCCGCAACAGGGCGCGCAGACCGGGTCCGAGGTGGCGCGGGGGCGGGCGTTCCTCTGTAGCCCCCAACAGCTCGGGCAGGTCGGCCCAATGCCGCTCCGCCAGCAGCTTCTCCCAGCCCCGCGCCAGTCGGGCCTGGGCAGGGGTGCCACGGGGCAGGCGGGTGATGGCGGCGGCGAGCGCTTCATCCAGGCCCGGGCCAGCGGGCGCGCCGGCAATCTCGCCATACACCTGGCGGTAGTTGTCCGGTGTCGGCGGCAGCCGGCGCAGGGCAAGCTGGCGGATTGTTTCCCGGGCAATGTCCGCTGGCGCCGGGGCGGTGGAACGGGCGGGTGGGCTGTGGGCTTCGGGCATGGGGGCGGCGGCTGTAAGCTCCCCCAGATATCGGTGCGTGGCGCGCGGGGCTAAAGCCTTTTCTCAGCCGCGTCCCACCCGCAGGGCCGCCACAATGGCCCCCGCCTGCAGCAGGGCTACTCCCGCCAGCACCTGGCCGTATGCCCCCGCGTTCATCAGCCCGCCGAAGAGGAGCGGGGCCAGTGCCAGCCCCGCGTCCAGCCCCGAGTAGACGAAGCCGTACACCCGGCCATAGGCGGATTGGCCGAAACGGGTCGTGGCCGCCTGGCGCACCAGCATGTCCCGGGAAGGCCCCGCCAGCCCGGTGAGAAAGCCGATGGCGGCCATCAGCGGCAGCACCGCCCAGGCCTCGGGCAGGCCGCTCGCCAGCACCAGTGCGCATCCGGCCGCCGCCGCGAGGCCCAGGGCGATGGTGCGGTCGTGGTTGCCCCGCTGGGTGAGAAATCCCCCCAGCACGATGCCCACCGCTCCGGCCAGCAAGTAGGCCGAGAGGCTGCCCGCCGCCGCGGTCAGGGATAGGCCGTAGAGGTGCTGGGCGATGGGGGCGCCAAAATTCTGGAAAGCGCCAAAGGCCGCCGTGAGCAGCAGGAAGAACACAAAACACAGCCATACCGGCCCCACGCGGAGGATGTCCGCCGTGCGCACGTTCGGGCCTGCCGCCCGCGCCTGGGCCACATCCGCCAGATGCCGCCGGCCCGCCAGCACCAGGGCCAGGGCGGGCAGGGCCACCAGCCCGGCGCAGGCGCCCGCCACGCGCCAGCCGGCGGTGCTGGCGATGCCGGTCATGAACAGCGGCGCCAGTGCCCAGCCCAGGTTGCCCGACAGGCTGTGCACGGAAAAAGCATGCCCCAGGCGCGGCTGCGACACGTTGCGGTTGAGCACCGAGAAATCGCAGGGGTGGAACACGCTGTTGCCCAGCCCCGCCACCACGGCCACGGCCATCAAGCCCCCCAGCCCGTCCGCCAGGGCCAGGCCGAAGCCCGCCAGCACGAAGCAGCCGATGCCCGCCGCCAGCACCCGGATCGGCCCCACCCGGTCCACCAGCAGTCCCGCCAGCGCCTGACCGATGCCGGAAACCACGAAAAACGCCGTCATCGTCGCGCCCACCTGCACGTAGTCCAGGTGGAATTCGTCCATCAGCCAGGGAAACAGTGGCGGCAGGAGCAGGTGAAAGAAGTGCGAAACCCCGTGGGCAAAGCCGATCAGGGCGATCACCCGGGTGTCGCGCCCGGGCGGGGCGAGCGGCGCATCGGCCGTGGTAGGCGCGCTCACGGGGGCTTCAGGCCTTCTTCACGAACTCGGACTTCAACTGCATGGCGCCAAAGCCCTCAATGCGGCAGTCAATGTCATGGTCGCCTTCCACCAGGCGGATGTTCTTCACCTTGGTGCCCACCTTGAGCACCGACGAGGCGCCCTTGACCTTGAGGTCCTTGATCACGGTCACCGAGTCGCCGTCGTTGAGCACGTTGCCGTGGGCGTCCCGCACCACCTTCCTGTCCTCGGCTACTGCCGTCTGTGGCCACTCGTGGGCACATTCCGGGCAGATGTAGTTGTCACCGTCGGCGTAGGTGTAGGCGGACTTGCACTGGGGGCAGGGGGGCAGTGGGCTCATGGCTTTCCTGGAAGGGTGGGGCCGCGGGGGCGGCGGCCGGCAAGGATAAGGCTTTCGGCCAGCGGCGCAAACCGGCTGCGGGGTCCGGCTTCGTGCTAGGGTGAAGCACTGACCGGAACCGCAGCCATGCACGAAGCTCCCACCCCCTTGCCCCCGGCGGACAGCCGGGGCACCCGCGCCGCCCTTGTTTTCGCCCTCACCGCCGAGCGTCTGCGCCTGTGGTACGACCACGCCCGGTGGCCCACGGACGCCCAGGGCGCGAACCTGGCGGCCGACTGGCTCGCCCGCAGCAAACGCAGCCTGCCCCTGGCCGAGCGCCAGCGGCTCTCCGCCCTCAGCGACCACATGGCGCGCCATATTGCCGACAGCCTTTCGCGGGAAGCGGGGCTGCACGCGGTCCACGAGATGACCGAGGCCCTGGACCCCCGCTACGATTCCGACCTCGCCCGCGCCCTCATGGCCGAGTGCGAGCGGCTGCTCGACGAGACTTGAGCCCCCCGGCCGGGGAGCGGGGGCCCTGTTCGACGCCCACGCGGCGGTTCCGTGCCGTTCAAGCCGGAACCCCGGGCTTCCGTTAACCGCTCCGAACGGGGGCCTCCTGTCCCCCGACGGAGCGTTCATGGCGAATCTTCTCTGGCTGCAAACCGGCGCCTGCAGTGGCGACACCCTGTCGCTTCTGAATGCGGACGGCCCCAGCATCGAAAGCCTGACCGGCAGCGGCGCCATCGAGCTGCTCTGGCATCCATCCCTCTCCGCCCGGCCGGCCAGCTATCTGGGCGCCCTGATCGGCGCCATCGAGGCCGGCGAACAGACGCTGGACATCCTGGCGGTGGAGGGCAGCCTGATCACCGGGCCCTACGGCACCGGCATGTTCGACGCCTTCCACGGCCGGCCCAAGATCCACATCGTCCAGGCCCTGGCGGCCCGGGCGCAGGTGATGGTGGCCATGGGCACCTGCGCCGCGTTTGGCGGTGTTCCCGCCGCGCCGCCCAACCCCACCGACTGCACCGGCCTGCAGTTCGACCGGGAAGCCCCGGGGGGCCTGCTGGCGCCGGAATGGCGGGCCCGCGGGGGGCTGCCGGTCATCAACCTGGCTGGTTGTCCGGTGCATCCCCTCACCATCACCCGCACCCTGGCCATGCTGGCGGATGGCTTGGCGCTGGAACTGGACCACCTCAACCGGCCCAAGGCCTTCTTCAGCACCATGGTGCACCAAGGCTGCACCCGCAACGAGTACCACGAGTACGACGCCGAGGACACGGCTCTGGGTGGCCAGGGCTGCATGTACTTCAACCTGGGCTGCCAGGGGCCCAGCACCCTGGCGGGCTGCAACAGCGAGCTGTGGAACGGCCGTTCCAGCAAGACCCGGGCCGGCGTTCCCTGCTTTGGCTGCACGTCGCCGGGCTTTCCCCGCAGCGGCGACCTGTTCAAGACCGAAAAGCTTGGCGCGGTGCCCATCAGCCTGCCGCTCGGCGTTTCGCGGGCCCACTACATGGCCTACAAGAACCTGGCCAAGGCGGCTGCGCCGTTGCGAGTGCGCAACCGGGAAATGGAGCCCTGACCATGGCCCGCACCACGCTGAACGTGGACCTCAACCGGGTGGAAGGCGACCTGGAATTCCAGGTGGAGCTGGAGGACAACCGGGTGGTGGACGCCCGCTGCATCGGCACCCTGTTCCGGGGATTCGAGCAGCTCATGGTGGGCCGGGTGCCCACCGATGCCCTGGTGATCACCCCGCGCATCTGCGGCATCTGCGGCACGGCGCATCTGGCCACCGCGGTGCAGGCGCTGGAACGGCTGGGGGGCATCGCACCGCCGCCCCAGGCCGTGGCCATCCGCAACCTGTGCCTGATGGCGGAGAACTTCCAGAGCGACATCCGCCAGACCTTCCTTTTCTTCGTCCCGGATTTCCTCCACCCCCGCTACGCCGCGCACCCGCTGTCGCGGGAAGCCGAGCGGCTGTTCCGTCCCCTGGCGGGGGACATGGTGCGCTCGGCCCTGACCGTGTCCCGCCGCATCCTGCAGATCGTGGCCATCTTCGGCGGCCAGTGGCCCCATTCCTCGTTCATGGTCCCCGGTGGGGTCACCCGGGGCGCCAGTGGCAAGGATCTGGTGGATTGCCGGAGCCTGGTGGATGAGGCGGTGGCCTGGTTCGAACACAGCGTGCTCGGTGGTCGCCTCGACGCCTGGCAGGCGGTGGATTCCCTCCCGGCGCTGATGGACTGGCTGGAAGCCCCTGCCCATGCGGCTTCCGCCCTCGGCGTCTTCACCCGCATGGCCCGCTCCATCGGCCTGGCCGCCAGCGGTGCCGGACCGGGCGCGTACCTGAGCGCGGGCTCCTACCCCGATGCCGAGGCTCCGGGCGGGCTGCTGCTGGCCCCGGGCGTCTTCGATGGCGCCTCGGGCCTGCTGGAGCCCTTCGACCCGGCGCGGGTGAGCGAGCACGTGCGCTATTCCTGGTACCGGCCCTACAGCGGCGGCCGCCATCCCTTCGAGGGCGAAACCGTGCCGGACTACCAGCCGGATTCCGATCGCTACACCTGGGCCAAGGCTCCCCGCTACGACGACCGGGTGGTGGAGACCGGCCCCCTGGCGGAATTGCTGGCGGCGGGCGATCCGCTCATCAGCGCCATCGTCGCTGCCGAAGGGGCCAGCACCTGGCTGCGCCAGTTTGCCCGCCTGCGCCGGGCCGGCACCCTGCTGGGGCTGATGCGCGGGCAGTTGGCGACCCTGGCTCGCCACGCGGGCAGCGCGCATTACCTGGAGCCTGCCGCCGGCAGCCTCGACGAAGGAGAAGGCTTCGGCTTTTCCCAGGCCGCCCGGGGCAGTCTGGGCCACTGGCTGCAGGTGCGGGGCGGGCGGATCACCCGCTATCAGGTGGTCACGCCGACGGCCTGGAACGCTTCCCCCCGGGACAGCGCCGGCCGGCCCGGGCCCTGGGAGCACAGCGTGATCGGACTGCACCTGGCGGACCCGGCGGACCCGGTGGAAATCGGCCACGTGGTCCGCTCCCACGACCCCTGCCTGGTGTGCACGGTGCATTTCGTGGGCAGCGGGCGGCGCGTCACCTACGGGCTTTGAGCCATGGGCCAGCGCATTCACGTCATCTGCTTCGGCAACGAGCTGCACGGGGACGACGGCTTCGGCCCCGCCGTGTTCCAGCGCCTGCAGGGCGTCTCCCTGCCCGGGCGCAGCCGGGCCTTCCGCGCCGACACCTCGGGCCTGTCCGCTCTGGACTGCTTCGAGGACTGCGATCTGGCCCTCTTGGTGGATGCGGTGTCCGGCTACGGGCCGCCCGGCAGCCTCCATGTGCTGGAGCCGTCCCAAATGGGCGAGCAGGTGGTGGCGAGTTGGCACGGGCAGGGGGTGGCCGGGTTGCTGGCGCATGTGCCCCACGCCCTCAGGCGGCCCCCGCAGGTGCGCCTGGTGGGCGCGGAGGTGGCCACCACCGGCGCCTTCTGCCTGGGCCTTTCCGCCCCGGTGGAGCGGGCGGTGGCGCCTTGCGTGCAACACGTGATGGGGGTGCTGCGTGAAGCAGTCTGACCTGCCACGGGAGATCCCCCTGCAGGAGGTCCAGCCGGTGCCGGGACAGGCCGGGCGCTGGTGCGGCCAGTTGCAGATGCCGGGCGATGGCGGTATCCGCCACATGTTGATCCTGCGTCAGGACGGGGCCTACCGGGCCGTGCCCGCCCATTGCCCCCACGAGGGCTACCGCCTTGACGCGTGCCCGGTCAATGCCACCGGCCAACTGGTGTGCGCCGCCCACGGGCTCACCATCGGGGTCGAGGCCGAATACGGCGCCCTGCCGGTGGAGCGCCGGGGGGAGGACTTCGTCCTGCCCCTGGAATCCGGGCTGGTGGCGGGGGGGGCCGTCGGCGGCACCCTCACCGTGCTCCAGTTGCAGGACGAACTGGATGCCCTGCGTCAGGCCAACGCGGCGCTGGAAAGCCAGGTGCTCGCCGTCTCCGAGCAGATGGAGGAGATGGTGGAAATGCTCAGCGCCAAAGGCCGGGCGCTGGAGCAGCGGGGGGCCGAGGCCCAGCGGCTCTCGGCCTTTGTCACCCGGGTGCTGGACACCATGGACAACCTGCTCCTGGTGCTGGACCGCTTTGGCCGCATCCAGCAGGTCAACGCCGTGGCCCACCGCGTGCTGGGCTACGCGCCCGGCGAACTGGAAGGCGCCAGCCCGGACCGCCTGCTGCCCGCCGACACCCTGGCCGCCCTGGGTGGCGAGCAGCGCGGCGCCCCGCCGGGCACGGCGCTGTTCCGCGCCATCCTGCGCCATGGCCAACTGGAACTGGAAGCGAACCTCGTGGGGCAGGGGGCGGACCGGGTGCAGCCCCGCTTCCTGCTGCGCGGCTCCCCCCTGTTCGACGCCACCGGCAAGCTCGAAGGCATGGTGGTGGTGGGGTCCGACGTGACCCGCCTGCGCCAGCGGGAGGTGGCGCTGATGGAGAGCGAGCAGCGCTTCCGGGATTTCTCCGGCGTGGCCTCCGACTGGTTCTGGGAGATGGGGCCCGACCTGCGCTTCCTCGAATCCGAGTGGGAGTTCCTGGGGACCATTCCCACCGCCCTCACCGTCGGCCGCACCCGGCGGGAGCTGGCCACCCCGGAAGATCGCACCGACGACGCCAAGTGGCTGGCCCACGAGCGCATGCTGGCGGACCGGCGGGAATTCCGTGACTTCGAGTACCGCATCCCCGGCAGCGACGGCAGCACCTGCTGGGTGAACGTCAGCGGCCGCCCCGTCTATGGCCCGGACGGCGCCTTCCGGGGGTATCGCGGCACGGCCAAGGATATTTCGGCGCGCAAGGCCATCGAGGCGGAGATCCGCCAGCACCGGGACCACCTTTCCGATCTGGTGGCCGCCCGCACCGCCGATCTGGTGCAAGCCAAGGAGGCCGCCGAGCGGGCCAGCCAGCTCAAGACCGAGTTCCTCTCCAACATCTCCCACGAGCTGCGCACCCCCCTGCACGGCATCCTTTCCTTCGCCACCCTTGGCCGGCGGCGGCTGGGCAGCGTGCCCGCCGACAAGATCGCGGAGTACCTTTCCCGCATCCACGAGTCCGGCGAGCGGCTGTCCAATCTGGTCAACGACCTGCTCGACCTGGCCAAGCTCGAAGCCGGGCGCATGGCCATGAACCGCCTGCCCACCGATCTGGCGCAACTGTGCCAGGGGGTGCGCCAGAGCCTCGATGCCCTGTGCGCTGCCCGCGGCATCAAGCTCGCCATCCGCGCCGAGTGCGCGGACAGCAGCGCCAACGTGGACGGCAACCGGCTGCGCCAGGTGGTGACCAACATCTACTCCAACGCCATCAAGTTCTCGCCGGACGGCGGCCAGATCCGCGTCACCCTCCGCGACGACACCCTCACCGATGCGGCCGGCACCCTGGTGCCGGCGCTGGCGGTGGAGGTGGACGACGAGGGGCCGGGCATCCCCGAGGCGGAGCAGGAGGCGGTGTTCGACAAGTTCGTGCAAAGCAGCAAGACCAAGACCGGCGCCGGCGGCACGGGCCTGGGCCTGGCCATCTGCCGGGAGATCGTGCACGCCCACGGCGGCACCATCGCCGCGGGGGCCAGCCCCCTGGGCGGTGCCCGGTTCCTGTTCCGCCTGCCCCGCGGCTGAGCCGGACCGGGCATCGCCCGGGCAGCGGGTGGCCGGCGAGTGTGAGAACATCGGCCCCCGATCCCTTCCGCACAAGGATGCTTCCCTGAGCACCCCGTTTGCCCGCCAGGCCCGCTGGGCCGATCTCATGCTGCTCGCCGTGGCCGCGGTGTGGGGCAGCAGTTACGGGGTCGCCAAGGAAGCGCTGGCCTTCTACCCGGTCCTCGGCTTTCTGGCCGTGCGCTTCTGCCTCACCGCCCTGCTGTTGCTGCCGGCCTTGCGCGGGGTGAACCCCCGCGAGGCCCTGGCCAGCGGCCTGCCCCTGGGCGGGGTGCTGCTGGCCATTTTCGTCTGCGAAACCTACGGCGTGGCCCAGACCCGGGCCGCCAACGCCGCTTTCCTCATCAGCCTGTGCGTGGTGCTCACCCCGTTTGCCGAATGGCTGCTGCTGGGCAACCGGCCCGCGCGGGGCGTGTTCGCCATGGCCGCGGTGTCGGCGGCGGGCGCCTGGCTGCTGGCGGCCGAAGTGGATCTGGGCTTCAACCGGGGGGACGGCCTCATGCTCGCCGCCGCGCTGCTGCGGGCTGTCGCCGTATGTGTCACCAAGCGCCATTTCAACCGGGGCGGGGTGTCGCCCCTGGCGCTCACCGCCGTGCAGTGCGCGGTGGTGGGGGTGGGCTGTCTGGCGGCCGCCTGGGTGGTGGAGCCCGCGGGGTTGCCGCCGCTGCCCGCGGAGCCGGTGTTCTGGCGCAACACCCTGTACCTGGTGGCCTTCTGCTCCATCTTCGCCTTCTTCGCCCAGAACTATGGCGTCAAGCACGGCACCCCCACCCGCGTCGCCCTGCTCACCGGGGCCGAGCCCGTGTTCGGCGCGCTCTTCGCCGCCCTGTGGCTGGGCGAGCGCATCGCCCCCAGCGCCTGGCTCGGCGGCGGGCTGATCGTCGCCTCCGTCCTCTGGCTCAGCCTGCCTGCCCGACAGCCCGCGCGGGCGTGAGACTCAGGGGGCGGCCAGCGATACTGTTGGCGCGTCGGCGGACTTGCCCCGACCCAGTAAGCTGCCTCGCGCCGCCTCAAGGCTGTGGCGGATGTCCAGGTTCCTGTGGAGTGCGCGCTTGAGTGTCCAGGCGGATCAGTTCGGCAAGAAGCTCTTCGGCGCTTTCCTCCTCTCGCTTGCCTGCCGTGTCGACGACGATTCGGTCGGCGGTCCACGGGTCATACGCACGGTGCGCGACTTCGTCCCAGGTGGGCAATTTCATGCCCGGAATGTCGGGCAGTCGGGTGTCGATTCTGCGGCGGTGCTCGTCCGTGTCGGAGCACGCCACTTCGATGTTGATGTAACGGGCGTCGGATACCGACGCCACCTGCTCCCATTCCCGACGGGTCAGCTCCAGCGGGTTGCAGGAGTCCGCGACCACGCTGACGCCCACGCTCAGGGTGTCGCGGGCGATGCGATAGGCCAGGCGGTAGCCCTCAGCCTCGACGCTGGCCGCGAGGAGTTCGCGCAGGCCCTGCTCGACGGTGTCGATGCGCAGGTAGGCGCAGCGCAGATGCCTCGCCATGCGGCGTGCGAGGGTGGTCTTCCCGCTGCCGGGGAGGCCGGAAAAGATGTAGAGGACCGGGGCTGTGTGCGTCACGTTGGTTCTCCGGACGGCCAAATTCTGATTCGCCCGCCCGGTGCGGCGTTGGGCGCCCAACCGGGCGGTGCGTTCCCGCTGGCATGCCCCCTGCACTGGTTGCCCACGCCCTCAGCCGGCGACGGCGGCGGTGAGGGCGATTTCCACCCGCCAGCCCGGGTGGGCGAGCCCGGCCGCTTGCACGCAGGCCCGGGCGGGGGCGGTGCCGGCGGGCACCCAGGCGTCCCACACCTCGTTCATGCCCGCGTAGTCGGCCATGTCCACCAGGTACACGGTGGCCATGAGGATGCGTCCCTTGCTGGCGCCGGCCCGGGCGAGCAGGCCCTCCAGGCTGGCCAGCACCTCGGCGGTCTGGGTGCGGATGTCCGCCCCGGCGGTGGCAGGCACTTCCACGGTGTAGACCACGCCGTTGTGGATCACCAGATCGGAATAGCGGGCGGTGGTGCCCTGTCGTTCAATGTCCATGACCATCTCCCCACAAAGCCCGGATGTTACCCGCGCCCGGCCGGGTGGTAAGGTGGAGGCATGAACCCGCCGCGCCCCAGTCTCCGTCTGGCCCGCCCGGCCGCGCTGCCGGGGCTGACCTGGTTGCGCGCCGAGCACAGCCGCCAGCGTTTTGGCCGCCACAGCCACGAGGAATACGCCCTGGGTGTGATCACCGCCGGGGCGCTGGGTTTTGACTATCGGGGCAGCCGCCACGTGGCCGCCGTGGGCGAGCTGAACCTGGTGATCCCCGGCGAACCCCATACGGGCGAGCCCGCCGGGCCCGAGCCCTGGAGCTACCGCATGCTCTACCTGGCGCCGGAACGGCTGAGCCAGGCGGCCAGCCAGCTTGCGGGGCGGGCGGCGGGCCTGCCCCATTTCGGCCCCGGCGTGTTGCGGGACGCCACCCTCGCCAGTGCCTTGCTGCAACTGCATGCGGGCCTGGAGGCGGGAGACATGCCGGCGCTGGAGGCGGAATCCCGCCTGCTGGCGCTGCTCGCGGCCTGGATCGCCCGGCACGGGCAGGTGGCGCCGGCGGCCCGCCGGTGGCAGCCGGACCTGGCACCGGTGCGCGACTACCTGGAAGCCCATTGGGCGGACCGCCCGACCCTGACCCAGCTTGCCGCCCTGGCGGGCCTCTCGCCCTACCGTCTGCTGCGGGCCTTTGCCCGGCAGTTTGGGCTGCCACCCCATGCCTACCTGCTCCAGCGCCAGGTGCGGGAAGCCCGGCGGCGGCTGGAGGCGGGCGAGCCCCCCGCCCAGGCGGCGCTGGCCTGCGGCTTTGCCGACCAGAGCCACCTCAACCGCCACTTCAAGCGGGCGTTGGGCATGACGCCCGGCCAGTACTGCAATTTCGTCCAAGACCGCCGCCGCCCTTGATGTGAAAGTTCCGACGCAGATGCCTGCCGCGCCCCGGGAGGGGCCGGGGGCGGCGCACTTCTTTCACACGGAGCGGACTCATGCTGGAGCGTTACGTACATGGCTACTCGGCCCGGGAGGCCGAGCGCCTCGGGGCCCAGGCCCACATCCTGGAAGAGCTGATCCACGGCGGCATCGACTTTGCCCCCGGCAGCCGGGTGCTGGAGGCGGGCTGCGGCGTTGGCGCCCAGAGCGTGGCCCTGGCCCGGCGCCATCCGGGGGTGGCCTTCGAGGCGGTGGACCAATCGGCGGCTTCACTGCAGGCCGCGGCCGAGCGGGTGGCGGCCTTGGGGGCGGGTAACTTCTGCTTTCGTCAGGCGGACCTGATGGCCCTGCCCCACGACGACGGCAGCTTCGACGCGGTGTTCCTCTGCTTCGTGCTGGAGCATCTGGCCGAGCCGCTCCGGGCCCTGGCGGAACTGCGCCGGGTGTTGCGCCCGGGCGGGCCGCTGGTGGTGTTCGAGGGCGACCACGGGGGCGTGCTGGCCTGGCCGGAAGACCCGGCGCTGCCGCGGCTGGTGGCGGCGGTGAGCGCGCTGCAACGGGCACGGGGCGGGGACCCCTGCATCGGCCGCCGGCTCCAGCCCCTGCTGCGGGCGGCAGGCTTCGAGGCCGTGGCGGTGGCGCCGCGCATCGCCTATGCCGACGAGGCCCGGCCCGCATGGGCGGGCGGTTTCACCCGCGACACCTTTACCGCCATGATGGCCGGGCAGCGCCAGGCCGTGCTCGCGGCCGGCCTCCTCTCGGCGGGGGAGTGGGATGCGGGGATCGCCGCCCTGGACCGCGCCGCCGCCCCCGGCGGCACTTTCAGCTACAGCTTTTACCGGGCGTGGGGCCGCCGCCCCGCGTGAGGCCTACAGCACGATGGCCAGGGCCAGCGGCAGAAACACCAGCGCGCCCAGGTTGCCGATGAGCACGATGGAGGCCACCCGCTCCGGTTCCTGGCGGTAACGCTCGGCGAACAGGAAGTTGAGCACCGCCGGCGGCAGCGCCCCGTACACCAGCAGCATGGCGGCCTGCTGGGGCGGCAGTTGCAGCGCCTGGGCCAGCACCCAGGCCAGCGCCATCCCCGCCAGCGGGCGCAGGGTGGCGCCCACCGCCGCCACCTTCCAGTCCGCGAAGGAAACGCCGGTCAGCCTCACCCCCAGGGCGAACAGCAGCAGCGGGATCGACACATCCCCCAGCATGCGGATGGCGATCAGCAAGGGCTGCCACAACTGGACGCCCGTCACCGCCACCGCCAGTCCGGCAACGGCCGCCGCCACCACCGGAATGCGCCACAACTGCAGCAGCCGGGTGGAAGGGTCCAGCATCTTCGCCCCCAGCGAGAAATGCAGCGTGTTTTCCACCATGAAGAGGATCACCGCCGCCGGCAGCGCGGCCTCCCCCCAGGTGAGCAGGGCCAGCGGCAGGCCGATGTTGCCGGAGTTGTTGAACATCATCGGCGGCACGAAGGTCTTGCGCTGCACCCCCATCCAGCCCGCCAGCGGCCAGGCCAGCGCCCCCATGGCCAGCAGCAGCACCAGCGCTCCCAGCGCCAGCCAGCCGAAGGCGGCCAGCTCGAAGGTCTTGCCCGCCATGGCCGAGAACACCAGCGCCGGCACGAACACATCCATGTTCAACCGGTTGGCCACCGCCATCTCCGGCCGGTGCCGGCGCCCATAGAAATAACCGGCGCCCACGATGGCGAAAATCGGAAAGAGAATGGCGGTAATGCGCAGCAGCATGGCAAGGCTCGGCAGGGCAATGGCAGGCGATGATGCAGCAAAAGGCGCCCGCCCGCGAATTGGGGCTTGCCGCAAGGCCGGGCCGCAGCGGGTAA
>DAITAZ010000008.1:0-99050 GCA_036824045.1 Rhodocyclaceae bacterium
CGGGTAACGCAGGTGGACGAGCAGGACCTGCCCGACGCCCCCGCCTTCGCCGATTTCACCCAGCGCCCCACCGTCTAGCGCCCGGCCACCCGCCAGGGTGCGGCAATCGGTCACTTCCCGCCGCCATCAGCGCTGCCTACACTGGCGCCAGTTGCTCCGGCAACCACCTGCAAGAAAGCTTTCCGCCCCGGCCTCCCACCGGGGCGTTTTTTCGTCCGTCGGTCAGAAGGACTGCCTGATCCCCGCGTAGCCGAAACGCTTACCCGGATCTTCAAAGCCGCCGGTGCCGGACCAGTTGTTGGGTACGTTGCGGTCGAAGAGGTTGTCCAGGCCCAGGAAGAGGACGGTTCGGGCGCCCAGGGTGTAGTCCGCCCGCAGGTCCGCCACGGTGTAGCGGGTGTAGTAAGCCGCGCCACGCGCTACCGGATCGATCTGATAGTAGTCCCGCAGGTGGCGGGCCCGCCCCTCGAAGGACCAGGCCCCGAGCGCGTAGCGGGCGCTCAGCCGGTAGGTTTGCCGGGCCGAGCCGGTCAGCCGGGCGCCCGTGTCGCCATTGCGAGCGTTGAGCAGGTCTACGCCCGCCTTGAGCGCGACGCCTGCGGCAGGCTGCCAGGTGAGGTTGAGCTCGCCGCCGGAGAGGTTGGCGCGGGAGATGTTGCGGTAGCGGGTCTCCAGCAGGCTGCCCACCAGGGCGCCGGTCTGGTAGGACTCGATGCGGTCGCTCACCCGGGAGCGGAACAGCACGGCGTCCACCGCGCCCGCTGCCAGCGCGTAGCGGGCGCCCAGTTCGGTGGTTCGGGATTTCTCCGGTTGCAGGCCGGGGGTGCCAAGGATGATGAAGCGCCCGCGGGTGAAGCTGGAGTACTGCTGCACCAGGGTCGGCGCCTGGAAGGCAGAGCCGTAGCCCGCGCGCAGGGTGAGCGGGCCGTCGGTGCGGGCGATGGAAACTCGTGGGTTGGTGGTGCTGCCAAAGTCGCTGTAGTGGTCGGCCCGGACGCCGGCAACCAGATTCCACTTGGGGTCGAAGTGCCACTGATCCTGCACCAGCACGTGCTCCACGTTGCGGGTGGCGCTGCGGCTGTTGATGGCGATGTTCACGTCGCTGCGGTCCGCCCCGGCGCCAAAGGTGAGGCCATGCTGCCCGCGCTCCAGGAAATACCGGGCCTGGAACTGGGTCTGCTTGAACAAGGTGGTTTCGTTGGTGCCAGGGCCAGAGCGGTTGGTGGCGCCGTCACTGCGGCTGAATGCGCCCACCATTTCCAGCGCGCCCGGCCCCACCTCGCCGTTGTAGCGCAGGGCGGCGAACTGGCGGGATTCCTTTTCAAAGGCTTCATAGGGCACGGTGCGCGTGCCCACGGTGGCAAAGTTGTCCCGGTTGTCATCCTGGCGGGAGGCTTCGAGGGTCAGGCCGAAACTATGGGCGCCCAGACGTAGCAAGCCCTGGTAGTTGACGCTCTGGTGGGAGACGCCGGAAAGATCGTCCGCAAGGCTCCCCCGGTTGTAGCGCAGGGGCGAGATTTCCCGCGACTCCAACCCCAGCCGGTGCTGGATGTCGCCGGTGGAGAAGTTTAGGCTGGAGCCCAGAATCAGGGTGTTGCGCTGTCCGGTGGTCGCGGTGCCAGCCAGGGCACGGACGCTGTGGGGGGCCTTGCCGTCGGGCTTGCGGGTGATGATGTTGACCACGCCGCCCACCGCGTCCGCCCCATAAAGCGCGGAGAGCGGGCCACGGATGATCTCGATGCGCTCCACGTCCTCGAAAGGCACCAGATTCAGATTGGACGAATCGTACTTGCCCGGCCGGCGCAGGCCGTCCACCAGCAGCAGGGTGGCGGTGGAGGCGTTGCCGCGGATGGAAATGGTACCGTTGGCGCCGCTGCTGCGGGCATCCAGCCCCGAGGCCTGACGCAGCACCTCGGTGACGCTGCCCCCCGCGAATTTCTCGATGTCGCTGCGGGTAAAGACCTGGACGCTGGCCTGCACGTCCTGAATGGGTTGTTCCCGCCCGGTGGCGGAAACCACCACGTCGGCCAGATGCCGGGGTTCCTGTGCCTGGGCCATGCCCGCCAGGGCGGCGAGGAGTGCGGCGCTGAGGGCACCACGGTGCAGAGTGCGAGGTTTCATGGTTGAAAGGGTGTGGAGTCAGAGGAAAACGCTTGCGATGCGCCGCAGGCCAAGTGCCATCAGCAGCAGCGCGGAAAAACGTGTGAGGTGGAAGACCAGAGCGGCCTGGCCACCGGAAAAGCGCCGGCCCAGGGCGTGCACCAGCGCGCCCGCCAGCCACAGGGGGGTCAGTGCCGCCCCCAGCCCGAAGGCCAGGCCGTGGGCGGCGCCCTGCCAGGGGGAACCGGCCTGTGCCGCGGCAGCGAGCAAGGTCGTGAGCGGCAGGCAGGGCGTCATGGCCAAGGCGAAGCCCATGGCAAAGGGGGGCAGATCCGCGCGGCGGGTGTGGCAGCCGCCGGGTGCCGGCTCGGCAGCCGCGCCCGGCGGTTGGAAGCGCAGGGGCTGGACGACCGCCTGCGGCCGCGGCGCGGCACGCCACAGCCACAGTCCGGCGGCAATGCCGGCCAGGCCGATGGCCACCGCCCCCATCCCGCCCTTGAGCGCCACCGTCAGCCCCTGCCCGGCCAGGGCGGCCACCAGCCCCAGCGCCGAGTAGGCCAGCACCCGGCCCCCGATGAAGGCCGCCATTTCGCGCCCCACCCGCGCCGCGCCCCCGCGTCCCACCAGCCAGGTGCCCATGAACGGCAGGCAGGTGGCCACACAAGCCGTCATGCCCATGCTGGCGCCCAGCGCGAACAGGGTGAGGATGTGGACGGGCTCCGGGTTCATCGACGGGCCTCGGCTGACTTGATCCAGAACACCGGCTTCTTGGGCACGCCGTCCGGCAGTTCCTCCTTCACCCGCGCCTTGTAATAGGCCGCGCTGGAGCGAAACACCGGCAGCGGACCGAACCGGATGGCGATCACCCCGTCCTGGGGGCAGTACTCGGCGCAGCGCCCGCACAGGGTGCAGTCCTCGTTGAAAGCGCGGGCGCCGTGCTCGTGGTGGATTTCCGGGATATCCATGGGGCAGGCGCGGCTGCAGATGCCGCACTTGTCGCAGGAGGCATGCATCTCACGCTTGACCAGCCGCAGCAACCCCAACCGCTGGGCCAGGGCATTGGTGGCGAGCAGCGGGCAGATCCGGCAGAAGGGCTGGCGCACCGAGAACGCGGCCACCAGCATGAGGCCGAAGAGCACATTGCCCGCCGTGCCCAGGGCTGCCTCCCAGATGTTGGCGTGCCGTACCGCCAGTTGCTCGGTGTCGGCGGTCATCAGCGTGGTGAGCAGCCGGGAGGGGCAGACCTGGCAATAGGGATCGCCAAAACTGTGGGGCACCCAGCCCAGACCGGCGGCCAAGGGCAGACCGATGACCAGGGTACCGAGCATTGCCCACTTGATGGGCCGCACTCGGGGCACCGCCGTCTCGGCCAGCCGTCGGCCGGCCACGCCCAGGCGCCGGCCAAGGCGGCCGATCAGTTCCTGCACCGTCCCCAGGGGGCAGACCCAGCCGCAGAAGGCCTTGCCCAGCACCACGAAGAAGGCTAGGTAGGTTGCCAGCGTGATGCCGATGGGGAGCAGGGTCTTGAGCGTGAATTCCCGCCCCTGGGCGATGGTGGCGCCGATACGGTGGTCCATCTGGTGCTGCAGGGGCACCAGCACGCAGTAGGTGGCGTTCTGCGAGTCATAGGCGCAGGAGAGCGCGGGCAAGGCGTTGGAGATCTTGTCGCTGGCAAACTGGCCGAGCACCGCGCCGCCATACACCGTCAGTACCAGCATCAACAATTGCACGACCAGGCGCAGGCGCCCCAGGTGCAGCCAGGAGGGATTGAGGGCGGCGCCCTGTGGTGGATGGGTCATTTGACGGCTCCTTTGCGGGGGCGCTGGCGCGGGCGCAGTACCACGAAACCGAGCAGGCCGCCAAAACCCAGCGCCGCCCAACCGTAGGGGGCGCTGCGCAGGAAGTCCGGCGCAGTGCCGTAGCGCTGGTTGTAATAACTCTCAAAGTAGTGGCCGGCTGACTCGTGACTGACGACGAGCTGGAAATCGCCCATCACCCGCGGTCGCTCCCCGTGCCACCCCGAGGGGCCAGAGGCCCGCAAGTCTCGGGGGAAGGTCAGTTCGACAACGCCGCGGCCGTCGGTGCGCAGTTCGCTCCGGCTGCCGGCGGCAGTGCGCAAGGCCAGCGGCGTGTCGGTCAGCGGCTGGCCCCGGAAGCGGACCAGGAAGGCCGTGCGCCTGCCTTCCTGATAGATCGCGTGGTCCCGGGGCAACTCGAGGGGCACGATCTCCAGGGCCGCGAGGCTGCGGGCAAACAGTGCCCGGTGGTCGGCGGGGCCCTGATTGCCGTAGAGATGCGTCGCCACCACCCGGGTGTGGCCGGGATGCTCCTCCACCGCCACGATCCGGTGATACCCGCCACGACGCAGCGGCAGGGGGATCGGCTTTCCGACATCCACCGGCAAGGGCTCGGGAACCGCCCCACCCGGGCTGTGCAAGGTGATCTGCGCCGGGGTGAAGCCGCTGGGGATGACCGAGGACGACCCCATCCCCCCGCCCCGAAGGGTGAGCAGCGGGGCCTCCGTCCAGGACGGAACGTGGGTGCCCTGACTACCGGCCGGCGCACCGTGGCCACGATGGGCGTGCCCGCCCGTCACCAGGGGCGGGGGCGCGTCCTGGGCCTGGGCCCAGGGGGCTCCGAGGATGGCAGTCATCACCGCCAGACGACGCAGTGCGAGGATGCACATGGAAATTCTCCTGCAACAGATGAACAGCCGTGACCGGGCAGCGGCGGTGACCATGACCCGCCACGAGGGCGCACGGGCGCGGCACGTCGGCCCCCCTCAGGCGCTGGCCCGGGGCGGCAACGGAAAGGGGAAATCAGCGGAGAGCCGGGTACGCCGGGGTGGCGTGGGGCATCACGGGGCGGGCGGCGCTCGGGGCTGGCGGTAGGCGCGCCCCCGGGTGGCTGGCTCCCGGCGCCCGGGGAGCGGAGCGAAACGACGGGACGCCACCGGAACATGCGGCCCCCTGACGTCGGCGAACGGCCCGATCGCCAAGGGGAACAGGCACAAGGGGCAATGGCCCGCGGCCTCGGGCCATTGGCCGTCAACCGCCGCAGCCGGATCGGGCAACCACTGGATGCCCGCCGTGGTGCAGATTTCCACCTCGCCCGGGCGGGGGACCGCCGCCGAGGCGGGCAGGAGTGCCGCCAGCACCAACAGCAGCGCGGTGCACCAGGCGGTCAGCCGGCTTCGATGCCAAGAGCGGAGGAAAGGGAGGCGGAGGCGCATCTGCATGACGCGGATTCTAGCGCCCATGACCGTCTAAGCCTTTGTTCCAGAGCGGGTTATCGCTGCGACATGATGTCGCACCCCGGCCGTTTTCCGGGCCCAACGCGGTACCCGGAGCTCGCCCTGCGGCAATTGGTCGCACCGGGGGCAGGGGGGATTGCGGTCTTCCCGCTGCTAGGATGGGCGGCAATTTTCCAGCCGCTTTCTGTGCCGTCGGCCCTTGGCCGCCCCCGGGGAATCACAACTCGTGTCTCGCACCTCGCCTGCCCCGATCCATGCCGCCCCACCTCGAGCGGGCGAGCCCTCCGCCAACCAGGCCGTCAAGTTCGGCGCCATCTTGCTGCTCCACGGCGCCGCGCTGTGGTGGCTGGGTCAGCAGCCGCTGCGCTTGCTCACGCCCGCCCAGCCCCTGCGCATGGAGGTGCGGACCGTGGAACTGGCGCCCCCGGCTCCGCCAGCACCCCCCAGGCCCATGACGGCGCCGCCCCGGCCACTACCCCAGGCCGTTGCCCGGCCCCAAGCGGTGCCGGCACCGCCGGTGATGACCGCCGCCCCCAGCGCGGCCCCGGCTCCTTCCAGCTTCGCGGTGGCGCCGCAACCCCCGGCGCCGCCGGTGGCGGAGCCCAGCCCGCCCGCGCCCGGCCCGGTGACCGTCACCGCCCCCCGCTTCGATGCCAACTACCTGCACAACCCGGCACCGGTGTATCCACCCATGTCCCGCCGTCTCGGGGAAGCCGGGCGGGTGCTGCTGCTGGTGAAGGTCACCGCCCAGGGCACGGCGGAGAGCGTGCAGGTGAAGACCAGTTGCGGCCACCCGCGGCTGGACGAGGCGGCCCAGGCGGCGGTGCGCAACTGGCGTTTCGTGCCCGCCCGGCGCGGCGACGAGCCTGTGGCCGCGAGCGTGGTGGTGCCCATCGTTTTCCAGCTCGACAATTGATCCAGATCCCCGAACCCCACGGAGCACGCATGAACCAAACCCTCGGACTCGCCCACTTCTGGGCCAACGGCGACGCGGTGTCGCACACGGTCGCCGTCCTGCTGCTGCTGATGTCGGCGATGTCGTGGACCATCATCCTCGGCAAGCTGGTGGCCCAGTGGCGCTACCGCCGCTCGGTGGAGGGGGCGCTGCAAGCCTTCTGGAGCGCGGAGACGCGGCCCCAGGCCCTGGCCGCCATCGCCGGCGCGGACCACAGCGGCGCTTTCGCCCGCGTGGCCCAGGATGCCTTTGCCGCCGCCGAGGCCTTCGAGCAGCACACGGCCCGGGGCATCGGCGCCGGGGTGGGCGGCGAAGACTTCATCGCCCGCACCCTGCAGCAGTCCCTGGTGGGCGCCCAGGCGCGGGTGGAGCGGGGGCTCACCTTCCTCGCCTCGGTGGGCTCCACGGCCCCCTTCGTCGGGCTCTTCGGGACAGTGTGGGGCATCTACCACGCCCTGGTGGGGCTTTCGGGGGCGACCCAGGTGGTGCTGGACAAGGTGGCGGGCCCGGTGGGCGAGGCCCTGATCATGACGGCGGCCGGCCTGTTCGTGGCCATCCCGGCGGTGCTGGCGTACAACGCCTGCACCCGGGCCAATCGGCTGGTGCTGGCCCGCATCGACGGTTTCGCCCACGCCCTGCACGCTTATCTGGTCAGCGGCATCCGCCTGCCGGGAGCCAGCCACACTGCCAGCGTCACCCCGCTGCGGGTGGCCGGCCAGGGAGCCTGAAGCATGGCGTTCAGCTCCTTCAACAGCAGCGGCACCCAGCCCATGGCGGAGATCAACACTACGCCGCTGGTGGACGTGATGCTGGTGCTGCTGGTGATCTTCATCATCACCGCGCCACTCTTCCAGCAGGCCGTGCCGGTGGACCTGCCCCGGGTGGACGCCACCCGCCTGGAAGACCCGCCCCAGCCGCTGCAGGTGGCGCTGGACGGGGCCGGCAAAGTGTTCATCAACGGCACGCCGGTGCATGCGGGCACCCTGGCGGAGCAATTGGGGGCCGCCGCCCTGGCCAGCGCCACGCCGCCGGAAATGCATCTGCGGGCGGACCGGGCGACCCGCTATGAGCGGGTCGCCGAGGTGATGGCCGCCGCCCAGTCGGTGGGCATCACCCGCATCGCCTTTGTCACCGAGGGCAGCGGCCGGGCGCAGGAGGCGCGCAAGTAAGCCGGCGGGGACTTCCGGCCTAGAATCCCGGTTCCGGCCCCCGGTGCGGGCCATGCCATGACGAGGAACGGCCCATGCACACATCCGGCCCCGCCGCCATTCATGCGGTGTATCCCTACCTGCGGGTGCGCGACGCAACCGCCGCCATCGCCTTCTACCAGGCGGCCTTTGGCGCCACCGAACGCTACCGGCTGGTGGCGCCGGGGGGCCGCATCGGCCATGTGGAACTGAATCTGGGGCCGACGGTGCTGATGCTCTCCGACCCCTTCCCCGAATACGGCATCCACCCTCCGGGCGCGGGGGGCGTTGCCGGCTGCGCCATCCACCTGCATGTGGCGGATGCCGACGCGGTCATCGCCAGCGCCCTGGCAGCGGGCGCCACCCTGGAGCGGGCGGCGGCCGATCACTTCTACGGGGAGCGCTCCGGCGCCGTCCGCGACCCCTTTGGCCACACATGGATGATCGGCCAGCAGATCGAAGCCGTAACACCCGAAGAGATGCAGCGCCGCTACACCGCGGCCGGCGACCAGCCGGATCAGTCCTGAGCGCTGCCCGCGGCCGTGAGCCGGAACACCACCGGCACTTCCACGGTGCTCTCCACCGGCTCGCCGCCCCGGCGGGCGGGCTGAAAGCGCCAGTTTTCCACCGCCCGCTGGGCCAGGGTGTCCAGCAGTTCGTGCCCGGAACCATGGGCCACCCGCACCCGGGTGGGCCGGCCCTCGCTGCTGACCGCCACCTCCAGCCGGACGGTACCTTCCATGCCCCGGCGGCGGGCGGCCAAGGGGTAGTCCGGTTTGGGATTGCTGAGGTAGGCGGCGTCGAACCGGGCGGGCTGCAGGGCCTCCCCGCCCCGGGCGCCGGGGGGCGGCGCGCTGCGCACGGGGGGTGCCGCGGACAAGGGAGCCGGCGCTGGCACGGCAGGCGGCGGCGCCACCGCGGGGGCCTCGGGCCGGGGGCTGGGCGTGCTGAGGATGGGGCGCGGCGTGGGGGGCGCCAGCGGAGCGGGCTGCCGCAGGCTCCGCTGCGGCTCCGGTCTGGCAGGCACGGGCTGGGGGCGGGCCTGGGGCGGCTGCGGCTGCGGCGCGGCCTGCAGCGTGGCTTCCAGTCGTGCTGGCGGCTGGGCCGGGGTTTCGGGCGGCAGCAGGCGGTGGACCAGGGAAAACGCCAGCACCCCATGCAGCGCCAGGGAGGCTGCCAGCGGCGCGCCCAGGCGGCGGGAATCGGCCCGCAGATCGGGGAACGCCAGGGACGGGAAATGGGCAGCGAGGGGCACGGCGCGAAAGCGGGTGAATCCAGGGGTTGCGGGCGCCCCGCTGGGGGCCCGGTGGCACAGGGCGCCCGCGGTCACGATCAGAAGCTCATCCGCACGGTCACCCGCACGGTGCGTGGCTCGGCCGGGTGGGTGTGGATGTCGGTCATGCCGGTGTAGCCGGGTGCGGCGAGGCTGCAGCCGGCGCGGGCCTGATCGCTGGGCAGGCAGGAGGCGTAAAGATAGTCGATATCAGCCACCTTGCGGTCGAAAAGGTTGAGCACATCCAGGGTGGTCTGCACCGCGCGGTGGAAGCGGTGGCCCAGGCGCACATTGACCAGCGTGGTGCCGGCGGACCGGACGGAGTTGTCCTCGATCAGGGCGCGGGGACCGAAGTGCCGCAGCCGCAGGCCGCCAAACCAGCGTCCGCCCTCATCGAACCCCAGCCCCAGGGAGACGGTGCGCTCAACGGCGCCGGGAATGCGGTCGCCCGCCGGATCGGTATCGGCAAAGCGGGCCCGGGAGAGCGCCACATCCGCATCCACCGTCACACCCCGCGCGGGCCTCCAGTAGGCGGACCACTCGATGCCCGCGCGGCGGGAAGGACGGCTGGCCTCGGTGATGCCCGCATCGCCCACGAACAGCAGTTCGGAGGCCAGATCCAGCCGCCACAGGGCCAGGGCGGTCTGCAGGCCGGGCGCCGGAGCGCTGCGCAGGCCCAGCTCCGCACCCCGGGCGCGGACCAGCGGGTCCACCCGCCGGGCGGGGGTCTGGCCATCGTTGGGGTCCACGGTGAGGGTGGTGCCCCGGGCGTCGTTGCTGTGGAAGCCGTGACCATAGTTCATGTAGAACTCGGTCTGCGCCCAGGGGCCGAGCACCAGGCCCAGCCGGGGGCTGAACTGGTGGGCAGAGCGGCTGCCGGAGTTGGCCGCCACGTTGGCGTCCACGTTGAAACGGTAGAAGTCCGCCCGCAGCCCGGCGATGCTGCGCAGCCAGGGCAGCCACTGGGTCTGGTTGTCCGCATGGACAGCGAAACTCGTCTGCCGCACCCGGTCTTCGCGCACGGTGGCGGGCACGGCAGCCAGCCCCAGCGGGTCGCCCGCCTCGTCCAGCGCCACCGCCTGCTTGTCGCTGCGGGTGCGGGCGATGGTCCGGTACAAGCCCACCTGGACGCGATCGTGGCGGGTCTGGATGCCGAGGGTGGTGTCGCTGTCCCGCCCGGCCAGCTTGCCGAACCAGGTGTGGGCCGCCTGGCCGCCCAGCACGCGGCGGCTGTCCGCCTGCTCGAACTGGTCGCCGTCCCGCGGGTGCTCCAGGTAATAGGTGAAGTTGGACCACAGGCGCAGGCCGTAGTCCATGGCGTAGGCGGAAGCCCGGCTCCAGCCGCTGCCATCCTTGCGCGACCACTCGCCGGACAGGCTGACCCGGTGGCTGCGTCCGCCGTCGGTGGGGTCCACCGCGCCGTAGCGGTCGATCTCGCCGCGCTCCACCGCGCGGCGGGGCACCTGGTCTGTGGCATTCCACCTGCCCTGGTAGGCCATCAGCGCCAGAGACCAGCCGTTGTCCCGCTGGCCGCCGGAGAGCCGCAACAGGCCATTGAGCTTGCGATAGTGCTCCGGTGACACCCAGGGCCCATCGTTGTGCATGAGCTCCAGCCCGTAGAGCAGCGTGCCCGCCGACAACTCGGGCGAGCCGGCCAGCAGGGTCCGCCCGAGCCGCCCCTGCCCGGCGGTGAGCTCCACGAAGGGGGCGGGAAGCCGCCGGACGTAATCGATGTAGGCGGCGCCGGCGGCAGAGAAATCCCCCTGCTCGGCGGCATAGGGGCCCTTGCGGTACTGCACCCGGTCCACCAGCTCCGGGATCAGGAAATTGAGGTCCGCGTAGCCCTGGCCATGGGCGTGGGTGGGCATGTTCACCGGCACGCCGAGCACCGAGGTGAAGAAATCGGTGCCGTGGTCCAGGTTGAAGCCCCGCAGGAAGTACTGGTTGGCCTTGCCGTCGCCCGAGTGCTGGGTCACCACCACGCCGGGCACCGTTTCCACCACCTCGGCGGGGCGGAGCATGGGCCGGCTGTTGATCTGGACACCACTGACCGTGCCTTCCGAAGCGCTGCCGGCAACGCCGAGCAGATCGGTGGTGCTGGCGGTCACCTCCACCGCTTGCAGCGTGGGCACACCCGCGGCTTGGGCCACGGGCGCGGCGGCCAAGAACGCCAGTGCCCACGCGACGGGGCGCGAGCGGACGGTGTTTTCGGCTCTTTTTGGCATGACGAATACCTCCCCTCCCCAAGGGATACTGATCAACTTGAGTCGGAACTACGGAATTGGCGCGCCGGGCTGATCAGCCCTCGCCCGCCGGCAGGGCCAGGCCTTTCGGTCTGCGCGGGAACACCAGGGCGTAGCTGGCCAGCACCAGGGCGATGACGGCGCAGCCGAACAGCAATTCCTTGCCATCGCTCCAGGTGTCGATGGCAGGGCTGAACTGCTTGGCAATGCCCAGGCCCGCCACCAGCAGGCTCACCGCCGCCACCGTCAGCCCCATGATGCGGGAGCCCAGCACTGCCCGGCGGTCCGCCCGGGCCAGCAGGCGGGAGATCCACCAGCCGTTCACCCCGTCCATCACCAGCATGCCCAGGGTGAACAACAGGCCCAGCGCCAGGGCATGCTCCCAGCCGCCAAAGCGGGTGGCGGTGAGCGAGAACAAGGCGGCCTGGCTGATGGTGTCGAACGACAGCGCGAACAAGGCGCCCACCAGCGCCACCAGGGCCGGGTGCGGCGCCTGGGCCAGGCGGCCGATCCAGCGCCCACGCAGGCCCGCGGGGCGCACCACTTCGCCGGGCGCCGTGCGCAGCACCGCGTCCAGATTCAAGAGGCCCAGGGCCAGCAGGAACGCAATCGAGATCCAGGAGCCGGTGGCTTCGAGCCACTCGGGGGTCTGCCACTGGCTGGCGGCGAAGCTCACCCCCAGCGCCACGGCCACCACCACCGCCCCGTGGCCCAGGCTGAACAGCACCCCGCACAGCCGCGCCAGGCGGGGACGCTGGGCGGCGTTGAAGCGGGTCATCCCGTCGATGGCCGCCAGGTGGTCGGCATCAAAGCCGTGCTTCAGACCCAGTAGCAACACCACGGCGGCCAGCGCCAGCCAGTCCTGGGGTAGTTCTTCCATCGCGGCCTCCTCCTGCCCGGTTCGTGTGAACAATTATAGTATTCTTCACACAAGCAGAGGCCGTGCCTGCTTCAGGCCAAGGCCAAGGCACTGCCCGAAAAAGGAAATTTCTGCAGCGGCGGCAAACGGGTGGCAAGCCTTCAGCCAAGCTGGGCGCAGGAGTGAAAAGCCCTCGTCCGCCTGCGGTGGCCCGCGCGGTCGCCTCAGCCTGCCAACGGCAGGGACACGGTGAACAGGGCGCCCCCCTGGGGGTGGTTATCCACAGCCAGCCGGCCGCCGTGGCGCTCCACCAGCCCGTAGGAGATGGCCAGCCCCAGCCCGGTGCCCTTGCCGACGGGCTTGGTGGTAAAAAAGGGGTCGAAGATCTGGGGCAGGTGACGGGGATCGATGCCGGGGCCGGAGTCGTGGAAACTGAGCCGGATCACGCCGTCTTCCACCCGGGCCGTGATGTCCAGCCGGGCTTGGGCGCAACCGACCGTGGCGTCGGCGGCGTTTTGCACCAGATTCATCATGACCTGCTGCATTTGCCCGGCCGAGCCCACCACGGGCAGCTCCGGGGGCAGGTCCAGCTCCACCCGGAACTGGTCCGAGGCCGCCTGGGTGACCCAGCGCACCGCCCGCTCCACCACTTCGCTCAGGTTGAAACGCTGGTTCTCGTCCCGGTCCACGGCGGAAAAGCGCTTGAGGCCGTCCACGATGTCCCGGGTGCGCTCGGCGCCTTCGATGGTGCCGTCGATGAGCGGGTCCAGATCCTGCACGATGCGGTCGATGCGCAGCTCCTGCCGCAGCGGCGCCAGATCCGCCGATTCCGGCAGCGTGTGCACCGCCCGCAGGTACTGCTCCAGCCGCCGGGCGTAGCGCTGCATGGCAAAGATGTTGCCGAGGATGAAGCTGATGGGATTGTTCAGTTCGTGGGCCACGCCCGCCACGAGCCGCCCGAGCGAGGCCATCTTTTCCGAGTGCAGCAACTGCTGCTGGGTGCGCTTCAGATCCTCATGGGCGCGGCGCAGGGCTTTGTAGGCCTTGCGCAGTTCGCCCACGGGGCGGCCGGTGACCACCATGCCCACCTGCTTGCCGGTGGCGGAATAGCGTGGCGTGCAGTTGAGGGACACGGGCACTGCGGTGCCATCCGCTGCCTGCAACTGCAGTTCCCAGTCGTGGGCGGCCTCGGGCTCCTGGCAGGCAAAGAGCCGGCGAGCGGTTTCCCGGGAGCTGTCGTCCGCGAAAAGGTCGAACAGGGACGTCCCCCGTAGCGCCTCCACCGGCTTGCCGGCAAAGGTGACCAGAGAGCGGTTGACGTCCTCGATGCGGCCCAGCCGGTCACACACCACCAGGATGTCCGACATGGAGGTGAGCACGCTGAGAATGAACTGCTGGCTCTCCTCCAGCTTGGCGTTTTTTTCCTCCAGCGCAACTTCGTACTGGAGCAGGTCGGAGTACACCTCGTCCATCTTCTGGATCACGTCGATCCAGACCTGCTCGCCCACACCTTCGGGCACCGCCGCCAAGGCCACCGGGGCCAGACGCGCCAGGGGGTTGTCGTCCGGTACGGGCAGGTTATCCATCAGCTTCGGGGCTTGAGATGCACGTGGCCGAGGGCGGAGCGGGGCCGGTAGGGATGGTGCGCCCCGCCGCCGCTCACCTCCACCGACACCAGGTTGAGCTGACCGTGGCGCACGCCCCGCTCCGCGCACAGGCTGTCGGCAAAGCGGCGCACCGCCTCCGTGGGGCCGCGCAGGATCACGCTCTCGATGCAGCTGTCGTGGTCCAGATGCGCGTGCATGGTGGAGACGGTGAGATCGTGATGGGCGTGCTGGATAGAGGTGAGCCGTTCCGCCAGTTCCCGCTCGTGATGGTCGTACACGTAGCTCAGGTTGGCCACGCAGTGCTCGCCCGCTTGGCTGGCGGGCCGCTGCGCTTCGAGTTCCCGCCGCAGGATGTCGCGGATCGCCTCGGAGCGGTTGCCGTAGCCACGCTCGGCGATCAGCCGGTCGAAATCCCGGGCCAGGCTTTCATCCACAGAAATGGTAATGCGTTCCATCTTGTTATCTTACCTCTGGCCGCAGGCCATGCGTCAGGCCCTCCGCCCCGTCTTCACCCATGGCCGTTGCGGCCGTAAACGCTGGTGTCGCCCTTTCCCGCCCGCACATCCATGCGCCACGCCCTGCTCGCCCTCGCCCTGTTCCTCAGCGCCCTCGCCCCCGTTCGGGCGGAAGACCCCAAACCGGTCAAGATCATGCACGTCATGAGCTATCACACGCCCTGGCGCTGGACCGACGGCCAGCTTGCCGGCTTCAAGGAAGGGCTGAACCTGCCCCACGCGGAGTACAAGGTGTTCCAGATGGACACCAAGCGCCATAGCGGCGAGCCCGAGCGGGCCGCCAAAGGCCAGGCCGCGCGGGAGATCATCGACCGGTGGAAGCCCGACCTGATCTACACCACCGACGACGATGCCCAGGAACACGTCAGCAAGCACTATCTGAACACACCCATCAAGCAGGTGTTCAGCGGCGTGAACAAGGCGCCGGAGACCTACGGATTCGACAAGGCAGAGAACATCACCGGGGTGCTGGAGCACGAGCATTTCGTGCAATCCGTGCGCTTGCTCAAATCCCTGGTGCCGGAGCTGCGCCGGCTGGTGGTGGTGCTGGACGATGCCCCCATGTGGGGCCCGGTGGTGTCCCGGATCAAGGCGCGGGAAGCCGAGTTGCCCGAGGTCAAGGTGGTGGCCTGGGAAACGATCCGCACTTTCGAGGAATACAAGCAGCGCATCGCCGCCTACCCGGCCATGGCCGATGGCATCGCCCTTCTGGGGGTGTTCAACTTCAAGGACGCCCAGGGCAAGAACGTGCCCTACCAGGAGGTGCTGCGGTGGACGGCGGAGCACTCCCGGCTGCCGGACCTGGGCTTCTGGATTGACCGGGTGTACCACGGCACCCTGGCGGCCGTCACCGTGTCAGAGCGGGAACAAGGCCTGGCGGCGGGCCGGCTGGCCCGGCAGATCCTGGTGGACGGCAAATCCCCCGCCAGCCTGCCGATGAAGCCCACGACCAAGGGCCTGGCGGTGATCAACCTGGCCCGGGCCAAGGCGCTGGGCATCAAGGTCAAAAGCCAGCAGATGCTCACCGCCGAGGTGGTGACCCAGTACGAGTGGGACAAGAAGCAGTGAGCCTGAGCCTGCGCGCCCGCATTCTCGTCATCACCGCCCTGGTGGTGACCGGCACCGCCGTGGCCATGGCCACGGCCGCGGGCGGCATGTTCTCCCGGGTGTACGCCAACGCCCTGGGCTCCCGCACCGAGGCGGTGGCCAAGGGGCTGGCCTTGCAGATGGAGCGCCTGGTGGCGCTGGGCATGGCGCCGGAGGAGATCGAAGGCTTCGAGGAACAATGCGCGGAGAGCGTGGCCGCCTACCCGGGCCTGGCCTGGGCGCTGGTGGCACAGGAAGGTCGGGTGCTCTTCGACAGCCGCCACAAAGGGTCGCCCAAGTCCGAACTGCCGGCGCCGGTGCAGGCGAGCCTGAGCGGCCAGGCCAACGGGACCTTCACCTATCGCGACCCGGACAGCGGCGAACGCATCCACGCGGCGGTGCGCACCGTGCAGGGCGGCGCGGCGGACACGGGCGCGCGGGTGGTGGTGGGCTACCCCCACTACCTGATCCAGCAGGAACTCAACGCCCTCTACCAGACCAGCGCCGCCATCGGGCTGCTCGCCCTCATCGCCGGCCTCATCCTGCTGCGGGGCAGCCTGGCGCGCTTTGTCTCCGGGCCGGTGCTGAATCTGGTGCAGGCCATGGATGCCATGCGCCGGGACGACACCCCGAGCCGCGAACGCCTGTCGGAACACCAGGAAACGCCGGAACTGGCCGTGGTGGTGGAAAGCTTCAACCGCCTGCTGGACCGGATCGACGAACGGGAGGCTCAACTGGTGCTGGCGCGGGAAGCGGCCGAAGCGGGCAACCGGGCCAAGTCGGAATTCCTGGCCACCATCAGCCATGAGATCCGCACGCCGATGAACGCCATCATCGGCATGACCGATCTGCTGGAGCAGACCGCGCTCAACGAGCGGCAGCAGCGCTACGCCGCCACCGTGAGCAAGGCGGGGCAGGATCTGCTCACCATCATCAACGACATCCTGGATTTCTCCCGCATCGAAGCCGGCCATGCGGAGGTGTCGTGCGACCCCTTCGCCTTGCGCGACACGGTGGAGCAGACCGTCCGCCTGTTCGGCGGGCTGGCCGTGCGCAAGGGCCTGCGCCTGGAACTGGAGATGCCCGCGAATGTCCCCCAGGTGGTGCAGGGCGATGGCGCCCGGCTCGCCCAGGTCCTCAACAACCTCACCGGCAACGCCATCAAATTCACCGAGCGGGGGAGCGTGACCCTAAGGGTGGGCGTGGAAGGCGCGCGGTTGCGGTTCGAGGTGGAGGATACGGGTATCGGCATCCCCGCCGAGGCCCAAGCGCGCATCTGGGAGCCCTTCCGCCAGGCGGACGGCTCCCACGCCCGCAAATACGGTGGCACCGGGCTCGGCCTGGCCATCTGCCACCGGCTGGTCGAGGCCATGGGGGGAGAAATCGGCGTGATCTCCACGCCTGGACAGGGCTCCCTCTTCCACTTCACCCTGCCCCTGCTGCGCCACACGGCCCCCGGGAGCGAACCTAAACAACCGGCCGAGGCGGCCGTTAACTAAACCATAGCCTTTCCTGCCACGACCATGAGCACGCCCTGCAGCCACACCGAGTTCAGCACGCCTCTCCTTCTGGTGGACGACAACGCCATCAACCGGGAACTGATCATCGCCTGCCTGGACGGCCTGCCCTACGCCATCACCATTGCCGAGAACGGCGCCGAAGCCCTGAAGCATTTCAACGCCACCCAGTTCGGCATGGTGCTCATGGACGTGCAGATGCCGGTCATGGACGGACTGGAAGCCACCCGCCAGATCCGCCGCATCGAGCAACTGGAGCACCGCCCGCACACCCCCATCATGGGCGTGACCGCCAACGCCAGCCCTGCCGACCAGGCCGCCGGCTTCGACGCGGGCATGGACGACTTCATGGCCAAGCCCATCCGCTTCAAGGAACTGGTCACCCGGGTGGAGCGCTGGACTCGGCTGTCGCCCCCCTCCACCGCTTCGGCGGCCTAAGGCGCCGCCCGCCCCAGCCGCCACAGGCTGGTCACCTCCCGGGAGCGGGCCGCGAACAGCGGGTCGCTCCGGTCAAACGCCTTGCCGTGGCGCGGCCGCGTGTCCAGCCGCCCGAGCACCACCAGCCCCGCCCCGGAGATCCAGTCCAGCAACTGCGCCCGCGGGCGCAAGCCCAAGTGTTCCGCCAGATCCGACAGGATCAGCCAGCCCTCGCCACCCGGCTCCAGCCGCGCCGCCAACCCGGCCAGAAAGCCCCGCAGCATGCGGCTTTCCGGGTCGTACACCGCGTGCTCCAGGGCGGAACTGGGCCGCCCAGGCAGCCAGGGCGGATTGCACACCAGCAGCGGCGCCCGCCCGGGCGGAAACAGATCCGCCTGCACCACCTGCACCCGCTCCGCCCAGCCCAGCCGGGCCAGATTCTCCCGGGCGCAGGCCAGGGCGCGGGGCTCCTGGTCCGTCGCCACCACCTGCGCCACCCCCCGCCTGGCCAGCAGCGCCGCCAGTACGCCGGTGCCGGTACCGATGTCGAACGCGCGGGTGGTCGCCGGCAAGGGCGCCTGGGCCACCAGGTCCACGTACTCCCCCCGCACCGGCGAAAACACCCCGTAGTGCGGGTGGATGCGGGCCCCCAGCGCCGGAATCTCCACCCCGTTCTTGCGCCACTCGTGGGCGCCGATCAGGCCAAGCAGGGTCCGCAGGGACAACACCAGCGCCCCGGGGCACGGGCCCCACGCTTCCTCACAGGCTGCGCGCACCGCCGGCGCCCGCCGCAAGGCGATGTGGTACTCCGCCTCCAGCGGGATCAGCACCGCCCCCAGGATGCGCGCCCGCTGGGCCTGGGCCATGCGGTGCAGGTGGAAAGCCTCGCTCGGGCTCGCCGCCGGACGCGGCTTCTTCTGCGCCCGGCGCCCCACCGCCTGCAGCAACTGGCGGGCGTTCTGGAAATCCCCCCGCCAGAGGATGGCCGTGCCCTCGCATGCCAGGCGGTAGGCCGCGTCCGCGGTCAGCGTATCGTCCGCCACCACCACCCGCTTCGGCGGCACCACCCCGCCCTCGGAACGCCACAAGGCGTGGCGCGCCCCCCCGGCTTCAGTCCAGTGGATTTCAGGCGTATCGGTCATGGCGGCGGGCTCGGTGGCGGGATGGGGCGGGAGTATGCCGCGTCCTGTCACCAGGCGACCAGTTCAATGCACCGTGCACACCATGCACGGGTCAAATGAGCGGACCACATGTTGTATCGCCGGCGGCAGGGGAGCGCCGAGGGGGCACTCCAGGCCGACCAGGGCGGCCTCCAGGGGGCCGGGCGTGCCTGCGGCATCACGGGGCGAGAAGTTCCAGGTGGTGGGGGCGATGATCTGGTAGCTGTGCAGCCGGCCGCGGCGCAGGGTGAGCCAGTGGCCCAGCCCGCCCCGGGCGGCTTCCACCAGACCGGCGGCGCTGCCTTCGTCCGGCAGTTGCACCGGCAGGCAGAAGGGCTCGCCGGGCTCGATGGCCTGCGCCCAACGCTCCATGGCCGGGATCAACCGGGCCAGCTCCAGCAGGCGGGCCACCACACGGGCAAAGACGTTGCCGCCGTCGGCGGCGAGTTCCCGGATCAGTGGATGGCCGTCCACCATCTGCCGGGCGAGGGCGCCGACTTCCATGGTCATGCCCCGCCAGCGGGGGGCTTTGCACCAGGTGTAGGCACCGGGCTTGTCGGCGTCTGGCAGGGTTTCGCCCCGCAGGGGATGCAGTGGGTCCACCGGGCCGCCCAGCCAGGCGTGGGAAAGGTCCTCGCGGATGGCGGTTTCCTCCACGGGCAGCACCGTGCCATCCCAGACGCCCGGCGCAAACAGCGCGCCTTCGGCCAGCGGGTGGCCTCCGAAGCTGAGGTAACGGCCCGGACCCCGGCCCAGCCCGGCCAGCCCGAGGTCCCGGGCAATCTCGCAGAACAGCCGGAAATCGCTCGCGGCAGCGGGCCGGGCGCCGCACCAGGCTTCCAGTTGGGCAACGCTGTCCAGGGCGGCAATGACTTCCAGCGCGTCGCCGAAGAGATGGCGCTCCAGCCAACCCCGGAACTGGCGCAACAGGGCGATCGCCCGGATTTGTTCGGAAGCCCCCATCGGCTGGGAGGTGCCGCCGGGCTGGAAGGCCAGGGTGTGGGGCCATTTGCCCGCCAGCAGGCCCATCAGCTTGAGGAACTCGACCCGGGCTGGCAGGGCCTGCGCCGTGGCGGAGCCGGTGATGGCCTTGAAGCGGGCGGCGGCGGCGGCGAACCAGGGCCGCCCGGCGTAGTCCGCCCGGGCGAAATCCGGCATGAAGAACAGGTAGAAGTGGCTGAAATGGTCAGCCAGGTTTTCCGCCCCGTGAGCCAAGGCGCCGGCGTAGCGGCCGTTGGGCGGCGGTTCGGCACCTGCCAGCGCCGCCAGCGCGGCGGCGGCGGCGGCGGACTGGGAGACCGAGCAGATGCCACAGATGCGGGGTACCAGCACCAGCGCATCAAGGGCCGGCTTGCCCTGCAGGATCTGCTCGAAGCCGCGGTAGAGGGGCGAATTCACCCGCGCGGCGGCGACGCGCCCGTTCACCATATCCAGGCTCACCTCCAGATCCCCTTCCACGCGGTTGAAGGGACCCACCACGCGGGTCTGCGGCCGGTCGCTCATTTCAGCCCCGTTTTGCGCACCGCCGGCGGGATCACCGTGTGATCGCGCACCGCGTTCTCCCGCACCCGGGCCGGGGTGGCGGACTTGGACAAGGCGGCCAGGGCCACGAACCAGGCCTTGGGCATGTCGGAGGGCAGGCCGATGGGAATGCCGGCGATCTTGGGGGTTTCCGAGAACGGGTGACCCGGTTCCTCGAAGCCCGGCTCGGTGCAACTGATGCAGGCGTAGCCGCCATTGGTGCACGAGCCGGTGCCGTTCCAGGGGCGGGTGTTGCAGTCGGCGTGGGCCTGGGTGCCCTTGCAACCCATGTTTTCCATCAGGCAGCCCTGGTCCGAGGGTTTCACCGCGCTGGCCTTGAACTCGTAGTACTCGTTGCGGGAGCAGCCGTGATGCACCAGTTGGTCGGCGTAAAAGCGGGGCCGGGCGAGACTGTCCAGGTCCTTCTCGCCGAAGCGGCCCAGGGCCAGCAGCAGCAGGGTTTCGAGCACCCAGCCCGGGTGGGTGGGGCAACCCGCGACGTTGATCACCGGCAGGCCGGCGCCGGAACGGTAGGCCGAGCCCAGCAGCCCGCCAGCCTGCTCGCCTTCGTACTGCAGGCCGCAGGCATCGGTGGGATTCACCCCTGCCGCCGTCACCCCGCCGAAGGCTGCGCAGGTGCCCACCGCCACGGTGTAGCGCGCCCGGCCAGCCAGCACCCGTGCCCAGTGAATCAACGGACGCCCCGTGCCCGACAGCATGTGAAAGCGCCCGCTACCGCCGGGCCCCCGCAACAGGGAGCCCTCCACGCACAGCAGGTCCAGGGGCAAGCGGCCGTCCGCGCAGGCTTCCAGCACGGCCAGCGCTTCCTCCGCCGTCTCCTCCGACAGGCTCGGATGCCACAGCAGGCGGATGCCCGCGCTGGCGAGCATGCCCGGCAGATCGCCCACCTCGGCGCACAGGAGCGACATGGTGCAGCCACCGCAGCCGCCGGACTGGAGCCAGAGCAGATTCATGCTCACCCGCCCGCCTTCTCCAGCCCGTAGCGGGACAGCTTGCTGCGCAGGCCAACCCGGGAGAGGCCCAGTTCATTGGCGGCGCGGGTCTTGTTCCAGCGGTGGCGGATCAGGGTCTCCTTGAGCAGACGGGCCTCCAGGGCTTCCATCCGCTCCTTGAGGCTGCCCTCGCCGGAGGCCAGCAAATGTAGCGCGCCCTCCTCCTCGTCCTCCCGCGCGGCGTGCAGGACCCGGGGCGAGAGGTGACCGGCGGAGAGCTTGTCGCCTTCGCCCAGGGCCAGCATGCGCAGGATCTCGTTCTGCAGCTCGCGCACGTTGCCGGGCCAGCGGTAGGCCTGCAGGCAGGCCATGACCTCGGCGCCCGCTTCGCGCACGGTCGGCTTCCCCAGCGCTTCCCGCGCCTTGCCCAGGATGTCGCGGGCCAGCAGCGGGATGTCCATGGGGCGGGCACGCAGGGCGGGCACCTGCAGGGTAATGGTGGCGAGGCGGTAGTAGAGATCCTCCCGGAAACGCCCCTCCCGCACCTCCTGTTCCAGATCCCGGTTGGTGGCGGCGATCACCCGCACATCCACCGAGAGCGACTTGTTGCTGCCCAGGGGGCGGATCTCCCCTTCCTGCAGGGCACGCAGCAGCTTCACCTGAAAGGCGGGCGAGGTATCACCGATCTCGTCGAGGAAGATGGTGCCGCCGTCGGCCAGCTGGAACAGTCCCACCCGGTCCTCAAAGGCACCGGTAAAGGCCCCCCGTTTGGCGCCGAAAAGCTCGGATTCCAGCAACTGGTCCGGCAGGGCGGCGCAGTTTTCCACCACGAACTGGCGCTCTGCCCGGGCGCTGGCGTAGTGGATGGCACGGGCCAGCAGTTCCTTGCCCGTGCCGGATTCGCCAATGAGCAGCACCGACACATCGTAGGGCGCCACTTTGCGGATCATCTCGCACAGGCCCACCATGGGCGAATCCGGCGCACGCACCACGCCGTCCAGGTCGGCGCGGCGACGCATCACTTCCCGCTTGGCCTCCACCCGACGGCGCAGCACCGGCTCCGTGGACCGCAGTTCCAGGGAAAGGCGCTGGTTTTCCGCCTGCAGCCGCTGCATGGCGGTGGCGCTGCGCAGGGTGAGGATGAGTTGCT
Source organism: Rhodocyclaceae bacterium (assembly GCA_036824045.1). GTDB lineage: Bacteria > Pseudomonadota > Gammaproteobacteria > Burkholderiales > Rhodocyclaceae > DAITAZ01. The sequence continues at coordinate 21,797 of DAITAZ010000008.1, forward strand.
CCGGCGTCCAGGGCTTGAGCAGATACTGGTAGATGCCCGCATCGTTGATGCCGGCGATGATGTCCTCCGCATCGGTATAGCCGGAGATGATGATGCGCACCACATCCGGCCACTGGGAACGCACCTGCTTGAGGAAGTTCACCCCCGAGGTGCCGGGCATGCGCTGGTCGCACAGCACCAGCTGGATGGACTCCCGCTCCAGGATGCGCAACGCCTGCTCGGCGCCGGAGGCGGTGAAAACCTCGAAATCCTCGTCCAGCGTGCGGCGCATGGCCTCCTGGGAGCGGACTTCGTCATCCACCACCAGCACGGTGGGCAGCTTGCTGTGCAGATTCATGCGGGGCTCCCGATTGCCGGCGCCACCCAGCCCAGGTCCCGATGCCGGGCCAGATGCCGCGGCGTCCAGGAATGGGGGGTCTTGAACACGAAATGGTAACGGGCCACGTGGTAGCTGGGATCGAAGCCGTAGAAATTGCGGCGCATCATGGCGAGTTCTTCCTCTCTGTAAGCCGCCAGCGGTCTGGCCGCCTCGTCGGCGGCGCGGGTGGCGGCCTTGGCGGCGACCCGCCCGGCGTAGTCCGGCGCGGTCGCCAGCGCCTGCGCCCGCCGCGCCAGTTCAGCCTCGAACGCGGCCCGGTCGTGGCCGAACACCGCATCCAGCAAACCCAGCGCCTGCGCCCGCCCCGCGCCCAGGGGCAGCCGGTCGCCCAGGATGCGGGCGCCGGTCTCACGGCCCACCCGGCGCGGCAACAGGTAGGTCCAGTATTCGGAGCCGTACAGGTTGCCCATGTTCTTGTAGTGGGGGTTGAGGATCACGCCCGCCCGCGCCCACACCGCGTCCGCCGCCAGGGCGAGGAAGCAGCCGCCCGCGCCCGCATTGCCCCGCAGCGCCGCCACGGTGAGCCGGTCCGTCATCTGCAGGAGGGCGAGGCAGACGTCGTTCATGGCGTTGATGTTGGCCCAGGATTCATCCGCCGGCGAGGCCGCCGCCTCGATGGTGTTGAGGTGGATGCCGTTGGACCAGAAATCCGCCCCGCCCGTGAGCACCAGCACCCGGGTGGGCCGGCTGCGGGCGAATTCCAGCGCCAACCGCAGGCGCCGGCACTGGGCGGTGCTCATGGCCCCGTTGTAGAACTCGAAACTGAGATAGCCCACCGCCCCTTCTTCCCGGTAGCGCAGCTCGGCCCATTCCGCCTCCGGGCGATCCTGCAGGCTGGCCGCCCACTCGGGCAACGCCGCTGCCTCGCCGGCAAAGGCCGTGGTGGCGGGCAGCTTGACCGGCACCGGGGCGTCGTCCCGGCGCACATGGCCGATCCACAGGGCGCCGTCCACGGTCGCCCGCAGCAGCGCCCCGTCGCGCCGGGCCACGACCTCCCCTGGCCGGGCGCCCGCCACGGGCGGATGAGGGTGAGCGTCGAACAGCCGGCAAGGCTGGCCGAACAGTTCGCTCGCCACGCCCGGGAAGCCATCCGCCGCCCGGATGCGGGCAAGCAGGGTGGCCGTGTCGTCCCGCGTCCAGTCGAGGGCCCGGTCCGCCTGACGCATCAGGGGATGGAACGTGCCGCAGCAGCTCGCCTCCGCCAGCGGCGTCGGTTGCCAGTGCCCCGCTCGCCAATCGGGCACCTGCGCCAACGCGGCCAGCACCGCGCGCACCGCCGCCTCGGTCACCTCGTTGCGATACAGGCTGGCCTTGGTGGCGGGCCGCATGGGGAAGCGGGCCGCCGCCCAGATGGGGCCCGCATCCATTTCCGCTTCGGCCTGGAGCACGGTCACGCCCCACTCGGCTTCGCCCCGGTGGATGGCCCAGTCCAGAGCCGAAGGCCCCCGGTCGCCGGGTACGCCCGGATGCACGATCAGGCACAGATGCCGCTGCCAGATGCCGGCCGGGATGGCCCGCTTGAGAAAGGGCGCCAGCACCACGTCCGGGCCGAAGGCGGCCACCGCCTCCTCCGCCACCCGGTCGTTGATGTCGAACTCCACGGACAACGTGTGGCCCTGGCTGGCCAGCTCGTCGTAGAGCCGCTGGGTCAGGCTGTTGAAGCTGTGGGTGAGCAGCAGGATGCGCATGGCGGGTTCAGCAGATGCGGGGCAGTTGTTCGCCGGAAAGCCAGTCCACCATGCGCCGGCCGCCAAAGGCGGTCTTCATCTGCACGAAGTGGTTGGCGTCTTCCACCACCTGGCCGATGAGCGCTGCCCGGGCACCCAGCGGGTGGCCCCGCAAGGCCGCCAGCAGGGCCTCGGCCTCCGGCTGCGGGCAGATGGCGATGAGCTTGCCCTCGTTGGCGATGTTGAGCGGGTCCAGGCCCAGGAACTCGCAGGCGGCGGCCACCTGGGGCGCAATGGGGATGGCGGCCTCGTCCAGCATCACGCCGACCCCGGACTGGTGGGCGATCTCGTTGAGGGTGGCCGCCAGACCGCCCCGGGTGGCATCCCGCAGCAGGCGCAGCCCCGGCGCCGCGGCGCAGGCAACGGCCGCCAGCTCGTGCAGGGCGGCGCTGTCGGAACGGATCTCCGAATCGAACGCCAGGCTCTCCCGCTGGGCCATGATGGCCATGCCGTGGTCCCCCAGGGTGCCGGACACCAGCACCGCATCCCCCGGCCGGGCGTTGGCGCCGGAGAGATGGCGCCCCTCGGGCAGGGCGCCGACCCCGGTGGTGGTGATGAAGACCCCGTCGCCGTGGCCTTGCTCCACCACCTTGGTGTCGCCGGTCACCACCGGCACGCCGGCGGCCTTGGCCGCTCCCGCCATGCTGGCGACGATGCGCGCCAGATCCGCCAGCGGAAAGCCTTCTTCCAGGATGAAACTGGCCGCCAGGTACAACGGCCGGGCGCCCATCACCGCCACGTCGTTGATCGTGCCGTGCACCGCCAGGCTGCCGATGTCGCCGCCAGGGAAGAACAGGGGGCTCACCACATGGGCGTCCGTGGCCATCACCAGCCGCTCGCCGGGTCCCGGCGCCGGCAGCACCGCGCCGTCGTCCCCCTGGCGCAGGTAGTCGTTGTCGAAGGCGCGGCCAAAGAGCTCGCTGATCAACTGGGCCATGGCCCGCCCGCCACCACCGTGGGAGAGATCCACCCGACCGCGTTTGATGTCGAGGGGTCGGACGTAGTTTTCGCGCATGTTTCTCTCAGGCCAGGATTGGAAGGAAGGGAGAACAGCCCCAAGCACTCAGGCCACCACCACCGGCACATCCTTGAACCGGCCGTAGGTGTAATGGGCGGCGCAGGCGCCTTCGGACGACACCATGCACGAGCCCATGGGGTTCTCGGGCGTGCAGACGGTGCCGAAGAGCTTGCAGTCGGTGGGCCGCTTCACGCCGCGCAGGATGGCGCCGCACTCGCAAGCCTTGTTGTCGGGCACGCCCGCGTACGCCAGCCCATAGCGCGCCTCGGCGTCGAAGGCCCGGTAGGCCGCGCGGATGCGCAACGCCGAATAGGGCACCTGCCCCAGGCCCCGCCACTCGAAGCTGCGGCGCAGCTCGAACACCTCGCTCACCAGGGCCTGGGCCTTGGTGTTGCCCTCGGCGGTGACGGCGCGGGTGAATTCGTTTTCCACCTCCGCCCGGCCCTCATTCACCTGCCGGATGAGCATGCGGATGGCCTGGACCACGTCCAGCGGCTCGAAGCCGGCGATCACCACCGGCTTGCGGTATTCCTCGGCAAAGAAGGCGTAGGGCCGGGAGCCGATGATGGTGGACACGTGCGCCGGGCCGATGAAACCGTCCAGCGGCACGGTGCCCAGTTCCCGCACCTCCGGGCTCTCCAGGATGGTCATGATGGCCGAGGGGGTGAGCACGTGGCAGCACAGCACGCTGAAATTGCCCAGCCCTTCCGCGGCCGCCTGGCGCAGCACCAGCGCCGTGGGCGGCGTGGTGGTCTCGAAACCGATGGCGAAGAACACCACCTGCCGCTGCGGCTCCCGCCGGGCCAGGGCCAGGGCGTCGGCCGCCGAGTACACCATGCGGATGTCGCCGCCCCGGGCCTTGGCCTTGAGCAGGGACAAGCCGCCCGAGGCCGGCACCCGCAGGGTGTCGCCATAGGTGCAGACGGTGACGCCCAATTCGAGGGCCAGGCGGATGGCCTGGTCCACCCGGCCGATGGGCAGCACGCACACCGGGCAGCCCGGACCATGAATCATGCGCACATTGGCCGGCAGCAGATCCGTCACGCCATAGCGGGAAATGGCGTGGGTGTGGCCGCCGCAGAATTCCATGAAGGCGTAGCGCCGGGCCGGGTCCGCCTCCCGCGCGATGGCGGCGGCCAGTCCCTTGGCCAGTTCGCCGTCACGGAACTCGTCCACGTATTTCACTCACCGGCCTCCGCGGCGGCGGCCACACCCACCCCGGCCTCGGCAAACAGGGCCAGGGTGCGCGCGGCCTCTTCCGGGTCCAGCCGGGACAGCGCGTAGCCCACATGCACGATCACGTAGTCATCCACCTGCACGCCATCCACCAAAGCCAGGGAGATTTCCTTGCGCACGCCCCCCAGGTCCACCAGGGCCATGTCGCCTTCACGCAGTTCCGCCACCCGGGCGGGTATGGCCAGACACATCGCCAGCTACTCCTTGCTCTCCAGCACCAGTTGACGCGCCATCCAGGCCTGCCCCAAGGCCAGCCCCCCATCGTTGGGCGGCACCTGCCGGGCCTCCAGCACCGTGAGCCCATGCACCGCCAGCCGACGCACCAGATTCCGGGAAAGCACGTGATTGAGAAAACACCCGCCCCCCAGGGCCACAGTGCGCAGGCCGGCACGGCGTGCCGCCTCTGTCACCCACTGCTCCAGGGCCGCGACCAGCGTGGCGTGGAACAAGGCCGAACCCCGGGCGGCATCCCGCTCGTCCGTTAGCCGCTCCAGCAAGGGCAGCAGATCGAGGCTGCCATCTGGCAGGCAACGCCAGCCCCCAGGCAAGGGCAAGGCCTCGCCCCGGCGGGCCACCAGGCCTTCCAGCAGCATGGCCGCCTGCCCTTCGAAGGCCATCACCTCCCGCACCCCGAGCAACCCGGCTGCGGCGTCGAACCAGCGGCCCAGGCTGGAGGTAGGGCCGCACTGTATGCCCCGCTCCAGCATCCGCCCCACCATGTGGGCAGCGGGCTGGGCCGGGAAACGGGCCTCGATCCGCGCCCCCCGTCCCATGACATGCAGGGCGGCGGCAGCCATGCGCCAGGGCTCCCGGGCGGCTTTGTCGCCGCCGGGCTGGGGCAGTTCGCGCAAGTGGCCCAGGCGTTGCATGCGCCCTTCGGACCACAGCAACAGTTCGCCCCCCCAGGCATGTCCGTCCATGCCCAGGCCAAAGCCGTCCAGCGCCAGCCCCAGGGCCGGCCCGTCATGGCGGTGTTCCGCCAGCACCGCCGCCACGTGGGCATGGTGGTGCTGCACGGCTACCAGGGTGGCGTCGAGCCGGGCAGCCTGCTGCAGGGCGGAGCGGCTGGAAAAGAAATCGGGATGGAGGTCGTGGGCCACCCGCTCGGGCTGCACGTCGAGGATGCGGCACAGGTGATCGGCGGCCTCGAGCATGGCCTCGCAGGTGGCGCCGTTGTCCAGGTCGCCCACGTGGGGGGAAAGGAAAGCCTCGTCGCCCCGGGTGACGCAGACGGTGTTCTTGAGTTGCCCACCCAGCGCCAGCACCGATGGACCGGGCCCCGCCAGGCGGATGGCCCGAGGCGTGTAGCCCCGCGCACGGCGGATGAACTGGGGTGCGGCGCCACGGCCCTCGGGCGTGCGCAGCACGGAATCGTCGCAGCGGGCCACGATCTCCCGGTCATGCACCAGGTAGGTGTCGGCGATGCCACCCAGGCGGCGCACCGCCTCCGCATTGCCGATGACCAGCGGCTCGCCGCCGGGGTTGGCACTGGTCAGCACCAGGGTGAGCCCCTGGCTGCGCTCCAGCCACGCCGTTCCCGAGGGACGGCCCACGGCCTCGTGGAACAGCAGATAGTGCAAGGGCGTGTAGGGCAGCATCAGGCCCAGCCAGTTCAGGCCCGGGGCCACCGCAGGCATGACCTGGTCCGCCTCCGCCCGCTTGCGGGCCAGCACCACCGGACGCTCGGGGCTGGCCAGAAGTTCCGACTCCGCCTGGCCGAGGTCCGCCCAGCGGCGCGCCGCGGTCAGGCCGTGCACCATCAGGGCGAAGGGTTTTTCCTCCCGGTGCTTGCGCCGGCGCAAACGGGCGACCGCCCCGGGATTGGTGGCGTCGCAGGCCAGATGGAAGCCACCCAGACCCTTGATGGCAACGATCTCGCCCGCCAGCAGCCGTGCCACCGCGTGGGCCACGGGGTCTTCCACCGTCAGGGCATGGCCGACGCTGTCCAGCACGGTGAGCTTGGGGCCGCACACCGGGCAGGCATTGGGCTCGGCGTGGAAACGCCGGTCGCGGGGCGCGTGGTACTCCAGCTCGCAGGCACGGCAGAGATGGAAGGCAGCCATGCTGGTGTTGGCCCGGTCATAGGGCAGACGGCGGGTGATGGTGTAGCGGGGGCCGCAATGGGTGCAGTTGATGAAGGGGTAGCGCCAGCGACGGCTGGCCGGGCTGAACAGCTCCGCCAGGCAATCGGGACAGGTGGCCAGATCCGGCCCGATGGCGGTGCTGATGGCGCCGCCCTGGCTGCCCAGGATGCTGAAGCCCCGGGCCCGGGCATCGGGGGCCAGGGGCTCGACGGCAACCTCGTCCACCCGGGCCCCGGGGGGTGCCTCGCTGCGCAGGCGGCCGGCAAACAGGGTCAGCGCCCCCCGATCGCCCTGGGCCTCGATGCACACTCCGGCACCATCATTGCGCACCCAGCCATCCAGGCCCAATTCGCCCGCCAGGCGGTAGACGAAGGGGCGGTAGCCCACGCCCTGCACAATGCCCCGGACGCGAATGCCGACGCGGGGGCGCAGGCGGCCGGTGGCGGCGGACTCGGCCAGCGCGCTCACGCTTGGGCCCCCGCCAGCCCGCGGCGGCCTTTCAGTTGGCGCATGCTCATTCCCGGCGGCTGGCCAGTTGCGCTTCCAGCGCGGCCACGCGGGCGCGCAAGGCCTCCACCGTCTCTGCCCGGCCGGCACGGGCGCGGGCCAGCCCCGCCTGCAACCATTCCAGCCACTCGCCGAAGCCCTCGCCCGTGGTGGCTGAGGTCCGGATCACGGTGAGGCGGGGATTGATGCGGCGGGCGTGCTCCACGGCGCGCGCCACGTCGAAGCTGAGGTAGGGCAGCAGGTCGCACTTGTTGAGCAACATCAGGTCCGCCGCCGCGAACATGTCCGGATACTTGAGGGGCTTGTCTTCGCCCTCGGTGACCGAGAGGATCACGACCTTGTGGGCTTCGCCCAGATCGAAGGCGGCCGGACAGACCAGATTGCCCACGTTTTCGATCATGAGCAGGCTGTCGTCCGCCGGGCGCAGGCGTTCCAGGGCATGGCCGACCATGTGGGCATCCAGGTGGCAGCCCTTGCCGGTGTTGATCTGCAGCGCCCGGGCGCCGGTGGCGCGGATGCGCTCCGCGTCCTGGCTGGTCTGCTGGTCACCCTCGACGACCGCAACCTCCGCCTGAGCCGCCAGGGCCTCGATGGTGCGCACCAGCAGCGTGGTCTTGCCGGAACCGGGACTGGACACCAGGTTCAGCGCAAACACGCCATGGTCGGCGAACCAGCGCCGGTTCTGTTCCGCGTACCCCTTGTTCTTGCCCAGGATGTCCTGCTCGATGCGCACCATCTGGGCCTGGGTCAGCCCCGGTGCATGGGCGCCCGCCGCCCCTTGGCCATAGTGCAGGTGGTCCTGCCCGGCGGCAGGGCGATAGGCCTTGGCAGCGACCGCAGCGCCTGCCGCGGCCTCGCCATGAGCGTGTTGATGGTCGCCCACATGGTCATGCCCGTGCGCATGCCAGGTGCCATCCGCGTGCTGGTGCCAATGGGCGTGCGCAGCCTCGCCGTGGGTGTGCGCGTGCTCTCCGTGGTGGGTATGCGCGTGACTGTGCGCGGTGCCGTCCGCATGGGTGTGGGGATGGGCGTGGCCTTCAGCATCCAGTGCCGCGCCTTCCAGCCGAACTTCGCCGCTCGCGCATCCGCAGGTGGTACACATCGTTCTTCTCCTTCCGGCCAGGGCGTCCAGGCGCTCCGGCATTGTTCTACATCGCCCGGGTAAAACTTACTCCGCGGCAAACTCCTTGACCCGCATTTCGGTGCCACCGGTGGGCTGCACCTGATAACTGCCGCAGGTGGGGCAGGCCTCGTACAAGGCCCGGAGCGGGACCTGCGCAGCACATTGCATGCACCAGCCGACACCGGGGACGCGAATGATCTCCAGCCGCGCACCTTCGGCCACGCTGCCCTTCACCACCACATCGAAGCAGAAGCTGAGCGCTTCGGGCTCCACGCTGGAGAGTTCCCCGATCTCGAGCCAGACGGCAGTCACCCGCCTCAGCCGCTGGGCGTGGGCAGCGTCCTCGACGATCTGGAGCACGCTTTCAGCGAGCGACATTTCATGCATTTTCCGACACCTCCAGCCGCCAGGGTACGCACGGGTCCAGCGACAGCACTGCCGCTCCCACCCGAGCCCGCAAGGCGGCTCCGGACCCGCGCACGCCCTTGAGCTCGTCCCCGAAGGCGCCCCGGGGGTGGAAATTCCACTCGGTGGGCGCCAGGACTCGATACTGGCACACGCGCCCTTGCGCCACCTCGGCCCAGTGTAGCAGCGCCCCCCGCGCCGTCTCCACCCGGGCGATACCGCAACCCTCGCCCAGGCAGGCGGCGCTGAACACCGGGGCCTCCGAGGGGGCACGCAGGGCGTTCGCTGCCGTCACCAGCGCCAGAACCCGGGCCAGATAGCGCGCGGCGATACGCCAGCCATCCTCGAACAGGGCGCGAATCAGCGGATGCTCGGCGTGGGCTGACAACGCGCCGGTTTCGGCCGGCGCTCCCCGCCATTCCGGCCCCTCGGCCCCAAGGCCGTGCAACGCCTTCGCACAGTCTGCCGCGCAGACGCTGGGCACGCATACCGGCTGCCCGGGGGTCGGACAGCGGTAGGCGTCGTTTGCCAGTGCCCGCACAGCCTCGGCGCAAACGCCGGTCTCCGGAATGTTGGCCAGGTGCCGGGCGCCGGTCCAGCGCACGGCCTCGCCACCCAGGAGATGTGCGTCCATCCACGCCTCCAACCCGTTGGCCAGGGCGGACCACTCCCCTTCGCTCCCGGCGGCGGCCCCCATCCGTTTGTACCAGACGGCAAACGCCTCCCGCCCGACCGGCAGCCCCAGCGCATTGGGCCAGTCCAGCAACAAGCGCCACAGATGTTCCTGGACGGCTTCCGCCACCACTCGACGGCTGTGGTGCGCGATCTGTACCGGATCGACCAGGCGCCCCTCCGCGGCCTCCAGCGCGGCTCGCGCAGCAAGCCCCTGAGCCCTTCCGCAGAGGCTGTACAGCGCCGGGATCAGCCCTACCACCTGATCGACGGGACGGCCCACCAGCAAGGCAGCAGCCGGGGGGCGCCTCACCTGACTGGTGACCTCGCGCACCTGCCCACCGCCGACGCGAATGTGGATCAATAGCTGGCCGGCGGCGTCCATTTTCAGCCGCCGAAGGCGCCCCGCAGGAATCCGCGTCGGGAGAGCGGGCGTTCGGTCAGCGGCTGGGGCATTGTCCCCCGGCCTTGAGTCTGGCGGCCCGCTTCGGCTTGGGCTTCGTGCTCAAACAAGGCCTCTGCCACTGCTTGCGCGGTTGCCAGGGCGTCGGCCTGGCTCGCAAACTCGAATACCGGCGAGAACAGGGAACACATCTGGTACGGCCCCAGGGCCGGTTCCTCGCCATAGAGGAACTCATAGGCGCCGGATGGGAACACCCACTGCTGGATATCCCCGCTGGCTCCGCTGCGGAACTGCGCGCTGCCGGCTGGAAGAAGCATGAGGTTCAGCGACCAGGGGGTGAGCATGACACCGGCCCACAGCCCCTGCCACCGCCGAAACCCCACTGCCGCAACGCTGAGAGCGGGATTGACCATCGGCAGCCCGACCATCCGCTCGGCCGCAATCTGGCGAAAGACCGACTCGGCCCGCACCACGACATCCGGCCGATCCGCCAGGGATTGAGGGAGGGCGTCGTCCACTTCAGGCGCCCACCACCATGAATTTGTGACGGGGGGCATCGCAGTTGGGGCATTGCCAATGCTCGGGCAACGCGGAGAAGGGCGTGCCCGGGGAGACCTGCCAGACCGGATCGCCTTCCGCCGGATCGTAGACCCACCAGCAAATGCCGCATTCGAGCCGGGCTTCCGGGGGAATCCGCCCATCGTCACCGAGATACGAGCCTTCGAAACGACTTTCCATTGCCTTCACCACGCGCTGAATTGTTACACCGCTGTTACAAGCATGCAGGATCGAGTGGCAGCTCATGGCTCGAAGTGCCGACTGAATCCATGCTTACTCGGCGTTTCGGTCACGTCAGCAGGGCTTCGGCCCATTCCTTCATGCGTTCGGCAGTGGACGCCAGATCCTCAGGCGCAGCCAGCGCCACTTCGGGTATATCCACCACCTCGATGGTGTTGAGGATGAGCTGCTCCATGCTGTTGAAGTACTGCACCCACCAGACGTTGGCGACAGCGGTGCTGCTGATGCGGCAGTTTCCGTAGCCCCGGGAAAGAATGGCGGTCGTCCCGGCCCCCAGTGCTTGAACCAGATGATCCAGATCCGCGGGCGAGACCGGCAGCAGCGTCAGGTTAACGATATGCGCGGTCTGGCCGGCCCGGTATTCCGCTGCGACCTGCAGCACTTCGGCCAGCAGCGCCGGTGCGTTCATCACCCCCGCCGGGGCAAGGGGCAGCTCGACCCGGCGGTCGGTGAGGGCCAGTGCGGCCTGGCGAACCACGTCGGGAATGGCGCACGCTTCCAGCCAGTCCGCGGCAAGCGCCCCGCCGGGGCCGGGCCGCTGGATACGCCACAAGCCGGGAAAGGCGGTCTCCTGCACGCGTAGCGGCTCGGGGACATGTGCAACCACGCTGACTTCGCCCTGCCCCAGGGCGTCGCCAACCAGTTGCACGACCGCCGGATCCAGGGCGCGCAGATCCCTCCGCGGCGGCACTCCGCCTCCTGTCGCAATTTCCGACGCAAGCGCGCTGATCAGTTCAGCCGCTTGAGTACGCACCGCCAAGGCAGCATCGTCGGGCACGTTGGGGGCGTGAAAGGTATTCATGCCCGAAGGCATCACCATGTACTCCAGCGCGTCGTCCTCGCCAGGCTGGGAACCCGGCCCCAATGCAACAACGGGAATGGGAAAGTCCTTCATGGGATCAATCTTCCTTCAGTGGCAAGCTTGGGTGCCGGTAGCCGAGACGGGAATGCCAATGCCGGGCGCGCGACTGATTGGGCGGGTTTTCATTTCGGTAACCTCGCGAACGAACGCCTGCCAATCCCGCATGCCTTCGATCGCGCCCACGTAGCCGCCGTCCCGCAGGAACACCAGCGCGGGATATCGGCTAAAGCCGTAACGTGGTTTGAGTATCCGGGTAGCTGCCGCTCCCGCCAGCCCAACCCTGGGCGCGTAGTCCGCGCTGTGCAGCACGTCGGACAGCACAACCGCCACGTCCCAGCTTTCAGGGTATTGCTGCATGTCGTCGAGGCAGACCAGCAGACAATCCCCTTCGCTCTGCGCAAACTCGAGCGCATCGGCTTCTTCGAGCACCCGATAGCCGTTGCGTTCGGCCAGGCGCGCGACGAGGCCGGAATAGTCCGGAGCAGTGGTTTGAAACATCAGTGATCTCCTTGATGCGCGGACCGGAGGAACTCCGGCAGTTGGGGCTCCCGATTCACGAGGTCGGCAAAGAACCGATCCAGGTCGGACTCGCCGGATTGCATCGCTTCCAGTGCATCCAGGGCACCGTTGATTTTCTCCGCCTCGGATTCATCGAGCAGCCCGCGGGCGGCGCCCAGAAACGTGAGCAGCCATTGCCCTGGAGCCACTGCGCCAACGAGCAGCGTATCCACTTCCATTTGCAGCCCCCGGCCTGCGCACGTCGCACGCTGCCCGTCTACCGCCAGCACCCGCATGGGGATTCCCAGGCACATCTCACGACTCTCCCGGCGTTTGGGCGTTAGCGCCCGATGGGGAAGGCAGCATCGTCTCGATAAACCTTAGATCGCCAAAGCGGCACGCCATTTCCGGGGAAGGGCGCCCCGCTTCGTAGCGGCTGATCTCCAGCGCCTGGTCAGTAATGGGCTCGGGTGCTGTTGTACGGGCTCGCCCGGGTACACCCCAACGCGAAAGCCACTCAAGAGCCAAGGCCAAAGCTTCGGGTATCCGGTCACGGACGGCAGGGCGCAAGCTCCCCCCGTAATCATCCAGCTCGGCGGGCTGCACCCCGATCAACACGATCTCCTCGGGCAACTGGCCCAGCAGCGCCGCTGACGCAAGCACCTCCTGGAAACCGGTCTGGTGCAAACTCATTTTCTTTGCGCCCATGAACATGGGGACGTCCTTGCCGATGACCTCCCGCAATGTGCCTGGCTCGAGCCCATAATCGATGGCATCGAACACCACCATCCTGCGAGCGCTCTGGACGTACGGAAGCAGATAGAGACCTTGCGTCCCGCCATCCATCACCCTGACGGACGCGGGGAAGTCCCATCCGGCAGCAAGCACCTCGGCGCACCGAACACCGAAGCCCTCATCAGCCCACAAGAGATTGCCTATTCCCAGCACCAGGACGCCGGGTGTCAGTTCGTCCATGAGTCGAATCGCTCCTTGTAACGGTTGCCGTTACACTCAAGCTTCGTGCCAGCACCGCGGACCAAACTCAACTCATTGATTATTCCCCGCTTATCTCCAGCTATGTGCATCCCCAAGGGCTTCTATTGGAAGATCACTTTCCGAAATCCAGACACCCCGGAAAGCGAGCTTCCTTCCGTGCGATTCGGACAGAAAAAACAAAAAGGGCCGGTTGCCCGGCCCTTTTTGTTTGAACTACCGATTGCTCCCTGATCACTCGGCTGCGACGGCTTCCTGGGGAGCGCCTTCCGGACGATCAAGCAGTTCGACGAATGCCATGGGTGCGTTGTCGCCCACACGGAACCCGCACTTCAGAATGCGCAGGTAACCCCCGTTTCGATTGGCAAAACGCGGACCCAACTCGTCAAATACCTTCACCACCATATCGCGATCGCGCAGACGGCTAAACGCCAAGCGACGGTTGGAAAGACTGGGAGTCTTGCCCAAGGTAATCAAGGGCTCGACGACACGGCGCAGTTCCTTGGCCTTGGGCAGAGTGGTTTTGATCAACTCATGACGCAAAAGCGAGTTGGCCATATTCCGGAACATGGCCTGACGATGGCTGCTGGTCCGGTTCAGTTTACGCAGGCCGTTACGGTGGCGCATCTTATAACCTCTGTATTCCTAAGTGTTCGAGTTCTGCCCGCAGAACTGCGGACAGAAACCTTATACTTTTTCGAGCCCGGCTGGCGGCCAGTTCTCGAGTTTCATGCCAAGGGTCAGCCCGTGAGAAGCGAGGACTTCCTTGATCTCGTTCAACGACTTACGCCCCAGATTTGGCGTCTTCAACAACTCGGTCTCGGTCCTCTGGATGAGGTCACCGATGTAGTAGATGTTCTCGGCTTTCAGGCAGTTCGCCGAGCGAACCGTCAACTCCAAGTCATCCACCGGGCGCAGCAAAATCGGATCAACCTGAGGCTGACGGGCCTCTCCTTGCGTAACAGGCTGGGTATCAACCAAGTGCGCGAAGGACGAAAGCTGCTCCATCAAAACCTGCGCCGCGTACTGGATCGCCTCTTTAGGATCCACCGCGCCGTTGGTTTCGATATCCATCACCAGCTTGTCCAAGTCGGTACGCTGTTCCACCCGTGCACTTTCGACTTGGTAGCTTACCCGCCGAACAGGGCTAAAAGAAGCGTCCAGCACAATACGCCCAATGCTCTTGGCGCCCCCGGCACCCACCCGTACATTCCCGGGAACGTATCCCCGACCAAGCTCAACCTTGATCTGCATGTCGAGCTTGCCACCAGGAGCCAGATGTGCAATGACGTGATCGGAGTTGATAATCTCAACGTCGTGCGGCACCTCGATATCAGCGGCCGTCACGACGCCCTCCCCTTCCTTACGGAGGCGAAGCGTAACTTCAGATCTGTTCTGCAGCTTGAACACCACACCCTTGGTGTTCAACAACAGATCCACAACGTCCTCCCGCACACCGTCAAGGGTCGAATACTCGTGCAGCACACCTTCAATGGCCACTTCCGTGGGAGCGGCCCCGGGCAAAGAGGACAGCAAGATCCGCCGCAGGGCATTGCCTAAGGTGTAACCATACCCCCGCTCGAACGGCTCCATCACCACACGGGCATGAACCGGCGAAAGGGTCTGCACGTCGATGATGCGCGGCTTCAGCAACGCAGAACTCTGCATTAGCAATCCTTTGAAACCAGAAAGATCAGGGCAACCCGATTAACGGGAATAAAGCTCAACCACCAAGCTTTCATTGATGGTCGCCGACAGATCGGCGCGGACCGGCAGAGCCTTGAATACGCCCTTGCCTTCCTTGACATTCACTTCAATCCACTCCGGCAAGCCACGGGACTCAGCAGCCTCCATCGCCGCCTTGACGCGCAGGTGCCCCTTCGCGCTTTGGGTCAGCTCGACGACATCACCGGGCTTCACTTCATACGAAGGGATGTTCACCCGCTTCCCATTCACGAGGACCGCGTTGTGCCGAACAACCTGGCGGGCTTCGCTGCGCGAAGCGCCAAAACCCATCCGGTAAGCTACGCTGTCGAGGCGGCTTTCCAAGATCTGAAGCATGTTCTCGCCAGCCTGACCCTTACGACGGTCAGCCTCCGCAAACACCTTCCGGAACTGACGCTCGAGCACACCATAGGTACGACGAATCTTCTGTTTTTCCCGCAGCTGCACACCGTAGCCCGACAACCGCTGCCCGGACTTTTGTCCGTGCTGCCCAGGGGCATAAGCGCGGCGCTCGATCGCGCACTTGTCGGTAAAACACTTTTCGCCCTTCAGAAAGAGCTTCTCACCTTCCCGACGGCACTGGCGGCACTTGGGATCTAGATTGCGAGCCATCGCTTTACTCCAAACTTAAATGCGGCGACGCTTGGGCGGCCGGCAACCATTATGGGGGATGGGAGTCACGTCGGTAATCGACGTTACACGGATCCCGAGAGCGTTCAGTGCACGAACCGCAGACTCACGCCCCGGTCCGGGCCCGGTGATTCGGACTTCAACGTTTTTCACGCCGCATTCCTGTGCTGCTCGACCGGCTCGCTCGGACGCCACCTGAGCTGCAAATGGCGTGCTCTTTCTCGAGCCCTTGAAGCCAGCACCTCCGGCGGTTGCCCACGACAATGCGTTCCCCTGACGATCCGTAATCGTGACGATCGTGTTGTTAAACGACGCATGGACATGTACAACGCCCTCTGCAACGTTCTTTTTGACCTTTTTCTTAACCCTAGCGGTAGCCTTAGCCATATTGCACGACCCTGATTATTTCTTACCGGCAACCGCCTTGCGCGGCCCCTTACGCGTACGCGCATTTGTTCGAGTACGCTGACCCCGGACAGGCAGCCCCCGGCGGTGGCGAACACCACGATAACATCCAAGGTCCATCAACCGCTTGATGCTCATCGTGACTTCGCGTCGCAGATCACCTTCCACGGTGAACTTGCCCACCTCGTCGCGCAGCCGATCCATATCGGCCTCCGACAATTCCTTGATCTTTGTCGACCTACCCACACCAGCGGCGTCGCAGATCTTCTGCGCGCGAGTGCGGCCGATACCGTAGATCGCGGTCAACGCGATCTCGGCGTGCTGATGGTTGGGAATATTTACCCCAGCAATCCGGGCCATGTCCTGTCCTTACACTACCTCAACAAGCAAAACGGCGAATTCTAGCTCGTTCGCCACCACTGATCAACCTTGGCGCTGTTTATGGCGCGGGTCTGTACAAATAACGCGCACCACGCCTTTACGACGCAGAACCTTGCAGTTGCGGCAAATCCGCTTAACCGAAGCCTGAACTTTCATTTACGTCTCCGTAATTCATCAATACTCACTTGGCGCGGAACACGATGCGGGCTCGCGTCAAATCATAGGGTGTCAGCTGTACCGTGACCCGGTCGCCAGGGAGGATGCGGATGTAATGCATCCGCATCTTGCCGGAGATGTGCCCCAACACCATGTGGCCATTCTCCAACCGCACCCGAAACGTCGCATTGGGAAGGTTTTCCATTACCTCCCCTTGCATTTCGATTACATCTTCCTTTTTCGCCATGGGTCACTTCAACAGATTGCCAGCACCTTTAAAATTTGCCTTCTTCAGCAGACTCTCGTACTGATGACTCATCACGTAGGCTTGCACCTGAGACATGAAGTCCATCGTGACCACCACAATGATCAACAACGAGGTACCACCAAAATAAAAAGGCACGTTCCACTTTAGAATCAGGAACTCAGGCAGCAAACACACCACTGTGACGTAGACCGCACCAACCAACGTCAACCGAGTCAAAATCTTATCAATGTATCGCGCCGTCTGATCTCCGGGCCGGATACCAGGAACAAACGCCCCGCTCTTCTTCAGATTGTCCGCCGTCTCCTTGGAGTTAAAGACGAGCGCGGTATAGAAGAAGCAAAAAAAGACGATCGCAGCGGCATAGAGCAATACATAAATCGGCTGACCTGGCGACAACGTTGCCGCAAGATCCTTAAGCCACCTCATCCCGTCCGCAGCACCGAACCACCCCGCAATCGTCGCCGGGAAAAGAATGATCGACGAGGCAAAAATAGGCGGAATAACACCTGCCATGTTCAGCTTCAGCGGCAAATGCGAACTTTGCCCACCGTAGATCTTGTTCCCTACTTGCCGCTTCGCGTAGTTCACGAGGATCTTGCGCTGACCTCGTTCAACAAACACAACCAGAGCGGTCACCGCAACAACAAGGACGCAGATGAACAGCGCGGTCAAGGGATGCATCGCACCCGTCCGCACCAGTTCGAACAACCCCCCAATCGCGTTTGGCAAACCGGCGGCGATACCCCCGAAAATGATGATCGAGATCCCGTTGCCCAAGCCGCGCTCAGTGATCTGCTCCCCAAGCCACATCAAGAACATTGTGCCAGTTAGAAGCGTCGCCACCGTAGTCAAACGGAAGACGAACCCGGGATCCACGACCAACCCCGCCTGAGACTCAAGTGCAACCGCAATCCCCAGAGCCTGGAACAACGCCAGTGCCACAGTACCATATCGAGTGTACTGCGTGATCTTGCGTCGCCCGGCTTCGCCCTCTTTCTTGATCGCCTCAAGTGATGGAACCGCCACCGTCAGCAATTGCATGATGATCGACGCCGAAATATACGGCATGATCCCAAGCGCAAAGATAGTGAAGCGGGAGAGGGCCCCACCTGAGAACAGGTTGAACACCCCCAAAATCCCACCCTGCTGCGACTGGAACAACTCCGCCAACTTGGCGGGATCGATTCCTGGAACGGGAATATGGGCGCCGATCCGGTATACAACCAACGCTCCCAGCAAAAACCACAGCCGCCGCTTCAGGTCACCGAACTTGCCCGACTTGCCAATCGCCGGATTAGCGTTCGCCACAGAATAGCCTCGCGTCTACGTCACTCAGCAGCCAAGGAGCCGCCGGCTGCCTCGATTGCTGCCTGCGCGCCCTTGGTGGCGCCAATGCCCTTGAGCACGAGCTTCTTCTGCAAGCCACCGGAAAGCACCACTTTCGCCGATTTGGCGAGCGCGGAGACGATGCCGGCCTGCTTCAGCACAACCAAATCGACTTCCTCGACCGGCAACTTATTCAGCTCGGAAAGACGCACTTCGGCAATGAACTCACGAGTCAGCGACTTAAACCCACGCTTCGGCAACCGGCGTTGCAGGGGCATTTGGCCACCCTCAAAGCCGACCTTGTGGAATCCACCTGCCCGCGACTTTTGCCCCTTGTGCCCACGCCCGGCAGTTTTCCCAAGGCCGCTTCCGATCCCCCGGCCAACACGGCGGCGCGCTTTCTTGGAACCTTCAGCGGGTTTCAAGCTATTCAGTTCCATTTAGCCCTCGCACTTAACCAGATAGGCGACCTTGTTGATCATGCCCCGAACGGCGGGGGTATCAACCAACTCAACGCTGTGATTGAGCTTGCGCAAGCCCAAGCCTTTCACAGTCTGCCGATGATCTTGCTTGGTCCCGATGACGCTCTTCACCAGCGTCACCTTCACGGTCTTCTCAGCCATTCCTTACCCCAGAATTTCTTCGATCGACTTGCCACGCTTAGCGGCGATCTCGGCCGGAGTGCTGATCTTGAACAATCCGTCCAAGGTTGCCCGGACCACGTTGTAAGGATTGGTGGAACCGATGCACTTTGCGAGCACGTCGGTAACACCCATCACTTCAAATACCGCGCGCATTGGCCCGCCAGCAATGATTCCGGTACCGCTCGGTGCGGGTTGCATCAGGACAACCGATGCGCCGTGCCGACCAATAACAGCGTGATGCAAGGTGCCATTCTTCAACGACACCTTTTCCATCTTCCGCCGCGCTTCGTCCATTGCCTTCTGCACGGCCACAGGCACTTCGCGAGCCTTGCCCTTGCCCATACCCACGCCGCCGTCGCCGTCGCCAACCACCGTTAGCGCAGCAAATCCGAGAATCCGGCCGCCTTTAACCACCTTCGTAACGCGGTTGATGGAAACCATCTTCTCGCGCAGCGAATCATCACGCTCCTCTGCCACCGGAGCCCGCTTTGACTGACCTTGAGGTTTCGCCATCGTCGCCTCGCTTAGAACTTCAGACCGCCTTCACGGGCGGCATCTGCCAGCGCCTTGATGCGGCCGTGGAATTTGAATCCGGACCGGTCAAACGCAACCGTGTCCACCCCGGCGGCAAGCGCGCGCTCAGCGATCAACTTACCAACCACCGTCGCCGCGCCGACGTTACCCCCATTGGGCACGTCCTTACGCACATCGGCCTCGACAGTCGAAGCCGCCGCCAACACCTGGGTGCCGCAAGCGGAATAAACCTGTGCGTAAATATGGCAGTTTGTACGATACACGGTGAGACGCGCTGCGTTGAGGGCAGCAATCCTTGCGCGGGTTTGACGCGCCCGCCGCATGCGGGCCTGTTTCTTGTCCATGCTCAGCCGCCCTTACTTCTTCTTCGTTTCTTTCAGCACAACCACCTCGTCCGAGTACCGAACGCCCTTGCCCTTGTAAGGCTCCGGCTGCTTGTACGCACGGATTTCGGCAGCCACCTGGCCCACGACCTGCTTATCGACGCCCTTGATCAGGATCTCCGTTTGAGTCGGCGTTTCCACCTTGATCCCGGCAGGCATTTGATGCACGACGGGGTGAGAGAACCCGAGCGACAAGTTCAGCTTGTCGCCTTGCGCTTGAGCGCGGTATCCCACACCAACCAAGTTGAGTTTGCGCTCAAACCCCTTGCTAACTCCAACAATCATGTTCGCCACGAGTGCGCGCATTGTTCCGGAGAGTGCGTGAGCATTCTCGGCCCCCTCGACCGGAGCAAAAACCAGCTTGTCCGACTCTTGCTCGACAGCCACGGAGGGATGGATCGTACGGGAAAGAACCCCAAGAGGCCCCTTAATCTGCAACTCACTGCCGGAGAGATTCACCGACACCCCGGAAGGAATTGCCACTGGATTCTTAGCTACGCGAGACATCGCCGCCTCCCTCCTTATGCAACGATGCAGAGCACTTCGCCACCCACGTTCATGGACCGAGCTTTTCTGTCGGTCATGACACCCTTGGGGGTGGAGACGATGGCAACCCCGAGACCATTCATCACTCGCGGGATTCCTTCTACACCTTTGTACACGCGAAGACCTGGCCGACTCACACGCTCAATTCGCTCGATTACCGGGCGCCCGGCGTAATAGCGCAAGCTAATATCCAGCAACGCCTTGCCCGCCTCGTCCCTAACCGCGAACCCGTCGATATACCCCTCTTCCTGCAACACCCCGGCAATCGCCACCTTCAGCTTAGAAGAAGGCATGCCGACGGACGCCTTCTGGGCGGCCTGAGCGTTGCGGATACGGGTCAGCATATCGGCGATCGGATCAGACATACTCATTCCGAACTCCCTTCACTCACCAGCTGGCCTTCGTCATCCCGGGAACCTCTCCCCGGAATGCGATTTCCCGCAGCTTGTTGCGACACAAGCCGAACTTGCTAAACACACCACGAGGACGCCCGGTAATCGCACAACGATTGCGGGTACGCGTGGGATTAGCATTGCGCGGCAGTTGCTGCAGCTCCAGACGCGCCTCCATCCGCTCAGCCTCAGACAAGCTGGCGTCGTCGATCTTTGCCGTCAATTCCTGGCGCTTAGCCGCATACTTGGCTACAAGCTTGCGACGCTTCGCCTCACGATTGATCAGGGCAAGTTTGGCCATAACACCCTCAGTTCTTGAAAGGGAATTTGAAAGCTGCGAGCAACGCCCGAGCCTCTTCATCGGTTTTCGCGCTGGTCGTGATCGAGATATTCATACCCCGAAGCGCATCAATCTTGTCGTACTCAATCTCAGGGAAAATGATCTGCTCTTTCACCCCAAGATTGTAGTTTCCCCGCCCATCGAAGCCCTTGCCGGAGATGCCGCGAAAATCCCGAACACGAGGCAACGCAATCGACACCAGTCGATCGAGGAATTCATACATACGCTCGCCCCGGAGCGTCACCATGCACCCAATGGGATACCCCGCGCGAATCTTGAACCCCGCAATTGACTTGCGCGCCTTGGTCACCACCGGCTTTTGCCCGGCAATTTTCACCATGTCGCCAACAGCGTGTTCAAGAACCTTCTTGTCACCCACAGCCTCACCAACACCCATATTGAGCGTAATTTTGGTGATGCGCGGCACTTCCATCGGCGACTTATAGCCAAAACGCTCGATCAGCGCCGGAGCAACACTAGCCTTATACAACTCTAGAAAGCGCGCCATATCTGCTTAGCCCCCAACCACTTCACCGGTAGACCTGAAAACACGGACCTTCTTGCCGTCTTCAAGCACCTTGACACCCACGCGACTGCCGGAACCCCCAGCAGAATCAAATAGGGCGACATTCGAACGATGGATGGACATCTCTTTCTCAACAACACCACCGACCTGGCCACGCATCGGGTTGGGGCGAGTGTGACGCTTAACCTTGTTCACACCTTCCACCAACACACGCTCGGCATCAACGACGCGCAACACCACCCCGCGACGCCCCTTGTCTTTGCCGGCGAGAACCACGACCTCATCACCTTTGCGAATCTTGTTCATGAATCACCTCAAAGCACTTCAGGCGCCAGCGAGACGATCTTCATGAACCGCTCAGTACGCAGTTCGCGAGTGACCGGCCCAAAAATACGCGTACCAATCGGCTCAAGCTTGTTGTTCAACAACACAGCCGCATTGCCATCAAAGCGAACCAGCGAACCGTCCGCACGACGAACGCCTTTTGCAGTACGGACCACAACCGCACTATAGACGTCGCCTTTTTTTACCCGCCCCCTAGGAGCAGCGTCTTTAATACTGACCTTGATGATGTCGCCAATACCGGCGTAGCGCCGCTTGGACCCACCAAGAACTTTGATGCACATCACAGAGCGCGCGCCCGTGTTGTCGGCGACGCTCAAAACCGTCTGCATTTGGATCATTTCTTACTCCAACTTGCACCGCAATGCGGCCAGTCTTGGATCCCGTTGGGAAGACCACCGATTGGTGGTCAAGCGAAGCGAAAGAGTTTATCACCCTTTCGCTCATAGAACAAGCAACACGCTTAATCTCGCATCAAATAACGCGAGCTTTTTCCACCACGCGCGCAACCTTCCAAGCTTTGGTCTTGGAGATAGGACGGCACTCCTCAATCTGGACCAGATCGCCGGCACTTGCCCCAACTTCGGCGGTATCAGCGTGGTACTTCTTGGAGCGCACGATCACCTTCCCGATAAGTGGGTGCTTTACGCGCCGCTCAACGAGAACAGTCACCGTCTTTTCCATCTTGTCACTCACAACCCTTCCGGTAAGGGAACGACTTCTCTTTTCCACTTGATCGCTCATTTCACTGCCGCCTTCTCACGCAGGATCGTCTTAACCCGGGCGATGTCCTTGCGAACGGCGCCAAGTTGGGCGGTGTTCTGCAATTGCTGAGTCGCCAGCTGCATGCGCAACGAAAACTGCGCTTTTAGCAGCTCTTTCAACTCATCCTCGAGCCCGGCCACGTCTTTGGCCCTCAGTTCAGTCGCCTTCATGATCACCCCAACTGCCTGTTCACAAAAACGGTTTGCAGGGGAAGCTTGGCGGCGGCCAAGGCAAATGCCTCCCGCGCCAACTCCTCACCCACCCCGTCCATCTCGTAGAGCACCTTACCGGGCTGGATTTCGGCAACCCAGTACTCCGGATTGCCCTTCCCGTTACCCATCCGTACCTCGGCAGGCTTTTTGGAGATCGGCTTGTCGGGGAATACACGAATCCAGATCCGGCCACCCCGCTTGATATGCCGGGTCATCGCACGGCGAGCCGACTCGATCTGACGCGCAGTCAAGCGCCCCCGCGTAATGGCCTTGAGTCCATATTCTCCGAAAGAAACCGCAGCGCCCCGCGTAGCCAAGCCGGTGTTGCGACCCTTTTGTTCCTTGCGATATTTTCTACGTGCTGGCTGAAGCATATTCGACTCCTACCCTCAAGCCTTGGCCGCGGCGCCATCGGGCCGGCCAGCAACGCGGCGTGCTCCCCGGCGAGCGCCAGGCTTGCCGTCACCCTCGCCATCACGCCCCCGCGGGGCAGAACGGCGACCGCGTTTGTTTTCTTCCTCGGCTTCGGGCGCCGCGGGCAACTCACCGTTACCCAGAGTTTCACCCTTGAACACCCATACTTTGATACCGATGATGCCGTACGTGGTACGCGCCTCTCCGAAACCGTAGTCGATATTCGCGCGCAACGTATGCAGCGGAACACGCCCTTCCCGATACCACTCGGTGCGTGCGATCTCGATACCGTTCAACCGCCCGGAGCTCATGATCTTGATGCCTTGAGCGCCCAGGCGCATCGCGTTCTGCATGGCGCGCTTCATTGCTCGACGGAACATGATGCGCTTCTCAAGCTGCTGCGCAATCGAGTCAGCGATCAACTGAGCATCCACTTCGGGCTTGCGGATTTCTTCGATGTTGACATGCACCGGCACGCCCATCATTTTCTGCAGCTCGACCTTGATATGCTCGATTTCTTCGCCCTTCTTGCCGATCACCACACCAGGCCGAGCACTGAACACAGTGATCCGAGCGTTTTTGGCGGGTCTCTCGATCAGGACACGCCCTACCGACGCGTGGGCAAGCTTCTTCTTGAGATACTCGCGAACCTTGATGTCTTCATTGAGCATCTTCGCGAAGTTCTGATTGTTCGCGAACCAACGCGAACCCCAATCACGCGTGACCGAAAGACGGAATCCGGTCGGGTGAATCTTCTGTCCCATAGTCGTCTTTACTCCCCAACCGTCACATAGATATGGCAGGTCGGCTTGACGATCCGGTTGCCCCGCCCTTTGGCCCGAGCAGTGAATCGCTTGAGCATCATCCCCTTCTCCACATGGATACGGGTCACCTTCAACGAATCAATGTCAGCTGCGTCGTTATGTTCTGCGTTGGCAATAGCAGACTCCAGAACCTTCTTGACGATTTTCGCCCCCTTCTTCGGGGAGAACGTCAAGATATTCAAAGCCTGCTCAACGGGCTTACCCCGAACGAGATCGGCAACGAGACGGCCTTTCTGGGCCGACAAGCGAACGCCGCGCAAAATAGCATTTGTTTCCATCGCCACTCCTTACTTCCGCCCGGCCTTCTTGGAAGCCGCATGTCCCTTGAACGTACGGGTCAGCGCAAACTCGCCGAGCTTATGCCCGACCATGTTCTCTGACACATACACGGGAATGTGCTGCTTACCGTTGTGCACGGCGATAGTCAATCCGACGAAATCCGGAAGGATCGTGGAACGACGGGACCAAGTTTTGATCGGCCGCTTGTCATTGCTGGACCGAACCGCGTCGACTTTTTTCAGCAGATGGGCGTCGACGAACGGACCCTTCTTAATAGAACGTGCCATGTCTTACCTCTTAACGCTTGTGTCGACGCTGAACAATCATCGTGTCGGTCCGCTTGTTGGAGCGAGTCCGATAACCTTTGGCAGGGGTCCCCCAAGGACTGACCGGAGCACGAGCTTCGCCGGTTCTGCCTTCGCCACCACCGTGAGGGTGATCGATCGGATTCATCGCCACACCGCGAACGGTGGGCCGGATGCCCCGCCAACGATTTGCACCTGCTTTACCAATCGACCGGAGGTTGTTTTCCTCATTGCCAACTGCTCCAATGGTCGCGCGGCAATCCACGTGCACCCGACGAATCTCGCCCGAGCGCAACCGCACTTGGGCGTAGGAGCCCTCCCTCGCGAGCAACTGAACCGAGGTTCCCGCGGCGCGAGCAAGCTGTGCGCCTTTACCAGGCAGCATTTCCACGCAATGGATGGTGGAGCCGACCGGGATGTTGCGCAGAGGCAGCGCGTTGCCAACCTTGATCGGAGCCTCTGAGCCACTCATCAACTCCTGCCCGACCACCAGCCCCTTCGGTGCCACGATATAACGGCGCTCACCATCGGTGTAACACAACAAGGCGATGTTCGCCGTACGGTTCGGATCGTACTCAATCCGCTCAACCTTGGCGGGGATACCATCCTTGTTCCGACGAAAATCAATCATCCGGTACAACTGCTTGTGTCCACCGCCCTGGTGACGCATGGTCACGCGCCCGTGATTGTTCCGGCCAGCGCGCTTCTGCTGCCCCTCGACCAACGCCGTGACAGGGCGGCCTTTGTACAGATTTGGATTGACGACCTTTACAACTGCACGACGGCCGGCAGAGGTCGGTTTAACTTTAACCAAAGCCATGTTTTATTCCCCCGCCGCGAAATTGATTTCTTGACCGGGCTTGAGACTCACAAAGGCCTTCTTCCACCCCTTGCGCTGCCCCATCGCCCGCCCGAAGCGCTTGACCTTGCCCTTGATGTTGGCGATCTGAACCGCTTCAACCTCAACCTTGAACAGACTTTCTACCGCGGCCTTGACTTCCGGCTTCGTAGCATCAGAAGCGACACGGAATACCACCTGTTCATTCTTGTCGGCAATGAAGGTCGCCTTTTCCGAAATCTGGGGCGCCAAGAGAATCTTCAGCAGCCGCTCTTCCTTCAGTGCACTCATGCCCAGGCCTCCTCGAACTTGCTGACCGCGTTCTTGGTCAGGATTACCTTCTGGAACCGAATCAGGGAGACAGGGTCCGTCTCGCTGACTTCGAGGACGCACACGTGGGGCAGATTGCGGGACGACAGATACAGGTTCTCGTCCAGTTCGTCCGTCACCACCAGAACAGAATCGAGACCCATGCCTTTGAGCTTCTCGACCAGCAACTTGGTCTTAGGAGCAGCAACGGTGAACGACTCCACCACCGAAAGGCGCCCTTCCCGGTTCAACTGGGACAAGATTGCGGCCATGCCAGCCCGGTACATCTTGCGGTTGATTTTCTGAGAAAAATTCTCGTCGGGCGAATTCGGAAAAATCCGACCGCCGCCCCGCCACAACGGCGAAGAGGACATCCCGGCGCGAGCCCGCCCGGTACCTTTCTGGCGCCAAGGCTTCTTTGTGGAGTGACGAACGGTAGTCCGGTCCTTCTGAGCCCGAGTGCCCATGCGCGCGTTAGCTTGATAGGCCACCACCAACTGATGGACCAGCGCCTCGTTGTACTCGCGCGCAAACAGCACATCGGATGCCTGGACGGTCGACGCGACCTGCCCTTGATCATTCAACAAGTTCAGTTCCATCACGCCCCCGCCTTGACTGCCGGACGAACGATCACGTTGCCGCCTTTTGCACCCGGCACCGCACCCTTGACCAGCAACAGCTGCCGCGCCTCGTCCACCCGCACCACTTCGAGGTTCTGAACCGTGCGCTGGACATTGCCGTACTGCCCGGCCATCCGTTTACCCGGAAACACCCGGCCTGGATCCTGCGCCATACCGATCGATCCGGGGCTGTTGTGGGATATGGAGTTACCGTGGGAAGCGCGATTGGACGAGAAATTGTGGCGCTTGATCGAGCCCGAAAATCCCTTTCCGATACTCTGACCGGTCACGTCAACTTTCTGCCCCGCGCTGAAGATGGTGGCATTGACCACATCACCAGCCTTCAAGCTCACGCTGTCATTACCGTCAAGGGCGAACTCCTTGAGGATGGAGCCCGCTTCGACACCAGCTTTGGCCAAATGACCGGCGAGGGGTTTGCTTACCCGGCTTGCCTTACGAGTGCCAAACGTAACCTGAACAGCAGCGTATCCGTCGCTTTCAGGCGTTTTAATCTGGGTCACCCGGTTATTGGACACGTCCAGCACCGTTACAGGGATGGAAACACCATCGTCCGTAAAGATGCGAGTCATGCCAACCTTGCGACCGACAAGGCCTAGACTCATTTTATTCTCCTACTCCCAGTTACGATTGACTGGGGCCATTTGAAGCAAAGAACTCATGGCCCGGCAAGCAAGCGACCGAGCCTCAAACACTTATTGCAACTTGATCTCGACGTCCACACCGGCAGGCAGGTCAAGCTTCATCAGTGCATCCACTGTTTTGTCAGTAGGATCGACGATGTCCATCAACCTCAAGTGCGTACGGATTTCAAACTGATCCCTGGAAGTCTTGTTGACATGCGGGCTGCGCAAGACGTTGTACCGTTCAATACGAGTCGGCAGAGGCACCGGCCCCTTGACCACGGCGCCCGTGCGCTTGGCGGTA
Organism: Rhodocyclaceae bacterium; assembly: GCA_036824045.1. Taxonomy (GTDB): domain Bacteria; phylum Pseudomonadota; class Gammaproteobacteria; order Burkholderiales; family Rhodocyclaceae; genus DAITAZ01. The sequence continues at coordinate 48,611 of DAITAZ010000008.1, forward strand.
TCCACAATTTCCTTAGCTGACTGATCGATCAGACGATAGTCGAACGCTTTAAGACGGATACGAATTTGTTGCCCTTGCATTTACTCTCTCCGACTTTCTTACTCGATGACCTTGGCGACGACGCCGGCACCGACGGTACGGCCGCCTTCGCGGATGGCGAAGCGCAGGCCTTCTTCCATGGCGATCGGGGCGATCAGCTTGACGGTGATCGACACGTTATCCCCAGGCATGACCATCTCGGTACCTTCGGGCAGCACCACGGAGCCGGTCACGTCGGTGGTCCGGAAGTAGAACTGCGGACGGTAGTTGTTGAAGAACGGGGTGTGACGACCACCCTCTTCCTTCGAGAGGACATACACCTCGCCGGTGAAGTGGGTGTGCGGCTTGATGGAGCCCGGCTTGCACAGCACCTGACCACGCTCAACGTCTTCACGCTTGGTGCCGCGCAGCAGCACGCCCACGTTGTCACCGGCCTGCCCTTGATCGAGCAGCTTGCGGAACATCTCCACGCCGGTGCAGGTGGTCTTGACGGTGTCCTTGATACCCACGATCTCGACTTCTTCGCCGACCTTGACGATACCCCGCTCCACACGACCGGTCACAACCGTGCCCCGACCGGAGATGGAGAACACATCTTCGATGGGCAGCAGGAACGGCAGATCAATGGCACGCTCGGGCGTCGGGATGTAGGAGTCGAGCGCGGCGGCCAGCGCAAGGATGGCGCCTTCACCCAACTCACCCTTGTCGCCTTCGAGGGCCTTGAGGGCGGAGCCCTTGACGATGGGCACGTCGTCGCCAGGGAACTCGTACTTGGAGAGCAATTCGCGCACTTCCATCTCGACGAGCTCGAGCAACTCGGCGTCATCCACCATGTCGCACTTGTTCAGGAAAACGATGATGTAGGGTACGCCAACCTGACGAGCCAACAGGATGTGCTCACGCGTCTGGGGCATGGGGCCATCCGCAGCGGAGCAGACCAGAATGGCGCCGTCCATCTGAGCAGCACCGGTGATCATGTTCTTGACGTAGTCGGCGTGCCCGGGGCAATCCACGTGGGCGTAGTGACGGGATTCGGTCTCGTATTCGACGTGGGCGGTGTTGATGGTGATGCCACGGGCCTTTTCTTCAGGCGCCGCATCAATCTGGTCATACGCCTTGGCTTCACCACCGAACTTCTTCGACAGCACCGTGGTAATCGCCGCCGTCAGCGTGGTCTTCCCATGGTCAACGTGACCAATCGTCCCTACATTCACGTGCGGCTTCGTCCGCTCAAACTTGCCTTTTGCCATGTTAATTCCCCAAAACGATCATTTCTTGTTAATCACCGCATCAGCGACATTCTTAGGCGCTTCCACGTAGTGCTTGAATTCCATTGAATAAGTCGCACGACCCTGGGTCAGCGAGCGCAACTGGGTGGAGTAGCCAAACATCTCAGCGAGCGGCACTTCCGCCTTGATCAGCTTGATCCCACCGGACTGGTCATCCATACCCTGAACAATCCCACGACGACCGGACAGATCACCCATGACATTGCCCATAAACTCTTCTGGGGTTTCGACTTCGACCGCCATCATCGGCTCGAGCAACACCGGCGAAGCCTTGCGACACCCTTCCTGGAAAGCCATACGTCCGGCCTGCTTGAACGCATTCTCATTTGAATCGACGTCGTGATAGGAACCGAAGTGCAGCGTCACCTTGACATCCACCACCGGGAATCCGGCGAGCACGCCATTGTTCAGGTTTTCCTCAATCCCCTTTTGCACCGCGGGGATGAACTCGCGAGGCACCACACCACCCTTGATGGCGTCGACGAACTCGAAACCCTTGCCCGCCTCGTTGGGCTCAACCTTGAGCACCACGTGACCATACTGACCACGACCGCCAGACTGCTTGACAAACTTGCCCTCGACCGCATCGACGGTCTTGCGAATAGTTTCCCGGTATGCAACCTGAGGCGCACCAACGTTGGCTTCGACGTTGAATTCACGGCGCATGCGATCGACCAGAATCTCCAGGTGCAACTCGCCCATCCCGGAGATGATCGTCTGCCCGGACTCTTCGTCCGTACGCACGCGGAATGACGGATCTTCCTGAGCCAGACGCCCAAGAGCAATACCCATCTTTTCCTGGTCACTCTTGGTCTTCGGCTCCACCGCCACGTGAATGACCGGCTCGGGGAACTCCATCTTCTCGAGCGTGATCGGCTTCTCGGGATCGCAAATCGTGTCGCCGGTAGTCGCCTCCTTCAGCCCCACCGCCGCCGCGATGTCGCCCGCGCGAACTTCCTTGATCTCCTCCCGCTCGTTGGCGTGCATCTGCAGAATCCGACCGATCCGCTCTTTACGCCCCTTCACGGGATTGAAGATGGTATCGCCGGACTTCACCACGCCACTATAAACGCGGAAAAAGATGAGCTGCCCAACAAACGGGTCGGTCATGATCTTGAACGCCAACCCGGCAAAAGGCTCCTCGTCCGCAGCGCGACGCTCAGCCTCATCACCATCAGAGAGCTCGCCCTTAACAGGAGGAATGTCGACGGGAGAAGGCATGTAGTCGATCACCGCGTCGAGCATCGCCTGCACGCCCTTGTTCTTGAACGCAGAGCCGCACAGCATAGGCACGATCTCACCGGCTATCGTCCGAGCCCGCAGCGCCTGCTTGAGATCTTCCTCCGACAAGTCACCCTCTTCGAGGTACTTATTCATCATCTCTTCGGAAGACTCTGCGGCCGCCTCAACCATCTTCTCGCGCCACTCAGCGCAGACATCTTCGAGGTCAGAAGGAATGGGGCGCTCTTCGAAGTTCATCCCCTGGGTCTTGTCGTCCCAGAAAATCGCCTTCATCTTGACCAGATCAACCACACCCTCAAACCGATCCTCGGCACCAATGGGCACCTGGATGGGCACAGGGTTCGCCTTCAACCGGCTCCGCATCTGGTCGTGAACCTTGAAGAAATCCGCACCCGTACGGTCCATCTTGTTCACGAACGCCAGACGCGGCACCTTGTACTTGTTCGCCTGCCGCCAAACCGTCTCAGACTGAGGCTGTACACCACCCACCGCGCAGTACACCATGCACGCGCCGTCAAGCACCCGCATTGAGCGCTCCACCTCGATGGTGAAGTCCACGTGCCCAGGGGTGTCGATGATGTTCACGCGATGCTCGGGCAGCTTGCCATCCATCCCTTTCCAGAAACAGGTGGTCGCCGCGGATGTAATGGTAATACCCCGCTCGCGCTCCTGCTCCATCCAGTCCATGACTGCAGCGCCATCATGAACCTCACCGATCTTGTGCGACACCCCGGTATAAAACAGGATACGCTCGGTGGTCGTCGTCTTGCCGGCATCAATGTGAGCGCTGATACCGATATTTCGGTAACGCTCAATAGGGGTTTTGCGTGCCACGGTGACTTCCTACACGAATGCGGACGCCCTAGCGGGCGCCAATATTTCAGAAACGGTAATGAGAGAAGGCCTTATTGGCCTCTGCCATACGATGCACTTCGTCGCGCTTCTTCATGGCCGCACCACGACCCTCGGCAGCCTCCAGCAGCTCAGCAGCCAAACGCTGACCCATGGACTTTTCAGAACGACGACGAGCCGCTTCGCGCAACCAGCGCATCGACAAAGCCATACGACGGGAGGGACGAACCTCAACCGGAACCTGGTAGTTTGCACCACCGACACGACGACTCTTAACCTCAACCACCGGCTTGACGTTATTCAAAGCTGTCGTAAACACTTCTAACGGATTCTTGCCGCTCTTGGCAGCAATCTGATCCAGCGCACCATAAATGATGCGCTCAGCAACCGACTTCTTACCGCCGGTCATCAACACGTTAACGAACTTGGAAACGTCCTGGCTACCGAACTTGGGATCCGGCAACACCTCACGCTTCGGAACTTCTCTACGACGGGGCATCTTGAACCTCGACTGTTACAACAACCAACCTTATTTGCCTTGCTTGGGACGCTTGGCACCATACTTGGAGCGAGACTGCTTCCGATCCTTGACACCCTGAAGATCCAAGCTGCCACGAACAATGTGATAGCGCACACCAGGAAGGTCCTTGACCCGACCGCCGCGAATAAGCACCACCGAGTGCTCCTGCAGGTTATGCCCCTCACCACCAATGTACGAAATGACCTCAAAACCATTGGTCAAACGCACTTTGGCCACCTTACGCAGCGCCGAATTCGGCTTCTTGGGCGTAGTGGTATAAACGCGGGTGCAGACACCACGCTTTTGCGGGCAGGCATCAAGGGCCGGCACCTTGCTCTTCGTGCGCGGCGCCTGACGAGGCTTGCGCACCAGCTGATTGATTGTTGGCATAGTTCCGAATTTCCAAAAAACCAAGGCGGCCTTGCTGTTGCCAAGACCGCCTTGGACGGCATTTCCGGGTCGAACTGACTACGATTGGCCAGTCCACTCACAAAGAGGCCGGATTATAGCGATTTACGCAAGTTGCGGTCAACTCGGTTCGGCGTTTTCAGCAGCAGAAAAGCCTTCTTCGTCAACCAGTTCCCGCTCCGCGGCTAGGTCCTCACCTGCGGACTGGGCACGACGGGTGCGGTGATAAGCAAGCCCGGTCCCTGCGGGGATGAGACGACCAACGATCACGTTTTCTTTCAGCCCACGCAGTTCATCCCGTTTGCCCATGATCGCAGCTTCGGTGAGCACACGGGTGGTCTCCTGGAACGACGCCGCGGAGATGAAGGAGTCCGTGGACAAACTCGCCTTGGTGATGCCGAGCAACATGTACTGGAACTCGGCGCCCCGCTTCCCTTCTTCGATCAGCCGGTCGTTCTCGTCCAGCACCTCGGAGCGCTCCACCTGCTCCTCCCGGATGAACCTAGAATCGCCCGGATCCGTGATCACCACCCGACGGAGCATCTGGCGAACAATCACCTCAATGTGCTTGTCATTGATCTTGACGCCCTGCAGGCGATAGACGTCCTGCACTTCGTCGATGATGTAGTGGGCCAGTTCTTCCACACCTTTCAAGCGGAGAATGTCGTGCGGATCCACCGGACCATCCACGATCATTTCGCCCTTATTGACCACCTGTCCGTCATGCACGGTTACGTGCTTGTCTTTCGGAATCAGGAATTCGTGGGACGTGCCATCGGGTTCGGTGATCACCAGACGCTGCTTGCCCTTCGTGTCCTTGCCGAACGAAACCGTGCCGGTGACTTCCGCCAGCAAGCCCGCATCCTTGGGAGAGCGCGCCTCAAACAACTCCGCAACCCGAGGCAGACCCCCGGTGATGTCGCGGGTCTTCGCCGATTCCTGAGGAATACGGGCAAGCACATCACCGACGCCCACTTCCTGGCCATCCTTCACCGTGATGATGGATCCCACCTGGAAAGTAATGGTGACGGGGTGCTCCGTCCCGATGATCCGTACTTCCTCGCCAGTCTCAGTGAGCAGCTTGACCTGGGGACGCAGGCCTTTGGTAGTCGCACCAGCCCTGCGCTTGGCGTCAATCACCACGAGCGTGGACAAACCCGTGACTTCGTCAATCTGCTTGGCGACAGTCACACCTTCTTCCACGTTCTCGAACTTCACGAAGCCAGCGTACTCGGTGATGATGGGGCGAGTGTGCGGATCCCACGTTGCAAGTTGGGCTCCAGCCTTCACCTCGAAGCCGTCATCCACAAGCAGCGTCGCGCCATAAGGCACTTTGTGGCGCTCCCGCTCCCGGCCATGATCATCGGTCACCACCACCTCGGCGGAGCGAGAGATCACCACCTTTTCACCCTTAGCGGAAGTCACATAACGCATGCTTCCAGCAAATCGCACCACGCCTGCAGACTTGGACTCCACTGAACTGGCCGCTGCCGCACGGGAAGCGGCACCCCCTACGTGGAAGGTACGCATCGTCAATTGGGTGCCGGGTTCGCCAATCGACTGAGCGGCAATGACGCCAACGGCCTCACCAGCATTGACAAGCGAGCCGCGCCCCAAATCGCGCCCGTAGCATTTTCCGCACAGGCCGTAACGCGTTTCGCAGGTCAGCGGAGTACGCACGCGTACCTCGTCGATTCCGGCTGCCTCGATGGCATCGACTTTGTCTTCGTCCAACAGCGTTCCAGCAGCGACGACGACCTCCTGGTTCTCCGGATGGACAGCATCGGTGGCGACGACGCGGCCAAGAATTCGATCCCGCAGCGGCTCGACCACTTCACCGCCCTCGATGAGGGCCTTCATCACGAACCCGGCCTCGGTGCCGCAGTCGTCCTCGGTCACCACCAAATCCTGGGTAACATCCACCAGACGTCGCGTCAGATAACCCGAGTTAGCCGTTTTGAGCGCCGTATCGGCCAAACCCTTCCGCGCACCGTGGGTGGAAATGAAGTACTGCAGTACATTCAAGCCTTCCCGGAAGTTGGTCGTGATCGGGGTCTCGATAATCGAGCCATCCGGTTTGGCCATCAGACCCCGCATCCCAGCCAGCTGACGAATCTGGGCAGCCGAACCCCGAGCGCCGGAGTCTGCCATCATGTAGATGGAGTTAAAGGACTCCTGCTTGGCGTTGGCGCCTTCGCTATTGACGACTTCTTCCTGACCGAGCTGCTCCATCATCGCCTTGGCGACCTGGTCGCCCGCGCGCCCCCAGATGTCCACCACCTTGTTGTAGCGTTCACCATCGGTCACCAGACCCGAAGTGTATTGCTGCGCAATCTCCTTCACCTCTTGCTCGGCGGCGGAGATGATCTCGTGCTTCTGAGGCGGAATCAGCATGTCGCGAATCGCGATCGACAGTCCTGCGCGCGTCGCCAGTCCGAACCCGAACTGCATCAACTTGTCGGCGAAGATAACCGTCTCGCGCAGACCGCAGCGACGGAAAGAAGCATTGATCAGCCTCGAGATTTCTTTCTTCTTGAGAGGTTTGTCAATCACCGAGAAAGGCAGCCCAGGGGGCAAAATCTCCGACAGCATGGCGCGGCCAATGGTCGTCTGATAGCGCGTCACTTTCTCCCGTTTCTCGCCTTCAGCCCCGACTTCCACCTCGCGGACACGGATCGAAACCATCGCATGCAGCGCGGCCTGCCCGTTTTCCCAAGCGCGGCGGGCTTCGTTCACGTCAGTGAAGATCATCCCCTCGCCCTTGGCATTCACGCCGTGGCGTGTCGCGTAGTAGAGCCCAAGGACGATATCCTGAGACGGGACAATGATCGGATCGCCATTGGCAGGCGAAAGCACGTTGTTGGAGGCCAGCATCAGCGTGCGCGCCTCCATCTGCGCCTCCAGAGACAACGGGACGTGTACAGCCATCTGGTCGCCGTCGAAGTCAGCGTTGAACGCGACACAGACCAGCGGATGCAATTGAATCGCCTTGCCCTCGATCAACACCGGCTCGAATGCCTGGATCCCGAGACGGTGAAGCGTCGGAGCACGGTTCAGCATCACCGGATGCTCCCGGATCACCTCTTCCAGGATGTCCCACACTTCGGGGACTTCCTGCTCTACCAATTTCTTGGCAGCCTTGATCGTCGTGGCCAGACCAAGAAGCTCCAGCTTGTTGAAGATGAATGGCTTGAACAGCTCCAGCGCCATCTTTTTGGGCAAACCACACTGATGCAGTTTCAGCGTCGGCCCCACCACAATCACCGAGCGACCGGAGTAATCAACCCGCTTGCCCAGCAGATTCTGGCGGAAGCGACCGCCCTTACCCTTGATCATGTCTGCAAGGGATTTCAGCGGCCGCTTGTTCGCCCCGGTCATCGCCTTGCCCCGACGACCGTTGTCGAGCAGGGAATCGACCGCTTCCTGCAACATCCGCTTTTCGTTGCGGACGATGATGTCCGGCGCCTTCAATTCCAACAGCCGCTTGAGTCGATTGTTCCGATTGATCACTCGACGGTACAGGTCGTTGAGATCGGAGGTCGCGAATCGCCCCCCATCCAGAGGCACCAACGGACGCAAATCCGGCGGCAACACCGGCAGGACTTCCAGAATCATCCACTCCGGCTTGATTCCCGACTGCTGGAAGCCTTCAAGCACCTTCAGGCGCTTGGCAATCTTCTTGATCTTGGCTTCGCTGCCAGTGGTTTCCAACTCATTGCGCAGTTGCTCGATCTCGCGGTTCAGGTCCAGGGTACGCAGCATTTCGCGAACCCCCTCCGCGCCCATCATGGCCACGAAGTCGTCGCCGTACTCCTCAACCTTTGCGAGGTAGTCGTCTTCCGAGAGCAACTGCCCCCGGTTGAGCGGCGTCATGCCCGGATCGACGACCACAAAGCCCTCAAAGTAGAGGACCCGCTCGATATCGCGGAGGGTCATGTCCAGAACCATACCCAGCCGCGAAGGCAAGGATTTCAGGAACCAGATGTGCGCAACCGGGCTGGCCAGTTCAATGTGGCCCATGCGCTCGCGGCGCACCTTGGAAAGGGTGACCTCAACACCACACTTTTCGCAGATGACGCCACGATGCTTGAGCCGCTTGTACTTGCCGCACAGACACTCATAGTCCTTGGTTGGGCCGAAAATCTTGGCGCAGAACAACCCGTCGCGCTCAGGCTTGAACGTACGATAGTTGATGGTTTCCGGCTTTTTGACTTCACCGTAGGACCAAGTGCGCACCTTCTCCGGCGAAGCCAGGCCGATGGTGATCGCGTCAAATTCTTCTTCCTGCGTTACCTGTTTGAAAAGATCAAGCAGCGCTTTCATAGTGTTCTCCAGTCAGGGGTAGGCCCCGGGGGATGCATGCACAGGGCGCTTCGCGCCCCGCCAGTCCGTGCATTCAGCCGTATCAGTAACGGTCCAGATCGATGTCGATCGCCAATGAACGAATCTCCTTGACCAGCACGTTGAACGACTCGGGCATGCCCGCATCGATCTTGTGCTCCCCTTTGACGATGTTTTCGTACACCTTGGTTCGGCCAGACACATCGTCCGACTTGACCGTGAGCATCTCCTGCAGCGTATAGGCGGCACCGTAGGCTTCGAGCGCCCAGACCTCCATTTCCCCAAAACGCTGCCCACCGAACTGAGCCTTGCCCCCCAGCGGCTGCTGAGTGACCAATGAATACGGCCCGGTGGAGCGCGCATGCATCTTGTCATCCACAAGGTGGTGGAGCTTGAGCACGTGCATGTATCCCACCGTAACCTGCCGCTCGAAGGCCTCGCCAGTACGGCCATCGAAGAGGGTCACCTGGCCGGTAGCGGGCAGGTCAGCCATCTCCAGAGCCGCCCTGATCTCGGACTCGTGCGCACCATCGAACACTGGCGTCGCGAACGGGACCCCGGCCTTGAGGTTCTCCGCCATTTCCAGGATCTCGACGTCACTCATTTCATCCAAGGATTCTTTCTTGCCACTGGTGTTGTAGATTCGGTCGAGATAACCGCGAATCTCCGCCACCGCAGCCTGACGCTTGAGCAAGTCGCCAATGCGCTGCCCCAGCCCCTTGGCCGCCCAACCCAGATGGGTTTCCAGAATCTGGCCGATGTTCATCCGTGAGGGCACCCCCAGCGGATTCAGAACGATGTCCACAGGCGTACCCTCTGCGGAGTAAGGCATGTCTTCGATCGGCACGATCTTGGACACCACCCCCTTGTTCCCGTGGCGCCCGGCCATCTTGTCACCGGGCTGAAGACGGCGTTTGACGGCGAGATACACCTTGACCATCTTCTGAACCCCCGGGGGCAACTCGTCGCCCTGGGTGAGCTTCTTCTTCTTTCCTTCGAACGCCTGATCGAAGTCCTTCCGAGTCTGCTCCAACCCCTCCCGGATCTGCTCCAGTTGCACGGCCACGTCTTCTTCAGCCAAGCGGATGTCAAACCAGTGATGAGGATCGAGACCGTCAAGATAGGCCTTGGAGATCGCAGTCCCCTTGGCGAGCTTTTTGGGTCCGCCATTGGCGATCTTGCCGACAATCAGTCGTTCGATACGACCGAAGGTATCCCGCTCCACAATGCGAAGCTGATCGCCCAGGTCCTGTTTGAAACGCCGCAGTTCATCATCAATGATGTTCTGGGCGCGCTTGTCCCGTTCAATGCCTTCCCGGGTAAAGACCTGTACATCAATCACCGTGCCGGCCATACCAGACGGCACCCGCAGGGACGTATCTTTAACGTCGGAGGCCTTCTCACCAAAGATCGCCCGCAACAGCTTTTCCTCGGGAGTCAACTGGGTCTCGCCCTTGGGCGTGACTTTCCCAACCAGCACATCCCCGGTCTCAACTTCGGCGCCGATGTACACGATCCCGGACTCGTCCAGGCGCCCCAACTGGGCCTCGCCCAACGACGCGATGTCGCGGGTGATCTCTTCGGGCCCAAGCTTGGTATCCCGCGCGACCACCGTCAGCTCCTCGATGTGAATCGAAGTGAAGCGATCCTCAGCAACCACGCGCTCGGAGATGAGAATCGAGTCCTCGAAGTTGTAGCCGTTCCAGGGCATGAACGCCACAAGCATGTTTTGGCCAAGGGCCAGTTCGCCAAGGTCCGTGGACGCACCGTCGGCCACCACATCACCCCGGGCAATCACGTCGCCAATTTTGACAACGGGGCGCTGGTTGATGTTGGTGTTCTGGTTGGAGCGGGTGTACTTCACCAGGTTGTAGATATCTACACCCACCTCGCCAGGCTGCGTCTCCTCGTCATTCACGCGAACCACGATCCGGTTGGCATCCACATAATCGACGACCCCGCCACGGCGCGCGACGACAACCGTCCCCGAGTCCACCGCGCAGGTCCGCTCGATGCCGGTGCCCACCACCGGCTTTTCCGGTCGCAGGCACGGCACGGCCTGCCGCTGCATGTTCGACCCCATCAAGGCACGGTTTGCGTCGTCGTGCTCCAGGAAGGGAATCAGCGATGCCGCTACCGAAACAATCTGCCCCGGTGCTACGTCCATGTACTGGACCTGATCAGCCGTCACGAGCATCGATTCGCCACGGATCCGGCAAGACACCAACTCGCCCACCAGTTCGCCGTTGGCATTAATCTCCGCATTCGCCTGGGCGATGACATACTGCCCTTCCTCGATCGCCGAAAGGTAATCGATCTGGTCCGTCACGCGGCTGTTGTCCACCTTGCGGTAGGGGGTTTCCAGGAACCCGTGGCGATTGGTCCTTGCATACAGCGCCAAGGAGTTGATCAGACCGATGTTCGGGCCCTCGGGCGTCTCAATCGGGCACACCCGGCCATAGTGCGTGGGATGCACGTCCCGAACCTCAAAGCCGGCCCGCTCGCGGGTGAGGCCGCCCGGCCCCAGCGCGGAAACACGACGCTTGTGCGTGATTTCCGACAGCGGGTTGGTCTGGTCCATGAACTGGGACAGCTGACTTGAGCCAAAGAACTCCTTGATCGCAGCGCTAATGGGCTTCGCGTTGATCAGATCATGGGGCATCAAGTTGTCAGATTCAGCCTGGGAGAGCCTTTCCTTAACAGCCCGCTCCACCCGGACCAGTCCGGCGCGGAACTGATTCTCGGCCAACTCGCCTACCGACCGCACCCGGCGATTGCCCAAGTGGTCGATATCGTCGATATCGCCGCGCCCGTTGCGCAGCTCAACCAGGATGCCGATGACCGCGAGGATATCGTCGTTGGTCAGGGTAGGGGTGCCATCCTCACCTTGCGGTCCAACACGCTCATAAAAGCGCAGGAGCCATTCGGGCGCCTTGTCATCGACCTTTTCAGGATAGGCACGCCGATTGAACTTCATGCGACCGACCGTCGAAAGATCGTAACGCTCTTCCGAATAGAACAGCCCTTGGAACAGCGCTTCCACGGCCTCCTCCGTCGGCGGCTCGCCCGGACGCATCATCCGGTAGATGGCGACGCGAGCGGCCCACTGATCAGTGGTCTCGTCAATTCTCAACGTCTGGGAGATGTACGCCCCCCGATCAAGATCGTTGCAGTAGAGGACCGGGAGTTCGGACACATTGGCATCGAGCAGGCGTCCGACGAGTTCGTCAGTCACCTCGTCGTTGGCGCGGGCAACGATTTCCCCGGTTTCCGGATCCACCAAGTTGCGCGCAACCACCCGGCCAATCAAGAAGTCGTCCGGAACCACCACTTCCTTGATTCCCGCGGTGGCAAGGTCGCGGATGTGCTTGGCGGTTATGCGCTTATCTTTGGTTACGATCTGTTTGCCGGTGTCGTCAAAAATGTCGAACTTGGCCACTTCACCACGCAAGCGCTCAGGAACCAAGGCAAAGGTGGTTTGCTTACGGGACAATCCGAAGGTGTCAGTATCGAAGAACATCTCCAGGATTTCTTCCTGGGACATCCCGATCGCCTTCAAGAGAATCGTGACGGGCATCTTGCGCCGGCGATCGACGCGGAAGTACAGATAGTCCTTTGGATCGAACTCGAAATCCAACCAAGAGCCACGGTAGGGAATGATCCGGGCCGAGAACAGCAGCTTGCCCGAAGAATGGGTCTTACCTCGGTCGTGCTCGAAGAAAACACCCGGCGAGCGGTGAAGCTGAGATACGATCACCCGCTCCGTGCCGTTGATGACGAAAGAACCCGTATCGGTCATCAGGGGAATCTCTCCCATGTAGACCTCTTGCTCCTTCACCTCCTTGATTGTCTCCTTCGGCGCTTCCTTGTCGAGGATCACCAAACGGACTCTGGCGCGCAAGGGAGCCGCGAAGGTCAGCCCACGCTGCTGGCACTCCGTCACATCAAAGGGCGGCTCACCGAGAAGATAATGGACGAACTCCAGCCGAGCGTTGCCCGAATGGCTGGCAATCGGGAAAATCGACGTGAACGCCGCTTGCAGACCCTGGTTCCTGCGAACCGAGAGCGGCGTCCCGGTTTGTAGGAAAGACGCGAACGATTCGATTTGCGTTGCGAGCAGGAACGGAACCTGATGTTCGTTCGGGCGCTTCGCAAAGCTCTTGCGAATACGCTTCTTCTCGGTGTAGGAGTACGCCATAGATGCTCCGGAAGGGATAAGACACCAAAAGATAGAAGGCAACAGAACTGGGGATCACGTTCCGCACGCGCTCTGTTCTCTTCTAGCCTCTGGCGACAGCAGGGTGGTGCTTCTCAAGCAGAAAGCGCAAAAGGGCTGGCAGCCGAAGCTGCCAGCCCGCAAACGGGCGAGGCGAAATTACTTGATTTCGACCTTGGCGCCTGCGTCTTCGAGTTGCTTCTTGAGGGCTTCGGCATCGGCCTTGGGAATCGCTTCCTTGACCGGCTTCGGAGCACCGTCGACCAGATCCTTGGCTTCCTTCAGGCCCAGGCCGGTCACTGCCCGCACCACCTTGATGACTTCAACCTTCTTCTCACCGGCAGCCAGCAGCACAACGTTGAACTCGGTCTTCTCTTCAGCGGCCGGAGCGGCAGCGGCAGCGGGGGCTGCAACGGCCACAGCAGCAGCAGCAGCTGAGACGCCAAACTTCTCTTCCATTTCCTTGATGAGCTGAGAGAGCTCAAGCACGGTCATGTTGGCGATAGCGTCGAGAATTTGCTCTTTGGTAACAGACATTTAAAACTCCTGAAAATCGGCTGGGGCGCGATCGCACCCCTTTCAATCCAATGATTAAGCGGTCTCTTTCGAGTCGCGAACGGCCGCCACCGTCCGTACAAAACGCGCGGGAACTTCGTTAAGCGTTTGCACGAACTTCGCGACCGGCGCCTGCATGGTGCCAAGCAACATCGCCAGCAACTCTTCACGGCTCGGCATGGATGCCAACGCCTCGACCCCTTTGGGATCCATGACGTAGTTAGACATCGCACCGGCCTTGATGACGAACTTGTCGTTCCCCTTTGCAAACTCGTGCATCACCTTCGCGGCGGAAACCGGATCCTTGGAAATACCGTAGATCAGCGGTCCAACCATCTGGGGAGCCAAGTCAGCGAACGGGGTATCCTGCACAGCCCGTCGAGCCAGCGTGTTCTTCAGAACCCGCAAGTAGACGCCCGCGCTACGCGCCTTCGCGCGCAGATCAGTCGCCTTCGCCACCTCGAGACCACGGTACTCAGCGACGACGATGGCCTGCGCTTCCGCAACTTGTGCGGAAACTTCAGCCACAACCGCCTTTTTGTCTTCAAGATTGAGTGCCAAGGTCTACTCCTAGTAACACTTACACACCAACGCCAGACTTGGCGTCGGCAACCCACGGCGACCTTCTTCAGGAGCTAGCTTCGGCCTTGTGCGGCCATATCCTGTCTCGGGAACGCCATCTGCGCCGGGCTGACCCGCTGAGCGAGCCAAGATTGAGGTTTCCCCCCGGCGGTCTTTGACAACCCGCATCCCGAACATTCCTCCGTCCGGGACGCGGCCCAAAGTTCTTTGTTGCTTCGCCCTTTAAGCGAGCACAGTGGCCGTGTCCACCTTGACCCCAACACCCATGGTGGAACTCAGCGTGATACGGCGAAGGTAAGTACCTTTTGCTGCAGCGGGGCGCGCTTTATTTAACGCCTCGATCAGCGCAACCAGATTGGTCTTCAGAGCGTCCGGGGCAAAGGATGCGCGGCCGATGGTTGCGTGGATCAGCCCGTTCTTGTCTGTCCGGTACTGAACCTGACCAGCTTTCGCGTTCTTGACTGCCGTTACCACATCCATCGTGACGGTACCCACCTTGGGATTGGGCATAAGCCCCCGGGGGCCAAGAATCTGACCAAGCTGACCCACGACGCGCATGGCATCGGGCGTGGCAATCGCCACGTCGAAGTTGAGATTCCCGGCCTTGACCTGCTCGGCCAGATCATCGAAACCCACTACGTCAGCGCCGGCGTCCCGCGCCGCAGCCGCTTTGTCACCCTGCGCGAACACAGCAACCCGAACCGACTTCCCGGTACCAGCGGGCAGCACGACGGAGCCCCGTACAATCTGATCGGATTTCTTTGCGTCCACACCCAGATTGACAGCGACATCAATGGACTCGTCGAACTTTGCAACCGCGCACTCTTTAACCAGAGCCAGTGCATCGGTGACGGGGTAATTACGCGTACGATCAACTTTTGCACGTACAGCCTGGAGACGTTTGCTCAGTTTGGCCATCTCAAATCCCCTCCACCGTGATACCCATGCTGCGCGCACTACCGGCAATCGTACGAACCGCCGCTTCCAGATCGGCTGCGGTCAAGTCAGGCATCTTCGCTTTCGCGATCTCTTCTACCTGAGCACGAGTAAGGGAACCAACCTTGTCGGTATGAGGCTTCGGCGAGCCCTTCGTTACCTTGGCAGCCTTCTTGATCAAGACGGTCGCCGGCGGCGTCTTCATGATGAAGGTAAAGCTCTTGTCTGCGAATGCCGTAATCACGACGGGAATAGGCAGACCAGGCTCCATACCCTGAGTCTTGGCATTGAACTCTTTGCAAAACGCCATGATATTCAAACCCCGTTGACCCAGCGCAGGACCAATGGGAGGACTCGGGTTGGCTTTGCCTGCAGGTACCTGCAGCTTGATATAGCCAATGATTTTCTTTGCCATCAGGCAATCCTTTCAAAGTGAGTACGAACGCGCCCCTTAGGCGCTCCTCTTCCGGCCCACGCCGGCTGGACAAACCCTTTGAATTCAGGACTTGTCGACCTGAGAGAACTCCAACTCCACGGGTGTCGCTCGACCAAAAATGGTCACCGACACTCGCAAGCGGTTCTTCTCATAATTCACATCCTCAACCGTGCCGTTGAAATCCGCAAAAGGCCCCTCTTTGACGCGCACCACTTCGCCAACTTCAAACAACACTTTCGGCCGAGGCTTATCAACACCCTCCTGCACTTGGCGAAGAATCTTCTCTACCTCAGCCTCGGTGATCGGGGTTGGCTTGGTTGCAGTCCCCCCCACAAAACCCGTAACCTTCGCAGTGCTCTTTACCAAATGCCAAGTCTCGTCGTTCATTTCCATTTCGACGAGCACATAGCCGGGGAAAAATTTGCGCTCGGAAATGGCTTTTTGCCCCCCGCGCATCTCTACAACCTCTTCTACCGGAACGAGAATCTGACCGAACATCGCCTCCATCCCGGCACGGCGAACCCGATCCACCAGCGCCCGCTGCACGGACTTCTCGAACCCAGAATACGCCTGCACGACATACCAGCGCTTGGTCATGACTTTCTCCACCCAAGTATCAGGTCGTAGAACACCCACTCCAAGCTTTTGTCAGTAATCCAAAGGAAAACCGCCATCACCACCACGAACGCGAATACCGCGCCGGTGGTCTGCAGCGTCTCCTTCCTGGACGGCCAAGCTACTTTTTTTGCCTCCCCAATCGCATCCTTGCCGAACAAGGCGAACTCTCGCCCCGGCTCGGTGAACCATGCAACTGCCGCACCCGCCCCGATACCAAGCAGGACAGATAGCACACGCAAAATAAGAGCCTGCTCAGACAGAAGATAGAAGCCGGCAATGCCCGCGATCACAAGCGCAATCGCGAGCCCGAACTTAAGCTTGTCGGCCATTGAAACTTTTCGCCGGTGAAATATTGGCAGGGCAAGAGGGAATCGAACCCCCAACCTTCGGTTTTGGAGACCGACGCTCTGCCAGTTGAGCTATTGCCCTGCAGAGAAGGAATGGCGGGACCTACATCCCGCCAACTGGCAACAACAGTCTTACTCGATGACCTTGGCGACGACGCCGGCACCGACGGTACGGCCGCCTTCGCGGATGGCGAAGCGCAGGCCTTCTTCCATGGCGATCGGGGCGATCAGCTTGACGGTGATCGACACGTTATCCCCAGGCATGACCATCTCGGTACCTTCGGGCAGCACCACGGAGCCGGTCACGTCGGTGGTCCGGAAGTAGAACTGCGGACGGTAGTTGTTGAAGAACGGGGTGTGACGACCACCCTCTTCCTTCGAGAGGACATACACCTCGCCGGTGAAGTGGGTGTGCGGCTTGATGGAGCCCGGCTTGCACAGCACCTGACCACGCTCAACGTCTTCACGCTTGGTGCCGCGCAGCAGCACGCCCACGTTGTCACCGGCCTGCCCTTGATCGAGCAGCTTGCGGAACATCTCCACGCCGGTGCAGGTGGTCTTGACGGTGTCCTTGATACCCACGATCTCGACTTCTTCGCCGACCTTGACGATACCCCGCTCCACACGACCGGTCACAACCGTGCCCCGACCGGAGATGGAGAACACATCTTCGATGGGCAGCAGGAACGGCAGATCAATGGCACGCTCGGGCGTCGGGATGTAGGAGTCGAGCGCGGCGGCCAGCGCAAGGATGGCGCCTTCACCCAACTCACCCTTGTCGCCTTCGAGGGCCTTGAGGGCGGAGCCCTTGACGATGGGCACGTCGTCGCCAGGGAACTCGTACTTGGAGAGCAATTCGCGCACTTCCATCTCGACGAGCTCGAGCAACTCGGCGTCATCCACCATGTCGCACTTGTTCAGGAAAACGATGATGTAGGGTACGCCAACCTGACGAGCCAACAGGATGTGCTCACGCGTCTGGGGCATGGGGCCATCCGCAGCGGAGCAGACCAGAATGGCGCCGTCCATCTGAGCAGCACCGGTGATCATGTTCTTGACGTAGTCGGCGTGCCCGGGGCAATCCACGTGGGCGTAGTGACGGGATTCGGTCTCGTATTCGACGTGGGCGGTGTTGATGGTGATGCCACGGGCCTTTTCTTCAGGCGCCGCATCAATCTGGTCATACGCCTTGGCTTCACCACCGAACTTCTTCGACAGCACCGTGGTAATCGCCGCCGTCAGCGTGGTCTTCCCATGGTCAACGTGACCAATCGTCCCTACATTCACGTGCGGCTTCGTCCGCTCAAACTTGCCTTTTGCCATTGTGACCCACCCCAACAAACAACAGATACCAGTCGAAAAGCGCGACCAGAGCTGTCCGCGCACCAGAAAACTTGGTGCCCATGGGCAGGATTGAACTGCCGACCTCTCCCTTACCAAGGGAGTGCTCTGCCACTGAGCTACATGGGCACTAGACCACACATGGAGCGGGTGAAGGGGATCGAACCCTCGTCTTAAGCTTGGAAGGCTTCTGCTCTACCATTGAGCTACACCCGCTTACACCCAAGACCGGCGATCATCCCGCAGCCGGACTCGCAACGCGCACTCAACGCATTAAACTTGGTGGAGGGGGAAGGATTCGAACCTTCGAAGGCTGAGCCGGCAGATTTACAGTCTGCTCCCTTTGACCGCTCGGGAACCCCTCCGAAACTCTGAATTATGGTCACTTTTCGAAGGACAGTCAACCATTTCGGCAGCCGTACCGTGTTTTCTTCGTCGCCCAACGTCTGGCATCCGCCGCCCACTCGCTTTTCGGCGAGAGCGCCTTGAATACAAAGCTGCCTTGTTGGAGCATTTCCCCGCTGAGACCCCCTCAGGGGTTTGACTCGACCGGTTTTTCGCAACAAGGATTCCCATGACCACGCGTCCACTTCCCGAAACACTCGTTCAATGCTTGCGCGAAAACCTGAGCTCAAGATTTTCGCTAGCCGAGGCCGTGCGCATCCACCACGGTCACGACGAATCGCATTTCTGTGACATGCCGCCCCAAGCTGTTGTTCATGCCCTCATCGACCAGGACGTCATTACTACTGTGCTTGCATGCGAGGCTCACTCGATCCCGCTTATACCTTACGGTGCAGGCAGCTCGCTTGAGGGGCACATCCTCGCTCCGCAAGGAGGAATTAGCCTAGACATTTCGGGGATGGACAAAATTCTGGCGATCAACCCGGACGACTTCGACGTTACCGTTCAACCCGGAGTCAGAAGAAAACAGCTAAATGCCGCGCTTCGCAATTATGGGCTGTTCTTTCCCGTTGACCCCGGGGCCGATGCCACCCTTGGAGGGATGGCATCCACCCGCGCATCCGGAACTAACGCAGTTCGTTACGGGACCATGCGTGAAAACGTACTTGGGCTGTCGGTGGTGACTTCAGGAGGCAAAGTAGTGCGCACCGGGGGCCGAGCCCGAAAGTCGGCAGCAGGCTACGACTTGACTCGGCTGTTTGTCGGCGCCGAAGGTACGCTCGGGGTCATCACGGAACTCACCCTGCGGGTCCACCCCCTCCCGGAAGCAGTGTCCGCCGCCGTGTGCGCCTATCCCGATCTCGACGCCGCGGTTCGCTCGGTCATCCAGATCATGCAAATAGGAGTCCCCGTCGCCAGAATCGAGTTACTGGACGAACGCTCGATCCACGCCGTAAACCTCTACAGTCGCACGCAGATGGAGGCGTTGCCAACCCTATTCTTCGAGTTTCACGGTTCCGAGGCTACCGTCCGTGAACATGCATTGGTCGCACAGGAGATATCGCAAGAACATGGCGGCCGCGGGTTCCTATGGGCAGATCACCCCGAGGACCGAACCAAACTGTGGGAGGCCCGCCACAACGCTTACTTTGCCTGCCTCGGTTTGCGCCCAGGGTCACGCGGGTGGACCACTGACGTGTGTGTTCCGATTTCCCAGCTGGCTGACTGCGTAAACGAAACGCGCACCCTCATCGAACAATCGGGCCTCATCGCTCCTTTGCTTGGTCACGTGGGAGACGGGAACTTCCACCTGGTCATCCTGGTAGACCCGAACGATTCTGACGAGATTTCGCGTGCCGAAGCGCTCGCTCGGGGGGTGGGGCGCTTGGCACTCTCCGCCGGCGGCACGTGCACCGGCGAACACGGCGTCGGCCTTGGAAAGAAGGAATTGCTACTAGAGGAGTGCGGCACCCCTGCTATCGATCTGATGCGTACCATCAAGACCGCACTCGATCCCGCCGGGATATTTAACCCCGGCAAGATCTTCTCGTAAACGAGCGCAATCGACCGTTCGGCCTATTTGGTTGCGCCAGAGTCACTCACTCCAGCTGCTCCTTGACCAAACAGAAACGGCCACATTGCCATCGCAGCCAAAGGGTTCGTGCCCTGCTCGGTGTCGGTGGCACCAACGCCTCCCTTGCTCAGAGAACTCAGCGCAGCGAGGGTAGCCCGCTGCACTTCAAGCCCCTGAATGGATGCCTGAAGCATTGACAGGTTCATCTTCAGCCAGCCTTCGACCGCCTTCATCTCTTTGATGCGCTTGTCCAGTTCATTCACATCCAGAGTCGGCGTAACCATACCGGGGAGAGGAATCCCCATCCCCTCCCACATCCCTTTAAAGAACGCTACCGGATCAGCGCCCAGATTATCTGCCATCGTGTCCCTCCTTTGTCTCTGTTTGTTAACACATGTTACTCCACTCCGCGCGCACCGATACACCACAATTGCCGTCACCATGCCAATTGGAACAGAATCATGTACGCTATGAATCCGAACTAATTCTTGGTGGAGCCATCCCCCCCAGTGCGCAAACAGGGCGTGAAGCGCATGTCATCGGGCTTTGCTCCCCTCGACGAGAAAGACCTGCGATGCCGAAGATCTTGGTGATCGAAGACCACCCACTCGTACGGGACGGAATCGCGCACACACTTGGCCGACACGACCCAGGTGCTGCCATTCTGCAAGCGAAAGATCAGCGAGAAGCGCTTTCAGCGCTTCAGTCCGTGCCAGACATCGACCTCGCTCTCGTCGACCTCATGCTTCCCGACACCTCGGGCTTCTCCTTGCTCAACCAAATTCGCACGCACCATCCTTCGGTCGCAATCCTGGTCCTTTCGGCCAAAGATGACTCAACGTCTATCAAGAAGGCTCTGCGAAATGGCGCATCGGGTTTCGTTTCCAAAACCGCATCCACCGAAGAGTTGATCCTGGCCGTCACACAAATACTCGCCGGCTGCGACTACGAGAGTCGTATTCCCATTGACTCAGACTCTGCTACGACGCCGCCTTCGAGCACCCCGCGCAACAAAGAAAAGACCTCGCTGACGCCAGCCCAGACACGCGTTTTCGAGCTTTTGCTCACCGGCAGAAGCAACCGGGAAATCGCTGAAACCCTGCTGATCAGCGAAGGCACGGCGAAGCTCCACGTCTCAGCAATATTTCGTGCTTATGAGGTTTCAAGTCGCGCACAGTTGCTCGCCACGACTGCTCGGAGCCCACGCAAGAGGACTTAATCCGGGGTTACCCGGCCGAACGGACCGCGATCAATGACGCAGTTCAGCGGAGTACCCTGCGTCGTAGCGATACCGACCCAATCCCTCCGCTGCTACAGCCAGCGTATCCCCGCCGCGATCGCTGTCTTCCAGTTGATCAAGCACACAGGATGCGAGCCGACGACACGCGTTCGCCAAATTGGTCGGGAGGCTCTCGGGGATCTCCCTCTGCAGCAACAGTTTGCTTGACGATACAGAGGGGATGGCCTCGAGAAGACGGCGACGCTTACCCACGAGCAGTTCCCCCAGCGTCTTGTCCGCGAGCTCTCTCTGCCACGGGTTGGTTGGCCATTGGCTGGGCAGCCCGAACGCCCTCGGAAAGCTTTCAAGATCACTGAGCACCGTTCTCATGTCTTCGTGCGAATCCCTAAAAGGCAGCAACACCACGTCGGCCGCTGCGTAGAGCCTTCGGTCGACTTCCGGACGATTCGCTCCCCCGTCGATGACGCCTATCCAGCGATCAAGGGACTGAATTTTCGAGATTACTTTTTCAAGCGTATCCGGACTGCGAGCGTCAGCAGTTAGGTATCGCCTTCCTTCAGGCCGCAATGGCTCTCGACCCTGATCTGTCAGCACGCAAACCGATCGCTGACCGAGCAGCCCAAGCCCCTGACAAAGCATGTGCGAGATAGTGGTCTTGCCCGTTCCACCCTTATTGCCGATGACACAAATGATCTTAGCCATATTCGCTCCCACGAAGCATGAGTCATTATTTCGCCGCCTGTGGCTCGTTGAGCGCCAAGAAAGAAGGCAAATCCCGAGCGACTTGTTCCCGTTGGCTCACTGACCGGTCGGACTCCTCAATCGGCTCGCGCGGGGCAAGGCATCCACCTTACTTGCCAGACATCCGAATTGTTGAGCCAACGCGTTCGCCAATAACCGGTCGATCGCCAACGAGTGAGAGCATCAAGTTGCTGTGCACAAAAAAACGAGAGGGGCTAGCGCCCCTCTCGTCCGATTACCAACCGCTAGCAGTTCGCTAGAGGATCAACGCTGAGTTCCAGCGGCACAGCGATCGCGGGAATCGAGCACCAGCTCAGACCCACTGGTCGGGACACCCGCACCAACGGCTACGCCACCACAAACCACCTGTACGAGACCACCGCCAGAAGCAGCCTGTTCGCCACCATCCACCTCATTCCATGGGGAAGTGCGCAACGCCAGGATCGCCCCACTGATATTTCCGTTCGGCGCATTATTCACCGTCGTCGGCGTCGTCGGCGTCGTCGGAGTGGTTGGAGTGGTGGGCGTCGTCGGCGTAACGTTCGGGTCAAGGGGGACGGAGGTTGACGTGACCGTCAGGGTGCCATTCTTGTACGTCAGCACGTAGTTCTTGGCGCTACCCCCGGACGGAGTGATCGAGTACGCGCCTGCCGTTGCAGTGCTCCCACCCACCGCATAGGTCAGCCCGGAAACCACGCTCGCCGTGTCGCTGTTCTTCAATCCCGTGATTGTGGAAGAGAAGGTCGGCAGCGAACCACCCGTACTCATTTGCTTGTCGTCAGCCGTGACCAGCGCACTTGCCTTGTTGACCGTATAGGCCACACCCGTACCCGCTACAAACGCAATACCGGAGGCTCCATCCATCGTCAGGCCATCCACGTAACTCACCGTGTAGTTGCCCGCATCGGTGGTCTTGCTGATCGGCGTGAAGTTAGCGGTGCCGGATACTGTCAAGCTCCCCTGATCCTGACGATCCAGGACTCCCGTCACCGCACCAGCTACACCCGAGAACACGGCGGTAGGATTATCGCCATAGGTGTGGCTATTCGCACCAGAGATGCTCGTATCCACAGTGACCGTCGGAGTATTGGCATAGATGAAGCCATTACCGGTTTTGGTGATGGTCGTGGTCGGGCTATACGTCGTGCCGTACTGCCGGAAATCCGAGACCAAGCCGGAGCCACCGCTGACAGAACGCGCCCCATCCGATTCAGAAATGCTATCGGGAGACTGAGCATATACGAGCCAACGACCAGCGGAAGCCTGCAACGCGCTCGCACCGCCATCGTTGTAGAAGTTGGTACCCGCCACCACAGTCAGATCACCTTCCGTGGTGGTAACGGAAGACCCCGTCCCAATAATGTGGAAGATCTCGCGAGTCTTGATCTTCAGGGGATCTGATGCCGCAAAGGCACCGAACACACCGACGTTCTTCGCTTCCAGATTAATGGAACTGAACCCATCCGCAAAAATGCGGTTGTCCGGATCCAAGAATGCATTCGTGTGGAAGCCGCTCGTAGCATCCACATCTGCACCGATGAAGAAGATGCCGTCAGTAGCTGCCGGAGTAATATTCAGCGCACCACTCGACTTGAAGGTCACGCCCGAATGGGTCGGCAGATTGCGGTAGATGTTGTCCACAACCAGGTTCAGCGGCCCCGTGCCACCATCAACAGTGATCGCGCCATCGCTCGAACCAGCACTCTGATTCAGGTACAAGGCGGTGCGACCCAAGGCTGCGATGGCATTAATGGTGACCCCACCGGACTCGGACTGAATCAGCGTCCGCCCGGCACCTTCGGTATGGTTCAGCACAACGGCGGCAGACCCGTCGGTCTGCGGATACGGCCCATTCTCCCCGGACCCTCCCTTGCCGGTGATGACAATCCCGCCCTTCGCTAGGATGGAAATGTCGTTACTGATCGACACTCCCCAAGTGGTACTCGGATGATGGCTGGCGTGACTCGCGTCCCCCGTAATGGTGATGGCGTCTGCTGCAGTACTCGTGCTCGACAGAAGCATCGTAGCGGAGTTGCCCGAGTGCATCCCGACACCAATCCCGGCGTTGCCACCATCATGAGTAATCGTCACGCCTTCGATCTTGATCTTACCTGCGCCGGCATTAATGGTGGTGTTCCCGCTTTCCAGCGCAGCGAGGTAAACACCAAACGCTTCCTGAGGCGCGCCGCTCGGGCCAAAAATCTGATCGGTGTTATCCGTGCCGCTGGTAGCGGAATGTCCCTTGATCAGCACGTCACCACCCTTGGTGTTGATCGAGGAATTTACGATCATTACACCGTTCTGGGCGCCGTCGTGGCCCACCGCATAGCCTTCGCCGGAAGCACCACCAACCAGCTTCAGGGCGCCACCGTTGGTGTCGATCATCGCACCGCGCAATGAAATACGACCCGTCTCAGCATCTGTCGCCCGCGCTTGCAGGGTCAGATCCAGCTTGCCAGCAGTACTAGTGATTTCAACGCCGTTGTTGATCAGGATATCCCGCTCGGCCTTCAGCGTCAGCGCAGCATCGCCGCCAGCTGATTTGGCAATGCTGGCAGCAACGGTGATATCCCCATTGCCAGCCGCGTTCACCACACCGACGGAAGGCGTAGCGGTTTCAACCGTAACGCTGGTTCCGGTATTCAGAGCCCCTTCGATCGTCCCGGCGGCAGCCGCGTCGATCGTGACATCATTGGGGTCGATCAGCCACAGACCGCCCTGCCCGTTGGCAGCCCCTGCATCCACATTGCCCGCGATGTGAACCGTTCCCCGGCTGGATGTTTCGATGAACCCACCGTCACCGCCCGCGACGCCACCACGCGCCTTGATCGTGCCGAACACATTGGTGACGGTGTCGGACATGGCGACGACCGTACCGCCATTGCCACGCCCGGTAGCGGAGGCGTCCACCAGCGAACCCGCACCGAAGTTGATGCTGCCACCCGAAAGATCCACGGAACCGCCACCGGCCTTGCCGGTAACATCGACAGTGCCGTTGATGTTCAGTGCGCCGGAGGTTGCCAGTTTGACCGCGCCGCCCAGACCCTCCAGGGATTTGGCCTCGACCACGCCATTTTGATTGATGGCGGCGCTAAACAGCGCATCGGCCGCGGAGGCGGACATCAGCACTTGACCGTCCGGAGCCTGGATCAGATGGCCGTTCTCGATCAAGGTATTGATCTGAGCGGGGGTCACTTCTACCTGCACCAGCCGGTCACCCGCGAAATCAAGCGACACCTTCTCACCCGCCGCCAGCGCAGCCATGCTGGAAGTCGCCGTGATCACGCCTTCATTGCGGACCTCCGGGGCCAGCAATGCCACATAACCACCGGTGATGGTGCCCTGGTTCACAACCGAGCCGGTCGCGCCATTCCGATTGAACTCCATTTTCCCGGCAAGGAAATCGGAATTACGGATGTCCATCGCCGAAGCGACGATCCCGCCAACATCGACACGAGAACCCTGACCGAACAGGACCCCATTGGGGTTCACCAGAACCACCTGACCATTCGCGGTCAGTTTGCCGAAGATGGACGAGGGATCGGTAGACAGCACCCGATTCAAGGCCACCGCTGAACTGTTCGGCTGGGCAAAATTGACCTGCGCGTCAGACCCGATATTGAAGGTCTGCCACTGGAGAATCGCCTTGGAGGAGGTCTGATTCACATCCATGCGCGCGGCCGACTGCGTGATCGCAGCCTGACCAGCCACCACGGCGCCGGCCGTCGGCAGCTCCGTAGCACCCGGAGCGGCAAAAGCCGGGGACATCACCGGGGCCAGCAGCGTCAGCAGCAGGCGGGAAAAGCGGCGCCCGGCTTGACGACGATAGGTCAGACGGAAACGCCCCATCCGCACCACAAAGGACTCTTTTTGGTTAGACATCTGTTAACTCCTGGGAAACCGGGCGGATTAGAAATATTTGGTGGCCAGCAACCAGAGGCGAGCGTGACGGCTCTTGCCTTCACTGTCCTTGCCGTTGGCGTCAACACCCGGGTTGGTGCCAAGGGGCTGTGCAGCCATGACACGAACGGAGAAATCGTTCGCCTTCGCCCACTGGACCCCAACACCGACACTGCTCAAGGTGTAGCGATTGCGCGCAGAAGTGTTCGCGGAATTCCAGCCAGCCCAAGTGTTCTTGTTCACCTGGACGCCGCCCGCATCAGCAAACGCGAAGAGCGACACGGTATCCTTGATCTGCTTGCGCAGTTCCACGTTCAGCAGCCAGCCGTTGTCCCCAGCCGCTTCCGTCACAGCGTAACCGCGTACCCCCATGGGGCCGCCCAGCACGAACTTCTCGGAAGCGTCGAGGTTCTTGTCGGCAAACTGGGCAGACAGACCCGCACTCAGGCTCACCGTGTTGCTCAGGGCCTGCAGGCGTCCCACATTCGCAGTCAGCTTGTTGTAGTGGCCTTTGCGCTTGGTGGTCAGCGCGTCGGCAGCGCGGTCGCCGTCGTTGCGCAAGGTCAGGTAGCCAGCAGTCAAGCCAGCCCCAAAAGTGGTCACCCCACTTTGATCCGGCGCATCGCCGAAGAAATTGAGGCTGGTCACCTTCGCACGGCGATTGTTCAGTTCAACCCCGCTGGCCTCGTTCTTGAATACCTTGTCGTCAAACGTCAGCTGCGCAGTGAGGTTGAGATCCCGCTTGCGGGCGATGGGATAAAGCCCCTTCAGCCCCCAGCCGTGCGCCTCACCCTTGGTGTCAGGCAGCACTGCACCGTTGACCACGCGATAGTCAAGACCGAAAGCATTCACGCCCACCTTCGCACCCTTCGAGCCGACCGGAAGCAGATACTCGCCCCGCAGGTACTGCATCCCTTCGCTCACGCTGGCGCTGGCAAGGAATTGATCCCCCAGTTTGAACGGGCTGTTCAGCACCAGGTTTGCACCCAGCCGCTCACGCCCCGTGGCGTAGTTGCCGGCGTTATCAAGGCTCACCGCCCCCGCAACGAAGGGCACGGGCGCCAGCTTGACCTTGACCTTGGTCGACCCGGGCTGATCCCCGGCAGTCAGCAACGCACTCGCCTGGGCACCCGCCAATTCGTTGAGCCGGGCAGTTTCTTCGGCGACCTGATCCAGGTTCACCACCCCACCCGTCACCTCGCCCTCATAGAAGGATCTGGCGCGCTCGGCGGAAACACGCACACCGTCGGCGCTTTCCACGTCAAGGCCGGCAAACTTGGCTTCGATCACGGCGATTTCCACGACACCATCGGCCATGGCTTGCTGCGGCAGGTAGGCACGTGCCAGGACGCCCTGGGCACGATAGTGCTCAGCCACCTTGCGAGCTGCGGCAGAGAGGTCCGCGAAGGTCTGCTCCTTGCCTGAAAATGGCGCCACCAGCCCCTGCAAAGTCGCCTCATCTACCAGCGTCGCACCGGAAAACCGGAAGCCCTTGACCGCGACACGGCGGGAGTCTTGAGCGACTGGCGCTGCGGCCTGATCGGCGGAAACCTCACCAGCCGGCTTGGCCGGCAATTGGGGCGCAGCACGCTGAACGTCACGCAGTTGCGTCCCAGCGTCGGTCTGAGCCAAAGCTCCGCCGGTCCAGACCAGGCACGACGCGAGCACGCAGGATGAAATCGGTCGAATGGAAGACATGAATGCTTACCCGTTTTATGGAAGAGTTGTTGTGACGACGGCGATCTCCTTGTGCAGCAGATGCAGCGACTTTAACGCCCTCGTTCAATTTGCATGCTAGCAAAGGGATACAGCCAAAACAATGCGCAAATGGCAGCAATCGTCAAGTCGCCGTGAAACGCGTCACAACCGCCAAATTGCAGCGGATACGCGCCTTTCCGCACCCCGTCGCCACTTGGAGACACTCTATTTTGTCATACTTTGCGGCGCCATCCTGCCCCGTTTTCAGGCATTCTTGAACCGCCGCTTTGACTACAGCAAGCGGAAAAAATGCCTACGGACTGCGTCCGCTGGCTTCTGACGTGGTGTCGGAACCGCCCTGAGTAGTGCTCCGCGCCGATCCGATGAGAAACGATGTTCTACATTGATCCGCACACCGGATGCCTTGATCAGACGCCGCCTTGTCGGTCCGAAAGGGGGGCGCTGCCCGCATGTCCGGCACCGCAACGCATCGCCCCCGGCGAGCAAGGCTTATTGACCCGTGCCATGCAGCATCAGGTTTTGGCGCGAATCTCGTTTTCCATGCGTCCCGCCCCGGGCGCCCGGCTATGCACGATATCGACAGAGTCGATCCCCAGCTGCGAGCGGATTGCCTCTCGCATACGGCGGGCCTGGCCCACGCCCTCCATCTTCACCGGACCAAACCCGCGAATCTGATCAGGCAATGCAGCCCACTGAACCAGCACAGGGAGGATTTCCGCGTTCATCCGCGTGAGCATTTCGCCCACGTCCTGCTCATACTCAGTGATCAATTCCCGCTCCGTCCTGCGCTCGGCGGTCCACCCAAATGGATCGCACCACCGCCCCCGTAACCATTTCAGCCGGGACAAGGTGCCGAAGAACTTCATCACCCAAGGGCCATAACTCCGCTTGCGGGGCCGGCCCGAGCCAGGGTCCATGTCGGCCAGGAAAGGGGGCGCAAGATGAACCCGGACCTGGAAGTCCCCCTCGAACACCGCCTGCAATTGCGCCTGGAATGCTGGGTCGGCGTACAGCCGGGCCACCTCATATTCATCCTTGTACGCCAACAACCGGAAATACCCCCGTGCAACGGCGGTCGCCAACGCCTCGCTCCCCAAAGGCGCTTCAGCCTTGCGCACGCGCTCCAGCAGTGCGCGATAGCGGTCAGCGTAGGCTTGGTCCTGGTAGGCCACCAAGTAGCGCGCGCGATGCTCGATCAGGTTGTCCAGCCCAGGCGGTTCGGCGGCCGGAAGATCCACGAGTCCGGCAAAGGACTCAACTGCCGACAGGTCGTGGGCGGCCCGCCGCCCCCACAGAAAAGCGCTGAGGTTCATTGCCACGGCCGTTCCATTGAGCTCAATCGCTCTTTCCAGCGCCGCCCGGCTCACCGGGATCAAGCCTTCCTGCCAGGCAAATCCGAGCAAGAACAGGTTTGTCGCAATACCGTCACCCGCGATGCGGGTCGCCAGACGAGCCGCATCGACGAAACGAGCGCGTCCATCCCCCACCGCCTCACAGATCAGTTGCTCCATGCGGCGCCCGGGAAACTGCCAGTCCGGATTGCGCGTGAACTCGGCAGTCGGTGTCCTGGCGCGATTGACCACGACCCGCGAAACATCCGCCTGCAACTTGGCGAGAGCGTCCTGGCTGGCGCTCACCACCAGATCGCCCCCGATGAGCGCGTCCGCCTCGCCGGAAGCAATCCGCACCGCGTACAAATCGTCCGGACGATCCGCGATCCGCACGTGGGAGAACACGGCGCCACCCTTTTGGGCCAGCCCCGTCATGTCCAGCACGGTCACACCTTTGCCGTCCAGGTGAGCAGCGGTGCCGATCAATGCGCCAAGCGTGATCACTCCAGTCCCGCCAACCCCGGTGATCAGGATGCTGTACGGCCGGGCGGTTCCCGGCAGGACCGGTTCCGGCAGGCCGGCGAATCCGCTTTCATCCCCGTCCCGCGCCCGGCCCCGCCGCAGGCGCCCCCCTTCGATGGTGACAAAGCTCGGGCAAAAGCCCTTGAGGCAGGAAAAATCCTTGTTGCAGGCGGATTGATCGATGGCACGTTTACGCCCCAACTCGGTTTCCACCGGCACCACAGCCAGGCAATTCGATTGCTTGCTGCAGTCCCCACAGCCCTCGCAGACCGCCGGATTGATGAACACCCGTCGGGGTGGATCCGGATATAGCCCCCGCTTGCGCCGTCTCCGTTTTTCGGCAGCACAGGTCTGATCGTAGATCAGCGCGGAAACGCCCGGCGTGACCCGCAATTCCCGTTGCACC
The DNA here is from genome assembly GCA_036824045.1 of Rhodocyclaceae bacterium. Lineage (GTDB taxonomy): Bacteria > Pseudomonadota > Gammaproteobacteria > Burkholderiales > Rhodocyclaceae > DAITAZ01. Next base: position 78,170 of record DAITAZ010000008.1, read on the forward strand.
AGCTCCAGTTCGTCCCGGTGACGAATGGGCACGCCATGAGGCAGCTCCGCCGGGCCATAAGCCCGGGCGCTCCCATCCGTCACCACCACCATGTTGCGCACGCCCTCGGCCCATAGTTGCTGCACGATGGCCGGCACACTCAGATCGCCATCCACGTGCTGCCCCCCCGTCATGGCGACCGCGTCGTTGTACAGGATCTTGTAGGTGATGTTGGTGCGCGCCGCCACGGCTTGCCGAATGGCAAGAATGCCGGAATGGAAGTAAGTGCCGTCACCCAGGTTGGCGAAGATATGCCGGGTCTCGGTGAATGGCGCCTGGCCCACCCAGGTTACGCCCTCCCCTCCCATATGGGTGAAGGTCTCCGTGCGCCGATCCATCCACACCGTCATGTAGTGGCAACCGATTCCCGCCACGGCTCGGCTTCCCTCCGGCACCACAGTGGAGGTGTTGTGCGGGCACCCGGGGCAGAACCAGGGCGTGCGCGCAACAGGCAGCACCGCCCGACTGAGCGCCTGCTCCTTGGCCTCGAGAAACGCCAGGCGGGCACGGATTCGGGGGGAGGTGACGAAACGGGCAATCCGGGCAGCAATGACCTTGGCGATCATTGCCGGCGTCAGCTCGTTGTTGGCGGGCAGCAGCCAATGACCATGCGGAAGCGCCCACTCCCCCTTCTCATCGAACTTGCCGATCACCCGCGGGCGCACATCCTCCCGCCAGTTGTAGAGTTCTTCCTTAAGCTGGTATTCGAGGAGCTGACGCTTTTCTTCGACCACCAGGATCTCGTCCAACCCTTCAGCGAAGTGACGCACCCCTTCCGACTCCAAGGGCCAGACCATGCCCACCTTGAACAGGCGGATGCCAATGGCCGCGGCCAGCGCCTCATCGATCCCCAGGTCGTCCAGCGCCTGACGAACATCGAGATAGCTCTTGCCAGCGGTGATGATCCCCAGGCGCGGCTCCGGCGCATCGATGACGATCCGGTTCAGGCCGTTTGCCCGGCAGTAGGCCAGCGCCGCGTAGAGCTTGTAGTTGAGCAGCCGTTCTTCCTGCTGCAAGGGCGGATCGGGCCAGCGGATGTTGAGCCCCTCCGACGGCATCTCGAAATCTTCGGGGAGGCGAACCTGCACCCGGTTCGGGTCCACGTCCACCGTGGCGGAGGACTCCACCGTATCGGCGACGGCCTTGAAGGCCACCCAACAGCCCGAGTAGCGGGACAAGGCCCAGCCATGCACACCCAGGTCCAGGTACTCCTGAACGCTGGCGGGCGCCAGTACCGGCATCATGACCGCCTTGAACAGATGCTCCGTCTGGTGCGGCAGCGTTGAGGAGCGGGCGGCATGATCGTCCCCCGCCACCACCAGCACCCCGCCTTGCCGGGCGCTGCCGGCCGCGTTGGCATGACGAAACACATCTCCGCAACGATCCACACCCGGCCCCTTGCCGTACCACATGGCAAAGACACCGTCGCAGGTCGCCCCGGGATTCAGATTAACCTGCTGGCTGCCCCACACCGCTGTCGCGGCCAAGTCCTCATTCACACCCGGCTGGAAGACGATACGGTGTGATTCAAGGTACTTGCGGGCCTTCCACAGGGTCTGATCCAGCCCGCCCAGGGGGGAGCCCCGGTAACCGGAGACAAAGCCTGCCGTATCGAGCCCGGCGGCCAGGTCACGCTCCCGTTGCAGCATGGGCAACCGGACCAGCGCCTGGTAGCCGGTGAGAAACACCCGGCCGCGATCAGTAAATCGGTCATCGAGCGTGGAGCGGGCAAGATCGCGTTCAGCCATGGCAGGCTTCCTCCAAAAATCGTGTCTTTGGGTGCTGTGCGCCGTCCCTTGTGGGGACATGAGGTAGACGCTAGCACCGGGAAAACGTGCCCCGCATTCTGGTTTTCCCGGACCGCAAGACGACCCTGCACCGACGCTGAGTCATCCTGGTTGGCCTCGCGCGCCGAGCGCCCGCTTCAACTCAGGGTTTCTTGCGTGCCGCTTGCATCTCCGGCAGGTGATCATCCACGACCAGCACCCACGAAAGCTCCTGCTGGCCGGGCGCCAGCGCGGATGTGACACACTTCCTTCTAAGTAACGAGGGACAGGGCATAGAGTCCGCACCCGAAACATGGGGATCGACTAAAGTATTGGCCCTTTTGTGCCGCCACTTTGGCAGGCGGATCGCCATCCGGCACCTTCGGTCCTCCGGCCCCGACTCCGATCCGCTCTCACCCTCATCGACGAACACTCAAGCTAAGGGAGTAACTCAATTGGCCTACGACGCTTGCTGCAAATTCTGCAAGACCCCCCTCCGCCACGTGGTGGCCGACCTGGGGATGCAGCCCATCGCCAACAACTACCGCAAGCAGGAAGAGCTCTACGCCATGGAGCCCTTCTTCCCGCTGCGCGCTCTGGTCTGCGAAAAGTGCCTGCTCGTGCAGGCCCAGCAGTTCTCCGCCGCCGACGAACTGTTCTCGCCCGACTACGCCTACTTCGCCTCTCACTCCGAGAGCTGGCTCGATCACGCCCGCCGTTATGTGGACAAGATGACCGACCGCTTCAAGCTCGGGCCCCAGAGCAAAGTGGTTGAGATCGCCAGCAACGACGGCTACCTGCTGCGCTGGTTCCTGCCCAAGGGTGTGCCGGTGCTGGGCGTGGAACCCACCGCTGGCACCGCCAAGGTAGCCCAGGAACTGGGCATCCCCGTGGAAGTCCGCTTCTTCGGCCGCGAAACCGCAGAAGCGCTCAAGGCGGCCGGCCACGCCGCCGACCTCATGCCCGCCAACAACGTGGCAGCCCACGTGCCGGACATCAACGACTTCATCAGCGGGTTCAAGATCCTGCTCAAGCCCACGGGCGTGGCGACCTTCGAGTTCCACCACGTGATGAACCTGTTGAACCTCAACCAGTTCGACACCATCTATCACGAGCACTTCTACTACCACTCGCTCACCACCTTCAGCCGCATCCTGGAGGCCAATGGGCTCAAGGTATTCGATGTGGAAGAACTGCCCACCCACGGCGGCTCGCTGCGCATCTATGCCCAGCACAGCGACACCGGCATCCATCCGGTGAGCGCTGCGGTCACCGAACTGCGCGCCCGAGAGGAAGCGCAGGGCCTGGCCAGCCTGGACGCCTACCTGAACTTCGAGCAGCGCGTCCGGCAGATGAAGCGCCGCTTCCTCTCCTTCCTCATCCAGGCCAAGGACGAGGGCAAGAGCATTGCCGCCTACGGCGCCCCCGCCAAGGGCAACACCTTGCTCAACTACGCCGGGGTGAAGCGCGACTTCATCGATTTCACGGTGGACCGCAACCCGCACAAGCAGAACACCTACCTGCCCGGCACCCAGATCCCGGTGCTGGCCCCGGAAGCAATCCTCGAGCACAAGCCCGACTACGTGCTGATCCTGCCCTGGAACCTGAAGGACGAGGTCGCCAAACAGATGTCCGCCGTACGCGAGTGGGGCGGCAAATTCCTGGTGCTGATCCCCGAAGTTCAGGTGTTCTGAGGCACTGATGAGCGACGCGGCCAATCAGACCGTCGGCCAGGCGATGCATGCGTTCTGCGCATCCCTGTTCCCGATCTGCCGCAGCATCACCGGCAAAGGCGCCCGCCAGACCCTGGCGGCCGTTGCCGAGAAGCTGCCGCTCACACTGACGGAGGTGCCTTCGGGCACCCCCGCTTTCGACTGGGTGATCCCCCGGGAATGGAATATCCGGGACGCCTGGGTCAAGAACAGTCAGGGCGAAAAGGTCATCGACTTTGCCCGCAGCAACCTGCACGTGGTCAATTACAGCGTTCCCGTGCGCGGTCGCGCCACGCTGGATGAACTGCGCGCCCGGCTGCACACCCTGCCCGACCACCCGGACTGGGTGCCCTATCGCACCTCCTACTACAAGGATGACTGGGGCTTCTGCCTGACCCAGCAGCAACTGGACGCGCTCCCCCCGGGCGAGTACGAGTACTGCATCGACAGCAGTCTGGAGCCCGGTTCCATGACCCTCGGCGAGGTGGAACTCCCGGGTGAGAGCCCCGACACGGTGCTCATCTCCACCCACATCTGCCACCCCTCGCTGGCCAACGACAACCTTTCCGGTCTGGCGGTGGCCACCTGGCTGGCCCAGCATGTGGCAGCGCTCCCCAAGCGGCGTTACACCTACCGCTTCGTGTTCATCCCCGGCACGATCGGGGCGGTGGCGTGGCTGTCCCAGCGGGAAGATCTGGTGCCGCGAATCAAGCACGGACTGGTGCTCTCCGGCGTCGGCGATACCGGGCCGATCCACTACAAACGCAGCCGTCGGGAGTCCGCGGAGATTGATCAGGTCATGGAGTTCGTGCTCAAGGCCAGCGCGCCCGGGCACACGATCATGCCCTTCATCCCCTATGGCTACGACGAGCGTCAGTACTGCTCCCCCGGCTTCAACCTGCCCGTCGGCTGCATGATGCGCACGCCATTTGGGAAGTATCCCCAGTACCACACCTCGGCGGACAACCTGGAATTGCTCTCCGGAGCAGCCTTGCAGGACAGCCTGGAGCGGTGCCAGGAGATGGTGGCGATCCTCGAAGGGAATCAGCGTTACCTCAACCTCAATCCAAAATGCGAGCCCCTGCTCGGCAAACGGGGACTGTATTCCACCTTGGGGGGCGAGAACGACGCAAAAGCGTTCCAGATGGCGCTGCTTTGGGTACTGAGCTACTCGGACGGTGAGCACTCCCTGCTCGACATCGCCCGCAAAGCCGAGATGCCTTTCCGTACGATTCGCGCGGCGGCGGATGCACTGGTGAAGGCAGAACTACTATCTGAGATTTGACGAGGAATCCGTCACGGCTTAATTGGAAATGATGCCCGCCTGACGTTTCGGTGCAAACATACTGCCAGGCAGCGGCGCTAGAGTAATCGCTCGCATCTCTCATTAAATTCGAGCGCTGAAATAGAGCGACTCAGTCGCTTGGTGCTGGGTCGCCAACACCTTGCACGAGCCAGGTGTTACGCCATGCATCGTCCAATTAAGCCTTTCAAGAGACTGTCATCTCAGGACTCTTTGCTGTTTGATTTCCTTCGGGGAGGCAGCGCGCAAGTCGTGCTCCTTCACCACATTTATCAGATAGTTATTGAGCCTCTCTATTTCCGAAAGGAAATATCGCGCATTTCCTATTCCGCAAGCGCCTATGCAGTGATGGTGTTTTTTGTGGTCAGCGGGTACATGGTGGCGTCTTCCATGTACTCAAATGCAAGCCGGCACTCGTTCAACGATTTCGATCTCGGCCGTTTTGCAAAAGAACGAATGCTGCGGTTGTACCCACCGCTACTCTTTTCCACAGCGCTGCTCTTGCTGCTCTACCTCTCCGCGTACTTATCCGGCTTCCTGATTCATCACGTTGATCGCGGTGCCTACTCGGCGGCAGCCAGCTGGTCCATGGAAAAGTGGAGCGTCATGGCAAGCCTGCTGTTTCTCCAAAATATTAGTTTCCAGCTATCGACTCCCGCGGCCAACACACCGCTGTGGAGCCTGTCCCACGAGTTTTGGTTCTACATCCTTGGCGTGTGCATTTTCTCGATACTCCTGGGGCGCAGAAAGTTTGCATTCCCCTTGCTGGTGGCCTTCTTGGCGCTCAGCACCTCGGACAATGGCGCTCAGGTGATGGCCGGCTTTGGTGTATGGCTCGCTGGCGCGGCAGTGTTTTATTTCCATCATTCCGGATACCTGCGGCCGACCAAATCACTCGCCGCAATACTGTTATGTATCGCAGTAGTGATTTCCGTCACCCACACAGCGACAGTGGTGCTTGACGCTCAATTGGTGAACACCAAATATATTGTTGGATTCATTTTTGCACTGATCTGCGCGGCCTTGCTTGCGTGGTCGCCCCATGGTTCACGGAACGCTACGGAGCGCCCTGCCTTTCGGCTCATCGCCCGCACGTCGAGGTTCTCCTACACGCTCTACTTGATTCACTGGCCTCTACTCATGCTCAGCCTGAATTACCTCCGCCCTTACGCTGCCAAGGGCGCTTTAGAACTTGCAGTGACCGCGATCCTGCTATTTGCGTTTGTCTCGCTGATTGCACGCTCGGCAGCCCATATCCTCGAAGACAGAGACCGGCTAAAGGCCATTTGGAGAGGCATCAGAAGATTCTCCATTGCTGTTCATTCGGCCTGACAAATTGAAAGAACGAGCACGCATTCCTACCACCTGATCCGGTCATGGCAAACGACAACGTAAAGAGAATGGTCGCGCTAGACGGCCTGAGGGGTATTGCCGCACTTGGCGTGGCAATTCACCATTTCCCGAAGATATTTTTGGGATCGGGGACCCCCCTCATCGAAAACGCCTACCTGTTCGTGGATATGTTCTTCGTGCTGTCGGGTCTGGTGCTGGCCAACACCTACGAGGACCGGCTCTCGCGGGGGCAACTGGGACTCAAGGACTATGTGTCACGTCGCTTCTTCCGTTTATACCCGTTGCACATTGCCACGATGGTCTTGTTTCTGGTAATGCTGGGGCTGACGGACGCAATGCGCTTCGCGGCGGCACAGTTCATTCCCTCAATAAACACCCACTCCCAGCTGCTGGACGAACTTGTAGTTAAGCACATTGCCGTCGACCTTTTGATGCTTCAGGCCTCGGGTATTCTCCCGGAGCCTGTCAGGCATTTGAATTTCCCGTCCTGGTCGATCTCTTCGGAGTGGATCGTCAATGTCTATTTCGGTGCAATCTGGGTGTTTGCGAAGCCCAGCCGCGTAACGCTGATGATCACCGCAGTACTCTCCATCGCTGCGATCTTCTTGTTCAATGGTGATCAGTACATCAATGCCCATGTGGAGAACGGCTTGGGCGTTATTCGCTGCATTGCGGGCTTTGCGCTAGGGGTCTTGCTTTGTCGCCTATACCGCAAGCGTGTTTTCAGTACCGTTGCCGACAAGCTCCAGTGGCCAGTACTTGCCCTGACGTTGTTGTTTGTGTGGTTCGGCGGCTGGAACAGCCTTTCCTTGCTGGCACCCTTTGTCTTCGCAGTGCTGGTTCTCGTGCTGTCGTATGACCAGGGCCCGGTTTGTCGGTTACTCCAAAGCGCCCCGGTGCATTGGCTTGGCATCCGATCCTTCGGGATCTATCTGGTTCACGGATGCCTGATCAATCTGTTCGGCAATTCGTTGCAGATTGCACTGGAAAAAGCCCGCCTAGGTCCGATGCTAAGCGCCATTGCGGGGCTATGCGGTCTTGCCCTGTTTGTGGCAAGCGTGCTCGCCCTTGCGCACTTCGCATACAAGTACGTGGAAGTCCCGGGCATGCAATTGGGTGAACGGCTCCGACGGCGCCAAGGCGCGCTGCCTCCAGCTCCCCGCCAAACGCCCACCTGAGCGCACCTTCCGAAACGTCCGTGTCAAACGATTTGGCCGCCCTTTGGCGGCCAAATCGTTTGGGGCAGTTCCCTGACAGAGTGCAACAGCAGTCAGGATTTGTTCATGGGACGAATGGAGATGCTGGTCACTTCTGCGGTCCAGGGGAGCACGAGACTACTGACCACGATGGCCGCGACGTCTTCCGGCTGGAGCAAGCGCGACGGGTCGTACGCACGCCCTTCTTCGGCAAACACCCGCGCGATCATGGGTGTCGCAGTCCTGCCCAGATGGACATTCAACACCCGCACGTGATCGGGATTCACTTCATCCCGCAGGGCATCGGCCAGCGCCTTGGAGGCGTGCTGCATGGCGCTGTACTGCCCTACACCAGCCCGGGCCGCCAGCCCGGCACTGCTGTTGATGAACACGACCTGCCCTCTGGGCGCCTTGAGCAAGGGCAGCAGCCTCTGGGTCAATGCGTAGGGGCCTCGCACGTTCGACTGAAACAGGCGGTCCAACTCGGCCAGGGAAGCCTCTTCGGTCTTGGCCGTGCTGTGCACTCCCGCACTGTGCACCAGGATGTCCAACCGGCCCCAGCGGCCCGCAATCCATTCGCCCAGCGCCCGAACGTTCTCCTCGCACGCCAGGTCCACTTCCCGGACATGGGCCTCACCGCCGCCCGCCACAACACCTTGGGCAGCCGCGGCCAAGCGCTCGGCGTTGCGCCCGGCGAGGATGACGGTTGCGCCCTGACGCGCCAGCGCCAAGGCAATGGCCCCACCCACACCGCCGCTCGCTCCAGTAACCAGACAAAGCTGCCCCTTCAAGTCCGACTGCCCCAATTTCATCTCCGATCATGAGTAACGCACCCCGGCGGGTACACTCCCCGACCCGGTAACCAGAGAATTATAGGGGCGAGCCGGATCTCCCAATCTGGAGACAACACACGGCTTCCGACTGCTTGCAAAGGAGCGTGCGCTATCGCACGCTCATTCGTACCGGCGCAGGTCGTCGATCACTTTTCCATCGTTGGCCAGACTGCCTGGCGGACAAAAGACCACCTCGCCCCGGAGCTTGGTCACCTCCCGGATGCTGCCGGCAATGGCCTCAGCCAGCGCCGGCTCCCCTTCGGCCACCTCGCAGTGCAAAGTCATCCGGTCCTGATGGTCCGGATTCTCCACCACCAGCCGTGCCCGCTGCACCGGGGCATGGCGGCGCACCACGTCCGCCACCTGGGAAGGGTGTACGAACATGCCCTTGACCTTGGTGGTCTGGTCCGCGCGCCCCATCCAGCCCTTGATCCGCATGTTGGTCCGACCACAAGGCGATGCTCCGGGCAACACCGCGGAAAGATCTCCTGTCCCGAAGCGGATCAGGGGGTAGTCGTGGTTGAACACGGTGACCACCAGTTCGCCCACTTCGCCATCCGCGACGGGTTCGCCCGTTCCAGGCCGCACGATTTCGACGATCACGCCTTCGTCTACGATCAATCCCTCCCGCGCCGGGGATTCATAGGCGATCGCTCCCAGGTCAGCGGTGGCATAGGCTTGGTAAGCCTGGATGCCCTTTGCCGCGAGGCTGTCGCGCACGCTCGGGGGAAAGGCCTCGCCGGAGACGAGGGCTTTCTTCAGCCGGGGCAATGCAACACCGGATTCCTCGGCCTTATCCACCAGTATGCGCAGGAACGACGGCGTACCCACGTAGCCATCCGGCTGCAGATCGGCCATCGCCTGCACCTGCTGCTCGGTCTGCCCCACGCCGGCCGGAAACACGGAGCAGCCCAGGGCCTGGGCACCCGCCTCCATGATCCAGGCGCCCGGCGTCATGTGATACGAGAACGCGTTGTGCACCAGATCGCCGGAGCGGAAACCCGCTGCGTAGAGCGCCCGGGCGGTGCGCCAGTAGTCGGCCGCCCGGCCTTCGGGCTCGTAGATCGGGCCTGGTGAAGCGTACACGCGGCCCGCGGCCCCTCGCCAGTCGGGCGCAAACCCGCCAAACGGACGGTCCAGCTTTTGCTTTTCGAGCAACTCGGACTTGCGGGTGACCGGAATCCGGGCCAACGCAGCCCGATCCGTGATCGCCGCCGGATCGATGCCGGAAAGCGTTCGGGCGTAGGCAGTGGTGTTGCGCTGGGCGAAGTGGATGAGGCCCGGCAGGCGGCCGAAAAGCTCTTGTTCGCGCAGGGCGGGGTCGCGCGTTTCCTGGGTGTCGTAGAAGTTCATGGACGTAGGCCCTCCTGGCAGCCGGCACGAGCGCCTGCCGCCACACTGTTCAGATGGGTTCGGGGAAGAGCGCCGGCCCGCTCAGGCCAGCCAGCGTTTGCGCCGTCGGTAGTGCTTGACGTCCCGGAAGCTCTTGCGGCCTTCGGTGGACAGGCCCAGGTAGAACTCCTTCACATCCTCGTTGTTGGCCAGTTCGGAGGCTTCACCCTCCATCATCACCCGGCCGTTTTCCAGGATGTATCCAAAGTCGGCGTAGCGCAGCGCCACCATGGTGTTTTGTTCTGCAAGGAGGAAGCTCACCTGCTCCTTCTGGTTCAGGTCACGGACGATCTCGAAGATCTCTTCCACGATCTGGGGCGCCAGACCCATGGAAGGCTCGTCCAGCAGAATCATCTCGGGCTTGGCCATGAGCGCCCGCCCGATGGCGCACATCTGCTGCTCTCCGCCCGAGGTGTAGCCCGCTTGCGAACTGCGCCGTTGCTTGAGACGGGGGAAGTAGGCGTAGACCATCTCCAGACTCTCGTTGAGCTGGCTGCGGGAGATGCTCCGGGTGTAGGCCCCGGTGAGCAGGTTCTCCTCGATGGTGAGGTGGGCGAAACAGTGCCGCCCCTCCATCACCTGGATCACGCCACGGCGAACAAGCTCGTTGGGCGTGAGCTGATCGACGCGCGTGCCCTTGAATTCGATGTTGCCCTTGGTCACATCGCCCCGCTCCGCCCGGAGCAGATTGGATATGGCCTTGAGTGTGGTGGATTTGCCCGCGCCATTGGCCCCCAGCAGGGCAACGATCTTGCCTTTGGGCACCTGGAGCGAGACGCCTTTGAGCACCAGGATCACGTGATCGTAGATGACCTCCACGTTGTTCACGCTCAGGTACTCGGCGGAAGGGGGTGGAGAGACGGCTAGGTTCTGCATGGGCAAGTCCGTTGTGCAGGGGTGAGATGAGGCCGGTTCGGGTCATCGAACCGGCTCCGCGGCCAGTCAGCCCCGGGCCCGGGGACGGCGGAGCGCCCCGGGCCCGGCTCGGAGATCAGCCTTCCTTGGCGCAGTCACGCAGCTTGATGTTCTTCTCCTTGGCGTACTTGCCGGCGGAGTCCTCGATCATCTTGCGTACCAGGGTGCGGTCGGTGTCGATCCAGTCGGTGATCGACTTCCAGCCCTTGCCGTCCCATTGCTGGAAGCGGATCTTGCCCGACCCCTCGTGATCGGCACAGGAGAGCTTGACCTCCGGCATCAGGCCTTCAGCCCCGAGCGCCTTGAGGCGTTTGGCATCCAGATTGAGGTGTTCCAGGCCCCAGCGGACCTGCTCGCCGGTGAGCGGCTTGCCTTTGCCAAACTTCTCCTGGGCAGCGCGGATCGCTTCGACGGTCACGATGCCGTGGATCACACCCCGGTTGTAGTAGATGCTGCCCACCCGGCTCTTGTCCTCCAGATTGCCCTTGCCCTTGCCATACACCACCTTCTGGATGTCCTTGATCACCGGGAAGTTGCCGCCGGCACCGGTGAAGTTGGCGGTGATGTAGTTGGTGGCGGCGGAGCCCGCGGGAATGGTGTCCTCTTCCGAACCGGACCACCAGCCGCCCACGATCTTGTCGCGGGCGAAGCCCACCTTGGCAGCCGCCTTGATGGCGGTCGGGTTCATCACCCCCCATCCCCACAGGATGACCCAGTCAGGCTTCTCCTGACGGATCTTCAGCCACTGGGACTGCTGCTCGTTCCCCGGATGGGCCACGGGAATGGTCACCAGTTGATAGCCGAGATTCTTGGCCTGCTCTTCCATCAGGGGGATGCCTTCCTTGCCGAAGGCCGAGTCATGGTAGAGGTAGGCGATCTTCTTGCCCTTCAGCTTGTCTTCGCCGCCTTCCTTCTGGGCAATGAATTTGACCATCCCCGACGCCTGGCTCCAGTAGGTGGAGATCATCGGGAACACCCAGGGGAACACGCGACCGTCCGCCGCATCGGTACGACCGTAGCCGATGGTGACCATGGGGATCTTGTCAGCAGTCACCTTCTCCAGCACCGAGTAGGTGATGCCGGTGGACAAGGGCTGGAACACGGAATTGCCGGTGGCGCCCTTGGTCTTCAGGCGCTCGTAGCACTCCACGCCCCGGGCGTTGTTGTACTCGGTTTCGCACTCTTCCCACACCAGCTTGACGCCATTGACGCCGCCTTCCTTGTCGTTGATGTAGGCCATGTAGTCGATGAAGCCGCCAAAGATCCCCGATCCGCCCGCCGCATAGGGGCCGACCCGGTAGCTTGGCAGACCGATGAACTGCTCTTTGGCCTGGGCCAGGGCATTTTGGGCGCCCAGCGTGGCGACGACCGCGGCACCCACCAGGGCGGCTTGCTTGATACGGGTTGCGAGTGTGCTCACTTGTCTATCTCCTCATCCAATCGTTATATGGTGTTGCGACTACCGACTTATGGACCTGCGGCACGCGGGTTAGTGCGGGAAGGGCCACAACCGCAGTTTTTCCTTGGCGATCTGCCACAGTCGAGCCAGTCCATGGGGCTCGACAATCAGGAAGAAGATGATCAGCCCGCCAAAAATCACGAGCTGCAGGTTGGAACTGAAACTGGCGGACACCGAATCGCCAAACAGCGCCGGGATCACGTTGTCGAGGAAGATGGGCAGGAGCGAGATGAACGCCGCCCCCAGGAAGGAACCCATGATGCTCCCCACCCCGCCGATGATGATCATGAACAGGATGCGGAAGGACATGTCCAGGTTGAAGCCCTCCGGTTCCACCGTCCCCAGGTAGGTATAGGCGTAGAGCGCACCGGCGACGCCGCAGTAAAAGGCGCTCACGGCGAACGCCAGCAGCTTGGTGTGCATCAGCCGGAAGCCGATCACCTCTGCCGCCACGTCCATATCGCGGACGGCCATCCAGGCCCGGCCGGTGGAACTGCGCACCATGTTCTTGGCCGCCAGCGCCAGCACGGTCACGATCGCCAGCGTGAGCAGATACTTGCTCACAGGCGTATCGAAGGTGTAGCCCAGAATTTCCACCTGCTGCGCGGTGATCACCCCGGACGTGCTGTAGTTGGAGAACCAGTCGAACTTGGTCAGCGCCCAGACGATGAAGAACTGCGCCGCCAGGGTGGCCACCGCCAGATAGAAGCCCTTGATGCGCAGACTGGGCAGGCCGAACACGATGCCCACTGCCGCCGCCGAAAGGCCGGCGAGCACAAAGGAAACCAGGATCGGCATGCCATCGATGCGCAGCATGAAGTTGTAGGCCGCGAACGCGCCCACCGCCATGAAGCCCGCCGAGCCAAGCGAGAGCTGGCCGGCGTAACCGGTGAGGATGTTCAGCCCCAGCGCTGCCAGCGAAAAGATCAGGGTGGGGATCAGAATGGCCTGGAGCCAGTACTGGTCCGCCACCAGGGGTACCACCAGGAAAAACACCGCCAGGATGATCCAGAACCCGATCCGGTCCTGCCGGATCGGAAAGATCTGCTGATCCTCGGCGTAACTGGCCTTGAACTGGCCGGCTTCACGGTAAAGCATTTGCTTGTCTCTCCCTCGTACTGCGCGTGGTCGATGGGTTGTCGTCGCTGCGGAGCCGCCGCCGTCAGACGCGGTCGATGTGCTTTTCCCCGAACAATCCTTCGGGCCGGATCAGCAGGAAGGCCAGGGCCATGATGTAGGGGAACCAGGAATCAATCCCTCCGCCCACGAACGGCCCCACATAGACTTCCGCCAGTTTCTCGGTGGCCCCGATGATCAGCCCGCCGATGATGGCCCCGGGCACCGAGGTAAAGCCCCCCAGGATCAGCACCGGCAGCGCCTTCAATGCGGTGAAGGTCAGCGCAAACTGCACGCCGTTGCGCGCGCCCCAGAGCAAACCCGCCACCAGCGCCACGAACCCCGCCACCGCCCAGACGATCCGCCAGATCTGCTGCAAGGGGATCCCGATGGAGAGCGCCGCCTGGTGGTCATCCGCCACGGCCCGCAGCGCCCGGCCGACGCGGGTGTACTGGAACATCAGGGCCAGGCCGGTGACCAGCAAGGCCGCCACGCCTGCGGCAAAGAGGTCGAACTTGGAGACACCGATCCCCCACTGGTCCATCAACCACTCGATGGGCTCGTCCTGGATGCCCAGTTCCAGCCCGCGCACGTTGGCGCCCCACACCATCTGGGCCAGCCCCTCGATGACGAAGGTCAGGCCGATGGTGGCCATGAACAACGTGATGTGGGGCTGATTGACCAGCGGCCGCAGCACGATCTTCTCGGTGAGGATCCCCACCACCACCATCGCCCCGAAGGCCAGCACCAGGGCCAGCCAGAACACGGCCGAGGATTCCGCATCCAGTCCGAGCCAGCCCGGCAGCTTTTCCTGGAAGCCGACAAAGGTCAGCGCCGCGGCGAACACCATCGCCCCCTGGGCGAAGTTGAACACCCCGGACGCCTTGTAGATCAGCACGAAACCAAGCGCCACCAGGGAATACATGATCCCCGAGAGCAGGCCGCCGATCAGCACTTCGAAAAAGAACTGCACGATTGCCCCTCCCGCTTAGTGCTTGGTGCCGAGGTAGGCTGCGATCACCTCGGGGTTGCTGCGTACTTCATCCGGCGTGCCGTCACCGATCTTCTTGCCGTAATCCAGCACCACCACCCGGTCGGAAATGTCCATCACCACGCCCATGTCGTGCTCGATCAGCACGATCGTGGTGCCGAACTGCTCATTCACGTCGATGATGAAGCGGCACATGTCCTGCTTCTCCTCCACGTTCATCCCCGCCATCGGCTCGTCCAGCAGCAGCAGGCTGGGCTCCGCCGCCAGGGCCCGGCCCAGTTCCACCCGCTTTTGCAGGCCGTAGGGCAGGCGTCCCACCGGCGTCTTGCGGATGTGCTGGATCTCCAGGAACTCGATCACCTCTTCCACCTTGCGCCGGTGCTCCAGTTCCTCCCGCTGCGCCTTGCCCAGCCACAGGGCGTGCTGCAGGAAATTGCAGTTCATCTTCAGGTTGCGGCCGGTCATCAGGTTGTCCAGCACGCTCATGCCCTTGAACAGCGCAATGTTCTGGAAGGTGCGGGCGATGCCGTGGCGCGACGCCACGTGCGTGCTCATGTCCTTCAGATGCCGCCCGTAGAAGGTGATCTCGCCCTCCTGCGGGTGATACACCCCGTTGATCACGTTGAGCATCGAGCTCTTGCCCGCGCCGTTGGGCCCGATGATGGCCCGGATCTCGTGCTCGCAGACGTTGAAGCTGATATTGGTCAGAGCCTTCACCCCGCCGAAGGAGAGCGATATCCCCTTCAGGTCCACGATCACGTCGCCGATACGTTTGTCGCTCATGCGCCCCCCGTCATGCCGCCTGCTTGCCCGCGGCCGGGGCAAAGGTCTTGGCGTTGCGGATCTTCACGTCCGCGCCGATCTTGTTGGTGCGCCCGTCCTCGAAGCGCACCATGGTTTCGATGTACTGGCTGGTCCGGCCGCCATAGAGCGCATCGATCAGCACCGCGTACTTCTCCGCCACGAAGCCCCGGCGCACCTTGCGGGTGCGGGTCAGTTCGTCATCGTCCGGGTCCAGCTCCTTGTGCAACACCAGGAAGCGATGGATCTGGGAATCGGCGACCATGGTGTCCTGGGCCAGTTCTGCGTTCACCTTCTCCACGCATTCCTGGATCAGCACGTACACCTCTTCCTTGGCCGCCAGATCGGTGTAGCCGGAGTAGGCGATCCCCCGGCGCTCGGCCCAGTTGCCCACCGCCACCAGGTCGATGTTGATGAAGGCGCACACATTCTCCCGGTCGTGACCGAAGCAGACCGCCTCCTTCACATGGGGGAAGAACTTGAGCTTGTTCTCGATGTAGTTGGGGGCAAACATGGCGCCGTTGGCCAGCTTGCCCACGTCCTTGGCGCGATCGATGATCTTCAGATGCCCGTCGCCGTCGATGAAGCCCGCGTCGCCGGTCTTGAAATAGCCCTTGTCGTCGAACACCTCGGCGGTGGCCTCCGGCCGCTTGTAGTACTCCTTGAGCATGGCGGCGCTCTTCACCAGGACCTCGCCGTTGTCGGCAATCTTGATCTCCACCCCCGGCGCCGGCAGGCCCACCGTATCGAGCTTGATCTGCCCGTCGGGCTGCAGGCAGACATACGCGCAGGTTTCGGTGGCGCCGTAGAGCTGTTTGAGATTGATGCCGATGGAACGGTAGAAGCGGAAGAGATCCGGGCCGATGGCGGCGCCGGCGGTGTAGGCCACGCGGATGCGACTCATGCCCAGCACGTTGCGCAGCGGCCCATAAACGAAGAAATTCCCCAGCGCGTAGAGCAGGCGGTCGCCCACGGAAACGCCCCCCTTGCCGTCCAGAATCTCCGCCCCGCAGCGGCGCGCCACATCCATGAAATAGCCGAACAGGCGGCGCTTGATGGCACCCGCGTCTTCCATCCGCACCATCACCTGGGTCAGCAGGTTCTCGAACACCCGGGGCGGCGCGAAGTAGTAGGTCGGCCCGATCTCCCGCATGTCCGTCATCACCGTGTCGCCGGACTCGGGGCAGTTGATGGTGAAGCCCGTCACCATCGCCTGGGCGTAGGAAAAGAGGTTATCCCCCACCCAGGCCATGGGCAGATAGGACAGCACCTCGTCCGCGGCGGACAGCTTGTCGAAGCTGGCACCGCCCGCGGCCGCCGCGATCAACGCCCGGTGGGTCTGGCACACGCCCTTGGGTTTGCCGGTGGTGCCGGAGGTGTAGAGCATCACCGCCACATCGTCCGGGGTGACCGCCTGCACGCAGCGGTCGAAGAAACCCGGGTTGGCCTTGTCGTACTCCCGGCCGATCTCCTGCAACCGGTCGAAGCCGGTGAGCGCCTCGTCGGTGTAGGTGCGCATGCCGCGCGGATCGTCGTAATACACGTGCTCCAGGTGGGGCAACCGGGGCCGCACCTCGAGCATCTTGTCCACCTGTTCCTGGTCTTCGACGATGGCGAAGTGGATGTCCGCATCCTCAAGCACGAACACCATCTCCGCCGCCACCGCATCCTGGTAGAGCGGCACCGGCGTACCCCCCAGGATCTGCGCCGCGGCGAAGGCCCAGTACAGGCGCGGACGATTGTCGCCGACGATGGCCAGATTCATCCCGCGCTTGAAACCGTGGGCCGCCAGGCCGCAGGTCAGGGCCCGCACCTCGTCGGCCACGCGGGACCAGCTGTAGGTTTGCCAGATGCCGAGATCCTTCTCCCGCACCGCCGGTTCGCCCGGGCGCACCTGGGCATGGTGCAGCAGCAAACGGGGAAAGGTGTCCAGCGACGCCTGTTGATGGTGTTCTGCCATCTGCGGCAACCTCCTGTGTTGTCTCGTGTCCGAGCCGGTGTTTCCGGCTTCCGTGCCAGGGTCGGTGCCCCGTGCGATCATTATTGGTGCTGGCGGCCCGGCGGCGAGCCTTCGGGCGCAAACCCCATGATCATCGCCCGCCGGGCTGGAGAATCAATCAGGGATAACGCCACTATGTGCCGCCGCTGATTTACCCATCCTTGCCCCCGGGGGATGCCTCCCGCCCGGGAAAGCGGAGGGTTTCAGCCGCCTTGCAAGAATCCCAGAACACTTTTGCCCGACTATGTGCAGAATCTTTCGAATTGTTGCAGCCGACGCCGCCCGCCATGGCCGGCCGGCAACAACCCCTCGCCCGAACCGAATCGCACCTTGACGCATGATCCTTCCACGCCCACCGGACACCCCGGACCTGTCTGAAGCGCTGCGCCGCCTGGGCTTGCTGCAGGACGGCCTGGACCTGCTCGACCAGGGCCTCACCCTGTTCGACCGGGACCTGCGCCTCGCGGCCTGGAACGAGACCCTTACCCGGCTGCTCGAAATCCCCCTGGAGCGGCTCTACCCGGGGATGCCCTTCGAGGAAATCATCCGCTACAACGCGGATCGGGGCGAGTACGGCCCGGGCGACCCGGCGGAGCAAACCCGGGTGCGGGTCGAGGCGGCCCGCCGCTTTCAACCCCACTGCACGGAACGGGTGCGGCCCAACGGGCGCATCATCGCCATCCGCGGCGAGCCGCTGCCCAACCAGGGCTTCGTCACGCTGTACACCGACGTCACCGAGCAACGGGCCTACGAGCGGCTCATCCGCCAGCAGAACCAGGAACTGGAACGGCGGGTGCAGGAACGCACGGCGGAGCTCACCTCCGCCAACGCCAGCCTCAAGGCCGCCAAGTCCGCCCTGGACGGCGTGGCCGAGGCCTACCGCCGCAGCGAGGAACGGCTCAGGGTGATCACCGACGCCATCCCCGCCCTGATCGCCCAGGTGGACCGGGACTACATCTACCGCTTCGCCAACCGCAGTTACGCCGCCTGGTTCGGCCACACCAAGGAAAGCATCATCGGCCAGCACCTGGAGGCGGTAGCCGGCACCGAAGTGTTCGCCCACGTGCGGCCCTACCTGGAGCAAGCCGCCACCGGCCGCACGGTCTCCTACGAGTACACGATGACCCGCAACGGCCGTCCCGCCCACGCCCGCAGCATCGTGGTGCCGGATCTGGACCAGCGCGGCCAGGTCCGGGGGTTTTTTGTCTCCTCCGCCGACATCACCGAGCAAAAAGCCAGCGAGGCCGCCCTGCGCCAGGCGCAGAAGATGGAGGCGGTGGGCCAGCTCACCGGCGGGCTCGCCCACGACTTCAACAACCTGCTCACCATCGTGCTGGGCAACCTCAAGGCCCTGCTGGAGCAGCACCCGGGCGCGCCCTGGGGCCCCACCCACGTCACCCCGGCCGTGCACGCGGGCGAACGGGGCGCCGAACTCATCCGGCGGCTGCTCAGCTTTTCCCGCCAGCAGCCGCTGCTCCCTCGCCAGGTGGACGCCCGCGAACTGGTGCTCAACATGGCCGCGCTCATCCAGCGCTCCCTGCCCCCCGGCGTGCGTCTGCTCACCACCCTGCCCGACGGGCCGGTGCAGACCTGCATCGACCCCCACCAGCTCGAGAACGCCCTGCTCAATCTGGCCATCAACGCCCGGGACGCCATGCCGGAGGGCGGCACCATCGTCTTCGACGTGGGCGCCGTCACCCTCAGCGCCGAAGACGCCCTGCCGCTCGCCCTCAACGCCGGGCACTACGCGCTGCTGCGGGTGGTGGATACGGGCACCGGCATCCCGGTGGAGGTACTGCAACGGGTGTTCGAGCCTTTCTTCACCACCAAGGGCTTCGGGGCGGGCAGCGGCCTCGGGCTTTCCATGGTCTATGGCTTTGTCCGCCAGTCCGGCGGCGCCGTCGCCCTCGACAGCGAACCCGGCAAAGGCACCGTGGTGCGGCTCTACCTGCCCCGGGAGGCGGCCACCCCCGCCCCCGCCGAAATCACCGTGACACCCCCCGCCGCCGCCGGCCTCGCCCTGCTGGTGGACGACAACCCGGACGTGCGCCAGGTGGTGCGGGAACTGCTCACCAGCCTCGGCCACCCGGTGCTGGAGGCCGCCAGTGGCGCCGAGGCCCTGGCCCTGTTGCAAAACCTGCCGGACGTGGCGGTCCTGCTCACCGATCTGGTGATGCCCGGGGCCATGGACGGGCGGGCGCTGGCCGAAGCCGCCCGGCAGTTGCGCCCCGACCTGCCCATCCTCCTCATGACCGGCTTTGCCGAACACCCCCAACCCGAGCCGGGCGCCCCCAGCCCCGGCCCGCTGCTGCGCAAGCCCTTCGACCGGGAAGCGCTGGCCCGGGCCCTGAGCGGCATGCCCGCCCCCGATTAGCCATGGAAACCGACAAAAAACGCATCTTCATCGTCGAGGACGAAGCCGACATCGCCCGCCTGCTGGCCGAGGCGCTGGAGCGCTACGGATTCGCCACCGACCACTACCGCAGCGGTGGCGCCTGCCTGCAGGCGCTGCGCAACGCCAGCCCCGCCCTGTGCCTGGTGGACCTGGGCCTCCCGGACATGGACGGCATGGAACTGGTGCGCACCCTGCAGGAAAACCACGACTGCGCGGTGATCATCCTCTCCGGCCGGGGCGAGCTTTCCGAGCGCATCCTGGGGCTGGAACTGGGCGCCGACGACTATCTGGTCAAGCCCGTGGACCCGCGGGAACTCGTGGCCCGGGTGCGCAGCGTGTTGCGCCGCTGGGCGCCGCCCAAGGCCGCCGACACCACCAGCGCCCCGCCCCGCGCCCGCTTTGCCGGCTGGCTGTTCGACAGCGGCCGCCTCAGCCTCACCGACCCGGAGGGCCGCACCGTGTCCCTTTCCGCCGCCGAGGCGGCCCTGCTCGAAGCCCTGCTGCGCAACCCCAACCGCATCCTCGGCCGGGAGCAGCTCCTGCCGGACAAGGACGCCGTCCCCTTTGACCGCAGCATCGACGTGCGCATGTCCCGCCTGCGCCGCAAGCTCGAAGAAGACCCCCAGAACCCGCGCCTGATCAAGACCGTCTATGGCGCGGGCTACCTTTTCACCGCCGCCGTGGAGTGGCACTGAACATGGCCCGCACAGCGGCGGACACCCCCGCCCCCGGCGCCGAGCGCCTGCGGGTGGACAAGTGGCTGTGGGCGGCCCGCTTCTTCAAGACCCGCTCCCTGGCCGCCGACGCGGTGGAAGGCGGCAAGGTCCATGTGAACGGCACCCGCGTCAAACCCGCCAGGGACGTGCGGGTGGGCGACACCCTGGACATCACCCGCGAAGGGCTCACCTGGCGGGTGGAAGTGCTGGCGCTCTCCGATCGGCGCGGCCCCGCCCCGGTGGCGCAAACCCTGTACCGGGAAACGGCGGAAAGCCAGGCCGCCCGCCTCGCCGCCCAGGAGTTGCGGCGGCTCACCGCCGGCCTGGGCGATGGCCACGGCCGCCCCACCAAGCGGGACCGCCGCCAGCTCGACCAGTGGCAGAAAGGCGACGGCTGAGCGCCGCCCCCGGCGCGGGCCGGCCCGGCAGGCAGACCTCAGCCCGCCGTTTCGCATTCGATGGGGTAGCGCTCCCGCCAGCCCGTGGCCGGGTCCGTGGCCAGCCAGCCCAGCCAGCGCCAGGCCTCGCCCCCGGTGTGCAGCACCCGGTTGCGGGCCATGTCCAGCGCCGCCCAGGCACCGTCGTTGAAGTGCTGGATGAGGGGCGCCAAAGGCTCGCCGGTTTGGGCATCCCACAGGCGCAGCGTGCCGTCCGCTGAGGCGGAGAGCAGGCGGCGGCCGTCCGGGGAGAAGGCGCAGCCCAAGACCCCGCCCGCATGCCCGGCCAGGGTGAGCAGGCACTCGCCGGAGCGGGCATCCCACAGGCGGAGCGTGCCGTCCCAGGAGGCGGAGAGCAAGCGGCTGCCGTCCGGGGAGAAAGCGCAGCCCGAGACCGGGCCCGCATGCCCGGCGAGGGTGAGGAGGCACTCGCCGGAGCGGGCATCCCACAGGCGCAG
>DAITAZ010000056.1:0-16870 GCA_036824045.1 Rhodocyclaceae bacterium
ACGGTGCTGACGATGGCCATGATCACCAGCATGGTGAACATGTTCTGGGAGATCACGCCCAGGTCGTAGCCCACGTTGATGACGATGAGCTCCATCAGCGCCCGGGTGTTCATCATGATGCCCAGGGCGTTGGCTTCATGGTGGCTCATTCCGGCGTAGCGCGCCGCGGCGTAGGTGCCGCCAAACTTGCCGAGGGTGGCCAGGAACGCCGTCAGGGCGCACCAGCCCCACAGGGCAAGCGAATCCAGCCCGCCGATGTTGGTGCGCAGGCCCGTGTAGGTGAAGAAGATGGGCAGGAAGAAGACGGTGACGAAGTGGCCGATCCGCTCCTTCCAGGCGGCGATCAGGGCCGGCTCGTCATGCAGCAGCACGCCCATCATGAAGCCGCCGAAGATGGCGAAGATGCCGAGCTGGTAGGTGCCCATGGCGGAGACGAACACGGCCGCCAGCACCACGCCCATCAGGTTGTTGCTAAGGGGTACCCCCGGCTGCGACAAGACGCCCGAGCCGCCCCCCGAGGGAGCCAGGTCGTGCTTGAGGCGGCCCGGGGAACGACTGGCAAGCGCCGCCTTTCCCTGCATCCGCCGCACCACGCGTTTCATCAGCGGCCGCACGATGAACCAGCTCGCCAGCCCGAACAGGGCCACCAGCGCCACCTTGGTGGAAAACCCGCCCAGATCGAAACGGGAGACGGTCAGCGTCGTGACCAGGGCCAGCAGCAGCCAGCCGATCACGTCGTTGATCGCCGCGGCGCTGATGGCGATCACCCCCAGCGGCTTACGGGTGAGATCGAACTCGATCATGATCCGTCCCAGAATGGGCAGGGCGGTGATGCTGAAGGCGGTGGCGATGAACAGGGCGGAAGCGACCCGGTCCGTTCCCGGCGACAGGATCGGCGCAGACCAGAAGCCGAAGCCCAGGCCCAGGGTGAAGGGCAGCACGAGCCCGGCGGCGGACACCCAGGTGACGGCGCGGCGGTTCTGCTTGTCGTTGAGGTGGGAAAAGTCGAACTCCAGCCCGATCTGGAACATGAGCAGGATCAGCCCCACCTGGGACAGCACCTGCATGGGCTCCGGCGGGGCGGAGCGGAACACCAGGGCGAACAGGTCCGGCGCCAGCAGGCCGAAGAGCGACGGCCCCAGCAAGATGCCGATGATGATCTCGCCCACCGCTGCCGACTGGCCGGAGCGCAGGGCCAGCGCGCCGCCCAGCCGCCCCGCCAGCACGATGATGGCCAGTTGCAGCAGGGTGAAGAAGAGGACGGCTTCGCTCTTGTGGACCGCCGAGTTGGCGAGTTGGGACTCAACGCTCATGGGGGTGCGGGTAAGGCGGTTCAGTACATCCCGCCATTGATGGAGATGACCTGACCCGAGATATAGGCCGCCGCCTCGGAAGCAAGAAAGCCCACCAGATCCGCCACTTCCTCCGGCTGGCCGGCCCGCTGCATGGGCACCAGACGCTTGATGGTTTCGGTATCGAAGCGGCCCTCGATCATGCCGGTTTCGATGATGCCCGGCGCCACGGCATTGACCGTCACGCCGCGGCTGGCCAGTTCCTGCGCCAGCGATTTGGTGGCCCCGTGCAACGCGCTTTTGGCTGCGGCGTAATTGACTTGCCCCCGGTTGCCTGCCAGTCCGGCCACCGAGGTGATGTTGATGATCCGCCCCCAGCGGCTGCGCAGCATGGGCAGGGTGAGCGGCTGCGTGACGTTGAAGAAGCCGTTGAGGGAAACGTCGATCACTCCGTCCCAGCGCTCGCCGCTCATGCCCGGGAACACCGCGTCGGCGTGAATGCCGGCATTGTTGACCAGGACCTGGACCGGACCGGTTTCCAGCTCCGTCGCCAGCGCCGCCTGGGTGGCGGCGCGGTCGGTGACATCGAAACACAGGGCACGGGCGCGACCGCCTTCGGCCGCGATGGCCGCCACGACGGCTTCGGCCTTGGGCAGATTGCGGTTGGCGTGCACCAGGACTTCCAGGCCGCTGGCTGCCAGTTTGCGGGCAATGGCGGCGCCAATGCCGCCGCTGGCCCCGGTGACGAGCGCTTTTTTCATGGGGACGTCCCTTCCACGGCGGCGGCATCGAGTACGACAGTCGCGCGGCCTTCCAGCAGGGCTTGTCCCCCGGCGAGCACCTGAAAGCCGTAGAGCACCGTGGTGGCGTCGCCGGAGAGCCGTTGGGCGCGCACATCCAGATCGTCCGCCAGGTGATCGAGCCGATCCACGTGCAGCACCACGGAGCGCACGCTGGCCAGATAGCCTTGCCTGCCGGGTTCCCCAGCCGCCAGCAGCGCGCCGTGGATGGCCATGGCCTGGGCGGCATATTCGATACCGCAGGCGGCGCCCAGACGGCCCGAGGCGCGCAGGGGGTTGTCGGCCTCCCGATGACTGTGGGCGCGGCACTGGATGTGCTCGCTGCTCCAGCCATCCACCGCCGCCAGCAGGCACATGCTGCCCTGGTGGGGAATGCGCGCGGCAATCCAAGCGTGATCTAGCACGGTTGCACCTCCACGCCCAGGCTGAGTGGCGCCAGGTAATCCAGGCTCACCGTCGCGGGTGTCCCTTTGGCCAGGGCAGCCAGCAGGGGCAAGCCGCGCAATGCGGGAATGGCTTGGCGCAATCCGTCCAGCGTGGGGTCGGCGAGGTGGCTGACGGGGCGTTCGGCAAGGCTCGTCTGGATGGCGGCGAGCGACTGCCCGCTCTGCCCGGGGCTGAGCAGCAAGGCAATGGCGCCAGCGTCCGGCACCGGCCGCACCCCATGAATGGGGTCGGGGTATTCGGCGTCGTAGGCGATCAGCAAGGCCGGCGTTTGACTGGTGGCAACCTGAACCATGGCTTCCAGCAGCCCGGCGGCAAAACTCGCATCGTAGGCGCACAGTACCTGGCAGGGCGCCATGGCGCCTGTGGCGATGCCCCAGTAACCGGCGGCGGTGTTGTGCACCGAGTTGTGAAAACGGGTGGGGGAGACTTGGCGGTCTTCGCCGGCCAGTGTCTCGCACAAGGCGTGGCAGTTGTGGCCGTCGCCGCAGCTTGCGGAGAACACGGTAGCCAGCGCGGCCGGGTCCTGCCCGGCATGGCGAGCCGCTTCCAGGCCGGCCGCCAGGGCCAGCTTGACCAGCCGGCTGGCGCGACGCCTTTCGGCCGGGGGCAGCAGCGCCGGGGCGGGCAGGAGGGTGGGCGCGCTGTGCCAGGGGGTGCTGCCATCGAGCACGGGGGCTGCTGCGGGCCAATCGGGAAGCCCCGGGGCCAGCAGGCCGATGCCGTCGACCCAGGCGGTGAGCGGGTGGGCGGTGCTCATGATGGGCGTCCCAAGACGAGGCTGCAGTTGCTGCCGCCGAATCCGAAGGAATTGCTCAGCGCCCGGCGCACGGTTCCGGGCCGGGAAGCGGTCAGGTAGTCGATGGGAATCATCGGGTCCGGGTGCCGGGTGCCGGCGCCGCCCGGCAGCAAGTCGTGGCGCAAGGCCAGGGCGCAGGCCACGGCTTCCACCGCGCCGGCCGCGCCCAGGGTGTGCCCGGTAGCACCCTTGGTGGAGCTGGCGGGGACATGGTTGCCAAACAGGGCAGCCACGGCCTTGCCTTCGGCAGCGTCGTTGCTGGGGGTGGCGGTGCCGTGCAGATTGATGTAATCGATGTCGGCAGCGCAGAGACCGGCGTCCAGTAGCGCCGCCTCCATGGCCATGCGGGCACCCAGACCTTCGGGATGGGGGGCGGACATGTGGTAGGCGTCGCTGGATTCGCCGGCACCAAGGAGCAAGACCGCATCCGCGTCCAGATTGGCCGGGCAGGGCTCAAGCAGTGCGAAGGCGGCGCCTTCTCCGATGGAAATGCCCCGGCGCTCCGCATCGAACGGCTGGCACGGTTGAGGAGACGTGAGCTCGAGGGAGCGGAATCCGTACAGGGTGGTGAGGCACAGGGAGTCCACTCCGCCCACGAGGGCGCAATCCACCACCCCGCAAGCCATCATCCGGGCTGCGGCGGCGAATACCTTGGCGGATGAGGAGCAGGCCGTGGACACGACCACGGCCGGGCCTTCCAGCCCGAAGTATTCGCGGACAAAGCCCGCCACCGAATAGGAATTGTGGGTGGTGGCGTAGCGGTAGCCCGGGGGCAATGCGCCGCTGACGGGGTCGCGCTGGCGATAGGCGATTTCGGTCTCGAGGATGCCGGAGGTGCTGGTGCCCAGCAATAGGGCCACCCGGCGCTTGCCGTAACGGCCGATGGCTGCGCGGACATGCGCCTCGAAGCCGTCTGCCCGCAAGCCGAGGAGCGCCAGCCGGTTGTTGCGGCAATCGTGGCGAGCCAGCGTTTCTGGCAGCCGGATGGCGTCCACGCCGGGTACGGTGCCGATCCAGGTGTCCAGACGGGCGGTTTCAAAATCGCAGGGGGTCAGGCCGCTCCGTCCGGACTCCAGCGCGTCGCGCATGGCCGGGAGCCCTGCCCCGAGGCAGGTGCTGGCGGTGGAATGGGAAAGGAGCAGGGGCTTCACGGGTTGCAAGGCTGGGTGAAGGTGGCGAGTCTAACAGAACGGGAACCGGGGCCTGGATATCTCCGGCCGATGCCTTAATCCGCGGGCAGACGTGCCACCAGCATGGTATTGGCAAAGGGTTTGCCTTCGCTCATGGGAATGGTTTCCACCCGGAAGCCCTGTTGGTCCACAAGTGCGACCCACTCCCGCAGGGAGCGGCAGTAGAGCCGGGGCAACCGATGCCCGCGAACGAAGCAGACGAGCTTGTCCATGCCGTTGCAAACGTGAAAGGGCAGGCCGCCCTCCCGGTCGCCGACCCGGGTGATGAACACCCCTCCCGGCGGCAGGGCCGCCCTCACCCTGCGCAGTATGTCTTCCTGCCCGGGGTAGTCGATGTAGTG
The DNA here is from genome assembly GCA_036824045.1 of Rhodocyclaceae bacterium. Taxonomy (GTDB): domain Bacteria; phylum Pseudomonadota; class Gammaproteobacteria; order Burkholderiales; family Rhodocyclaceae; genus DAITAZ01. The sequence continues at coordinate 4,867 of DAITAZ010000056.1, forward strand.
GAGTACGTCCAGGATGGTGACCACGTCTGCCTGACCAAAGTCGGTGACACAGATGTCGCCCTGGCGGATGCTCACCCGCGGTGCTTCGGCCGCCAAAGCCATGTTGGCCCGGGCCACGTCTTTCGGCATGAGCTCGAAGCCGCGCAAGCTCTGCACGTGCGGGGGGGGCGGCCAGTTATCCGGCCAGTTGCCCCGCTCGAAGCGGCGCCGGGCCGCGAGCAGCCAGGAGGCAAACACCGCCTGGCCGCAGCCAAGGTCCAGAAAATGGCCGCTTGCCGGGAAGAGGCCCCGCCGCAACAGTTCGCGGAAGATGCAGTCTCCGCCCAGCTTGCCCCGGGCGAAGTGGTAGGCGAAATGGCCGGCCGCGCGGAAGGGCTGGGCGGCCTCGTCCGCCAGGGTTGTGGCAAAGGGGTGGTTCATGATGGATCGCTCTCAAGGGCGGAAGCCAGTGACACCGGGCGCAATCCGCTCGCAGCCATGTGGGCGAGCAGGGCCGGCAGTACCTCCAGGATCAGGGGCTGGCCGTTGGGGGTGCGGGCGGCGTTGCCATCGTGCAGCAACAGGATCTCGCCGGCCGTCAGATGCTGTCCCAGGCGTTGCAGCGCTCGGTCCGGGTCGCCATAGCGGGTGTCGAAAGCGCGACGGGACCAGGTGGCAAGCTGCAAATCCAGTCTCGCCAGCACGGGTTCCAGAAACGGGTTGCGCAAGCCGGCTGTGGGGCGGAAGAAGCGGGGCGGAACGCCCGTGATGTCGGCCAGCGTGGCCTGGCCGTCCGCCACTTCGCGCCGCATCCCCCCTGGCCCAAGCGCGGAGAAGGTCTTGAGGTGGCGCTGGCTGTGGTTCTCCACGGTATGCCCCCGGGCGAAGATTTCCCGCGCCAGGCCGGGGTGGCGCCGGGCTTGCTCGCCAATGCAGAAGAAACTGGCCCGAGCATCGGCCTGGTCCAGCAGATCGAGCACGTGTGGCGTGACCTCCGGGTCCGGCCCATCGTCTATGGTGAGGGCGACTTCACCCCGGGCGGTGGCCGAGGCGGGGAGGTGGGTCAGGTTGGGGCCCAGCCAGCGGCTGCGGGGCCAGAGCCCGGCGGCGGTGAGCGCCGCGTGATTGGCGGCGAGGGCTGCCAAAGCCTGGGGCCACAGACCGGGGGCAGCCGCCAGCGCGAGCCCGGCCCCGGCGTGCAGTGCAATGGTGAGCTTGATGAGGGGCGAGGGGTGCCAGGGTCTGGACATGGTCAGGCTTTCGCTGCAGGCGGGCGCAGCCAGCCCAGCCCCAGGAACCGTCGCCACAATGCCCGCCAGGGTGCCCAATTGTGGTCGCCCGGCACCCGGTGCACAGCGCCCGCGGGCAGGCGGCTGCCGAGCAGGGCCATGGCGGTAGCGAACCGGTCTTCCGCCCCGTAGCCAAGAAACACGGGCAAGGCGGGCGGTTGGCCAAGCCAGTGCCAAATCCGGAATTCTTCGTCCTGGGCCTGCGCTGGCGTCGGCTCCCAGCAACCCGGGCCACCCGCCCCGAGCACGGCGGACACGGTGAGCCGACTCCCCGGGTAGGGGGCGAGCAGGCACAGGCCGCTCACCTCCTCGGGGTACTGGCGGGCGTAGGAGAGGGCGAGCAACCCTCCCAGCGAGATCCCCCCAAGCCACACTTGCTGATAGCCGTGTTCATGGGCTGGCCGGATGAGCTGGTGGCGCAGGGCCGGCAGTGCGGCGCCTCCGGCCAGTTGATCCAGCGTCAGCGCCGGTAGTGCCAGATCCACCGCTGGTGCCGTGGACGCCAGGGTGGACGGGAACCCCGCCTCGGCGAACTGGGCGGGCGTCATGTAGGCGCCGGGCAGTAGAACCACCAGCGCATGGGCACGGGTGGGAGCGCGATGCCAGGTGACGGCCAGTTCCAGCGGCGCCCCGTGGGCGTCCCCCGGAAGAATGGCGGCGGGACGGGAATCGGATTGGGGCGCCGGGGTCATGGCGCTTGCCTGCCCCGGGGTGCGGCCATGGCAGCGGAAATGAGCAGCGCGAGAATGGCGCCCGGCCCCACTGTCACGCCCATGGCATGCAACACCGGTACCTGGGAGAAGGCCAGTACGCCGAAGCCGATCACCGTGGTGATGTTGGCCAGGAGCAGGGAGGCCAGGGTGGAGGGCTCCAGGCTGGCACTGGTGCTTGCCCGATCGAAGAAGAGAGCGTAGTTGGAACCCACGGCCACGATGAGCAGGATGCCCACGAGGTGCAGCAGCGTCATCCGCTCGCCGGCCAGTGCAAGTCCGCCCACCACCAGCAGCACTGCCATCAGCAGGGGCGTGAGCACCCTTAACAGGCGCGGCAGGGAGCGCAGGGTTGCGGCCAGGAGCAGCACGATCACCAGGGCGCCGGCCAGGGAGAGCAGGATCGCCTCGTTCAGGTAGTTGCCGTACAAACGGGTGGATTCGTCCAGGAGGTCCACGAACAGGGTGTCGGCCTGGCCGGCAAGGGCGGTGCGTACGGCGGCAGCGTCGATGTCCTGTGCCTGTCCGTCTGCAAGGGGCGCGCGCAGGGGCAACAGCACGCTCCAGCCAGCGGCCCTTTGCAGGATCAGGGAGTCGCTGGCGAGCGCCAGGGTGCTGCCCGTCAGGGTTTCCCGGTCGAGCAGCGGCTGATGCCGGGCAGCTTCCACGTCGGCCAGGAAGTGCTCGAGCTTGGCCGGCTGCAAGGGCAGCCCGGCCAGTGCGGCGGGCAGGCGGGCCGCCAGCAGTTCGCGGCTGGGCAGGGCCTGCTGGCGTGCCCTTTGGGTGGCCTCGCTGGGCAGGAAGCGGGCGGGGTTTTCGAAGCCGCCGATGACGCGGCTACCCACCAGGGGTTGCAATGCCCGGGCGGCGGTTTCGGCGGCGACCAGCGCGGCATCCTGGCTGGGAGCGCTCACCACCACCAGGTAGCGCAGATCCGGCGCTCCAAGCTCGCTACGCAAGGCGTGGTCCAGCGCCTTGGCTTCCTCTGGCACCGGGCTGAGGCTGGAGAGCCCCGGGTTCCACAGATCGTTGCGATGGGTGAAGACGGCAGCGACGGCGATCAGGCACAAGGCCCCCAGTGCCCAGCGCAGCGCTCCGGCGCGGCCTACCAGAGTGCTGAGGCGATTGCCGATGCCGTCGAGGGGGCGGATGGCCAGATGTGCGGGACACAGGTGGGGCACCACGAAACGGGTGCTGAGTGCCGCAGCCAGCAGTCCTGCGATGGAGTAGAGCCCCAGTTGCGCCAGCCCCGGGAAACCCGAAAAGAGCAGCGCCGAAAAACCGCACACCGAAGTGGCGACGCCCAGCCGGATGGTGGGCCAGAAGCGCTGCATCCACGCCTCGCGCCCCAAGCCCTGGCGCCCGGACTGGACGAAGTAATAGATGGTGTAATCCACCGCCTCGCCGATCAGCGTTGTGCCAAAGCCGATGGTGATGCCATGGACGGCGCCAAAGCCCAGGCTGACCGCCACGATCCCCGCCAGGGCGCCGGTGGCCACCGGCAGGAGCCCCAGGGCCAGCGCCACGGGGGATCGGTAGACGGCCAGCAGCAACATCACCACGCCTGCCGTGCACAACAGCGAGAGGCGGGTGATCTCGCTGCGGATGCGGGCTCGGGCGTCCACCGAGAACACAGGCGAGCCGGACATCAGCACCCGCCCGTCCGTCACCCCCTCGCGCGCGGCCAGTTCGGCAAAAGCCTGGCCGATGGCGGCAAGCGCGGCCTCCTGGGCGTCCGTATCGGAGCCGGCGGCGCGGGTCTGGGCGAGGAGGATGGCGCGCTTGCCGTCCCGCGAGAACCAGACCCCATCGCGGCTGGGTGGCCCGCCGCCTTCGCTCAGGTTGCCCAGCAGTTCCATCAGTTCGCCAGTCGGGTCCCGGCTCAGCAGGCCTTTCACCATCAGTCCGGCGGGGGAGGCGAGCAGATCGATGCTGTTGCCGATGGCTTCCCGCAGTCCGTCCACGCTGAAGCGTTCGGGCCCGACGGCGGGACTCAGCAGATAGCGGTAGCTGAAGAGGATTTCCCGGTCCCGGACCATGGCGGCGGCGTCGCCATTGCGGACGGAACTGAACTGGCTGCTGGCGCGCATGCGCTCGGCCAGGCCCCGGGAGAGGGTGGCACGGGCGGTTTCATCGCCGCCCTCGATGCCGATGAGCAGCATGCGCGAGATGGCCCCGTCCTTGAACTGATCCACCAGCAACTGCTGTTCCGCCGTGGGGCTGCGCGGCATGAACACCGACATGTCCGCCGTGTAGTGGGTGCGCAGGGCAATCAGGCCGCCGGTCACCATGGCCAGCAGCCAGAGCAGGACGGCTGGCGTGAGCACCCGTTTCATGGGTTATCCATGGGCTCGATGGTCATCACCGAGCGGTCTCCGTCCGCGAGCAGATACTCGATGGACTGCACCATCCCCTTGCTGCCGAAGAATGTGATCCGGCTGACCAGGGTGGCGATCTTCTGGTCGCTGGGCAGCAGGGTGAGCGACCAGCGGGCTTCGTTGCCGGTGATGCGCAGGGCGTAGTTGCGTTCCAGCACCGCCCGGTTGCCGGCCAGGGTGCCGCGCACACTCTCCACGAAGGCCTGCGCCTCCGGTTGTTCGGAAAGCCGCAGGGTGTACTTTTGCTTGCCGCGCTCGATGCTGAGGGTATCCCGGTCCAGTACCAGGAGTTCCTGTTTGGGCTGGAGCGTGCGCTTTTCGAGCCGGTCCGGCGCCACGTAGAGCAACTCGCCGGACGAAGCGACGGGTTTGTCCAGCAGCGCGATGTACTTCTTTTCGACAAACCTGGCGCGCCCGCCCTTGTGCTGGGCCAGGGCTCCCATGAGTTGGCCCACGTCGAAGGCCCAGGCGGGCAGGGCGAGGCAGGCGCAGAGGAGAGAGAGCAAGAGTTGTTTCATCAACGGCGGATTCCCTCAGGCGCGGGGAGCAGTGTTCCAGAAATCGAAAAAGTTGAACCAGTTGTACGGGGCCTGCCGGCAGTGATGCTCCAGGCGCGCAGCGTAGGCGTCCTGCGCAGCGAGGATGGCGCTCTCCCGCTGCTTGCGGTCCACCACACTGAAGTCTGCCAAAGGCTCAAAGTGGATGCGGTAGCGGTTTCCGCCCAGGTACAGGCCTGCCATGAAGAGAACCGGCCGGCGCAACATGGCTGCAACCCGGAACGGCCCCAGCGGCAGCGGAGCCGGCCGGCCCAGGAAGGCGCACGCGCGGTGAGGATCATTCCCCAGGCCCCGGTCCGCCAGCATGCCCACCAGTTGCCCGGCTTCCAGCCGTTCCCGGGCCTGCAGCATGGACTCCATCCGCCCCAAAGGGATGATGTCCTGGACAGCGTTGGGGTTGATGGCGGCCAGTGTGGCGTTGATCTTGCGCGCATTCTCCTCGAACATCAGCATGGCTACCTGCCGCTGGGTGGCCCTGCGCCCGAGGGCGCGCATGACCTCGAAGCTTCCGAGGTGGGCTCCGATGAGCAGCACGCCCTGGCCGCCGGAACAGGCGTTGGTGATGTGTTCTTCACCCACGATTTCGATGTCGTAGAGTTCGAAGCGCTCGTTGAGCAGATACACCCGGTCGTGAATGGTGCTGGCGAAGCTGAACACATGGCGAAACTGATCCGCGAGCGTTGGCGCCCTGTCCAGTGCCCGCTGCAGGTAATCCCGGCCCGCCCGGCGTGCCTTGGGCGCGAAAGCCAGGAAATAGGCGGCGATGCCCACCAGCACCACGCGCCCGACCGCGCGGCCGAAGGTGAGCGAAATCCACACCATCAGCCGCAGGATGGCCATGTTGCTGCGCTCCTTGCTGGTGGCCCAGGTGGCGGAAGCAGGCGCGGAACGGTTGCTCGTCGCGGTCATGGCAGCGAAGGGGTCAGCACGCCCGAGGCAACCTTGCGCTCGCCCGCGCGCACGGCAAACTGAAGTCCGCCCCGGGCCCGGGGGCTGAAATCGAAGCTGAGAACTTCGCCGGGGCCCACCGGGCTGAGGAACTTGGCGTTATCCACCGTCCAGCCCCGGGGCGCGGACAGTTGCCGGGCAGCAAACAGGATGGCTTGATCCAGGATCACGACCCCGGGAACGATGGGGCGCCCCGGAAAGTGCCCGGCAAAGGCGGGGTGGTCGTCAGGCACGCGCCACAGGCAGGTCATGTGTCCTCCCGCCTTGTCCGGGGGTGACGGGTGAGGAGGCCTTCGAGCGTTTCCCGCGGGAGCTTGCCGGTGCTGTTGCGGGGCATGGCTTCCAGGAGCACCAGGGGGCGCGGCAGGAAAATGGGGTCGACCCGTTCCCGCAGCCGGGCAAGCAGCTCCCGCGTGCCGAGCCCCGGTGCGACGGCGAAGGCGGCCAGGCGGGTGACGCCACCGCCTGCGTCCAGCTCCGCCGGCATGAAGAAACAGCCGTCGGTCACGCCGGGCAGAGTCAGGAGCTGGTGGTTGAGGAAGGCAAGGGAGGTGCGCTTGCCCGCGATGTTGACGAGATCCGCGGTGCGCCCGTGGAGCAGGAAGGTCTCGGGTCCGGTCATCTCGATCACGTCCGCCAGCGGGATGCGGCCTTCCACGTGGCCCCCGCAGGCGTAGTGGACGTCGCCCTCCCGTTCCAGGCGCACGTTTTCCAGCAATTGCCACGCCCTGCCTGCGGTGGTGCGGCGGCTGGCCAGTTGGCCACTTTCGGTGCAGCCGTAGATTTCCATCACCGGGGTTTGGAGCCGAGATTCCGCCCGGGCTGCGAGTTCCGGAGAGAGCGGGGCCGTAGCGCTCAATACCATGTGCAGCGGTGGAATCGTCACTTCCGCGTCGAGCAGCGTGCGCAGGTGAAAGGGGGTGGTCACCAGCATCCGCGGTGCCGGCACTGAATTCAGCGCCTGGGCAATGTCCAGTGGATAGAAGGGGTGGCCACCGTACACGGCGCATCCGCCAAGCAGTGCCAGCAGGACGCTGGATTCAAGCCCGTAGCTGTGCTGGGCGGGAACGGTGGCCACGATCGCGCAGGATATTTCCGGTAGCTGCAGGCGTCGTGCCTCGGCCAGCCCGTTGCGCACCAGGGCACCCCAGCTCTTGCGCTGGGGCACGGGCTTGCCGGTGGAGCCGGAGGTGAACAGGCACACCGCTTCCTGTTCGGCGGGGATTTCTGGCGGTGGCCAGACCCCGGCCGCCGGGGCCGCATCCACGGGGTAGTCCACCCGCTGCAAGGTGCCGGGTACCGCGGGGCCATCCGTCAGGTAATACACGTCGGGCGCGAATGCCTGTAACTCGGCCACCGTGCTGGCGGTTCGGCTGGCGGGGAGGAGGCTCGTCTTGCCCCGCACCAGCGCTGCCCCCAGCCCGACCATGAAGCGGTAGCGGTCCTGGCAGACGTTGAAAATGTGCCGGCCCCGGGGCAGCAGACTGGCCAGCCGGGCAACGTCCCCCAGGTACCGAGCGGCCGTCACGGGGCCTTCCGGCCCGTGGGCGATGACGGACGCCGGGCTTGGGTGGAGGGTGAGCGGCTGGGCGGACACGGTGTTACTGTCCTTTCGCCATGCCGCAGTCACCCTCGGGCGGCAGCGCCGCAGCTTGCGGGTTGGGGGCCGCGGCATCGCACCGCTGCTGCCGAGACGCCATGCTCAGGCGGAACGCCTGTACCGCCGCCAGCGGGCCCACCTGGTCTTCTGCCGGCAACACCCGCGTGCGTACGATGTGCTCCGCCACGAACATCAGCGCCAGCATCGGCAGCGGCAGGATGTTGGCGAACACCGACCAGGCTTCCACGGGTGCAATGGCAAACAGGATCAGGGACGTGAGCACGGTGAGTGCGAAGAACAGTGCCCAGGCCACGGTAACTTGGCGGGTGTAGCGCAGCACGGCGGGCGTCATGCGCGGATGAACAAATTCGGCAAACAGGGTGCACAGGGGCTTGCGGCCGGCGACCAAGGTTCGCCCGAACAGCAGGGCGAGGGCCCCGTTGACGCCCACGTGCTGAAGGAAGTACATCCAGCTTACATTGCGCTGCAGCAAGGGCCAGATCCAGATCAGCAGCCCCAGCCCCGCGACGGGCAGCAGCCAGCGGGCCAGGACGCTGGAGGACTGACGGGCGAAATCAAAGCCCAGCAGCAACAGCGGCGCCACCGCCAGCAGCACTGCCCAGTGGTCGGCGTGAGGCACCCGCGCACTGGTGTAATGGGCTGCGATGGCGTAGGCAATGACCACACCGCAGAGGGCAAGGCCCTTGAGCAGGGAGTGCCCCGCCAGCTTCATTGGGTGCGGTGGGCTGCGATGTGCTCAACCAGGCTGCGCAGGGAAGAGAAAATGCGCACGTTGTCTTCGCTGTCGGCACGGAGCTGGAATCCATAGCGCTTGGAAACCACAAGCGCGACTTCCAGGATGTCGATGGAGTCAAGGCCCAGGCCCTCGCCATAGAGGGGGGCGTCCGGTTCGATCTCGTCGGGCCCCATGTCCAGATTGAGGGCTTCGACCACGAGGCCGGCGACTTCGGCCAGCAGGGATTCGGTATCCGGTGTAGAGGTTGGATTCATCGCGGGTCAGACTTTCAAGGCAAGCCGCAGTAGCGGTCAGGGGCGTTCAACGGCCCGGAAGGCCAGGACCGCATTGCTGCCCCCAAAGGCGAAGGAATTGGACAGGGCCGCCTGGGCCCCGGTGCCCCGCAGGGCCGTGGTCACGTGCCGTACGCCGTTGCAGGCGGGGTCGGGGTCATCCAGGTGGCCGGTGGGTGGAATGGCATCCTGTTGCAGTGCGAGCACCGAAATCAGGGCTTCGATCGCCCCGGCAGCCCCCATCAGGTGGCCATGCAGCGACTTGGTGGCACTGACGGGCAGGGCTTCGGCAAGTTCACCGAACACCTCGCGCAGGGCTTCCACTTCGATGGGATCGCCCTCCGGCGTCGCGGTGCCGTGCGCGTTGACGTAGCCGACATCACCCGGGGCCAGCCCTCCGTCCTGCAACGCCAGGCGAATGGCTCTCACCTGGCCGTCCTTGTGGGGCCGCACCAGATGGCTGTGATCGCAGGTGGCGCCGTAGCCGGCAAGCTCGGCGAGGATGGGTGCGCCGCGGGCGACGGCATGGTCCCAGTCTTCCAGCACCAGGGCTGCGGCGCCTTCACCCAGTACGAGGCCCGCACGATCCCGGGAGAAGGGGCGGCAGGCCCGGTGCGCGGAGTGTTCATCTCCGGGGGCGAGCACCCGCATGGCTTCCCAGGCGCGAATGACGCCGTAGGAGAGCGTCGCATCACCGCCGCCGGTCAGCATCACCGTGGCCTCGCCTTCACGGATGCGGCGGAAGGCTTCACCGATGGCGGCGGCCGCGGACGAGCAGGCTACCGAATAGGTCAGGCAGGAATTCCCCAGCCCGAGTTGCATGGCAAGATGCGACGCGGCAGCGTTGTTCATGCCGAGCACCACGGAGAGCGGTGACAGTCGCTCCTTGCCGCTCTGCCACATGTCGCGGAAGCCGCGGTCGAAGACCGGCATGCCGCCCACTCCGGTTCCCCAGGCAACCCCGCAGTCCGGCTTTGGCGTCTTGTCTGTGGCCAGGCCCGCATTGCGCCAGGCATCCATGCCGGCCACTGTGGCAAGCTGGCTGAAGCGGTCCATGGTGGCGGTGAGCGCTTTGCCCAGGATGGCCGGGCCGTCGAAACCGTCGCAATGCACGGCAGGCGTGGCGATGGGTTTCGGCGGTTCATGGGAGGCGTACAGGCGAACGCAGGACTCGCCCGCGAGCATGCGCTGGAAGAAGTCGTCCACGTCCCGGCCGAAGGGGCTCACAAGCCCCAGGCCGGTGACCGCCACGCGCCGTCTGGCCATCGATCAGCCGGCTTTGGCCGCGGCGGACTGGGCCTGGAATTGCTCAATCAGGGTGAGCAACTCCGCTACCGTCTTGGGTGTGGCGGTGGCGTCGGTGAGGTCCAGGCCGAGCTTGTCTTCGAACTCGAACAGCAGTTCGAGCAGCATGAGGGAATCAATGCCCAGTTCTTCGAGAGTCGTTTCCGGAAGTACCCGGGTCGGGTCAATATCCATGCGGTCTTTGAGGAACCCGCGAACGATCTCGATAGATTCAGCCATGGCAAGCTCGGAAAACTGAGGTAATGGGCGCAAAAGTGCGCATAAATGTCGAAAACGGAGCGCGGGCGAGTGTATCACACACTTGGTAACGATCTCCGTATGGGGCATCCCCCGTCAGCGCGGGCTGCGGGCGGGTGTCAGCAGCGGCCGTAGCGCCGGCCAGATGGTCTCGACGATGAGCGCCTGGGCGGCGGGCGTAGGGTGAATCGCATCGGCCAGGAAGTATTCCCGTTTGTCGGCGAAGCCCTCCAGCAGGAAAGGTACCAGCGCGGCTTGCTGGAGCGCGGCCACCTCGGCGAAGGCTTTCTGGAACTCTCCGGCATACACGGGGCCCAGGTTGGGCGGAAGGCGCATCCCCACCAGCAGCACCCGGGCGCCGGCCTGGCGGGCGGCGCCCGCCATGGCGTTGAGGTTTTCTTTCATGCTTGCCACGGGCAGGCCCCGCAACCCATCATTGGCGCCCAGCACGATGACTGCCACGCGAGGTTTGTAGCGGCCAAGGGCGGACTCGAACCGGGCGCGGCCGCCCGCGGTGGTTTCGCCGCTGATGCTGGCATTGTGGATGGTCCAGGGAAGTTTTTCCGTTTCCAGCCGCTTGGCCAGCAGACTGGGCCAGGCTTGGTCAGCCCGCATGCCATAACCGGCGGAAAGACTGTCCCCCATGACCAGGATGGTCCCGGGTTCGGCCCTGGCAGTGGCCGTGACAAACAACAAGAGGGCTCCGACAAGGATGGAACGCAGCATGGCGCAAGTGTCCGGTGATCAGGTGATTCAGGTTTCCGGTCTGGGCAAGACGGTGGTGGCGGCCGACGGCGGCGCGGCGCATCTGACGATTCTGCACGACATTTCCTTCGTCGTGCAGCGGGGCGAGGTGGTTGCGGTGATGGGGGCGTCGGGATCGGGCAAGTCCACCCTGCTGGGCCTTCTGGCGGGGCTAGATCTACCCTCCCAGGGCACTGTTCGCCTGGCTGGGCAGGATCTTTTCGCTTTGGACGAGGATGGTCGTGCCCGCTTGCGCGGACAGATGCTGGGTTTTGTCTTCCAGAACTTCCAGTTGCTGCCCGCGCTCACGGCTCTGGAGAACGTCATGCTGCCGCTGGAGTTGGCCGGCAGCCCCGGCGCTCGGGAGGCGGCGTTGTCCTTGCTCGACCGGGTGGGCCTGGGCCAGCGCCTGCATCATTACCCCAAGCATCTTTCAGGTGGCGAACAGCAGCGGGTGGCTCTTGCCCGGGCCTTTGTCACCCGGCCGCGTTTGCTGCTGGCGGACGAACCCACAGGCAATCTGGATGCCGCAACCGGCGAGACCATCATCCGCCTGATGCTGGAACTGAACGCGGAAGCCGGTACGACCCTGGTGTTGGTGACCCACGATCCCGCCATTGCCGGGCGCTGTCACCGCACCCTGCGGCTCAGCGCCGGGCGCCTGCTGCCCTGATCTGCCGCGCGCATTGCACGCCGCTGCGCACGGCCGATTCCAGCGTGGCGGGGTAATCGCTGGCGAGATAGTCCCCTGCCAGCCACAGGCCCGGTGTGGCGGTCTGGTTGCCCGGGCGGGCCAGCCCGGGGCGGGCGGCGATCGTGGCGCGACGCTCGGTGATGGCCTGGTGCCAGGCAAGAGGTGGAAGCGGGCCGACAATGGCTGCGATGTCCGCCAGCACGGCGGCAATCAGTTCATCCCGGTCCAGGGACTCATGGGGGCCATGGGCGCTGATCACGGCGGCAATCATGCCGCTGGGCCCGGCGAGCTGGCCCCGGTCGAAGAGCCACTGGGCGCAGCCCTTGGCCACGCCCACCATGGGTTGGGGAAGGCGCACGCCGGAGTCGAAGGCGAGGTAGACGGTGGTGATGGGTTCGTAGGGGAGGGCGTCGATCCCGTTGCGCAGCGCCTCGAGCTCGGGCGCTGCGGGCAACAATGCGGTTGCGTGATAGGGAGCGGTGGCGATCACCACCTGCGCGATGCGTCGGTCCCGGTGGTCGCCGTGCAGGCGAA
>DAITAZ010000009.1:0-96219 GCA_036824045.1 Rhodocyclaceae bacterium
TCACGCAACGCCGGCGCCGTGTGCCTGCAGATCTGCCCAATAACTTGAGCGGATCATGGGACCGCAGGCGGCGTTCCTGAAGCCCATCTTCAGTGCTTCGGCCTCGAACTGCTTGAACACGTCCGGGTGCACATAGCGGAGCACGGGCAGGTGGTGGTTGGAGGGCGCGAGGTACTGACCAATGGTGAGCATGTCCACATCGTGGGCGCGCAGATCGCGCATGACTTCCAGGATCTCCTCGTCGGTTTCCCCCAGACCGACCATGAGGCCGGATTTGGTCAGCACCTCGGGGTGGCGGGCCTTGAAGTCCTTGAGCAGTTGCAGGGAGTGGGCGTAGTCCGCCCCGGGCCGGGCCTGTTTGTAGAGGCGGGGCACGGTCTCCAGATTGTGGTTCATCACGTCCGGCGGGGCCTGGTCGAAGATTTCCAGCGCCAGCTCCAGCCGGCCGCGAAAATCGGGAACGAGCACTTCGATGCTGGTTCCGGGGGATTCGCGGCGGGTGGCACTGATGCAGTCGACGAAATGCTGGGCGCCGCCGTCCCGCAGATCATCCCGGTCCACGCTGGTGATCACCACATACTTGAGGCGCATGGCGCCGATGCTGCGGGCGAGCTTGGCGGGCTCTTCCGGGTCGAGCGGATCGGGCCGACCGTGGCCCACGTCGCAGAAGGGGCAGCGGCGGGTGCACTGATCGCCCATGATCATGAAGGTGGCGGTGCCCTTGCCGAAGCATTCGCCGATGTTGGGGCAGGAGGCTTCCTCGCACACGGTGTGCAGGTTGTGGCTGCGCAGGATGTGCTTGATTTCGCCAAAGCGGGCGGCCGATTCACCCGCGCCGAGCTTGACGCGAATCCACTCGGGCTTCTTCAGCTTTTCGGCGGCCACGATCTTGATGGGGATGCGGGCGGTCTTGGCTTCGCCTTTCTGCTTGCGGGAGGTGGAATCGCTCATGGAGTGCTTTCGGCGTGATCGGTTGGCCGCCAGGGAGCGGGCAACAGGGTTTGCAGGGCGGTGGCGAGGCGCTCGGCCACCTGGGGTACGGTGTGCGGGAGCCCGAAGTCGGCCATGCGGGTGACGCGCAGGCCCGGGTAACCACAGGGGTTGATCCAGTCAAAGGGGGCGAGGTCCATGTCCACGTTGAGAGCGAGTCCATGGTAGCTGCAGCCATTGCGCACACGCAGGCCCAGCGAAGCAATCTTGGCCTCGCCCACGTACACGCCGGGGGCGCCTTCGCGACGCGCGGCGGCAATGCCATCCTGCGCCAGCACGTCGATGATGGCCTGCTCCATGAGGTGCACCAGCGCCCGCACCTTGAGCCGACGGCGCTGCAGGTCCAGCAGCAGGTAGACGACGGCCTGGCCGGGGCCGTGGTACGTCACCTGCCCGCCCCGGTCGATCTGCACCACGGGAATGTCGCCCCGGTGCAGCAGATGCTCCGGCTTGCCCGCCATGCCCTGGGTGAACACGGGCGGATGCTCGACAAGCCAGAGTTCGTCCGGCGTATCCGCCCCCCGCTCCGCGGTGAAGGCTTGCATGGCGCGCCAGGTGGGCTCGTATTCCACCCGGCCAAGCCGGCGCACGCAGGTGGCCGGCGGCGCAATGGCGACGGCCTCCCCGGTCAAAGCACCACCTTGACCATGGGGTGGCTGGTCAGCGCCAGGTAGAGCCCGTCGAGCTGCGTTTTGGACGTGGCCCGCACGGTGCACGTCAGGCTGAGGTAGGTGCCCTGGCTGCTGGGGCGCATTTCCATGGCGGCGGGGTCGAAGTCCGGCGCGTGGGTGAGCACGACTTCCACCACCGCCTGGGCGAAGCCGTCCACCCGCTTGCCCATGATCTTGAGCGGGAAGTCGCAGGGGAATTCCAGCAGGGTCTGGTTGGCTTCAGTGGCCACGGCGCATCACCTCGTTCTTGAAGGTCTGGTACCAATCGTACATCTGCGCCGCCATCGGGCCGGGCCGGCCGTCGCCCACCGGCTGGCCATCCAGGCTGGTGATAGCCAGCACCTCGCGGGTGGAAGAGGTCATCCACAGTTCGTCAGCCGTGCGCAGTTCGCGCTCGGCGATCTCGCGCACTTCGTGGGGCATGCCGTGACGGGCCGCAAGCTCGAGCACCACGTCGTAGGTGATACCGGCCAGCATCAGGTGGCTCTTGGGCGGGGTCAGCAGCCGTCCCTGGCGGACGACGAAGATGTTGCTGGCGGTGCCTTCGGACAGGAACCCATCCCGCAGCAGAATGGTTTCGGCGCAGCCCGCGTCCAGACCCTCCTGCTTGAGCAGACAGTTGGCGAGCAAGGCCAGGGTCTTGAGATCACAACGCAACCAGCGGATGTCCGACGCGGTGCGGGCGGCAATGCCCCGGGCACGCACCTCGGCACCGGGGGTGACCAGGGGCGAACTGAGCATGAACACGGTGGGCTGGACCACCAGGGGGAAGGCATGGTCACGTCTGACATCTGCGCCGCGGGTGACCTGCAGGTAGATGGACTGGTCGTCCGGCGCATTGCGGGCCACCAGATCGTGGATCAGGTCGGTCCACTCGGCATCGGTGCGGGGATTGGGGATGCGCAGGGCATCCAGGGTGTGCTGCAGCCGGCGCAGATGTTCGGCCAGCCGGAAGGGCCGGCGCGAATAAACGGGCACCAGCTCGTAGGCGCCATCGGCAAAGAGAAAGCCGCGGTCCATCACCGACACCCGGGCTTCCGCCTGGGGCACGAACTGGCCGTTGAGGTAGACGATGCTCACTGATTCCCGCCTGAGTGTTTTTCGCTAGATGGGGTCTTGCGCCCCATTATCAAGGAGATGCGTCAGCGGGGGTAGCGCCGCCGCCGCTGATTGCCGCACAGACGGCACGGGGCGGGGCGCCTGAACCCGGCGCTGGCGTAAATCCGGTGTTACTGGAACAGCAGCAACAGGCTGTCCCACAGCTTGCCGAACCAGCCGGCTTCTTCCACCGCTTCCAGGGCAACCAGCGGGTGTTCGCTGTCCACCTTGCCATCCACCAGCACCTGCAGGGTGGCAAGCGGTTGCCCGGCGGCGACCGCGCCAATCTGGTGCTTGGCGGCGGGCACCACGTTGGTGGTGACCCTGCCGCCGCTACCCTTGGGCACGGAAATGCCGAAATCCCGCGTCATCCCGACCTTGACCGTGTTCCTGGCGGCCTTCCACAGGCGCAACTCGGCGGCGGGCTGATCCTTGCCCAGCACCTTCACGAAATCGTAGAACTGGTAGCCATAGTTGAGCAGTTTCTGGCTTTCCTGGGCACGCACGCTGTCCGAGGCCGTGCCCACCACGACGGAGAGCAAGCGCCGGCTGTCCCGCTTGGCGGAAGCGATCAGGCACCAGCCGGCGGCCTCGGTGTGACCGGTCTTGACGCCGTCCACCGTGGGATCGGTGTAGAGCAGGCGATTGCGGTTGGCCTGGGTGATGTTGTTGAAGCGGTATTCCTTCTCCGAGTAGATGGGATAGAACTCGGGGAAGTCGCGGATCAGGGCCGAGGCGAGAATGGAAAGGTCCCGCGTGGTGGTGTAGTGGTTGGCGTCGGTCAGGCCGGTGGAATTGGTGAAGCGGGAGCTCTTCATGCCCAGGCGCTCGGCTTCCCGGTTCATCAACTGGGCGAAGGTCTCTTCCGAGCCGGCGATGGCCTCCGCCAGCACCACGCAGGCGTCGTTGCCGGACTGGATGATCATGCCGCGGATGAGTTGCTCCACGGTGGCCGGATGCTGCTCATCCACGAACATGCGCGAGCCGCCGGTCTTGCGCGCCCGCTCCGACACCGGCAGCACCTGCTGCAGGCTCAGCTTCTTGTCCCGCACCGCGGCGAACGTGAGGTAGGCCGTCATCAGCTTGGTGAGCGAAGCGGGCTCCACCCGCTCATCCGGGCCCTGGGAGGCCAGGATCTGCCCCGAGGCGAATTCCAGCAGCAGCCAGGACTTGGCCGCCACACTGGGAGGTTGGGGAACGAACTGGGCCTGGACTGGCAGGGCCAGCACCAGGCTGAGCAAGAGAGCTAGAAACCGCATGGGCAACCGGATGGGGAAGTGATCGGAAAGGGCCCGCATTATACGGGGCCAGCCGCCGCACCGGGCTGCGCCATAGTTGGCGAAAGACGTGCTCGACACCAAATAGGTATTTGCCCCCCCATGTGGCGCCCGCGTCCGTATGGCGCACAGCCTGCCCCGGCGGGCATTGCCACCCCCTGCTGCTCATGGTATTCATGGTCGATTTCGCTCCCGCTGCCGATCATCTTGTCCTCGCCATCCACGTCGCCCGCCCACGCTGTCGCCCTTGCCGAATCCCTGCGCCATGCGGCGGAGGTGATTGCCGCCGTACTGGCCGGGCGCAATCTCAATCAGGCGCTGGACGAGCGGCTGGCGCTGCTGCCCCAGGCCTCCGCCCAGGCCCGGGCGGCGATCCAGGATCTGAGCTACGCCACCCTGCGGGCTTACGGACGGGGCGACTTCCTGCTCGCCCGGCTGCTGGCGAAGCCGCTCTCCAACCCTCGGATACGGGCGCTGCTGCTGATCGCCCTGCAGCGGCTCGCCACCCGGCCGGAACAGGCCCACACCACGGTGGATCAAGCGGTGACCGCCGCGGCAGGCATCGCCAAAGGCAGCTTCAAGGGGCTGGTCAACGGGGTGTTGCGCAACTACCTGCGCCGGCAAGGAGAGCTGGAAGCCGCCGCAGAGGCGGACCCAGTGGCGCGGGCCGGGCACCCGGCCTGGTGGATCAAGGCCTTGCGTCGCGCCTACCCCGGGCATTGGGAAGCCATCCTCGCCGCGGGCAACAGCCACCCGCCCATGGCCCTGCGGCCCAACACCCGCCAGCAGGACGCGGCTGCATACCTGGGCCGGCTGGAAGCGGCAGGAATCGCCGCAAGCCTGGAGGAGGGCGGCATCCTGCTCGCCCAGCCCCTGCCCGTGACCAAGCTGCCGGGCTTTGCCGAGGGCGCGGTATCCGTGCAGGACCTGGGCGCCCAGCAGGCGGCGCGCTGGCTGGACGTCGCCCCGGGCCAGCGGGTGCTGGACGCCTGCGCCGCGCCGGGCGGCAAGGCTGCCCACATCCTGGAGCGGGCGGACGTGCAGCTTACCGCCCTCGACGCGGACGCCACCCGGGCCCGCCGCATTACCGAAAACCTCCAGCGGCTGGGGCTGGAAGCCCGGGTGCAGGTGGCGGATTGCCGCCGGCTCGCCGACTGGTGGGACGGTACGCCCTACGACCGCATCCTGGCCGACGTGCCCTGCTCGGCCAGCGGCGTGGTGCGCCGCCACCCGGATGCCAAGTGGCTTCGGCGCAACACCGACGTGGCCGGATTTGCCGCCACCCAGGGGGAAATCCTGGAGAGCCTTTGGCAGGTGCTGAAACCGGGTGGTAAATTGCTTTACGCCACCTGTTCGGTCTTTCCCGAAGAAAACAGCGAGCAGATACGCCGCTTTCTGGCCACGCACGCGGAGTGTGTGGCCAGCCCGCTGGAAGGTGACGATTACCAGAAGCAGTTGCTGCCCGAGCCCCGACATGATGGTTTCTATTACGCCCTGCTGCAGAAGCGGCCCGCTTGACCCGGCGGGGCGCCTGCTGTGGGCGGTGCTGCTGTGGCTGGCCCTGGCGCTGTCTCCGGCCCGAGCGGTGGAACCGCACATCGTCGGCGCGTCGCTGCAGCAGACCGAGGACGGCTACGCGCTCAGCGCGGAGGTGGCCTTCGACCTGAGCAGCCGGCTGGAGGAGGTGATCAACCGGGGCGTGCCGCTTTATTTCGTGGCGGACTTTGAGCTAACCCGCCCCCGCTGGTACTGGTTCGACAAGAACGTGGTGACCCGCCAACTCACCTTCCGTCTCTCCTACAACGCCCTCACCCGGCAATACCGCTTATCCACCGGGGCCCTCTACCAGACTTTTCCCAGCCTGAGTCAGGCCTTGCAGACCATGGCCCGCATCCGCGAGTGGGTGGTGCTGGAGCGGGGCCGGCTGGAACCGGGCGAAAGCTATCAGGTGGCCCTGCGTTTCCGGCACGACATCACCCAGTTGCCCAAGCCCTTCCAGGTCAGCGCCATCGGCAGCCGCGACTGGAGCATCAGCACCGACTGGCTGCGCTGGACCCTGGTCGCCCCCGCGGAGGCGCCGCGGTGAGGCCCGTGGCGCTGCTGGTCGCCGCAGTCGCCGCCGCCCTGCTGTTGTTCCTGCTGGCATCGGCCAGCGCCAACACCCCCCTCCTGGCCCAGTACTACCCCCTGTTGCTGGCGGTCAACGGGGCCGTGTCGGTCTTCCTCTTCGGCGTGGTCCTGTGGCAATTGCGCCGCCTGCACCGGGAATACCGTTCGCGCCAGTTTGGCTCCCGCCTCAAGTTCCGGCTGATGGTGATGTTCGCGCTGATGGCCACCCTGCCGGGCCTGGTGATCTACGCCGTGTCCATGCAGTTCGTGCTCAAGAGCATCAACTCCTGGTTCGACGTGCGGGTGGACGCCGCCCTGGAAAGCGGCCTCAACCTGGGCCGCAGCGCCCTGGATACGCTGCTGGCGGACTTGCGCACCAAGGCCCGGGGCATGGCCCTGGACCTGGCCGCCGACAGCCCCCAGCTCCACACCCAGTTGCACCGCCTGCGGGAACAGGTGGGCGTGCGCACCGCCAACATCTATGGCGACTCCGGCCAGGTGCTGGCCAGCAGCTCCAGCGACAAGGACATGCTGGTGCCGGAAACCCCGGGGCCGGCGGCCCTGCGCAAGGCCCGCCACGGCTCCGGGGTGTTCTCCGTGGAAGGCGAATCCGGCGGCACGCTGACGCTGCGGGCGCTGGTGCCCGTCACCCGCGCCCGGCTGAGTGCCGAACCCTACGTGCTGGAGCTGATCCAGCCCGTGCCCAAGGATCTGGCCGAAAACGCCGAGAACGTGCGCGCCGTGCACCGGGACTACCAGGAGCTGACCCTGGCCCGGCAGGGGCTCAACCGCATTTACACCGTCACCCTGACGCTGACGCTGCTGTTCGCGCTCTTCACCGCCATCGCCGCCGCTTTCGTGCTGGCAAGGCGGCTGTCCGCGCCCCTGTCCATCCTGGCCGAAGGCACCCAGGCCGTGGCCCAGGGGGACTTCACGCCGCGCCAGGCGCTGCCCGCGCGGGATGAACTGGGCGTGCTGACCCAGTCCTTCAACCGCATGACCCGGCAACTGGACGACGCCCGCGCCCTGGCGGAAAAAAACCGCTCCGAAACCGAAGCCGCCCGCGCCTACCTGGAAAGCGTGCTCGCCAGCCTTTCCGCCGGGGTGCTGGCCTTCGACCGGCAGTTTCGCCTGCGGGCCATCAACGAGGGTGCGGTGGGCATCCTCCAGGACAATCTGCGGGATCTGGCCGACATCCCCCTTGGCGGCTGGAGCCGCCTGCCCGAACTGCGGGACGTAATCCACCACGGCTTCGCCGACCACGAGGGGGAATGGCAGCGCCAGCTCGAACTGCCCAGCCCCGCCGGCTCGCCGCTCACCCTGCTGGTGCGGGGTTCGCGCCTGCCCGACCCGTCGGGAGGCGGCTACGTGGTGGTGTTCGACGACATTACCGAACTGATTTCGGCCCAGCGCAGCGCCGCCTGGGGCGAAGTCGCCCGGCGTCTGGCCCACGAGATCAAGAATCCGCTCACCCCCATCCAGCTATCGGCCGAGCGCCTGGTGCATCGACTGGCCGACAAGCTGGAGCCCAAGGACCGGGAGATGATCATCCGCGCCAGCCAGACCATCGTCAGCCAGGTGGAGGCCATGAAAACCATGGTCAACGCCTTCCGCGACTACGCCAAGCTTGGCCCGCCCCAGCTCAACCCCGTGCCGCTGAACAGCCTGATCCGGGAAGTGCTGGGCCTGTACGAGGCCTCCCGGGTGCGCATCGAGGTTGCGCTGGAATCCGAATTGCCCGATGTGGCGGGAGACGCCACCCAGGTCAGGCAGGTCATCCACAACCTGTTGCAGAACGCCGAAGACGCGCTGGTGGAGCACCCGGCCCCCCATATCCGGCTCACCACAAGACGGCGCGGCCGACTGGCGGAACTGACCATCGCCGACAACGGCCCCGGCTTCCCCCAGGGCATCCTCAGCCGGGCCTTCGAGCCCTACGTGACCAGCAAGGCCCGGGGAACGGGCCTGGGGTTGGCCATCGTGCGCAAGATCGTGGACGAACACCGGGGCCACATCCACATCGCCAATCTGGCCGAGGGGGGTGCCCAGATCAGCATCGAGTTGCCCCTGGCGGCGCCCGCAAGTCAGTAAAACCAGTCCCCGGCAAGGCACCCCGTCCCACCGGAGGCGAGGCGCAGGCCGGGCCCGGCCGCGCTCAGTACCCCTGCTGTTGCAGCCACGCCAGCACGCGGGCGGCCGGACGCTCCCAGTCCTGCTCCAGCATCACGCCGTGTCCCATGCCGGAGAGGATCTCCACCGGCAGTTGATAAGCGTGGCCCGTCAGTTCCACCTGCGAGGGGGGGATCATCAGATCGTGCTCCGCGCCCAGGATCAGCATGGGCGGCTTGTACATCCGGCTCGGGTGGGGCAGGTCGAACAGGGTCATGTCCCAGATCGCCCGGTGGGATTCAGGCTGCATGTGCTGGTAGTAGCGGGCAAGGCGCTCGTCGTCCACGGGCTGGTGGAACAGCGCCCCCTTGAGCGAAACCGGATCGGGCCTGGCGCCGCCCAGGATGCGGTTGAGATCCAGCAACAGCCCGGGCTTGCGCAGCGCCAGGCTCAGGGCAGACGCCCACAGCCCCTGGGGCGGGACGGAGCACATCAGCACCACGCCGGGTGCCGGGCGCCGCTCCAGGTACTTCTGCAGCACCAGCCCGCCCATGGAATGGCCAATCAGCACCGGCGGCATGGGCAGTCTGGCGACGATCCGCTCCACATCGCGCACGTAATCGCCGATGGAGAAGGTGTCCAGATGCCTGCGGCCATGGCTTGTGCCGTGACCCGACAACGACAGGGCATGCGCCTCGTAGCCATGGGCGGCAAACCAGGGCAGGAAATGCTCCGCCCAGCACCAGGCGCCAGCGTAGGCGCCATGGACGAACAGCAGGGGGGTGGGCCGGGCCGCCCCCTCGGGGCGGACGCTGATCAGTTCGAGGGTTTCTTCCTGCACGCGGCTCATTGCGGCACCTTTACGCCTTGCTGCACCGCCGGCCGGGCGGCAATCGCCTGGAACCAGCGTTGCACGGCAGGATAGGCGGCCAGATCGATCCCCTGCCACTCATGGCGGGCGACCCAGGGCCACACCGCCATGTCGGCGATCGAGTAGTCATCCACCAGATAGTCGCGCCCGGTCAGCCGCGCCTCGAGCACCCCGTAGAGCCGCGCCGTTTCGGCGCTGTAGCGCTCGATGCCATAGGGCACCTGTTCCGGAGCGAAGCGGCGGAAATGGTGGGCCTGGCCGAACATGGGTCCGACGGAAGCCATCTGGAACATCAACCACTGCAGCGTCTGGTACCGGGTGGCGGGATCCTTGGCCAGGAAACGCCCGGTCTTTTCCGCCAGGTACCAGAGGATGGCGCCGGATTCGGCCAGGCTGAAGGGCTGGCCGCCGGGGCCTTCCTCATCCACGATGGCGGGAATCTTGCCGTTGGGGCTGATGGCCAGGTAGTCGGGCGCGTGTTGCTGGCCCTGGCCGATATGGACCGGCACAACCCGGTAGGGGAGGCCCAGTTCTTCGAGCAGAATGGACACCTTGTAGCCGTTGGGCGTGCCCCAGGTGTAGAGAGTGATCATGGATGGATTGTCGTTATCGGGCGGTGGGCGCCTGACCGGCGGGGCAAGTGCCCGACGGCGCGGCGAAATGGGCTATGGTGCGTGCTCCATGCCAATATCGGCAACGTTATAACCCAGCCGTAGCAGGAGTGCGCGATGAAATGGCTGTTGACCCTATTGCTGACCGTGGTGGTGGCGGGTTTTTTCTGGCCCCGGCTCACCCGCCGGACCCGGCTGCCGGGGGACGTGACTCTGCGGCTGCGCGGTCGGGACTATGCCTTTCCCTTCACCAGCGCCCTCCTCTTGTCCGCGCTGGCCACGCTCCTGTTTAGGCTGCTGTGAGGCGGCATCCCGCCCGGGGCGGACCTCGATGCTCACCGCGTCGAACAGGCTGCCGTCCTCGCCGAGCAACTCGATGCGGTGGCTGCCCGGCCGGGGGGACCAGCCCGCCCGGCCCTCTTCGCCCGCCAGCGTTTCCGCCCCCACCCTGACCTGCACCCGCGCCGGCGCGGGCAGGTAGCGGATGATCACCTTCTGCCGGTTGAGGGGGATGTCCGGATCGAGGGCGATCACGGTGCCCTCGCCCGGACCCACCAGACGCGGGCTTACCGCCGGCAGCCCGGTGGCGACCACCCGGGTCTGGGTACCGTTGAGGAACCACTCGTCCCGCTCCGGTTCCACCGGCGGATCGAAGCGCACCTTGTACAGGGTCACGCCCCGGGGCGGGCGGGGCACGCGGCTCGGCACATCCACCGTCAGCGCCTGCTGCAATTCACGCCAGACCGGCGCAGCCGGGTAGGCGGCGGTCGCGTCGCGCATGGGCTCCGCCCCCGTGTTGCCTAACCAGACGGCCAGGGTGTGCCGGTCGGTGAACCCCAGGCACCAACTGTCCCGTTGCTCCCGGCTGGTCACGCAACGCAGTGCCGCCCAGCCACGGGGCCCCCGCTCGGCCATGAGCTCGGCGGTGATGAAGGCCGCGTCCCGGGCCATCACCGCCTTGCGTGGGGCAGGCTTGTCGTCCGGCAGCCAGCGGGCGGCGCTCCATTCGCCGCCATTGGCCAGGGCGCGGTAGGCGTTGGCCAGGCTGAACAGGCTGACCTCCAGCCGGCCCAGGGCCTGGGCCGGCAGCTCCGCCACCCCGCCGGCAGGCTCCAGTCCCAGGGCACGCAGGCGCTCCTGCATCGCCTCCTCCCCAACCATGGTGAGGGCACGCAGGGCCGGCACGGGCAGCGCGGCCGCCAGGGCCGTGCGCACACTGACCGGGCCACGCACCTCCGTCGGCGCTGTCGGCAACAGGGTGGCCAGCACCGGGTCGGCCGGCAGCGGACTGTCTTCGAGCACCGAAGCGGCGGTGAGCCAGCGTTTTTCCACCGCCAGTTGGTAGATGAAGGGCTGGAGCAGGGCGGCGGCCGGCCGGGGGACGAGCACCCCATCGGCAGCGGCCGGCAGGTCGCGGCCGCTGCCCACATAGGCCAGCACGTCACCCGTGGCGTTGTCCAGCACCAGCACGGCGCCATCCTCCACGTGGCGGCCCGCCAGCTCGGCCAACTGGGTGCGCAGGGCGGCCAGGGCGATGCGCTGGATGTCGATGTCCAGCGTGCTTTGCAAGCGCTGCCCGGACCGGGTGAGCACGCGCCGGGCCAGATGGGGGGCGAGGGTATGGCGGGGCTGCACGCGGTGGCGGCTGGCCAGGTTGGTCAAGGCCAGGGCGTGTACGGCCGGGCAGGGCGGCGGTGGCTGAAGCTGGGCGGCGATGACGCAGGCGCGCCGCCCGACCAGGCTGGGTACCGCATTGGGCGCCCGCAACAGCGCCACCAGGATGGCCGCCTCGCGGGGGTCCAGGGCACCGGCCTCCTTGCCGAAGAGGTGCCAGGCGGCTGCCCCCACCCCCACCAGATCGCCGCGGAAGGGGGCGAGATTGAGGTAAGCCTCCAGGATCTGCTGCTTGCTCCAGGAGCGCTCCAGATCCCGCGCCGCCTTGAGCTGGTCCCATTTCTGGCCCAGGCTGCGGGGCTCGCCCTTGAGGATGTGCAGGGCCGGGTCGAGCAGGCCCGCCAGTTGCATGGTGAGGGTGGACGCCCCCCGCGGGCGGCGGCCTTCCAGCCCCCGCCAGATGTTCTCCCAGGCCGCGCCCACCATGGCCCGCCAGTCCACCCCGTCGTGACGGTAGAAGCGTTTGTCCTCGCTGTCGATCAGCGCCTGCTGCAGGGCAGGGGAGAGGGATTCCAGCGGCACCCATTCGAAGCGGCGCACCGTCTGGTCGACGCGCACCTCGGAGAGCGGCCGGTTGAGCCGGTCCTCCAGCACCGCCTCGGAGCTGACGTGTCGGGCCCGCACGGTGAAATAGTCCGGCGTTTCCGCCACAGCCGGGGCCGGGGCGAGCAAAGCCCCGAGCAGGCAGAGGCGGGTGAAGGATGATCGCAGGGCCGCGCGCACGGCAGACTCGCTCACACTGGTTTCAGTGGGCCTCGTCCCAGTTGGCGCCCGCACCCACATCCACCACCAGCGGCACCGAGAGCGCGGCCACGCCGGCCATGAGGCCCGGCAGTTCGGCCTGCACCCGTGCCAGCTCGGCTTCCGGCACTTCCAGCACCAGTTCGTCGTGCACCTGCAGGATCATGCGGCTGGCCAGGCGCTCCCGCGTCAGCCAGCCATCCACGGCGATCATGGCCAGCTTGATCAGGTCCGCCGCCGTGCCCTGCATCGGCGCATTGATGGCGGCCCGCTCCGCGGCCTGGGCCCGGCCCCGGTTGGAGGAGCGGATCTCGGGCAGCCACAGGCGGCGGCCGAACACGGTTTCCACATAGCCCTGGCTGCGGGCCTTGGCGCGGGTTTCTTCCATGTAGCGGGCCACGCCCGGATAGCGGGCGAAGTAGCGGTCAATGTAATTCTGCGCCGCGCTGCGTTCCAGGCCCAGGTTCTTGGCCAGGCCATGGGCGCTCATGCCATAGATGAGCCCGAAGTTGATCACCTTGGCGTAACGCCGCTGCTCGCTGCTGACCTCCGCCGGCGTGGTGGAAAAAATCTCCGCCGCCGTGGCCCGGTGCACGTCCTCGCCCCGGGCAAAGGCTTCCAGCAGGCGGGCATCGCCCGACAGGTGGGCCATGATGCGTAGCTCGATCTGGGAATAGTCCGCCGACACCAGCCGGTGCCCGGCCGGGGCCACGAAGGCGGCGCGGATGCGGCGGCCCTCCTCGGTGCGCACGGGGATGTTCTGCAGGTTGGGATCGGAGCTAGCCAGCCGGCCAGTGACGGCCGTGGCTTGGGAATAGCTGGTGTGCACCCGGCCGGTACGGGGGTTGACCATCCGCGGCAGCTTGTCGGTGTAGGTGCTCTTGAGCTTGGCCACCGTGCGGTAGTCCAGGATCAGCTTGGGCAGCGGGTAATCCAGCGCTAGTTGAGCCAGCACCTCTTCGTCGGTGGAGGGCGCGCCGCCCGGGGTTTTTTTCAGCACCGGCAGGCCTTCGCGCTCGAACAGGATTTCCTGGATCTGCTTCGGGGAATTGAGGTTGAAGGGCTGGCGCGCCACCCCGTGGGCCTGCTGCTCCAGTTCCATCATGCGCTTGCCCAGTTCGTGGCTTTGCTGCGCCAGCTGCGCGCCGTCGATGAGCACGCCGGTGCGCTCCATCCGCTGCAGGATGCCCGCCACCGGCACTTCCAGCTCCCGGTAGAGGGTTTCCAACCGCGGCTCCCGGGCCAGCTCGGCATGGAGTTTGTGGTGCAGGCGCAGCGTCACGTCCGCGTCCTCGGCGGCGTACTCGGTGGCGCGGGGCACGGCGACCTGGGCAAAGCTGATCTGGCTGGCGCCCTTGCCGGCCACTTCCGCGTAGGTGATGGTCCGGATGCCCAGGTGGCGCGCCGCCAGGCTATCCATGTCGTGGCTGCGGTCGCTCTCCAGCACGTAGGACTGGAGCAGGGTGTCGTGGGCAATGCCGGCGAGGCGGATGCCCTCGTTGGCGAAAACATGGGTGTCGTACTTGAGGTTCTGCCCCAGCTTGGCGTGGGCGGGGGATTCCAGCCAGGGCTTGAGCCGGGCCAGGACCTCGGTATCGCCGAGCTGGACCGGCGCATCCGGGTAACTGTGGCGCAGGGGCAAATAAGCAGCCTCACCCTCGCGGATGGCAAACGAGATGCCCACCAGCCGCGCCGCCATGGGGTCCAGACTGTCGGTCTCGGTGTCCAGCGCCGTCAGCGGAGCCGCCTCCAGCCGGGCGACCCAGGCTTCAAACCGGGCCGCGTCCAGGATGGTCTCGTAGCCCCCCCGGTGCGCGCCCTCCGGCTGGGCCGCAGCGGCGCCGGGGCGGGCAGGCGCCGCCGGCGCCTGAGCAAGATGCGCGCCGCCGTTGGCCCGCAGTTCCTTGAGCCAGCCCTTGAATTCCAGCCGCTCGAACCACTGGGCCAGCGCGGCTTCGTCCTGCGCGCGGGGGGTCAGGGCAGTGACCGGTTCCTCCAGGGCCACATCGCACTTCACGGTCAGCAGTTCCCGCCCCAGGGGCAGGAACTCCAGGTGCTTGCGCAGGTTCTCACCCACGGCACCGCCGATCCCGGGGGCACCGGCAATCACCCCGTCCAGGCTGCCAAACTGGGTCAGCCATTTCACCGCCGTCTTGGGCCCCACCTTGGCCACGCCGGGCACGCCGTCCACCGCGTCCCCCACTAAAGCGAGATAGTCCACGATCCGTTCGGGCGGCACGCCAAACTTGGCCGCCACGCCGGCTTCGTCCAGCACCTCGTTGCTCATGGTGTTGACCAGCCGCACCCGGGGTGTGACCAGTTGCGCCAGATCCTTGTCGCCGGTGGACACCACGCAGTCGAAACCCTGGGCTTCCGCTTGCCGGCACAGGGTGCCGATCACGTCATCCGCCTCCACCCCCGGCGCGCAGATCAGCGGCCAGCCCAAAGCGGCGATACAGGCATGCAGGGGCTCGATCTGGCGCACCAGGTCGTCGGGCATGGGCGGGCGGTGGGCCTTGTAGTCCGGGTACAGATCGTCCCGGAAAGTCTTGCCCTTGGCATCGAACACGCAGGCCCGGTAGTCCGCCTTGTAGTCACTCAGGAGCCGGCGTAGCATGTTCAGCACCCCATACACGGCCCCGGTGGGCTCACCGGCCTGGTTGCGCAGATCGGGCAGGGCATGGAAAGCGCGGTAGAGGTAGGACGAACCGTCCACCAGCAGCAGCGTGGGCATCAGAGTCTCGCTTGACAGGGTGTGGGCGCTGGCGCAACAGCCGGGTTGGCCGGGGCCTTCAACAAGAAGAAAAGGTTACCCATGAGCGCTAAGGAAAAATTGCCGAAATTCGTCGCCCCCGCCGCCCAGAGCGACGCGGCGCGGGAATCGTGGCGCATTTTCGGGATTATGGCAGAGTTCGTGGAGGCCACCGAAAGGCTGGCGCCCATCCGCCCGGCGGTCAGCATTTTCGGCTCTGCCCGCGTGCCCCACGATCACATGTATTACCTGCTCACCGAGAAGATCGCCCGGCTGCTCTCCGACGCGGGCTTCGCGGTCATCTCCGGCGGCGGCCCGGGCATCATGGAAGCCGCCAACAAGGGCGCCTACTTCGGCAAGAGCCCCTCGGTGGGGCTCAACATCCAGCTCCCCATGGAGCAGGCCGCCAACCCCTACCAGGACATCTCCCAGACCTTCCAGCATTTCTTTGCCCGCAAGTACATGTTCGTCAAGTGCGCCACCGCCTACGTGGTGATGCCCGGCGGCTTCGGCACCCTGGACGAACTGCTGGAAGCGCTGACCCTGATCCAGACCCGCAAGACTCGCAGGATCCCCCTGATCCTCGTGCATGAGCCCTACTGGCGTGGCCTGGTGGACTGGCTGCGGGACCGTCTGGTGGGGGAACACATGATCAACCCGGAGGACATGGACCTGATCCAGGTGATCAACGAACCCGAAGCCGTGGTGGAAGCCATCTTCAAGTACTACGAACGCCGCGGCTTCCTGCCACTGCCCGAAGAGCACGAACTGATGCTCAACCTCTGATCGCCCGCTCCGCTGCCGGTCACGCCGGCAGCGCCCCCGGGAGGCAGGAGGCCGTTCTGCTAGAATGGGCTGCGAACCTTGAAAGGAAGCCCTATGCGCCGTTTGCTCAGCGTACTGCTGCTGGCCATCGCCCTGCCGGTGGCTGCCCAGAACTCGACCCCGCCCAAGCTCGAACCGCTGCCCGAGCCCCCGCCGCCGCCGCCCGGCACCCCGGCCGACGACGAAATGGAGCCCAAGGTCACCATCGTCAAACGCGGCAACGACACCCACCAGGAATACCGGGTCAAGGGTCGGCTCTACATGGTCAAGGTCACCCCCCAGCGGGGCAAGCCCTACTATCTGGTGGATCGCCGCGGCGATGGCGAGTTCTCCCGGATGGAAAGTCTCGATACGGGCCTGCGCGTGCCCCAGTGGGTGCTCAAGGAGTGGTAAGTCCCGGCCGCGCCGCGCGCGGTTGAGGGCTGCCGGCCCGCATGTCCGTCTTCACACCCGTTTCCGCCGACGATCTGCACCCCTGGCTGGCCCGCTACTGTGTGGGCCGCCTTATCCACCTGCAGGGCATCGGAGAAGGGGTGGAAAACACCAACTACTTCCTCTCCACCCGCCAGGGCCGCTACGTCCTCACCCTGTTCGAGCGACTCTCCCAGGCAGACCTGCCCTTCTACCTGCATCTGATGGCCCATCTGGCACGACACGGGCTGCCCTGCCCCACGCCCATCGCCGACCGGGACAACGAATACCTCAACCCCCTGCACGGCAAGCCCGCCGCCCTCATCACCCGCCTGCCCGGCAAAGCCGTCACCGAGCCCACTGCCCGCCACACCGCCGTGCTCGGCGAACTGCTCGCCAGCCTCCATCTGGCCGGGCAATCCTACGGCCGCCGGCTCGAGAACCCCCGTGGCCCCCGCTGGTGGCACCAGGTCACCCCCCTGCTCCTGCCCCGCCTGCCCGGCGACGAAGCCGCGCTGCTGCGTGACGAGCTCGCCCACCAAAGCCGCCACCGCAGCCTCGAACTGCCCCGGGGCGTGATTCATGCCGACCTTTTCCGGGACAACGTGCTTTTTGACGGCGAACACATCGGCGGGCTGATCGACTTCTACTTCGCCGGCCATGATGTCCTGCTCTTCGACGTGGCCGTCACCGTCAACGACTGGTGCCTCGCGCCGAACCTCGCCCTCGACCCCGCCCGCACCCAGGCCCTGCTGCAGGCTTACCAGGAACTACGCCCCTTCACACCCGGCGAGCGCCAGGCCTGGCCACTCATGCTGCGCGCCGCCGCTCTCCGCTTCTGGCTCTCCCGCCTCTACGACTACCACCTGCCCCGGGCCGGCGAGCTGGTGCTGGTCAAAGACCCCGGGCACTTCCGGGACATGCTGCGGAGGAGGAGGGAAGAAGGGTAGGCCGCAAGACAGCAGCCAACGCAGAACGCAGCCATCACGCTGCCGGACCCGGATACCCGCCTGCGGGCTGCGGCCACGGGTCGTCCAGCGGGTGTGCGACTGGCCGTAACAGATATCCACCGGGCAACAAAAAAGCCAACCTGCCGCGGTTGGCTTTTTTGTTGCCCGTCCGAATAGTCGCGTGAATCCGAATGGGCGGGCGATGGGCATCGACTCCATCGCCCGCCCGCGCAGGGCCTATTTCCCGAGCGCCCCGAACACCTTCTTCGCCATGCTGCCGGCGGCGCCGACGGGGTTCTGGCGGATGGCTTTTTCTTCTTCGGCGATCATGAGGTAGAGACCGTCGAGGGCTTTGCGGGTGACGTAGTTGTCCATCTTGGCGTCTTCTTCCTTCACCACACCAAGCTTGGTGGCCTTGCCGGCGAGGGCGTCGTACTTCTGCGCGAGTTGCACCTTTTCCATGGACTTGCGCACGATGGGGAGGAATTTTTCGGTGAGGGGGTTCTCGGTCTTGCCCTTGAAGTACTGGGTGACGGAGTCTTCGCCACCGCTGAGGATCTTCTTGGCGTCATCCACCGACATCTGCTTGACGGCATCCACGAGCAGGGTCTTGGCTTCGGGCACGGCGGCCTCGGCGGCGCGGTTCATGGCGGTGATGAGTTCGTCAGCCTGCTTGCCCATGCCCATGGTGCGCAGCAACTTCTCGCCCTTGGCCAGAGCGCCGGGCAGGGGGATCTTGACCTTGTCGTTGCCGAGGAAGCCGTCGTTCTTGCCCAGCATGGCCACGGCCTGGTTGGCGCCCTGGGTCAGGGCTTCCTTGAGACCGCCGGAAGCTTCCTGGTTGGTGAGGTCGCCGAGGCCGAAGGCGAAGGCGGAGGCGCTGATGACAAGCCCGGTGAAAAGACCGAGAATGGTTCGCATGAAGTTCTCCTGTAAGTGTTGCCTGTAACGCATGAAAGCCAACTCTACGCTGAAAATTGTCCTGCTGATCGCCTTGGTCGTCGTGGCGGCGGCGGGGTACATGAATTTTTCAAAGAAGGACGTTGCCCCGGAGGTCAGTTTCATGACCCTGGGTGGCGAAACGCTCACGACCAACCAGTTGCGGGGCAAGGTGGTGCTGGTGAACTTCTGGGCCACCACCTGCGCGACCTGCGTGGCGGAGATGCCCAAGCTGGCGGACACCTATAACCGGTTCAAGGACAAGGGCTACGAAACGATTGCGGTGGCCATGAATTACGACCCGCCCAACTACGTGCTGGCTTTTGCGGAAAAGAACCAGCTTCCCTTCAAGGTGGCGCTGGACGCCAAGAACGAGGTGGCGAGCGGTTTCGGCGGCGTCCGCCTGACGCCCACCAGCGTGCTGCTGGACAAGCAGGGCCGGATCGTCCAGCGCTATCTGGGCGAGCCGGATTTCGCCAAGCTGCACGCGCTGGTGGAAAAGCTGCTGGCCGAGCCGGCTTGAGCCCGCTGCCCGTTCCTTCCCCGAGCCCGGCCTGACCGGGCTTTTTTGCGCCCGCCCGAGGAGACCTCATGCCCGTACACTCCCCCTCACCCCGGCGCTTGATCGCCGCCGCGCTGGCGCTGCTGGGTCTGTTGGCACTTTCCGGCCGGGCCCCTTACGACCGCCTCACCTGGCTGATGGAGGTGCTGCCGGTGATGATCGCCCTGCCGCTGCTGGCGGCCACCTGGCGGCGCTTTCCGCTGACCACGCTGCTCTACGGGCTGGTCTTTGCCCACGCGCTGGTGCTGATGCTGGGCGGTGCCTACACCTACGCCCGGGTGCCGCTGGGCTTTGAACTGGCCCAGTGGCTGCACCTGGAACGCAACCCCTACGACAAGATCGGGCACTTCTTCCAGGGGCTGGTGCCAGCGCTGGCCGCACGGGAGATCCTGCTGCGGGGTGGCTATGTGCGTGGCAGGCGGATGCCGGCCTTTCTGGTGCTGTGCGTGGTGATGGCCATCAGCGCCTGGTACGAGCTGATCGAGTGGGCTGCGGCGCTGGCGCTGGGGCAAGGCGCGGAGGAGTTCCTCGGCACCCAGGGCGACCCCTGGGATACCCAGTCCGACATGTTCTGCGCCCTGCTCGGCGGGCTGACCACCCTGACCCTGCTCGCCCCCTGGCACGACCGGCAGCTTCCCCCGGAGGCTGCCGACCGGCGCTGAAGCGGACCTTTTGCCACAAACTGTGTCCTGCCACCCGGCAATGGCTAAAGGCCGGGCCACGGCAGCCGTATTAGGGGGCGTACCTGCCTGCGTGCAGGCAAGCGGGTCGCCGACCCCGGCTCAACGCCCTCCAATACGGGAAATCATCCATGACCATCGTTCAGCGTCTGCTCGTCCTCATCGGGGCCTCTGCCCTCGGCCTGCTGGTGATGGCCGGCATCAACTTCCAGCAGATGAGCCGGGTGTATGAAGCCACCAACTTCGGCAACATCAATGTGGTGCCCAGCATCCAGCTCCTCAACAAGGCGGTGCAAGAACTCAGTCATCTGCGGGTGAGCGCCTATCGCCATGCCCTGGCCACGGACGGAACCACCATGCAGGCCCTGGAGCAGAAGATCGCCCAGGGTCGGGAGGCGGTGACCAGAGCGCTGAAGGACTACGAACCACTGGTGGCGGATGCGGAGGACGGACGCTTGCTGGAGGCAGCCAAGGCTTCGTTTGCCGCGTACAACAAGGGCATCGACACCATGCTCCCGCTCTCCCGCGCCAACCGCAAGGAAGAGGCCGTAAGCCAGATCAAGCAGGCAGGCGTCCAGGCCGAAAAGTTTGATGGCGATCTGGTCGCGCAGATGAAGTACAACGAGACCCTTGGCATCAAGGTGGCCAACGAGGGTGCCCAGGCAAAGACCCTGGCCACCTGGGTGGGTCTGGGCATCCTGGTGACGGTGCTGGGGGTGATGGGCACGCTGGGGTTCAGCACCACCAACAATCTGCGCCGTCGCATCGGGGAAGCGAACAACATCGCCACCCGCATTGCCAACGGTGACCTGACGCCCACCCCTTCCGACCGGGGGGAGCGGGGCAGCCATGACGAGATCGGTCAATTGCTCGGCGCGCTGGAGACGATGCGCGCCGACCTGGCACGCACGGTGGGCGCCATCGCCCAAAGCTCCGAGCAGGTGGTGGTCTCGGCGAGCCAGCTTTCGGGCACGGCACAGCAGGTTTCCGCCAGTTCCAACCGCCAGGCCAGCGCCACGGCTGCCGCGGCCGCAGCGGTGGAGGAACTCACGGTCAGCATCGACCATGTGGGCGACAGCGCCGAAGACGCCAGCCACCGGGCCGAGGCTGCAGGCGGTCTGGCCGAGCGTACCGGCCACGGGGTGGAGAGCGCCGCCGGTCAGGTCACCCACGTGGCCAGTCAGGTGGAGGACACCGCCAGCCAGATGCATGCCCTGTCGGAACAGGTACAGGAAATCGGCAAGATCACCGTGGTGATCCGCGAGGTGGCGGACCAGACCAATCTGCTGGCGCTCAACGCCGCCATCGAAGCCGCCCGCGCCGGCGAACAGGGCCGGGGCTTCGCCGTGGTGGCCGACGAGGTGCGCAAGCTGGCCGAGCGCACCACCAGTTCCGTACAGGAGATCAGCAGCGTCATCAACCGCATCCAGCAAGGCGCCAGCGCCGCCGTGCAGAGCATGCAGTCCAGCCGCACCGTGGTGGGCGACGTGGTGGTGGCGGCCCGGGATGCGAGCCACGCGATGCAGGAAATCCGCGATTCCGCCGGCACCATGCGGCGGGCCATCGCGAGCATCACCGAGGCCCTGCGGGAACAGAAAACCACCTCCACCGACCTGGCACGCAATGTGGAATCCATCGCCCAGATGTCGGAACAGAATTCTGCCGCGGTCGCCCAGGTGGCCGACACCGCCAACCGGCTGGCCGAAGTTTCGGACACGCTGAAAATCAGCGTGTCCCGCTTCCGCCTGTAAGGCCCCTACGGCCCCCCAAGCGGGGCCGCGCACTCATCCCGCTGCCCAGGCCAGGGCGGCTTCCAGCCGGTCGTTCCCCCAGAAGGGCTCTTCCCCGATCATGAAGAACGGGGCACCGAAGATGCCCCGCCGGGCCGCCTCCTCGGTGTTCTGGCGCAGGGCCGCCCTGCCATCCGGGCTCTGCGCCCGGGCCAGCGCCGCGGGGGCATCCTGCCCCACTGCCGCAAGGCAGGCGGTGACCACAGCCGGATCGGCAATATCCTCATCCCGCGCGAAGTTGGCCGCGTACACCGCCCGCGCGAAAGCCGGCAACCAGGGGGCGTCGCCATGGGCGGCCGCTACCCGTGCCGCCAGCAGGCCGTTGCGGGGAAACGTGGAAGGCTCCCGGTAGGGCAGCCCTTGGGCGGCGCAGATCCGGCCCAGATCCCGCCACATGTAGCGCCCCTTGGCCGGGTACAGGTTGAAGGGGGAATCGTGCCAGCCCTGGGCCTGGAAGATGGGCCCGAGCAGGAAGGCCCGCCAGCGCACCGGCACGCCGCGCGCCTTGGCCAGCGCTTCCAGGCGCATGGCAGCCGGGTAGGAATAGGTGCTGGCGAATTCGAACCAGAACTCCATGACGGCGCTCCTTTCCTGAACGATGCGGGCTCACCGGCAACCCCGGAACGGCCCGCCGCCATCATCCCACGATCCAGGCAGGCCCGCCCGGCGTGACCCACTTCACGCCCGCATGACTGATGTCCCCTTCAACCCCCTGGTTTTCATCCATATTGCGTTGAACGGGGTGATCCCCTGGAGTAACCTGCCAGCGGGTTGTTTTGTGTCTTTTGGTTACTTTCCGGCTTTTCCCACCCGCGGCCCCGCCGCGCCGACGACCGCTCCGCTCCCCAGGAGGCGCCACCATGAGCAAGAAAGCCCTGTGCATAGGCATCAACAATTACCCTGGCACCCACATGGACCTGCAAGGCTGCGTCAATGACGCCAACGACTGGGCCGCGGCCCTTCAGGCCCGGGCCTTTGCCGTCACCTCCTTGCTGGACGGCCAGGCCACCAAGGCGGCCATGGTCGCTGCCATGACCAGCCTGATCAGCGGTGCGGTCAAAGGCGACAGCCTGATCATCACCTTCTCCGGCCACGGCACCTACCAGCCTGACGCGGACAGCGACGAAGCTGACGGCCTGGACGAAGCCCTCTGCCCCCACGACATCCAGACCGGCGGCGGAGCGCTCACCGACGACGAGATCCGCGGCATTTTCGCGGCCACCAAGTCGGGCGTGCGCCTGGTGCTCATCTCCGACAGTTGCCATTCGGGCACCGTGACCCGTGCGGCCCCCAGCGAACCGGAAGCCGAAGCCCCGCGCCCCCGCTTCCTGCCCATGGGCAACTGGCTGCCTGAAACCTCGCTGCCCCGCACCCGCTCCGGCCAGGTGGCCGTGCAGACCAACGTCGCGCCCAAAGAGCTTTCCGCCTTCAGCCGCGCGGTGCGCAAGGCCGAAAACGACCTCCTGCTTTCCGGCTGCAAGGAAGGCCCCAACAACTACAGCTACGACGCAAAAATCGCCGGCCGCTACAACGGCGCCTTCACCTACTACGCGTTGAAAACGCTGAAGACCCTGCCCGCCACGGCCACCTATACCGACTGGCACAAGGCGATCAGCCGCTACCTGCCCTCCGCCAGCTATCCGCAGGCGCCCCAGATCGTGGGCACCGCCACGGCCAAGCGGCAAAAAGTGTTGAGCTGATCCGCCGCGTCAGCCGGCCGGGCTCTCGCCACGCCCCCAACCCCATCCACGACATCGCCCCATGAGCACGCCAACCAGAACCCTCAAACTGACGCCGCAGAAAGACCACGACCAGAAAACCCTGCCCGGCATCCTGCAGACCACGACCCGGAGCGGATCGGCAACGCTCGACCCTCTGCTGGAGGGCGTGACGGTAGCGGCGGAATACCGCTTGGCGAGCGCCAGCCGCAGCGCCGACGCCGCCCCGCCCCGGGCGCTCGAGGGTGGCGACCGGCAACTGCTGGCCCTGGAGTCCGAAGGCGGCGGCACCCTCTTCATCCACGCCGACCAACTGGCGGCGGAAATCGCCCGGCTCCAGCCGGAAGCGGTGGGCGAGGATGGCACGGTGGACCTGAACCGTTTCCGGGGCCCGGCCGCCACCTCCCGCGGGGTGGCCGATGTGCTGTGGAAGGCGGTGCGGGTGCTGACCCTGCCCGAAGACGCCCTGGTGGAAGAAGCGGCGGAACTGGCGCGGCAATGGGCGCGGGAGAAGCTGGGCGAAGCCGCGCAGGATGCGGCCATCGACGCCGCCTCCTGCCTGGGCGCCAAGGCCGTGATGTGGAAAATCGAATCGCAGTTGGCGGGCGAGCCCGGGCTGTACCAGTGGAAGGACAAGACCATGTCCCCCGGGGACCGCTGCCCGGCCGGCGATGCGCGCCTCGTCCCCCTGTCGGAACAGCCGGGGCTGGTGTTCATCCACGGCACCGCTTCGTACACCTTGGGCAGCTTCAACGACTTGCGCCTCGACGACGCCACCTGGGAGGCGCTGCGCACCACTTTCCCCGGGGGCATCTTCGGCTTCGAGCACCGCACCTTCTCGGAAAGCCCGGTGGAAAACGCCCTGGCCTTGGCCCGGACCCTGCCGGAAGGCGCCCGGATCACCGTCGTGACCCACTCCCGCGGCGGGCTGGTGGGCGACCTGATGTGCCTGGGCCGGGTCGGCGATGCGGCCATCAACGCCTATCACGTCAATCCGGAGGGCCTGGCCGACGAAGCCGGGGTGCTGCGGGCGGCGGAGGAAGAACGCCAGCGCCTGCGCGCCCTGCGCGACACCCTGAAGGCGCGGCGCATCACGGTGGACCGCTACCTGCGGGTGGCCTGCCCGGCGCGGGGCACCACCATTCTTTCCGACAATCTGGACGCCGCCCTCTCCGACCTGCTCAACCTGATGCAGATGGGCGGCTCGGCCCTCTTCGGCCTGGCCGTGGGCGCCGTGGGCGGGCCGGTGGCAGGCAAGCTGGGCAGCAAGGGCGCTTCCAGTTGCCTGGGCGTGCTCAAGCGGCTGGTGCTGGAGATCGCCCAGCGGCGGCTGGACCCGCGGGTGATCCCGGGCATCTTCGCCATGCGCCCCGATTCGCCCCTGGCCCGCTTCCTCGCCCACCCGGAAGTGGAGCGGGCGCCCCAGATCCAGATGGCGGTGATTGCCGGGGATCTGGAGTTCGACGGGCTGGGCCTGTCCCGGCTGGGAAGCCGGCTGGCCAACCTGTTCTGCGACTGGCGGCTCTTCGAGCGCAACGACAACGACCTGGTGGTGGACTCGGACTCCATGTTCGCCGGGCTGGCCTCCCGCAAGGGCGCCCGCTATCTCTTCGACCAGGACGCCTCGGTGGATCATTTCCACTACTTTTCCAATACCCCGACCCGGGAAGCATTGCGCCAGTGGCTCACCCGGCCCGGCTTCGAGCTGGACAAGATCAACGACTTCCTCCCCCTGGGTGAGGGGGGGCGCAAGAGCTGGAGCGAGCGTTTCCCCAGCGCCGCCCGCGGCGCCGGCGATGCGGACCGGCCCGTGGTCATCCTGCTCCCCGGCACTCTTGGCACCCATCTGAAGGCACCGGAAAAACTGGGGCCGGACCGCATCTGGCTGCATGCGGGCAATCTGGCCGGCGGCCATTTCACCGATCTCACCGATCTGACCTCCGGCAAGGTGGTGGCGGACGATCTGCTGACCCACATCTATGGCGACCTGGCCGAATACCTGGGCCAGACCCACCAGGTGATCCGCTTTCCCTACGACTGGCGCCAACGGCTGGAGGTGCTCGCCGATGCCCTCCAGGCAGCCATTGCCGACGCCGCCCAGAGCGCGCCCGGCCAGCCCATCCGCCTGGTCGCCCACAGCATGGGCGGACTGGTGGTGCGGGCCCTGATGCGCAAGCACCCCCGGGCCTGGCAGACCGTGGTGGAATCCGGCGGCCGGCTGTTGATGCTGGGCACGCCCAACCAGGGCGCCCACCTCACCGTGCACCACCTGCTGGGCAAGAGCGCAGCCACCCGCATGCTGGCCAGCCTGGATCTGCGCCACGACCTGCAGGCCATCGCCCAGGCCGTGGCGAGCCTCCCCGGCGCCCTGGGCTTGTTGCCCCGCCCGGGACTGGCCGGTGCGGACGACGGTCACGACTACTACCAGGCCGCCACCTGGGATCAGCTCAAGGCCGCCAACCGGGACCGCTGGTTCGGCAACGCCATCGGCGCCCAGCCGGCTCAAACCATGCTCGACCAGGCCCGCGCGGACTGGGAGGCCCTGCACGCAGCACCGCTGTCCAACCCGGAGCGCATCAGCTACGTTTGCGGCCAGGCGGCCAAAACCCCCTGCGGCCTGCAGCGGGCTGCCGATGGCGAACCGCGCCTGCTGTTCACCCGCGAAGGCGACGGCACCGTCACCTGGGCTTCCGCCCGGCTGCCGGAACTGGAGGCCGCCCAGGCCTACTGGCTCATGCCCGTGGAACATGCGGATCTGCCGGGCGCGCCGGAGCATTTCGCCGCCCTCCAGGAGCTGCTGGAGACCGGCCGTACCGTCAAACTGGAGCGTCTGCCCGCCAGCCGGGGCAGCGGCGCGGCGGCCGCGCCCTTCACCCTGGAAGCTCCGCCCCCCGTACTGCCCGCCGACGAGGAACTGGCCCGCGCAGCCTTGGGCAGCAGCCCCCGTCGGCGCCGCACCGCCAGCCGCGTGCAGCCCCTCAAGGTGGCCGTCCACGCGGGGGACGTGAACTTCGTGGATCAACCGGTGCTGTGCGGCCATTCCATCGGCGACCCGATTTCCGGCCCCGAGGCGGCGCTGGACCGCATCCTCGAGGGCGCACTCACCGAGCGGGAACGCCTCGGCCTCTACGCCTCGGAAGTGGGGACGTCGGCCATTGTGCTGCGCCAGCCCAATGAGCTGGAGCGGGCCCGGGGCAGCCTGCGCGGCGCGGTGATCGTCGGTCTGGGCAAATACACCGGCCAGTTGAGCACCCAACAGATCACCGAAACCGTGCGCGGGGGCGTCCTGCGCTACCTGCTGCAGCGGCGCGACACCCTTGGCCTGCCGCCGGATCACCCGGTGCAGCTCTACAGCGTGCTCATCGGCTCGGCCGGCGCGGCCACCGGCATCAGCGTGGCGGAATCGGTGGTGGCCGTCACCCGCGGCGTGCTGCAGGCCAACCAGCAGTTCATGACGGCGCTGGGCAAGGGCGAAGGCCACGGGCAACCGGTGGCCAGCCTCAACTTCATCGAGATGTTCCGCGACACGGCCATCAGTGCCGCCTACACCGTGCGCGCCCTGGGCAAGACCCTGCAGGACGAGCTCAAGCGCCTGGGCGCCCGCGTCGATGCCGCCAGCGAGCTGAGCTTCGGCCCCGGGGTGCGCCATCGCCTGAGCAACAGCGACAACACCGACTATTGGACCCGGCTCATCGTCACCGACCCGGACGGCGAATCCGGCGCGGCCGACGTCCGCCCCGCCCCGCCCCCCGGATCCGGCGACGCCGTCGATGCCTCCGCGGCTGAACACCGCTACCACCCGCAACGGCTCAAGTACGTTTTCCTCTCGCCCCGGGCACGGGCCGAGAGCGTGGCCCAGGTGCGCCAGCCAGGGTTGATCGAAACCATCATCCAGGGCCAGCGGAGCAATCCCGCCAATAATCCCCGCCTGGGGCAACTGCTGTTCCAGCTCATGGTGCCC
This sequence comes from Rhodocyclaceae bacterium, assembly GCA_036824045.1. Taxonomy (GTDB): domain Bacteria; phylum Pseudomonadota; class Gammaproteobacteria; order Burkholderiales; family Rhodocyclaceae; genus DAITAZ01. The sequence goes on from DAITAZ010000009.1 coordinate 26,740, forward strand.
CTGGAATTCAAGGCTGCGGCTCGGGAACAGGCCAAGCTGATGCTGGTGCTGGACCAATACACCGCCAACCTGCCCTGGGAACTGCTGGAAGTGGAAGGCGGCCCCCTGGTGCTGCAAACGCCCATGGTGCGGCAACTGGCCACCCAGCGTTACCGCGCCCGGGTGAGCAACGCCGGCCGGGAAACCGCCTGCCTCATCGTTTCCCCCAGCACGGTCGGTTTCAACACCCGCTTCCCCACGGGCCCCGCGCGCCTGGCCCAGTTGCCCAAGGCGGTGGACGAGGGCACGGCGGTGGAGAACACCCTGAGGGAGAACGGCTGGGGCCCGGCGGACATCAAGGTCTGCCCCGAGGAATCCAGCGCCCTGGACGTACTCACCGCCCTCTACGAACAGCCCTACCGCATCCTGCTCATCGCCGGGCACGGCGTGTTCGAGGCCAAGGCCAAGGACGGACGGCGCTACTCCGGCGTGGTGCTCTCCGACGGCCTGCTCCTCACCGCGGTGGAAATCGCCCAGATGGAGGTGGTGCCCGAAGTGGTGCTGCTCAGTTGCTGCCACCTGGGGAGCGTCAGCACCGACAGCAATCCCGACCGACTGGCCTATAGTCTGGCCCAGGAGTTGATCGAAATGGGCGTGCGCTGCGTGGTGGCCGCCGCCTGGGCGGTAGACGATGCGGCCGCCTGCACCTTCTCCCGCACCCTGTTCCGGGAACTGGCCGAGGGCGAGAACTTCGGCAAGGCCGTGTTCTGCGCCCGCCGCGCCACCTATCAGGCGCACCCGGGCTGCAACACCTGGGGGGCCTACCAGGCCTACGGCGATCCCTCCTACCGCCTGCGGCCCCAGGCCGCCAAGGCCCACGCCAGGCAAAAGCCGGCCTTTGTCGCCGTCGAAGAACTCCTCGCCAGCCTGGAACGCATTGCCCTGCGGCTGCGCACCGCCAACCCGGACGCGGGCGCCCCCCCGCTGAAGCGGCTGCGTCAGGAACTGCAGCAGGAGCTCGATCGGTGCCCTCCCGAATGGAGCGAATCGCCCGAGGTGCTCCAGGCGCTGGGCCGCATCTACTCGGAGCTGGGTGAAGACGGCTTCGAGGAAGCCCGGCGCTGCTATCTCACAGCCTTGCAGACCGACGATGCGGGCGGCCGGGTGGCCGTACGCACCATCGAGCAGCTCGCCAATCTGGAAGTGCGGCTGGCGGAAGCCCTGGCCGCCCGGGGCGAACTCGCCCAGGCGGAAAAGCTGGCGGATTTCGCCATCGTCCGCCTCCACGGCCTCAAGGCCACCGTGGATGGCGGCGACGCCATCTCCCGCGCCAATACGGAGCGGGCCGTGCTCCTGGGTAGCGCCAACAAGCACCGGGCGGCCATCAGCGCCTGCAGCCCCGGCGCTGACTGGAATACCGTGTCCAAACTGCTGGGCGAGGCGGCCCTCGCCTATGGCGCCGCAGTTGCCGGCCCGGCCCAGGCCTCGCCCAACAACACCCTCAACCGCCTGCAACTGGAAGCCCTGGCGACCCCCCCCGCCGACCCGGCAACCGCGATTGCCCTGGCCAAGGAATGCGGTCAGGAGGCCAACCGGCGCTTTGCCGCCAGCCGCAGCTTCTGGGACGCCGTGGGCGCTGCGGACGCGGTGCTCACCGCCTGGCTGCTGGGTGAGGCGCTCGACCGCCCCGCCCATACCCTGCTCAAGCGCTACCAGGATGCCACCGCCAGCGTGCCGGGCTCCGCCCGGCAGTGGAACTCGGTGCTCAAGCAGTGGCGGCTGCTGGCCGGTTTTCTCCGCCTGCGCGCCCGCAACGGCGACGACACGACGGCGGCGGAACTGGAAAAGCTGATGCGCCTGCACGGGGGCGGCGAGGAACCCGCCGCCGAAGCGGTGGAACGGGTGGCCCCGGCTGGCGCCAACACTCCACCCCCACGCAAGGGGCGGAAAGGCTGATCGGTCCGAACGCCCGGGTAACCGCCGGGGGCCACCCGGGCGCCGCCGAGCAAGAGGTGTTTGACTTTCGCCCCACCAGAAAGTAACTTCCTCCGACAGCGCCGATTTGAATGATCAGCTTGCGGGCGCTCAACAAATACGGCTAAAGCGAGGGCAACCCAGTCCGCGCCAGCGCCGACTGGGTTTTTCGTTTCTGGATGCCCCCGGCGGGGACGGCCACGGCCAACTGCCGCAGCAGAGAGCCAGAGCGGGCAAGCCCAGCGTTTTCTATCGAGGCGTAACTTGAGTCATTTGGAACTGCTGACCGGCGACAGCGTCGGTGCCGTGGAGGCCAGAAAGGCGCGGTTTGCCGAGCCTCTGGCGCTCAAATGCGGCACCAGCCTGTCGAATTACGATCTGGTCTACGAGACCTACGGCGAGTTGAACGCGGCGGGCACCAACGCGGTGCTGATCTGCCACGCCCTTTCCGGCTCCCACCATGTGGCCGGTGTCTATGCGGACAATCCCAACGCAGTCGGCTGGTGGGACAACCTGATCGGCCCCGGCAAACCCCTGGATACCCGCCGCTTCTTCGTGGTCGGCGTCAACAACCTGGGTGGCTGCCACGGCTCCACCGGGCCCTCGACGGTCAACCCTTCCACCGGGAAACCCTGGGGCGCGGAGTTCCCGGTGATGACCGTGGAAGACTGGGTGGAATCCCAGGCCCGGCTGGCGGACCGGCTGGGCATCGGGCGCTGGGCGGCGGTGATGGGGGGAAGCCTGGGCGGCATGCAGGCCCTGCAGTGGACCTTGAGCTACCCGGAGCGGGTGGCCCACGCTTTGGTGATCGCTTCTGCGCCCAAACTGACAGCGCAGAACATCGCCTTCAACGACGTGGCCCGCCAGGCCATCCTCACCGACCCGGATTTCCACGGCGGTCATTTCTACGGCCAGGGCGTGGTGCCCACCCGCGGTCTGCGTCTGGCCCGGATGCTGGGCCACATCACCTACCTGTCCGACGACAACATGGCATCCAAGTTCGGCCGCCTGTTGCGCTCGGGGGAATACAAGTTCGGCTTCGACGTGGAGTTCGAGATTGAGTCCTACCTGCGCTACCAGGGGGACAAGTTCGCCGGCTTCTTCGACGCCAACACCTATCTGCTGATGACAAAGGCGCTGGATTACTTCGATCCGGCATCCGCCTGCGGCGGCGATCTCTCCCAGGCCCTGGCACGGGCCAGGGCGCGCTTCCTGGTGGCGTCCTTCACCACCGACTGGCGGTTCTCGCCCGCGCGCTCCCGGGAGATCGTCGAGGCCTTGCTGGACAACGGCCTGGATGTCTCCTACGCCGAGATCGAAAGCCCGGACGGGCATGATTCCTTCCTGATGGCGGACCCGCACTACCACGCCATCCTCCGCGCCTATTTCGACAACGTGCTGCCATGAACGCCGCTACCGTACTCACCCGGCCCGATTACGAGGTCATCGCCAGTTTCATCCAGCCCGGCGAGCGGGTGCTCGACCTGGGCTGCGGCGACGGCTCGCTGCTGCGCTATCTGAAGGAAACCCTCAACGTCCGCGGCTACGGCGTGGAAATCGAACCCGCCCGGGTACTGGCCGGCATCCGCAATGGCGTGAACGTCATCCAGAGCGACCTGGAAACCGGCCTTTCCGGCTTTGGCGACGGCGCCTTCGACCATGTCATCCTGTCCCTCACCCTGCAGGCCATGCGCAACACCGAAGGCGCGCTCAAGGAACTGCTGCGGGTGGGGCGGGATGCCATCGTCAGCTTTCCCAACTTCGGCTACTGGCGGCACCGCTCGGCCATCCTCAACGGCCGCATGCCGGTGTCGGAGACCCTGCCCTACCAGTGGTACAACACCCCCAACCTGCGCTTTTTCACCATGGCGGACTTCGAGGCCCTGTGCCAGACCTTGGGCATCATCATCCGCGATCGCCGCGCTCTGGATGGCGGCACCGTGGTGACGGACGAGCCGAATTTCATGGCCAGCGTGGCGGTGTACCGCCTGCGCGCAGGATGAGCGGCGGCCCGCAGGGCCCGGAACCCGGGGCAGCCGGGCCGGACAAACCCGGGCTGTGGCAGGCGCTGGCCAACCGCCGGATGCTGGTGTGCATCTTCACCGGCTTCACCTCCGGCTTGCCGCTCTACCTGCTGCTCAACCTGCTGCCCGCCTGGCTCAAGACGGAGGGCATCAGCCTCAAGGCCATCGGCGCCTTTGCCCTGATCCAGTTCCCCTACACCTGGAAGTTCCTCTGGGCGCCGCTGCTGGACCGCTACGCGCTGCCCTGGCTGGGTCGCCGCCGGGGCTGGATGGCGCTCACCCAGATCGCCCTGCTCGCGGCCATCGCCTGGCTCGGCCAGCTCTCGCCCAAGGATGACCTGAGCCTCATCGTCGGCCTCACCGCCGGAATCGCCTTCCTCTCCGCCACCCTGGACATCGCCCTGGACGCCTTCCGCCGCGAACTCCTGGCAGACACGGAACTGGGCCTGGGCAACGCGGTACACGTGAATGCCTACAAGCTGGCAGGCCTGGTGCCCGGCTCGCTGTCCCTGATCCTGGCGGACCACCTGCCCTGGCAGCAGGTGTTTGCCGTCACGGCCCTGTTCATGGCTCCCGGCCTGGCCATGACCCTGCTGGCCGCCGAGCCCCGCACCTCGGGCACCGCTCCCCGCACCCTGCGCGAGGCAGTGGTGGAGCCCTTCCACGAATTCATCCACCGCAGCGGCTGGCGCGTCGCCCTGTGGGTGCTGGGCTTCATCTTCCTCTACAAGCTGGGGGATTCCCTGTGCACGGCACTGGCCACGCCCTTCTACCTGGACATGGGCTATACCAAGACCGACATCGGCCTGGTGGCCAAGCACGCCGGCTTGTGGCCTAGCGTCATCGGCGGCCTGCTGGGGGGGCTGTGGATGGTCAGGACCGGCATCAACCGGGCATTGTGGCTGTTTGGCGTGGTTCAGGCGCTGGCCATCCTGGGCTTCGCCTGGCTGGCGTGGCTCGGGCCCGCCCCGGCGGACCCGCAGCGGCTGGCCGTGCTGGCCGGGGTGATCGGGGTCGAAGCGCTGGGCGTGGGCCTGGGCACCGCCGCCTTTGTCGCCTTCATCGCCCGCACCACCCACCCGGCCTACACCGCCACCCAGTTTGCCCTCTTCACAAGCCTGGCGGCGGTACCGCGCACCTTCATCAACGCTTCCGCCGGCTGGCTGGTGGAGAGCCTGGGCTGGTTCGGGTTCTTTCTCCTGTGCTTCGTACTGGCCGCCCCCGGCATGGCCTTGCTGGCCAAAGTGGCGCCCTGGGGCGACGATCCGCCGGCCCACCAACCATGAGCGCTCGCCGACGCGAATGCCTGGCTGGCGCGCAGGCCCAGTTGCCGCTGCAACTGGGCATCCTGCCCTTTGGCGCGCTCTATGGTCTGGGCGCCCTGCAAGCAGGCATGCCGGCCTGGCTGGCCCAGGCGGCTTCCGCCATCGTCTTCGCCGGTGCCGCGCAACTGGTGCTGGTGCAGATGCTCACTGCCGGTGCCGGCTGGGGGCCGATCTTCGCCACCGGAAGCCTGCTCAACCTGCGCCATGTGCTCTACAGCGCCTCGGTGGCCGAGTACCTGGGGAGCCTGCCCCGGCGGTGGCGCCTGCTCCTGGCCTACCTGCTCACGGACGAAGCCTTCGCCGTGGGCATCCTCCGCTACCGGGACCCACCCGGGGAGGAGGACGTGCGCCACTGGTACTTCCTCGGCGCCGGGCTCACCATGTGGGCAAGCTGGCAGCTCTCCACCGCCATCGGCATCCTCTTCGGCACCGCACTGCCGCCGGAATGGGATCTGGACTTCGCCGTGCCCCTCACATTCATCGCCTTGCTCACCCTGCTCCTGCGTCATCAGGGTGGCCGGCTTGCCGCCGCCGTGGCCGCCGTGGCCGCGGTGATGCTGGCGGCGCTGCCCTACAAGCTGGGACTCGTCGCCGCCATCCTCCTCGCCCTGGCGGTGGCGGGCTGGCGCGGCGAAAGCAGCGAAGGGGAGGCGCCGTGAGCGCGGCGCTCTTGCCGCCGCGACAGGCCAGCGCCACGCCTGCCCCGGTGAGGAGGCCGCACGGGGGCAGAAAGGAGGCCCTGTGGGCACACTGGCCCTGCTGAGCCTGCTGCTGGCCCTCGGGCTGGTGACCTTTCTCTACCGCTATTCAATGATCGGCCTGCTGGCCGGGCGACGCCTGCCCGGCTGGCTGCACAGCATCTGCCGCAACATCGCCCCGGCCAGCTTCGCTGCCCTCACCGCCACCGCGCTGTTCGTGCAGGACGGCGGGCCGCATCTCGATCTCACCCAGCCCAAACCCTGGGCGGCCCTGGTGGCAGCGCTGGTAGCGTGGCGCAGCGGCAGCGTGCTGGGGACGATCGCCGCCGGCATGGCCACCCTGGCGCTGCTCAAACACTTCGGTCCCCTGGCGGGCTGAGGCGGGCAAGCGGGCTACAATCGCGCCGTTCTTCAGCCCGCCCCCGCGCCCATGGCCCCGCACCCTCTCGTTGTCGCCGCCGACCAGTTGCGGCACACCCTGGCGCCGCTGCGCTTTGCCGCCCCGGTCAGCCACGTCTACAACCCCCTGGACTACGCCTGGAACGCCCACTGTCAGTACCTGGAACGCTACGGCAGCGGGCCTCGGCGCGTGGTTTTCCTGGGCATGAATCCGGGGCCCTTCGGCATGGTGCAAACCGGCGTGCCCTTTGGCGAAATTGCAGCCGTACGCGACTGGATGGGTATTGCCAGCGGTGTGGAAAAGCCTGCGGTGGAAAACCCGAAGCGGCCCATCGAAGGGTTTGCCTGCACGCGTTCCGAGGTCAGCGGGCAACGGCTGTGGGGCCTATTCCGCGAACGTTTCGGCAGTGCGGAAGCCTTTTTCGCCGATCACTTCGTGGCCAACTACTGTCCGCTGGCTTTTTTCGATCAGGGTCGCAACCTGACACCGGACAAACTGCCCGCCGCGGAGCAGGAAACCCTGCTGGCGGCCTGCGACGCGCACCTGCGACAGATGATGCTCGCCCTCCAGCCCGAGTGGCTGATCGGTGTTGGCGCCTACGCCGAGGCCCAGGCCCGGCGCGCGCTCGCGGGCCTGCCCGTTGCCATTGCTCGGGTGCTCCACCCCAGCCCGGCCAGCCCCGCCGCCAACCGGGGCTGGAGTGCCGCCGCCCTCAAGCAGTTGCTGGAGCAGGGCGTGTGGCACTGAAACGCCCGCCCCCAACACAACAGCCAGTCGCCCCCCGGGGCGGGGTACAATCGCGGCCTTTCGATTTTTTCCGTTAGGGAGTGCAGGGTGCAAATCGTTTGCCTGGACCTTGAAGGCGTGCTGGTCCCCGAGATCTGGATCGAGTTTTCCAAGCGCACGGGGATTCCCGAGCTGACCCGCACCACCCGGGACGAACCGGATTACGACAAGCTGATGCGTTTCCGGCTGGATATCCTGGACCAGCACAAGCTCGGCATCGCCGACATCCAGGCAGTGATCAACGACATGGGCCCCATGGCCGGTGCCCGCGAGTTTCTGGACGGCCTGCGCGAGCAGTTCCAGGTGGTCATCCTGTCCGACACGTTCTACCAGTTCGCCGCGCCGCTGATGCACCAGCTCGGCCAGCCTACCCTGTTCTGCCACCGGCTGGAGATCGACGACGCCGGCCGGGTCGCCAACTACGTGCTGCGCATGCCGGACCAGAAGCGCGCCGCCGTCAAAGCCTTCAAGGCGCTGAACTTCAAGACCATCGCCGCAGGCGATTCCTACAACGACACCACCATGCTGGGCGAAGCCCACGCCGGCATCTTCTTCCGCCCGCCCGCCAACGTGATCGCGGATTTCCCCCAGTTCCCGGTCACCACCAACTACGCGGAACTCCGGGAGCAGATTCTGGCCGCCAGCCAACGGATCTGAGGCGAGGAACCCGCCCACGAAAAAGGCGCCGCTGGGGCGCCTTTTTCATTTTGCCCGGAGCAAACCGCGCTCCACCAGCAGCGGCCTCAACCTCAGCCACCCCTGCCAGGCGAAGAACGTCCGCCGCGCGAGCCGGAATGTCCGTCGCGGCTTCAGCACCAGGATCAGCGTGCCGGCGCCGATCAGCCACTGGGGATTGGCCTTCAGCCAGCGCACCGAGTGGCTTACCGCATCGGCGGCACCAAGCGCTGGCGCCACCCCCGCTGCGTGCCCGGCCCACCGGGCCCGCAACTGGCCGCTCCGCTCCAGCAGGCGCTCCCGCTTGAGGGCGAGTGCCTCGGCCTTGCTCACATGTCCCCCGACCGGAGCTTTTCCCGGTCCTTGGCCAGTTCGGCAAGGCTGGCTGAAAAGAGCGACGAACCGGCTGCCTTGAGGCGCATGGCCAAAGCGAGGAAGACACCCCCCAGCGTCAGGAAGACGGCGGTGAAAATCCCCAAGGCCAGCAGCCGCTGGCCTTCCCACATCAGCACGGTGAGCAGCACCGCCAGGAATACCAGGCCGAAGACCAGGCACAGCACTGCCGCCACCCCATACACCAGCATGGCCCCCAGCCGCGCACCCTCGGCCTGGGCCTCGACGGAGAGCAGGGCCAGACGGTTTTGGGCGATGGCCAACGTGGTGGCCAGCAGCCCGCGGGCGTGGCTGACCAGCCCTGCCTTGGCGGGAGTCTCTGTCATGGCGCCCAGCCCTTTCCCGAGCCTAACGACGGCCGATCAGCAGGCCGATGATCAGGCCCACGCCCGCGGCCACGCCCACGGCGCGCCAGGGGTTGTCATGCACGTAGTCATCCGTGGCGCGGGCGGCAGCCTTGCTCTTGTCCACCACGGTGGCTTCCAGATCCGCCAGACGGATCTTGGCTGCGCTCAGATGCTCCTGCACCTTGATGCGCATCTCGCCCATCTTGTCGCCCGCCGTGCCAGCGGTCGCCTTGAGCAGTTCTTCCGCATCCGCCACCACCTGTTTGAAATCGGAAACCAGCTTTTCCTTGCCCACTTGGCTCATTTCGCTCATTTGCGTGCTCCTCGCTATCGTTGGATGCAGTGACTCATCTGAATGATCACGCTACGCCATCCGGGCATGCGCAACCCTGTTTCAAATCAATACAGCTTGTATATGGGGATGGTTCCGCCTAATTCCAGAGCCAGGCCGCACCCCGGACGCCCCCGGACGCGCCATGGCGGTTTCTGAGCAGGCGGGTGGCCACATGATCCGAAAACACATAGCGGCGCCACAACTGGGGCACATTGCGGTACAGGTGGTCCACCCCGGACATGCCGCCACCCAGCACGATCACATGGGGATCGAGGATGTTGATCACCTGCGCCAAGGCCCGGGCGAGGCGGCCCTCGTAACGCGCCAGACTGGCCCCGCAGGGCTCGTCGCCCGCCAATGCCCGGGCCACGATTTCCTCTGGCTTCAGGCTTTGCCCGGTTACCTGGGCATGGTCGCGGGCAAAACCGGGGCCGGACAGGTAGGTCTCGATGCAACCCTTGTGGCCACAGTAGCAGGCGGGCAGGGGTTCGTCTTCCGGGCCGTGGAAGGGCAAAGGGTTGTGGCCCCATTCACCGGCGATGGCATTGGCGCCGGTGAGCACGTGGCCATGCACCACCACGCCACCGCCCACCCCCGTTCCGAGGATGACTCCAAACACGACCTGCGCGCCCTCTGCCACCCCGTCCACCGCCTCCGACAGGGCAAAGCAGTTGGCGTCATTGGCCAGGCGTACCTCGCGTCCCAACGCGTTCTCCAGATCTTCCCGCAGGGGCTGGCCATTGAGGCAGACGGAATTGGAATTCTTGATCCGACCCGTCAGATCCGACACGGCACCCGGAGTACCCACGCCCAGGGTGCCGGTGGCACCCAATTCGCGTTCCACGTCCCGGACCAGCGCCACCACCGCCGCCACCGTTCCCGCGTAGTCCCCCTGCGGCGTTGCGACGCGCCGGCGCAGCAACTCCCGCCCGTCGGCATCCAGGGCAATGATCTCGATTTTGGTACCGCCCAGGTCGACACCCAGACGCAATGGATAGTGGCTGTGGGACATGAATGGATCCGCAGAACTCGCAGCAGCCCCCTTACGACTCCGGGGCGCGACACGCACGCAAGCATTATACGGACAGCACGCCCGACCCAACCCGAAGGATACAATGCCCTTTCACACACGTAGTCGGGAGACAATCGCATGATCATCACATTCCGCTCCCGGGCTGCCGGGGACGTCATCATGTTTGGCGACGTGGCCAAGCGCATGCTCGAGATCATGGGCAAGGACCCGGAAGAGCCCAAGGGCATTCTCACCGTCGCACAACTGCCGCAGGCCATCGCCAGCCTGCAGCAGGCCATTGCCGACGACAAAGCCCGCATGGCCGCCATGGCCGAAGAAGACCGCCCCAAGACAGAGCCCGCACCCGGCGGCGGCAAGCGCCCTTTTGTCAGCCTGGCCCAGCGTGCCGCGCCCTTGCTGGAACAACTGAACTATTCGCTGAAAGAGGAACAGCCCGTCACCTGGGGCACCTGAAGCCCCAACCCGGACAATGTGCAAAACCCTGTGTCGCCGTCCAGAGGTGTCAACCTGCCACGATGGGCCGGGCGTTATGGCCCTGCGCTCGCCCCAACGCCCGCACCCCATCGGGAACGGGAATGGTTGGCAAGGGTCTACCGCCAGGTGGCTCCCGCGGGAGCAAGGACGTTTCTCTTACAGGTTTGTACAGGAGGATTTGCCATGACCGAGATCATCCCCCGCACCCCGGAACCCGATTCCCGCCGGACTGGGGGCGAACTGGACCCAGTGCTGCAGGCTTGGCGGCAGCTCGTCAACGCGGTGGCTGAACTGTTCCGTGGCCGGGCCAGCCGTGTCCGCCCCTGGGTGGATCAGGCGGAAAAGCAGGTCCACGAATGGAGCCAGGGCATGGGTCAGCAATTGGGCGGCGAGGCCAGCCGCGCCGCCAACGCCACGCGCCGCTTCGTGCAGGAGCGCCCGGTACAGGCCATGGGCATCGCCGCCGCCGCGGCCCTGCTGCTGGCTGCCCTGGTCCGCCGCAAGTAGTCCGCGCCGGGCGGATGCCGTGTCAATCGGGGCCCGTCCACCGGGCCCCTTTTTCATCAATACGGCTTGCGGCCGGTGAAATTTCCGGGCGGGCTGTAGTTGCACCCAATGATCACTGAATCGCGGCACTGGGCAATGCCGCAGCCCAGTTCGCGGGTCTCCCGCCACACCATCTGGGTGTAGTGGCCGACCTTGATGTAGTTGCGGTCGTTGATCGCCTCGCCCCGGTACACACGCTTTTCTTCTTCCCAGGAACGCGCCGCCTCCACCGGGCCAAAATAGCCCCGGGTACCGATGAACAGGTTTTCCCCGTAGTTGCTGCGACGGGGGTTGTGCTGCAGGCCGCAGCTCCCCGCGGCCAGCTTGTCCAGCCAGGCCTGCTGGAACCGGGCAACTTCCGCCGACCAGGAGAGGGGCGGCACGCCGACTTCCTGGCGCACCCGGTTGTGCTCGGCCAGCATGGTCGCTGCCTGCTCGGTATTCATGCGCGAACCGGTTTCCGTCTGGATCGCCTCGGAACGCGCCGCCGACGCGGCGGCCGGTGCCGGGCCGGGCGCCACCGGCGTTGCCTTGGGGGAAGATGGGACAGGCTCAACCGTGCTGCAAGCGCCCAAGAGAGTCAGCAATGCGGCGATAACGACGCGTTCGACGGCGAGGCAGGGTGATCGTGACATGGGAACTCCCGGCGGGCCCGGCCAGCGGCTCCGACAGGAAGCCGACCCACACTGCCAGGCAGCAAAAAAGCGCCAGTTTACCCCGCTGCTTCCCTGCTGTGGGCGACCACTTCCGCCAGCCGCACTCAGGCGGTAATGCGGGACTGCTTCTGCAGCTTGGCCTTGATGCGGTTTTGCTTGAGACGGGAGAGGTATTCCACGAAAACCTTGCCGTCCAGGTGGTCGATCTCGTGCTGCAGGCACACGGCGAGCAGGCCATCAGCGTCGATGGAGAAGCGCTCTCCGGCAAGATTGAGGGCCTGCACGGTGACCCGCTCCGCCCGCACCACCTTGTCGTAGATGCCGGGCACCGACAGGCAACCTTCCTCGTATTCCTGCAGACCGCTGTGGGCGACGATCTCCGGATTGATCAAGGTCAGCAGGCCATCCCGGTTCTCGCTGATGTCGATGACGACGACCCGTTTTCGGACGTTGACCTGGGTTGCCGCCAGACCAATGCCCGGCGCCGCGTACATGGTTTCCGCCATGTTTGTCGCCAGTTCCCGGATCTCGTCCGTCACCGCCTGCACCGGCGCCGCCTTCTCGTGGAGGCGGGGATCGGGGTAACGCAGGATAGGTAGCAGTGCCATAAATGGAGTCCTTGCCGGTTGCCGAAGGCCGGCGTGCGCAAATTGCCCTAAAGCTCCGGGGCCCGGGCGCCGAAAAAGCTGTCGGGAACAGGCGGGGCACATCCACCCCGCCCGGCTACCCGCCCCTCAGCCCGTGTCGCGAGCCAGATCATGATTTTGCGCATTATATCCGTCCTCGTTTTCTGCTTATCAACCTTGGCGCTGGCCGATGAAGGCCCGGTGCAACTGGCGGACGACGCGCCGGATTCCCATGTGGTGGTCAAGGGGGACACGCTCTGGGGCATATCCGGCCGTTTCCTGAAACATCCCTGGCGCTGGCCGGAAGTGTGGCGGCTGAACCGGGAACAGATCCGCAATCCGCACCTGATCTACCCGGGCCAGGTGGTATTCCTCGACCGCTCCGGCCCCTATCTCCGGCTTGGCAGGCGGGTCGGCGGTGGCACGCAGGACAGCGCCCGACCGTCCGAGGGGCGCGCCTCGCCGAGGATCTACGACGAAAAGGTGGGCTCGGCGATACCGAGCATTCCATACCGGGATATCGAGCCTTTCCTGTCGCGACCGCTGGTGGTCGATGAATCCGGCCTGAAGGACGCGGGCATGATCCTCGCCACCCAGGAAAACCGGGTCATGGTGGGGGCCGGCAACGTGATCTACGCCACCAAGGTGAACGAGCAGGTGCGGGACTGGCAGATATTCCGCCCTGAAGATCCCATCCGCGATCCCATCAGCAACGAAGTGCTCGGACATGAAGCTTTTTACCTCGGCACAGCCCGCCTCGCGCGCTCCGGCGAGCCAGCCACCCTGGAGGTGACCCGCGCGGTGCAGGAAGTCGGCCGGGGAGACAAGATCATCCCCACTGCCGAACCAGAGCTCCTCACCTATGCGCCCCACGCGCCCGAAAGCCAAGTATCGGGCCACGTGATCCGCCTCTACGACGGCGTGGGAGAAGTGGGTCGCAATCAGATTGTCACCCTCAATCTGGGCAAACGGCAGGGGATGGAGGTGGGACACGTGCTCGCCCTGTATCGCAACGGCGAACTGGTACCGGTGAAGGCCGGCAACGACAAGGCCACCCTCAAGCTGCCGGACGAACGTTACGGACTGGCTTTCGTGTTCCGTGTGTTCGACCGCGTGAGTTATGCCCTAATAATGAACAGCGAACGCCCGGTTAAGATGCTGGATGTGGTGCGTACCCCCTGACCGGGCCCGTTTCGCGGTGGAATCCGGTTGCGGGGCAGCCCCCATAACCGGACCCGCACCGTGCAGATTTCTTCAGACCTCGCCGCTTGGCTGCGGCTCACTCTCACCCCCGAAATCGGCGGTGAACGCCAGCGCATCCTGCTCAACGCTTTTGGCGGGCCCGAACCGGTTTTTTCCGCCAGCCTTGGCCAACTCTCATCGCTGGTTGGCGAGCGCCCCGCCCGCAAGCTTCTTGAGCACGACAGCCAAGCCGCTGTGGACGCTGCCCTCGCCTGGGCAGCGGAACCGGGCAACCACGTCCTCACCCTTGCCGATGCGGAGTATCCGCGCCAGCTTCTGCAGATCCCCGATCCGCCGAGCCTGTTGTATGCCAAGGGCCGACTGGACCTCCTTCACCGCCCGGCCATCGCCATCGTCGGCAGCCGCAACGCGACCGCCCAGGGCGAAGCCAATGCGGAGGACTTCGCCCGCGCCCTCTCCGCAGCCGGTCTGACCATCGTCAGCGGACTGGCGCTGGGCATCGATGCCGCCGCCCACCGCGGCGGACTGGCGGGCTCCGCGTCAACCGTGGGCGTCATCGGCACCGGCGCTGACCGGATCTACCCGGCCCGCAATCGGGATCTCACCCATCGCATGGCCCGGGAAGGGCTCATCCTCAGTGAATTTCCCCTGGGCACCCCTGCGATTGCCTCCAATTTCCCTCGCCGCAACCGCATCATCTCCGGCCTGGCGCTTGGGGTTCTGGTCGTGGAGGCCGCACCCCAAAGCGGCTCCCTGATTACCGCCCGGCTGGCCGGCGAGCAGGGCAGGGAGGTGTTCGCCATCCCAGGCTCCATCCATTCCCCGCAGTCCAGGGGCTGCCACCAACTCATCCGCCAGGGCGCCAAGCTGGTGGATTCGGCAGCGGACATTCTCGAAGACCTGCGTCTGCCCGCCGAGCTTCCGACCCCGCCCACTGCCGAAACCGCCATGCCCGCGCCTGCCCCGGAGGAGGCCGAGGTGTCGGAGCGCTTACTGGCGGCGCTGGGCCATGATCCGTGCGACATGGATCAGCTCACCCGGCGCACTGGCTTGACGCCAGATGCGCTCTACGCCATTCTGTTGGCACTGGAACTGGATGGTCGGATTGCAACACTGCCGGGCGGACGGTTCCAGCGTGTTCATTAAGTGAGCGTTTGCTACCGCCATGTTTGACGTTCTGGTCTACCTCTTCCATAACTACGCCCATACCGACGCTTGTCCCGAGCCGTCCCAGTTGGCGCGCAAGCTCTCTTCCGAGGGTTTCGAGGAAGACGAGATTTTCGAAGCCCTGGAGTGGCTCTCCGGTCTCAAGCGCATCACGGGCACCAGCCGGCCCGAAATCACCCCCGATCACTACTCCTTCCGCTGCTACGCCGAACCGGAACTGGCCAAGCTGGACACGGACTGCCGTGGCTTCCTGCTGTTTCTGGAAAACGCGGGCGTGCTCGACAGCCTGCTGCGGGAGGTGATCATCGAGCGGGTGATGGCCCTGGCCGATGACGAGGTCTCACTCTCCAAGCTCAAGGTGATCGTGCTCATGGTGCTGTGGAACCAGCAACAGCCCATGGATTCCCTGATCCTGGAAGAGTTGCTCAACGAGGACGGCCTGTTTTTCTCCAACTAGGGCCGGAACCTCCTTCTTTTCCCGGCTTGCCTTCCCGGCAGCTTGTTCTTACCATCCGCCACACTTCGGGTAGCGCCTTGCGCGCCCGGCCCCAGCCGGCGACAACTCGCAGCCGCCGGCTGGGAAAGCAACGATCGTCAGGGCTGTCCGGCCCGTTTAGGTGACGACTTTCCCCAACGTAGCATTGCAGTGGATTCACCCTGATGAGCAAGCAACTGATCATTGCCGAAAAGCCTTCCGTAGCCCAGGACATCGCCCGGGCGTTAGGCGGCTTCACCAAACAGGGTGACTACCTGGAAAGCGACGACTTCGTGCTTTCGTCCGCCGTCGGCCATCTGCTGGAGCTGGCGGTGCCGGAGGAATACGAGGTGAAGCGGGGCAAGTGGTCCTTCGCCCACCTTCCGGTGATCCCGCCCCAGTTCACCCTGCACCCGATCGAAAAGACCGAGGACAGGCTCAAGCTGCTGGCCCGGCTGATCAAGCGCAAGGATGTGAGCGGCCTGATCAACGCCTGTGACGCGGGGCGGGAAGGCGAACTGATCTTCAACTACATCGTTCAGCACGCCAAGTCGGACAAACCGATCACCCGGCTCTGGCTTCAGTCGATGACTCCTCAGGCGATCCGCGACGGTTTTGCCCGCCTGCGGGCCGCCCAGGAGGTGGAAGGTTTGCGCGCGGCGGCCATGTGCCGGGCCGAATCGGACTGGTTGATCGGGATCAATGGCACCCGGGCGATGACCGCCTTCAACTCCAAGACCGGCGGTTTCCATCTCACCACCGTTGGCCGCGTCCAGACCCCCACGCTCACCATCGTCATTGAGCGCGAGGAAAAGATCCGCAAGTTCATTCCCCGGGACTACTGGGAAGTGGACGCCACGTTCGCCGCCCAGGCAGGGGACTACCGGGGACGCTGGTTCGACGAGAAATTCCGCAAGAGCGATTCGGACGAGCATGCCCGGGCTGACCGCATCTGGGATCAGGCCACCGCCGACGCCATTCGCGCCCGGTGCGAGGGCAAACCTGGCAAGGTGGAGGAAGAGAGCAAGCCCTCCACCCAGCTCTCGCCACTACTCTTCGACCTCACTTCCTTGCAACGGGAAGCCAACAGCCGGTTCGGTTTCTCCGCCAAAACCACGCTGGCGCTGGCCCAGGCCCTGTACGAAAAACACAAGGCCCTGACCTACCCCCGGACGGACTCGCGCGCCTTGCCGGAAGACTATCTCGGCACCGTCTCGGCAACCCTGCAGGCCTTGACCGATACCGGCTACGGCACCTTCGCCAGCCGGATCCTCGGCCAAGGCTGGGTGCGCCCCAACAAGCGCATCTTCAACAACGCCAAGATTTCCGACCACTTCGCCATCATTCCCACCGGGACCACGCCCAAGACCCTGAGCGAGGCGGAGCAAAAGCTCTACGACATGGTCACCCGGCGTTTCCTGGCGGTGTTCTTCCCGGCCGCGGAATATCTGGTCACAACCCGCATCACACGCATTGGCCAGGACGCTTTCAAGACCGAAGGCAAAATCCTGGTCAATCCGGGCTGGCTCGCCGTGTATGGCAAAGAGGCCACCCTGAGTGACGATGGTCCCCAGCTTGTTCCCGTCCAGCCCGGAGAAACCGTGCAGACCGAGTCGGTGGACATTTCCGCCCACCAGACCAAACCTCCCCCGCGATACACCGAAGCCACACTGCTGACCGCCATGGAAGGCGCCGGCAAGATGGTGGACGATGAGGAACTTCGCGCCGCCATGGCCGGGCGCGGCCTTGGCACGCCGGCCACCCGGGCGCAGATCATCGAAAACCTGATCTCCGAAACCTACCTGCACCGGGAAGGACGGGAACTCATCCCCACCGCCAAGGCCTTCCAGTTGCTCACGGCACTGCGCGGGCTCAAGATCGAGCAACTCTCGTCACCGGAGCTCACCGGCGAATGGGAATGGAAGCTGGCGCGCATGGAGCGGGGGGAGATGTCCCGTCCTGCCTTCATGCAGGAAATCGCGGCCATGACCCGGGACATTGTCGAGAAAGCCAAACAATACGAGAGCGATACGGTCCCCGGGGATTTCGCCACCCTGAACACCCCGTGCCCCCGCTGCGGCGGCACGGTCAAGGAGAACTACAAGAAATTCCAGTGCCAGGGCTGCGACTTCGCCCTGTGGAAGATTGTGGCCGGCCGGCAATTCGAGATTCCCGAAATCGAGACCCTGCTCGCCAAACGGCATGTGGGTCCGCTGATCGGTTTCCGCAACAAGATGGGCAGGCTGTTCAACGCCGAGATCCGGCTCAACGATGCCTTGCAGCCGGAGTTCGATTTCGGTCAGGACAAGGACGATGACAAGGGCGAACCGGTGGATTTCAGCGACCAGCAGAGCTTGGGTGCCTGCCCCAAGTGTGGCGGCGGCGTGTTCGAACACGGCACTTCCTACGTCTGCGAGCGCTCGGTGGGTCCAGGCAAGAGCTGCGATTTCCGCTCCGGCAAAATCATCCTCCAACAGCCGATCGAACGGGAGCAGATGACCAAGCTGCTGGCCACGGGCAAGACCGATTTGCTCAAGGGTTTCGTCTCGGCGCGCACCAAGCGCAAGTTCTCCGCCTTCCTGGTTCGCGGCACGGAAGGCAAGATTGGCTTCGAATTTGAAGCCAAGGCACCCAAAGCGCCCAAAGCATCCGGAAAAACCGCCAAGACCGCCGAACAAGACAACGAAGCGCCCGCCGCCGCGGAAGCCAAGACCCCACGCCGAAAGCGCGCCTGAGCGCAATCGCCGTCAAGCCGAAGGCCGCTGTCGCGGCCTTCGTCGCTTTCATCCCTGGCTAACGTCCCCTCGGCCTTGCCGGCTGTCGCGCCGGGGAGACATCAATAACACCATGATTTTTATAAATTTTCATTCAATGCACCAGCCGTTGGTCGGCTCCGGGAGACACCACAGGGCCGGGCCTGGCAGCGGAGCATTCCCCACAGCACCCCACCATTAGTTGATAAGATATTGAAATAAAACAATTTTTATCACACCCTCGGCAACTGGCACGGTGTCTGCATAAGCAGGACTACAGCCTGACGCAGGAAGGTTCCCCGCCGACCGCGCTGACCCGGGCCTCTGCCCCTTGTCCTCACAGCCCGGACCAGCCGTACAGGTTGTCATCGGCCGCCGTGCCTGGCGGCCGGTGTTCCCCGGCAATCGTGGAGTCTGCCGCCGATCCCCCGTTCCCCACCTCCACAGTGGGCGGCAGGCTCCACGAGCCGACTTTCACCCACCCCCGCCCGACGCCGCCTCAAGGGTGTGGTGCTGTTCGCCCAATCCCTCGATGGCACAGCGCACCGTGTCTCCCGCCTTCAGAAACACCGGCTCGGGCTTGAGCCCCATGCCTACGCCCGGGGGCGTGCCGGTGGCAATCACGTCGCCCGGATAGAGCGTCATGAAACGGCTGATGTACGCCACCAGTGCGGCAACGCTGAAGATCATCTGCTCGGTATTGCTGTGCTGGTAACGCTGGCCATTGACGTCGAGCCACAGGGGCAGGCGTTGCACATCCGCCACCTCGTCAAGCGTGACCAGCCAGGGACCGAGGGGGGCGAAGCCCGGGTAACTCTTGCCCTTGACCCACTGGCCACCCTGCTCGAGTTGGTAGGCCCGCTCCGACATGTCGATGAAGGCAGCAAGTCCGGCCACACAGGCGAGCGCCTCGGCTTCCCCGACATGGCTCGCCACCCGACCCATCACCACAGCCAGCTCGACTTCCCAATCCACCTTGGCTGCTCCTGGCGGGACCGGGATGGGGTCCGTCGGCCCGGTCAGGCGGCAGCCTTTCATGAACAATACCGGCTCGCTGGGGATGGCCATGTTCGCCTCCCGGGCATGGTCGGCATAGTTGAGGCCCACGCACACAATCTTGCCCCGCCCACCCACCGGTGGGCCCAGCCGCGGACAGCCTGCCACCCGGGGCAAAGCCGTCGGATCGAGCGTAGCGAGGACCGCCAGCCGCGCCGGATCGAGCGCCTCATCGGCCAGATCGGGCAGATGGTCGCCCAGATCCCGGATCTCGCCCTCCGGCCCCAGCATGCCCGGGCGCTCCTGCCCCGGAAGACCGAAACGCAACAGTTTCATCGGCGCAGCTCCCTTCCCCTGGAATGCTCAGTCCCCCACATAGGGATTGGTACGTTGCTCGAAACCGAAGGTGGACATGGGGCCATGCCCGGGCACGAAAGACACTTCGGCCCCGAGGGGAAACAGCCGCTCACGGATGGAATTGATCAGCGTGTCGTAGTCACCCCGGGGGAAATCGGTGCGGCCAATGGAGCCACGGAAAAGAACGTCGCCGACGAAAGCCAGCTTGCTTGCCCGATCGTAGAACACCACGTGGCCGGGCGTGTGGCCGGGGCAATGGATCACCTCCAGCGTCACCTGCCCCACGCTGACCGTGTCACCCTGCTCCAGCCAGCGGTCAGGCACAAAGGCCTCCACACCCGGAAAACCGAACATCTTCGACTGCTGCGGCATGCCGTCGATCCAGAACTGGTCTTCCCGCTGCGGGCCCTCCACCGGCACGGCTGCCTGCCGCGCCAGGGCAGCCGTGCCACCGGCATGGTCGATGTGACCGTGGGTGATGAGGATCTTTTCCAGCGTGACACCTTCCTCCTCCACCGCCTGAAGGATGCGGGGCAGATCGCCTCCCGGGTCCACCACGGCGGCGCGCCGCGTTTCACTGCACCAGATCAGGGAGCAGTTCTGCTCAAAAGGGGTGACGGGCACAATTCGATGTTTCAGCACAGCTTGATGCTCCGGGAAAAAGCCCCATTGTCACCCAGAGCCCCCTGCCTGCGAAGGTTCGCCCGTGGATCCATACCCGGGAGTAAGCAAATGTAAGGCCCGGAACTCATTCGGGGCAGGCGGGCTCTATATGCGCTCAAGGAGGATTCTGGCAAATGGCCATCAACAAGACCCGACTCACCGTACTCACCGTCGCCGCCGGCCTGGCGGTGGCTGCCTGCCTGGATCAGGGCAGTGCGCTCATCAACAACTCCCACGCCAATCAGACAGCCGCTCCCCCCGCACCGCTGGTCTCCGCCCGCGGGCTGCCGGACTTCAGCACGCTGGTGGATACCGTCGGCCCGGCCGTGGTCAATATCAGCGTCACCCAGATGGTGCGCACCACCGGCGGGGATGACCTGGACCTGAACGACCCCTTCTTCGACTTTCTGCGCCGTCACGGCTTCCCCGTGCCCCAGGCGCCGGGCGGGCGAGGCGGTCCGGCACAACCGGAAACCAGCAAGGGCGTGGGCTCGGGCTTCATCGTCAGCGACGATGGCTATGTGCTGACCAATGCCCACGTGGTGGCTGACGCCAAGGAAGTGAAGGTCAAGCTCACCGACAAGCGCGAATTCAAGGCCAAGGTGGTAGGGCTGGACAAACGCACCGACGTGGCCCTGATCAAGCTGGAAGCCAAGGGCCTGCCCACCGTGAGGATCGGCAACGCGGACAAGGCCCGGGTGGGTGAATGGGTGGCAGCCATCGGTTCGCCTTTCGGCTTCGAGAACACCGTAACGGCCGGCATCATCAGCGCCAAGGCCCGCCGCCTGCCGGACGAGACCTATGTACCCTTCCTGCAAACGGACGTCGCCATCAACCCGGGCAACTCCGGCGGCCCCCTGTTCAACCTCAATGGCGAGGTGATCGGGATCAACTCCCAGATCTACAGCCGGTCAGGCGGCTTCATGGGGATTTCCTTCGCCATCCCCATCGACGTGGCCATGAAGGTCAAAGACCAGCTGCAGAAGCACGGCAAAGTTTCCCGCGGACGCCTGGGCGTTGGCATCCAGGAACTGACTCCGGATCTGGCCGAAACCTTCGGCCTCAAGGATACCAAGGGCGCCCTGGTGGCCCAGGTGGAGAAAGGCAGCCCCGCCGAGAAAGCCGGCCTGCAGCAAGGTGACGTGATCCACGCGGTCAACGGCACCGCCGTGCAGGACGCGGCCGACCTCTCCCGCCTGGTGGGTGAAGCCCGCCCTGGACAGGAAGTGAAGCTTTCCCTCTGGCGCCAGGGCAACCGCAAGGAAGTGTCCGCCACCCTGGTGGAGATGCCCAGCGATACGCCCCTGGCTGCCAAGGCACCGGCGGCGGGTCAGCCCTCGGTTGCAAAGCTGGGCGTCCAGGTCAGGCCCCTGTCGGCAGTGGAGCAGCAGCAACTGGGGCTCAATGGCGGTGTGCGGGTGGAGAGTGTGGAAGGCCCCGCAGCCCGGGCAGGCATCCAGAACGGCGATGTGATCCTGGGGGTCAACAACCGGCCGGTTTCCGATCCGTCCGAACTGGCGGCATTGGTCGCCCAGGGCGGGAACCGGATTGCGCTGCTGGTCCAACGCGGCGGTGCCCGCCTGTACGTTCCCATCCGCTTGGGCTGAAGATCAGGTTTTTCCACAGGCTGTGGGCAGAGACGCCCACAGCCTCCGGGCAACCTCCAACGGGGCGGAGAGCAAGGTTTCACGGTGCTCTCCGCCCCGTTGCCGTTCACCGTTGCGATCCATGCAGAAGCGGCTCCACCTTTTTATGCACACCTCGGTGGGCGGGAGGGCATTTCGTCGGGTACACGGGATAAGTCCGGAACATCCAGGCAGACAATTTGTGCACAACCTGCCCCGTCTGCACTTGGTCCAAAACAGGCAACATTTCATCCACACCCGTTCCAGAGCTTTGTGCCCAGCATTACTCTCTCATCAACATGATGATTTGTTTGAAAAAAAATGCCTTATCCACAGATTTCGGCCGCCTATGTTTACAGTTGTTATTTATTTAAATAAAACCTGTATACAAACCCTGTGAACACCAATTTCGGTTCCCGCAGCGGTGCAACCAGGAAAGCAAAAGCGCAAAAAACCAGTCCTGCCACCGACGCACAGATCCGGAGTGGCTGATTCAGGACAGAGGAAAAGAAGCAGGAGGAGTGGAAGCGAAAAGGTGGCCGGTGCCATCAGGTACCGGCCCAAAAAAGACCAGAGAAAGGATTGAAAAATCCACGGGCAAGATTCTAGCGATCCGGCACAACAGGAGATCCGGGGGATTGGCGGGCAATTACCGGGTTATTCCCCCGGCTCGGACCAAAGGGAAAGGCTGGTGTAAGATGCTGCGGCACGCCGCAGTCCGCTTACCCGAACTGCGGCGTTTTGCCCTCGATACCAACTAGAAGAGAACAGCCATGGTTCCACATTTGACGACGGCCCTGACCGGCCCGTTGCTGGAGCTGGAGAAAACCCTGCTGGCCGCTGATACGGCCATTGAACACTGGATCCGCCTGAAGTGGCTGGAGCACACGCCGCCCTTCTACGCCTCGGTGGATTTGCGCAATGCCGGCTTCAAGCTGGCGCCGGTGGATACCAACCTCTTCCCGGGCGGCTTCAACAATCTCGCGCCTGCGCTGGAGCCCCTGTGCGTGCAGGCGGCCATGAGCGCGGTGGAAAAGGTCTGTCCGGAGGCCCGCAACCTGCTGCTGGTGCCCGAAAGCCACACCCGCAACCTGTTCTACCTGACCAACGTGGCGCGGCTGACCCGCATCCTCCATCACGCGGGCCTGAACGTGCGGGTGGGCAGCCTGATCCCCGACCTGACCGAGCCCACGCCCGTGGCCTTGCCGGATGGCAGCAGCGTGTTGCTCGAGCCCCTGGTGCGTGGCGCGCGGCGCCTGGGCCTCAAGGATTTTGACCCCTGTGCCATTTTGCTCAACAACGACCTTTCCGGTGGCGTGCCTCCGGTGCTCGAAGGCCTGCACGAGCAATGGCTGATCCCGCCCCTGCACGCGGGCTGGCATGCGCGCAAGAAGTCCACCCATTTCAGTGCCTATGAGCGGGTGGCGACCGAGTTTGCCGGAATGCTGGGCATCGACCCGTGGCTGCTCAATCCCTATTTCGGCGTGTGCCAGGAGCTGGATTTCTGGGAACGCAAGGGCGAGGAATGTCTGGCCGCGACAGTGGATCTGGTGCTGGAGCGGATCCGCGCCAAGTACCGGGAATACGGCATCGACGAGAAACCCTTTGTGATCGTCAAGGCTGATGCCGGCACCTACGGCATGGGCATCATGACCGTGCGTGACCCTTCCGAAGTGCGCGAGCTCAATCGCAAGGAACGGAAGAAGATGGCGGTGGTGAAGGAGGGGATGGAAGTCACCCAGGTCCTGATCCAGGAGGGGGTGCCCACGGTCGAAACGGTGGAAGGCGGCGTGGCCGAACCGGTGGTGTACATGATCGACCGCTACGTGGTCGGAGGTTTCTACCGGGTGCACGGCGCCCGCGGCCGGGACGAGAACCTCAACGCACCGGGCATGCACTTCCAGCCCCTGGCCTTCGAGACCGCCTGCTCGCTGCCCGACTGTGCCCAGGCGCCGGAGGCGGCACCCAACCGTTTCTACACCTACGGCGTGGTGGCACGGCTAGCCCTGCTGGCCGCCGCGCTGGAACTGGAGCAGACTGCTCCACCCGCAGACTGAACCCGTGCCGGAGCCATCGCCATGCGTCTTGCCTTCATTGTCGATCCGCTCGATCACCTCAAGGCCTACAAGGACTCCTCCATCGCCATGATGCGGGAGGCCCACCGCCGGGGCCATCAGGTCTGCGCGGTCATGCGCGAAACCCTGGCCTGGCGGGAAGGGGCGGTTTCGGCGGCGGCCACGCCCTTGACCCTGTTTGCCGACGACAAGCACTGGTTCGAGCCCGGAGAAACCCGTCGCGAGCCCCTTACCGCTTTCGACGCGGTGCTGATGCGGCAGGATCCTCCCTTCGATTTCGAGTACATCACCGCCACCTGGCTGCTGGAGCGGGCGGTGAAAGATGGAGCCCGGGTATTCAACGACCCCCGCGCGATCCGCGATCATTCCGAGAAGGTTTCGATCACCGAGTTTGGCAACCTGGCTCCCACCACTCTGGTGGCGCGGGCGGCGGCGGACCTCAACGCCTTCATCGACGAGCTGGGTGACGTGGTCCTCAAGCCGCTGGACGGCATGGGCGGAAGCTCCATCTTCCGGGTGCGGCGGAACGACCCCAACCGCAACGTGATCATCGAGACCCTGACCGACCATGGGCGGCGCACGGTGATGGCGCAACGCTTCATTCCGGAGATCGTGGACGGGGACAAGCGGGTATTGCTCATCGGCGGTCGGGTGGTGCCTTTTTGCCTGGCGCGCATTCCCATGGCCGGAGAAACCCGCGGCAATCTGGCAGCGGGCGGGCGCGGCGTGGCGCGGCCGCTCACTGCCCGGGACCGGGAAATCGCCGAGACGCTGGCGCCGGTGATGCACAGCCGGGGCCTGTTGCTGGTGGGCATCGACATCATCGGTGACCATCTCACCGAGGTGAACGTCACCAGCCCCACCTGCTTTGTGGAGATCACCCGGCAGAGCGGCTTCGACGTGCCCGCCCTGTATGTGGACGCGCTCGAGGCCGCGTGCCGGCAAGCTTGATCGCCCGCCGGCCGGCGCTTGCCTGCCTGCTGGTGATGCTGCTGGTGTGGCTCGCAGGCTGCAGGGGCCAGCCCAAACCGTTTCAGCAGGAATCCTACGTGTTCGGTACCCGGGTCGAGGTGCTGATCCATGGCGTGCCGGAAGCGCGCGCCCGCGCCGCGGCCAACCAGGTGTTGGGGGAGTTCGATCGCCTTCACCGCATGCTCCATGCCTGGCAGCCTTCCGAACTGACCCGGCTGAATGCCGCCATTGCCCGGGGTGAGCCGGAAATACCCGTTTCCGCCGAACTGGCGGATCTCCTGACCCATGCCCGAGGCCTGGCCGTGGATACGGAAGGTCTGTTCGATCCGGGGATCGGCCAGTTGATCGGACTCTGGGGTTTTCATGGCGATCAGTACATGCCCCGCCTGCCCGGGCCGGAAGCCCTGCAAAGCGCGCTGCGGGCCCGCCCGGGACTGGCTCAGGTGCGGATCGAGGGACTCAAGGTGTCCTGCCCCAACCGGGCGGTGCAGATCGACCTGGGCGGTTACGCCAAGGGCTATGCCCTGGATCGGGCGGTGGCCCTGCTCAAGGCAGCCGGGGTGGACAATGCCTTGATCAACATCGGCGGCAACCTCATGGCCTTGGGCAGCAAGGGCAACCTGCCCTGGCGGGTGGGAATCCAGCACCCCCGGGAACCGCGTCCGATGGCCACCTTGCCCTTGTACGACGGAGAGGCCATCGGCAGCTCGGGGGACTACCAGCGCTATTTCGAGCTGGAGGGCGTTCGTTACAGCCATCTGCTGGACCCGCGCACCGGTCAGCCCGCCCGTTCCGCCCAGGGGGTCACGGTGCTGATCACGCCCCGCGCCCGGGCCGGCACCTTGTCCGACGCGCTGAGCAAGCCGGTGTTCATCGCCGGGGCCGGGCACTGGCAGGCACTGGCGGGCAAATTGGGCCTCACCCATGTGCTGCGGGTGGATGAGGGCGGGC
The DNA here is from genome assembly GCA_036824045.1 of Rhodocyclaceae bacterium. Classification (GTDB taxonomy): domain Bacteria; phylum Pseudomonadota; class Gammaproteobacteria; order Burkholderiales; family Rhodocyclaceae; genus DAITAZ01. The sequence goes on from DAITAZ010000009.1 coordinate 52,247, forward strand.
GGGTGAGTGTCAGCCGTGCCCTGGCCGAGCGCCTGGCCTGGGAGCCGGGGCTTGGTGCCGACGGAGTGGTGGAACTGGCGGGGCCACCTCCATGAGCGGGCTGGGCCTGCCGCCGGAACTTTTGTTCCTGATCCCCATGGCGTTTGTCGCCGGCTTTGTGGATGCGGTGGTGGGCGGGGGCGGGCTGATCCAGATTCCCGCCCTGTTCCTTGCCTATCCCCAGGCGTCGCCGGCGGCCCTGTTCGGCACCAACAAGCTGGCTTCCATCTGCGGCACGAGCGTGGCCGCCTGGCGCTACCTGAGGGGCGTCGCGGTGCCCTGGAACGGCGCCCTGCCGGCGGTGGTGGCGGCGCTGGTGGCCGGCTACGGCGGCGCGGCGGCGGTGAGCCTGATGCCCCGGGAGTGGATGCGGCCGCTGGTACTGGTGCTGCTGGTGCTGGTGGCCCTCTATACTCTTCGCCGGCGGGACTTCGGCAGCGTGCACGCGCCCCGTCTGGGCCCGGCTGCGGAGCGTTGGATGGGCGCGGTGGTGGGCGCCGTGATCGGCTTCTACGATGGTTTCTTCGGCCCCGGTACCGGGGCTTTTCTGATCTTCGCCTTCGTCCGGATCTTCGGTTACGACTTCCTGGCGGCTTCGGCCTGCGCCAAGCTGGTGAACTGGATCACCAACTTTGCGGCCCTGGCCTACTTCGGCGCCACCGGCAACGTGGTGTGGCTGGTGGCCGCAGGCATGGCGGCTGCCAACGTGGGCGGGGCCGCCCTGGGCAGCCGGCTGGCACTGGCCAAAGGCAGTCCTTTCGTCCGGCGCTTCTTCCTGGTGGTGCTCAGCCTGATGATTGCGCGTCTGGGCTGGGACACGGTGCAGGCCTGGTTCTGACTTGAGCGGCTGGTATCCGGGATTTCCCCGGGGACCATCCCCCTGTCCTCGCTGTCGTCATTTCCGTTACCCATTCGGACTGTGCATGCTGCATTGCGGAATACGGACTGATGACGAACTCGACCCCCGAAACCATGCTGATCCGGCAACTGGTGCAGGTGCACCGCCTGGAGGTTGGCCGCATTCGCCATCACCTGCGGCGGAGCCGGGCGATCAGGCCCTCCCCTGCCGTGCTCGGGCGCACCGACACGTGCGCCCTGGGGCGCTGGCTGGCCGGACCGGATGCAGCCAGGCTTCCTCTTGCCATCGGTGAAGCCTTGCATCAGCTCCATGCCGCTTTGCACCAGGAAGCCACCCACCTGGCCGGGCTCGCGCTCGTGGATCAGCCACCCCCACAGGCGTGGGAGGACTCCTGCGCGCTCTTTCACCAGATTGCCCGCAAGCTCGAGCAACTCCTGCAGGGCCTGGCGGCCGACGCCTTTCAGGACAGCCCTCAACACGCGGCGCGCAGTATCCACATCTTGCCCACATGGATCCCACAGGTTTGTCCACAGCCGGGGAGTGCTAGGCTTGGTGTATCCAACCAACTTGTTCCGGAATGACCGACACCGCCCGCCAGATCCGGTCCGCGCTTGAGCAGCTGGCCGACGCCGACCGTGCCCGGCCCATGGCGGCCTACATGCGCGACCGTTTTCCGTTTTTCGGCATCCCCACGCCGCAGCGGCGCGCCGCATTGCGCCCCCTGCTGACCAGCCACCCGCGCCAGCACGCGCTGCTGCTGGCCACGGCACAGGCTTTATGGGGCGAAGCGGAGCGGGAATGCCAGTACGCTGCCGCGGATCTCCTCATCCGCCACCAGCGGACCCTGGAGCCGGAGGACCTGCCGGGACTGGAGGCACTGGTGGTCGCCAAGCCCTGGTGGGACACGGTGGACGCCCTGGCCACCCGGGTGATCGGGCCGCTGGTGCTGCGGCACCGGGAGTTGGTGGCGAACATGGACCGCTGGATCGAGGATCCGGACATCTGGCGGGTGCGGGTTGCCCTGCTCCACCAGTTGCAGTGGAAGGAGGCGACCGACGCCGAGCGCCTTTTCGCCTACTGCCGGCGCCAGGCCGGACATCCGGACTTCTTCATCCGCAAGGGCATAGGCTGGGCATTGCGCCAGTACGCCCGCACCGATGCCGCCGCCGTCCGGGCTTTCATCCTGGCCGAGGCGGCGCGCCTTTCCCCGCTTTCCCTGCGGGAGGCGGGCAAGCATCTGGGCGCCTGCCCCTAGCCCACCCGCCGCACCCCCTGTTCAAGTGGCCAAGGCCGCGCTCACCATCGCCTGTGCTTCGGCGATGATCCGCTCCAGGTGCTCCGCGCTGACGAAGCTTTCGGCGTAGAGCTTGTAGATGTCCTCGGTTCCCGAGGGTCGGGCGGCGAACCAGCCGTTGGCGGTGGTGACCTTGAGGCCGCCGATGGGGGCGTCGTTGCCCGGCGCGCGGGTGAGCCGCGCGGTGATGGCGTCGCCGGCCAGGGTGTCGGCGGCGACGCGCTCCGGGGTGAGGTGCTTGAAGGCGGCCTTCTGGGCCTTGCTCACCGGGCTGTCGATGCGGCGGTAGAAGGGGCTGCCGTATTCGGCTTCCAGCTTGCGGTAGTAGGCGCCCGGGTCCTGGCCGGTGACGGCGGTGATCTCCGCCGCCAGCAGGCCCAGCAGGATGCCGTCCTTGTCCGTCACCCAGACGCTGCCGTCCCGGCGCAGGAAGGCGGCGCCGGCGCTTTCCTCGCCGCCGAAGCACAGGCTGCCCGCCTGCAGCCCGGCGGAGAACCACTTGAAGCCCACGGGCACTTCGATCATGCGGGCGCCCAGGCCGGCTACCACCCGGTCGATGAGGGCGCTGGAAACCAGCGTCTTGCCCACGGCCACGGTCTTCGCCCACTGGGGCCGGTGGGTGAGCAGGTAGTGGATGGCGACGGCGAGGAAGTGATTGGGGTTCAATAGCCCCATGGAGGGGGTGACGATGCCGTGGCGGTCCACGTCCGCGTCGTTGCCCCAGGCAATGTCGAAGCGGTCCTTGAGCGCCACCAGGCTGGCCATGGCGTAGGGGCTGGAGCAATCCATGCGGATCTTGCCGTCGTGGTCCAGGGTCATGAAGGCGAAGGCCGGGTCCACCTTGGTGTTCACCACCTCGATGTTCAGACCGTAGCGCTCGGCGATGGGCCGCCAGTAGGCCACGGCCGCGCCGCCCAGCGGGTCCACACCGATCTTGAGCTCGGCTTCGCGGATGGCCGCCATATCGATGGCGTTTTCCAGGTCCGCCACGTAGGGGGCGACGAAGTCGATGGCCTGGGTGGTGGGTGCGGCCAGCGCAGCGTCGAAGGCCACCCGCTTCACGCCCCGGTTGCCCTCCTCCAGCAGGGCGTTGGCGCGGCGCTCGATCCAGCCGGTGACGTCCGTATCCGCCGGGCCGCCGTGGGTGGGGTTGTACTTGATGCCGCCGTCCACGGGCGGATTGTGGGAGGGGGTGATGACGATTCCGTCGGCCCGGGGCGCGCCGGCGTCCGCGTTCCAGGCCAGGATGGCGCGGGAGATCACCGGCGTGGGCGTGTAGCCGCCGTCTGCCTGGTAGCGCACCTGGACGCCATTGGCGGCGAGCACTTCCAGGCAGTTCTTCTGGGCGGGGGCGGACAAAGCGTGGGTGTCCATGCCCAGGAACAGCGGGCCGGTAACGCCTTGCTCCGCCCGGTATTCGCACACCGCCTGGGTGATGGCCAGGATGTGGGCTTCGTTGAAACTGCCGGCGAGGGCGCAGCCCCGGTGGCCGCTGGTGCCGAAGGCGACCCGCTGGGCCGGGTCGGAAACCTCCGGCGTGTCGTGGTAGGCGCGCAGCAGGGCGGCGATGTCGGTGAGGTCTTCGGCTTGGGCGGGCAGGCCGGCGCGGGGGTGAGACATGGTGTTGCTCCTGGCAATGAACGTCTGCCATGAAGCATACCCCCCGCCGGGGCCATTCGACTGTGAGGGAAGAGACGGCTTGCCGGCTGTTTGATCTGGGTCAGGCGTGGCTAGTGCCGTCCGTTTGTAGGGACTTTTCGCCGTTGCGGTGCACTTTGCCGGTGGTCCGGGCGTTGACTCTTCATCGGGCCCGACGGGACCGCCTCAAAGGAAGGCATCATGGCTGTGCGCAGGGCAGTGGCGATGGGAATGTTGGCGGCGGGCATCCTGGCAGGCTGTGTGTTGCCGCCCCCGTACCCGGGCGACAGCATGGGGGCGATGGAGGACGCCGCCTTGCCCCCCGTCGAGTACGTGGTAGGGGGCGCGCCCGTTTATTACGCGGTGGAGCCGGGGGTCGCCTATTACCCGATCTTCCTGGACACCCCCGGTAGCTGCCATTGCGTGGTACCCATGCGCTACGCGGGCGGTGTGTGGTTCGGGCTGGGGGGTGTGATCCTGCATCGGGGCTATCTCCCTCTGCGCCATCCGGCGCCCCACCAGCGGGAAATCTGGCTGCGCAGCGGCGGCGTGTGGCAGGGCCATGCGCCTCTGCACGGCAGTTTCGGGTACCAGGGCAGCCGACCGTACTCCGTGCCGCCGCCGGGCAGCCTCCACGGCGACCGCTACGACCCGCCCCGGGGCCAACCCTATCCTTACCGCCGCCATGAGGGCTCCAGCCCCGGCTACGAGTATCCGCCCCGGGGCGCCTACCCGGGCCCACGGCAGAATCCGCCCGCCGGCTACGGCCCTCCGCCTCAGCCAGCGCCCGCGCAGGCCGCACCGCCCACGCCCATGCGGGCACCCCTGTTTCCCCGCCCGGCTGCCCAACCGCAGCCTCCGGCACCCGTGCAGGCACCGATCCCGCAACCGCAACAGCCTCCCCCCATTCATCACCGGGAGGAGCGACGCGAGCATTTCGAACGCCCGGCCATGCCTCCACCACCGGTCATGCAGCGGGAGCAGCCTGCTCCGGCGGTGCGCCCGTCGCCTCCCGGTCAACTGGAACATCGCCCGCAAATGCCCGCCCGGGGCGGAATGGGCCCCCGGGGCTGCGCTCCGGACGAGCGTTCGGCCGGGCGTTGCCCGTAACGCCGGAGTCGGAGCCCGGCTGGCTCGAAACCGGCTTGCACAGGCGCTTCAGCCCGCCCACGCGAGCGGTGCGCGGTACGGCCGCTGCTCGGGCGGATGACGGGGATGTCGGCTCCGTCCGACGCGGGAGATGGGCGTCCACCGATATCCGGGGCGCCACGCAGCGATCGGAGCACCGTGTCGGGAGGCCTGGCGGAAAGGCATCCGGTGGCGGACCATCGCATCTGCAGCGGTTTTCGTGCCGGGCAGCGGGAACACGCGCCCTCCCCCTACAATCTCCCTTCTTTTGCTCCCGTCCGCTGCCATGTCCCGCTCCGACGCTTCCTGCATCCGCATCCACCACGCCCGCCAGAACAACCTGAAGGATTTGTCTCTGGACATCCCCCTGGGGGAGCTGGTGGTGGTGACGGGGGTGTCGGGCTCGGGCAAATCGTCGCTGGTGTTCGATACGCTGTACGCCGAGGGGCAGCGGCGTTACGTGGAGACCTTCTCCCCCTACGCCCGGCAGTTCCTGGACCGGCAGGACCGGCCCCAGGTGGAGCGGATCGAGGGCATCCCGCCGGCCATCGCCATCGACCAGACCAACCCGGTGCGCACGTCCCGGTCCACGGTGGGGACGATGACGGAGCTGACGGACCACCTGAAGCTGCTCTATGCCCGCGCCGGCCGGCTCCACTGCCGCTGCTGCGGCCAGCCGGTGCAGCGGGACACCCCGGAGACCATCTACGCGGACCTCACAAGTCGTTCGCTGGGCCGCCCCGAGAACGACTTGGCCCCCTCGGGGGGCGGCTCGGGCGTCTTTTCCGAGCCGGGGGCGCAATTTTCCCGGCGCGCCGCGCTGGCGGGTGACCCGCGGCTGGCGGTGGTGTTTGCGGTGCCGGTGCCGGAGAAGTTCAGCGCGGAAGAGATCACCGCCTTGCTGGCGCAGCAGGGCTACACCCGCATCCTCGGGCGGCGGGAGACGGCGGCCGGCCCGGTGCTGGATGTGGTGCAGGACCGCTTTCGCGTCGGCGGGGCGGAGAAATCCCGGGTGGTGGAGGCACTGGAGGTGGCGCTGCGCCAGGGCCGGGGCCACGTGGCGGTGCAGGTGGGAGCGGAGGCGGGCGCCGGCCCGGTGTGGAAGTACTCCGCGGGGCTGCATTGCGCCGCCTGCGACATCGCGTACAGCGAGCCCACGCCCAGCCTGTTCTCCTTCAACTCGCCGGTGGGCGCCTGCGAAACCTGCCGTGGTTTCGGCCGGGTGATCGGCATCGACTACGGACTGGTGATCCCGGACGAGGGCAAGACCCTGGCGGACGGGGCCATCAAGCCCTGGCAGACGGAAAGCTACAAGGAGTGCCAGGACGATCTGGCCAAGCACGCGGCCAGGCGGGGCGTGGCCATGGACGTGCGCTGGCGCGACCTGCCGCCGGAGGACCGCCACTGGGTGCTGGAGGGCGACGAGGGCTGGAAGAGCTGGGAATCGTCCTGGCCGCGCAAGTGGTACGGGGTGCGCCGCTACTTCGAGTGGCTGGAGACCAAGGCCTACAAGATGCACATCCGGGTGCTGCTCTCCCGCTACCGGGCCTACACCCCCTGCACCGCCTGCGATGGCGCCCGGCTCAAGACCGACGCCCTGCTGTGGCGGGTGGGCGGGCTGGCGGAGGCCGAGGGGGCGCTGGCCGGCCGGCCCCGCTTCCGGCCCCGGGGCGTGCAATGGGGCGGGTGTAGCCATGGTGCTCACGCGCATCCTCCGGCCCTCGCCCCCAGGGGGAGAGAGGAGGACTCAGCCTCCCCTCCCCCTCTGGGGGAGGAGTTGGGGGAGAGGGCTGGCGAGGCACCGGCGGACCCCCTGCCCCACATGCCCGGCCTGTGCCTGCACGACCTGATGCAACTGCCCATCGTCCGGGCGCGGCAGTTCATCGAGCATCTGCAGTTGCCCGCGCCCCTGGACGAGGCCACCGAGTTGCTGCTGGCGGAAGTGAAGGCCCGGCTGGGCTATCTGGTGGATGTGGGCCTGGGCTATCTGACCCTGGACCGGCAAAGCCGCAGCCTTTCCGGCGGCGAGGTGCAGCGCATCAACCTCACCACCGCCCTGGGCACTTCGCTGGTCAACACCCTGTTCGTGCTGGACGAGCCGTCCATCGGCCTGCACCCGCGGGACATGGACCGCATCATCGGCGTGATGGAGCGGCTGCGGGACGCGGGCAATTCCCTGGTGGTGGTGGAGCACGACCCGGCGGTGATGTTCCGCGCCGACCGCATCCTGGACATCGGCCCCGGACCGGGGGAGCGGGGCGGGGAGATCGTCTTCTACGGCACGCCCGCCCAGTTGCGGGCGGATACCCGCTCCCTCACCGCCGCCTATCTCTCCGGCCGCAAGCGGGTGGATGCGGGGCTGGCGCCCCTGCCGGTGGCGGCGGATCACCCCCGGCTGGCGCTGCTGGGCGCGGCCCAGCATAACCTGCAGGATCTCGATGCCCGGCTGCCGGTGAACCGGCTGGTGGTGATCACCGGGGTGTCCGGCTCCGGGAAATCCACGCTGGTGCAGGACGTGCTCTACCCCGCGCTGCAAAAGCACTTTGGCCAGCCCACCGAGGCCCCGGGCCGTTACCGGACGCTTACCGGCCTGGAACATCTGGACGGGGTGGTGATGGTGGATCAGACCCCCATCGGCAAAACCACCCGCTCCAACCCGGCCAGCTACGTGGGCGCTTTCGACGTGATCCGCAAGCGCTTTGCCGAGCTGCCGGAGGCCAAACAGCGGGGCTACACCGCCGGCACCTTCAGCTTCAATGCCGGCAACGGGCGCTGCCCCACCTGCGGCGGCAACGGCTTCGAGCACGTGGAGATGCAATTCCTTTCCGACGTGTATCTGCGCTGCCCCGACTGCGACGGCAAACGCTATCGGCCCGAGGTGCTGGAAGTGCGGCTGCGGGGCAAGTCCATTGCCGACGTGCTGGATCTGACAGTGGCCCAGGCGCTGGAATTTTTCGCGGGTGAAGGCGCCCCTCCCCCGCCGGGGGAGGAGTTGGGGGAGAGGGCAGATGGCACCGGGGAAGGCAGCAAGCCTTCCGCCAAACCCAGGCGGACCAAGGCTGAGGGCGCGGACATCGCCGCCGTGCTGCAACCCCTGGTGGACGTGGGCCTGGATTACCTCAAGCTGGGTCAGCCGGTGCCCACCCTGTCCGGCGGCGAAGCCCAGCGGCTGAAGCTGGCGGGGCATCTGGCGGAGTTCGCCCAGGCCCGCCGCAAGGGCGGCGCCGGTCGCCAGGGCAAGGCCGGCGGCACCCTGTTCCTGTTCGACGAGCCCACCACCGGCCTGCATTTCGATGACACCGCCCGGTTGCTGCGGGCCTTCCGCCGGCTGGTGGATGCCGGCCACTCGCTGGTGGTGATCGAGCACAACCTGGATGTGATCGCGGCGGCGGACTGGATGCTCGATCTCGGCCCCGAAGGTGGCGACGGTGGCGGCCGACTGGTGGCGGAAGGCCCGCCGGAAGCCCTCCGCAGCCGGCCCGAAAGCCATACGGGGCGGGCCCTGGCGGACTACGCCGCGGCCCTGGGGGCAACCCTGGCGGTGGCCGAGCCCGCGCCCCGCTACCGGGTGGCGGCACCCGATGCCATCGAGATCCGCCATGCCCGGGAGCACAACCTGAAGAACGTGACGGTGAACATTCCCCGCGATCAGTTCACGGTGGTGACCGGCGTTTCCGGTTCCGGCAAATCCACCCTGGCCTTCGACATCGTCTTCGGCGAGGGCCAGCGGCGCTACCTGGAAAGCCTCAACGCCTACGCCCGGCAGTTCGTGCAGCCGGCGGCGCGGCCGGATGTGGACGCCATCTTCGGCATCCCGCCCACGGTGGCCATCGAGCAGCGCACCAGCCGGGGCGGGCGCAAGAGCACGGTGGCCACGCTCACCGAGATCTATCATTTCCTGCGCCTGCTCTACATGAAGCTGGGCACCCAGTTCTGCCCCACCTGCAACGTGCCGGTGACGCCGCAGAGCTTCGAGGCCATCGCAGCCCAGATCCTGCGGGATTTCCGCGGCCGTTCGGTGGAGCTGCTGGCGCCGCTGGTGAACAACCGCAAGGGCCTGTACACGGATCTGGCCAAGTGGGCCAAGGGCAAGGGCTACGCCCAGTTGCGGGTGGATGGCGCCTACCTGCCCACCAGCAAGTGGCCGCGGCTGGACCGCTACGTGGAGCACACCATCGAGCTGCCGGTGGGCATGGTGCAGGTGGACGCGGAGCAGGAAACCGCCCTGCGGGCGCAACTGGGTGTGGCCCTGGAGCACGGCAAGGGGGTGATGCGGGTGCTGCCGCTGCCGGCGGAGGGCAGCGCACCGGTGACTTTCTCCACCCAGCGGGCCTGCCCCTGCTGCGGCAAGAGCTTTCCGGAACTGGACCCGCGCCTCTTTTCCTTCAACTCCCGCCATGGCTGGTGCGAAAGCTGTCTGGGCACGGGGGTCCGGCTTGCCGGGCTGGACCCGGAGGCCGGTGGCGAAGGCTTCGATGCCGCGCTGGACGCCGCTGCCACGGACGAGATCTGCCCCGCTTGCCAGGGCGAGCGGTTGAACCCGGTGGCGCTCAACGTGCGCTTTCGCGACCAGTCCATCGCCCGGCTCACCGCCCGGCCCGTGTCCGACGCGGCGGGCTTCTTTGCCGGGCTGACCCTGGCGGGACGGGAGGAGGCCATCGCCCGCGATCTGGTGGCGGAGATCGTGAGCCGCCTGCGTTTTCTCGAAGAAGTGGGGCTGGGTTATCTGGCCCTGGACCGGGCGGCGCCCACGCTCTCCGGCGGCGAGGCCCAGCGCATCCGGCTGGCGGCGCAACTGGGTTCCAACCTGCGGGGGGTGTGCTACATCCTGGACGAGCCCACCATCGGGCTGCACCCGCGGGATAACCGCATCCTCCTGGACACCCTGGAAAAGCTCAACCAGCGGGGCAACACCCTGCTGGTGGTGGAGCACGACGAGGACACCATCCGGCGCGCCCACCACGTGATCGACATGGGCCCGGGCGCCGGCGTGCGCGGCGGCGAGATCGTGGCCCGGGGGGCGGCGGCGGACCTGATCGCGGCGCCGGAATCGGTCACCGGCCGCTGCCTGCGCGCGCCCCTGCGCCATCCGCTGCAGCCGCGCCGCATCGTGCCCTCCGGCCACCCGCAGATCCAGGTGTTGGGCGCCAGCCTGCACAACTTGCAGACGGTGGATGCCCGGGTGCCCCTGGGGCGGCTGACGGTGATCACCGGCGTGTCCGGGTCCGGCAAATCCACCCTGGCGCGGGACGTGCTGCATGCCAATCTGGCCAGGCTGGTCAGCCAGCGCAAGCCGGATTCCGCTCCCGGAGCACCACGGCAGCGGCGTGCGAGAAACTCCACGTCCCCTCTTGGGGAAGGGGAGCAGGCCGCGTTACCCGCCGATCCGCCGGTCACCGGCTGCCGGGACATTGCCGGCTGGCAGCAGATCGGCCGGGTGCTGGAGGTGGACCAGACCCCCATCGGCAAGACACCCCGCTCCTGCCCGGCCACCTACGTGGGCTTCTGGGACGCCATCCGCAAGCTCTTTGCCGAAACCCAGGAGGCGCGGCTGCGGGGCTGGGGTCCGGGGCGCTTCTCCTTCAACACCGGGGATGGCCGCTGCCCGGCCTGCGAGGGCCAGGGCATGGTGCGGGTGGAGATGAACTTCCTGCCGGACGTGAAGGTGCCCTGTGAGACCTGCGGCGGGCGGCGCTTCAACCCGGAAACCCTCGCCGTCACCTGGCGGGGGCGCTCCGTGGGCGAGGTGCTGGCCATGGACGTGGACGCCGCCGTGGACTTCTTCAGCGCCCATCCGGCCCTCCACCACGCCCTGCGGCTGCTGCAGGACGTGGGGCTGGGCTACCTCACCCTGGGCCAGCCCAGTCCCACGCTCAGCGGCGGCGAGGCCCAGCGCATCAAGCTGGTGACCGAACTGGCCAAGGTGCGGGGCGACGGCGGCGTGCTCAAGCCCGAGAAACACACCCTGTACGTGCTGGACGAGCCCACCGTGGGCCTGCACATGGCGGACGTGGAAAAGCTCATCCGCGTGCTGCACCGGCTGGTGGATGCCGGCCACACGGTGCTGGTGATCGAGCATGACCTGGACCTGATGGCCGAGGCGGACTGGATCATCGACCTGGGGCCGGAAGGTGGCGACGGCGGCGGCCGCGTCGTCGCCCAGGCCGACCCGGAGACCGTGGCGCTGGGCGAAACCCATACCGGCCGCGTGCTGCGGGAATTCCTCGCCGCGCGCCGCTGAAGGCCGGGGCTAACGGAAGGGCAGACGCATGGCCTCCGCGGGCACGCCCTGCACCAGCCGGGCGGCTGCGGTGGCGATGGCGGCCGCCTGCTCCCAGTCTTCGTCCGGACGGGTGAGGACGAGCAGCAGCAGGTCGTTCTGGGCCTGGATCACGAACAGGCTGCCATGACCGGTGCAGACCTGTACCCAGTCCAGGCCGGCCAGCGCCAGGGCCGCCGCCCCATCGGCGCCCACCGCATGGAGCGAGGCGCCGAGCAGGCCGAGCGCGTCCTCGGACATCTCCGCCGGCAATCGCGACGCCAGCACAATGCCTTCCCGGGTGAGGAGGGCGGCGCCCAGTACCCCGGCAACGGAGTCTTTGAGCGTGTTCAGTACGGCAATGACCATTTTTGTTTTTTCTCCCACGTGGCGATGAATTCTTGTCCCGGTATCCGGTACCGGCACGGTGTTGTCCCTACAGTTTGGCGAGCTCCCCCATCTGTTCAAGGAAATGCGACGGCACCGGCTCGAATCCGGCAGTGAAGCGCAGTTCCGCCAGGACTTCCTGTCCCCGGGGGTCGGCGCGCATGGCGCAGAGCAGTTCGCTCAGTTCGCTTGCCCGGTGTGACCAGGCGGGGGAGACCATGAACACGTGGGAGGCGCCCCCGGGTGCGCTGCGTGCCACGGCGCTCAGCTCGGAGCGGGCAGTGTCGCTCATCGCGTCCCAGGTTTCCCCGAAGACAAAACCCAGGGCCGCCTCGCCCTTGATGACGGCCTTGGCGGCGTTGAGGTGGTTGCCAACGTAGTGGAATTCCGCCCGCCCCGCATCCACCCCCGCCAGCTCCAGCAGGCGCAGGCCCTGGCCGTGGACGATGAGCTTGTCGGTGGCACTGGCAACCCGTGGGGTCGGCCCCCACGCGGCGGGGCCGGAATCCGCACGGCAGACCAGCACGGTTTCGTCGAACAGTCCGGCCGGCCGGGCAACGGGCAGATAGCCGCGCTCCTGGGCGAATACCAGCGCGCTGTAGGGGTTGGCATAGACCACATGCGGTTCGGCGGCCAATACGCTTGCCCGTTCCGCCAGGATGTTCTCCTGGGGGGCAAACTGGATCCGGGCCTGCAGCCGGGTCTGCAGATAGTTGTTGAAGAGAAACCAGCCGACCAGATTCTTGGCCGTGTCGTGGGGGCAGACACTCAGATGGTGCCGGACCGAAAGATCGACCCCTGCGGCGTCACGCATGAAACATCCCTTCCTGTGGTGCGGTACGTGTGCTGGATGCGCGGGCGGGCGCCCCGATGCCTTCTTGTTTATGTGTTCAGGCTTGCATGGTAACCGCTTGCCCTGCGCTCGCAGAGTGCTGGCGTACTCAAGATGTTTGTTCGCAAGAGGTTTTCCAAAGTCTTTTATAACTAAAAGTAAACAGTAAACATGCTCGGCCGCGTGCTGTGGGTAAGCGAATTTTCCAGCTTCGGATCAAGAGGTTCGGAGATGGAACAAGGCTGCGGATAAGGTCTGTACGGGCTGTAGGCGAATTGTCGATAAATCTTGCGGGTTGGCGGAATCGACGGCTTACCCACAATTTGCCCCCCGGTCAGTGCAGAGTTTGCCCACACCGGCGGGCAGCGCCTGCCTGGACTGCCGATTGTGGAGGGCGTGCGGCCGGGCGTGGGCGGAATTTCTAAAGTTTCGTTACAGGAAAACCCGGGGGTGGGGTTGGTAATGATCAAAATGGTGTTCCAACAAGGGGTGTGCGCACGCTCCCGGCATCCCGTCCGGGCTGAAGAAGCGCAGCAGATCCGTGCGTTGGGCAAATCGGGTTCGCCTATGGTGTCGGGACCCGTATTGGCAAAAGTGGTGCACCGCTTTCAATTGCGCATTGTGACGAAGTTGTTTGGCGATGGATTCGCAGGTATGTTTGCACTGCAGTGAATGCTATCGGCGTTGCTGCGGGCCTGCAGGGGCCGTCAATGCTGGAATTCCGTCGTCGAGAGACGACAGTGAAATGATAAGAACAAGCGCAGTGGCAAATCTTGCCGCCTTTCCGGCGGGTGCCAGGGATGGAAGAGGTCAGCGATGTTTGACGTGGGGTTTCGCTTCGTGGGCTCCGATGGCGGGGGGCGCAGGGTCCGCACCGTGCGGGAGGACGGCTTTCTCCGCTCGGTGAGTCGTGGCAAGCACGAGCCCGCCCTGTCGGTGCTGGTGGACGATGTCGGGGTGTACTACGACGCCACCCGGCCTTCGCGCCTTGAAGAGATGGTACGGCGACCGCTTTCCGATCTGGAGCTGGCGCGGGCCCGGGCGCTGATCGCCGCCTGGCGCCGGGGACGCGTGTCCAAGTACAACTACGCGCCCTCGGCGGCCGGCCTGCCCACGCGATTCGTGCTGGTGGCGGGGCAGACCCGGGGCGAGTCTTCCCTGCGGTTCGGGATGGCGGACGAAAAGAGCTTCGAGCGCATGCTGGGGTTCGCGCTGGCCGAAAACCCGGAGTGCACGGTGCTGATCAAGCTGCACCCGGACGAGCTGGCGGGCAAGCGCAGTGGGTACTTCGACATTCCCATGCTGCTGGCGGAACCGCGCATCCGGGTGCTGGCCGAGGATGTGCACCCGGCTGGTCTGCTGGCACGGGCGGAGGCCGTGTATGCGGTGACTTCGCAACTCGGTTTCGAGGGCTTGCTGTGGGGCAAACGGGTGCGGGTCTTCGGCCTGCCCTTTTACGCCGGCTGGGGCCTGACCGAGGACGATCTGACCGCACCGGAGCGCCGCCGCCCGGTGCCGCTGGAAAACCTGGTGCACGGCGCGCTCATTGAGTATCCCCGCTATACCGATCCGGAGACCGGGCAGCCCTGTCAGGTGGAGACGGTGCTTTCCCACCTGGCCCGGCAGCGGCGGATGCGCAGCCGGTTTCCCCGGGAGGTGAATGTGGCGGGCCTGAGCCGGGAGCAGCAGGAGGTGGCGCGCAGTTTTTTCCAGGGCAATCCGGTGCGTTTTGTGGCCGGCGTGCGGCAGGTGCCCGCAGGTGCGCCCATCGCGGTATGGGGGCAGGAGCCGGTGTCGCAGGGGCAGGAGGTGGCGGGTCAGGTCATCCGTCTGGACCTGGGGCTGTTTTCGGCCATGGGTCTCGATCGCAATGCCGCCTGGCCGTCTTCCTGGGTCATGGATACCCGGGGGCTCTACTACGATGCCACGGCGCCCTCGGATCTGGAACATCTGCTGGAGACCACCCGTTTTGGCGCCGGCCTGTTGTCGCGCGCCCGGCGTCTGTCCGAGCGTATCCGCCAGATCACGCTCCGCCAGGGCCATGCCTGGATCCCGCCAGTGGGGAAAAAGGTGGTGCTGGTGGTGGGGCAGGCAGAGGGCGATCCGGCCCTCGAGCGGGCCACCCCGGGCATCCGCACGGCCTCCGCCTTGCTGCGCAGCGTGCGGCAGTTGCTGCCCCACGCCCACATCGTCTATCGCCCCGCCCGGGGGGCCTCCGGCAGCGAAGGCGCGGGCTGGTGTGACGAAGTCAATACCGAAGCGGCGCTGGGCAGCTTGATCGAGGGGGCGCAGGCGGTGCACACCATCAGCCACATCGCCGGTTTCGAGGCGCTGCTGCGGGGCAAGGCGGTGACGGCCTGGGGCCAGCCCTTCTACGCCGGCTGGGGGCTGACCACCGACCGCTTCAGGCTGCCCTGCCGCATGCGGCGCCTGACGGTGGATGAACTGGTGGCGGCAGCGCTCATCCTCTACCCGGCCTACATCAGCCGCAATACCGGCCGCTACACCACGCCGGAACAGGCGCTCAACGAGCTCTACCCCCACCAGGCGCAGGAGGTCGCGGCACCCGAGCCGGCCTGGCGCAAGCAGTGGAAGCCGCTCAGCGGCCTCGGTACCTTCGGTTCCTGACCCATTTACCCCCGGCGGCGGGCTCGCCCGCGTGCCGCCACGCTTTTTTGCGATTTCCTTCATCTGGCCGGGCCGATCAATCCGGCAATTCCTCTGTCGTCCCCGTTCCGGGGCGGAGCGCCTGGCGGGCGGTGTCCTGGCCCGGTTTCGGTGCCTGAGCGGGCGGCGTTCCGGGTGGGATGCGATGCCCGGGCTGCGCACGCTGTGCGCGGTTTTCAGTTGCCGCCGATTTGCCGGGCGGCGGTGGGCGGCTTAGTTTAGGTGTCGTCACCCGCCGGCGCCGGTCCGGGCGGGCGACCAAGCCTTGCACGCGGGAGCCGGCAACAGTCGTCCATCAGAGACGAAGAAAGGATCCACCATGAGTACCCTGGCATTTCCCCGGGGCGTGTGGCGCTGGCTGGCGCTGCTGTTGCCCCTGCTGTGCGGATGGCTGGCCTGTGCTCCGGCGCAGGCGCAGACGACCCTGGTCAACACCGGCTTGCCGGTGGTGCAGATCTGGACCGAGGGTCGCAGCCCGGTGAGCAGCCGCGAAACCTATCTCACCGGCAGCATGAAGATCACCGACGGTAGCGTGACCCGTTATGCGGCGGGCTTGTACGACGGAACGCTGCAGATCAGGGGCCGGGGGAATTCCACCTGGGACATGCCCAAGAAGGGCTACCGCCTCAAGCTTGCCGCCAAGGCGCAGATTCTGGACATGCCGGCGGACGACGACTGGGTGCTGCTGGCCAACTACGCGGACAAGACGCTGATGCGCAACATGGTGGCCTTCGAGCTCTCGCGCCGCTTCGGCATGCGCTACACCCCCCGGATGCGCTATGTGGAGCTGTACCTGAACGGTGAGCACCAGGGCAACTATCTGCTGGGCGAGCACCTGAAGGCGGGCACCCACCGCATCAACGTGACCCGGCTGGCCGCCACCGATGTCTCCGAACCCGCCATCAGCGGGGGCTACATCGCCGAACTGGATTACCTGGAATACACGGACCCGGGCGACGTGTACTTCCTTACCCGCTGGCAGGCGCTGTTCAACATGAAGGAGCCTTCGGGGTCCAAGATCACCGCGACGCAGCTGGCCTGGTTCAAGCACTACATCCAGGCCACCGAGGACGTGCTCCATTCCAACTTCCTCGCCGATCCCGTCAACGGTTACGCCAAATACCTGGACGTGGATACCGTGGTGGATTGGTTCCTGATCAACGAGATCTTCAAGAACCAGGACGCCCAGTGGGGTTCCAGCATCTATTTCCACAAGGAACGGGGCGAGAAGCTGCGCATGGGCCCGGTGTGGGACTTTGACCTGGGGGCGGGCAACTACGCTTACAGCGACGCCCGTTACAGCACCGGCTGGTGGGTGCGGGACGCGGACTGGATCTACCAGATGTGGAGCGACCCGGCCTTCCGTGCCAAGGTCAAGGCCCGCTGGAAGGCCCTGAAGAAAGCCCACATCGACACCCTGCCCGCGTACATCGACAGCACTGCGAGGCTGCTCGATGCCTCCCAGAAGCAGAACTTTGTCCGCTGGCCCATCCTGGGCTACCGGGTGTGGCCCAACGCCGTGGCCATGGGCAGCTACCCTGGCGAAGTGGTGTTCCTCAAGGAATGGTTGAAAAGCCGGATCAAATGGCTTGATGGCCGTATCAACCAGCTTTGACCGGGGGCGCCCGGACGCAGCCGGCCGGATGGCCGGAATCGTCTGAAAGATGTCGCAACGGCCATGCCCCCTTGGGCCACAATCGGGGGCATGGCTGCTTCCATCACCGTTTCCCCCGTTTCACGCCGTATCGGTGTGCTCGCCTTTGAAGGCGTCGAGCTGCTCGACGTGGTCGGGCCGGCGGAGGCCTTCAGCACCGCTGCCGCGGCATCCCGCTTGCTCCCGCCACCCTACCGGGTGGAGATTCTGGCGCCCCGGCCGGGGCCGGTGCGGGCCAGTTCCGGGTTGTGCCTGACGGCCGAGGCCGGGCTGGACGCGGCGCTGGACGGCGGGCTGGACACCCTGCTCATCGCCGGCGGGCTGGGGGTGGAGGCCTTGTGCCGGGAGCCCGCCATGCTCGACTGGCTGCGCGCGGCCAGTGCCCGGGTACGCCGGCTGGGGGCGGTGTGCACCGGCGCCCTGTTGCTGGCGGAGGCGGGGCTGCTGGATGGCCGCCGCGCCGTGACCCACTGGAAATGGTGCGAGCGGCTTGCCACCCGTTATCCCCGGGTGCGGGTGGAGGCCGACGCGGTGTTCGTGTGCGACCAGGGGGTATGGACTTCGGCGGGTGTGACCGCCGGCATGGATCTGGCCCTGGCCATGGTGGAGGCGGACCACGGCCCTGCCCTGGCGCTGGCCGCCGCCCGCGAGCTGGTGATGTATCTGCGCCGCCCCGGCGGACAAAGCCAGTTCAGCCTCGAGCTGGAAAGCCAGGCCACCCGCGCCGGCCCCATCCGGCGCGCGCAGGAATGGTTGCTGACGCATCTGGCGGAGCCCCTGAGCGTGGCGGCCCTGGCGGACCGGGCGGCCATGAGCCCCCGCCATTTCAGCCGCCGGTTCCGCGCCGAGGCAGGCTGCACGCCCGCGGAGTTCATCGAACGGGCCCGGCTGGAGCGTGCCCGCCGCCTGCTCGAAACCACCCCGTGGCCGCTGGCCCGCGTGGCCAGCCACTGCGGCTACCGCAGCGCCGATGTGCTGCGCCGCGCATTCCTGCGCTGCCTGGGGGTGACACCCCTGGCCTACCGAGAGCGTTTCGGCACCCCCATACCTGGAGCCTTGAACCATGACTGACGACATCCTTGCCCGCCGCTGGCGGCAACTGGGCAGCCTGCAGGTGGGCATCCTGCTGTTTCCGGAGGTGGAGGTGCTGGACTTTGCCGGGCCCTTCGAAGTGTTTTCCGTCGCCGCCCGGGTTGCCCGGCGCGATGGCCTGAGCGAGGTCCCGCCCTTCCGGGTGGCCACGGTCTCGGCTGGCGGCGGCATGGTCGTGGCCCGGCACGGTTTGCGGGTGCAGGCGGAGCATGGCTTTGCCGATGCGCCCCCCATGGATCTGCTGATCGTGCCCGGCGGCGTCGTCACCCAGCCGCTGGCCGATCCGGCCACGCTGGACTGGGTGGCCCGTGCGGCGGCCCGGGCCACCGTCACCGCCTCGGTGTGCACCGGCGCCTTTATCCTTGCCCGGCTGGGCCTGCTTGCGGGCCGCCGGGCCACCACCCACTGGGAGGACATCCCGGAGCTGCGCGCGGCCCATCCGGACCTGACGGTGGAGGAGGGCCGGCCCTGGGTGGACGAGGGCGAGGTGGTCAGCTCCGGCGGCATCTCCGCCGGCATCGAAATGAGTCTGCACCTGGTGGGGCGCACCCTCGGGCACCGCTGGGGGGAAGCCACTGCCCGCCAGATGGAGTACCGCTGGGTGTCGGTTTCCTGGGCTTAAGCCTCCTCGCGGGGGGGCTGGACGGCGGCGCGGACCTGGGCCTCGCTCAACTGGGCCGAACACAGTTCGATGAAGCGGGTGGCGTAGCCGCGCAGGTAATGGCCACGGCGCACGGCGATGCGGGTGGTGTTGCGCTCAAAAAGATGGGCGCTCTCCAGCAGCACCAGGGGCGCGTCCCGGGTCGGGTGGTAGGCCATGGAGGCCACGATCCCCACGCCCAGGCCCAGCTCCACGTAGGTCTTGATCACGTCCGCATCGAGCGCCGACATCACGATATCGGGCGCCAGACCCGCCCGGGCGAAAGTCCGGTCGATGGCCGCGCGGCCGGTAAAGCCCTCGTGGTAGGTGATGATCGGGTACTCCGCCAGCGCCTCCAGCGTCAGCGGGCTGATCGTTGCCAGCGGGTGATCCCGGGGCACCACCGCCGCGTGATGCCAACTGTAGTAAGGGAAGGACGCCAGATCCGCCACCCCCTCCAGCGCCTCGGTGGCGATGCCGATGTCCGCTTCCCCCTCCAGCAGCATCTCCAGGATCTCGCTCGGTCCCGCCTGGTGCAGCTTCAGGTGCACCTTGGGAAAGGCCTGCTTGAAGGCCGTCACCACCGATGGCAGGGCATACCGCGCCTGGGTGTGGGTGGTGGCCACCGTGAGCTGGCCCTCCTCCCGGTTGCTGAACTGTTCGGCCAGACGCTTGATGTTGCCCGCGTCCAGCAGCATCCGCTCGACGATCTGCGCCAGCTCCCGCCCCGGCTCGGTCAGCCCCAGCAGGCGCTTGCCCTTGCGCACGAACAGCTCCACCCCCAACTCGTCCTCCAGATCCTTGATGTGCTTGGACACCCCGGACTGGGAAGTGAACAGGGCGTTGGCCACCTCCGTCAGGTTATAGCTGCGCTTGACCGTCTCGCGGATGATCCGCAGTTGCTGGAAGTTCATCGCCCGCCTCCGGCGGCTGCAGGGCGTGCCGGAGCCCCCGCGTGCTCGAACACCTTCAGCCGGGACGGCACCAGCCGCACCAGCTGACCCTCTTCCAGCTTCAGTTCCGCCACGCGCTCGCGGGTCAGCTCCACCTCGAAATGCTGGCCGCTGGCGCCGTTGCGGCCATCGAGCTCCACCCGGGCGGTGACGCCAAAGGCCAGGATGCGCGCCACCCGGGCGGCCACCCCGGCGTCCGAGCCGTCCTCGGGCACGATCTCCAGCTCGTGGGGACGGGCAAAAGCCAGCACCTGGGCCCCAACTGCCAGATCGGAGCTGTGGGGTACCACGTCCTCGCCCACCCGCAGACCCCCATCGTCCACCCGGCCGTGGAACAGATTGACCGCCCCCAGGAAACCATAGACGAAAGGGGTGGCGGGGTGGCGGTACACCTCCTCCGGCGTGCCGATCTGCTCCACCTTGCCCTGGGACATCAGCACCACCCGGTCCGCCACCTCCAGCGCTTCCTCCTGGTCGTGGGTGACGAAGATGGAGGTGATGTGCAACTCGTCGTGCAGCCGCCGCAGCCAGCGCCGCAACTCCTTGCGCACCTTGGCATCGAGCGCCCCGAAAGGCTCGTCCAGCAGCAACACCCGCGGTTCCACCGCCAGCGCCCGCGCCAGGGCGATGCGCTGGCGCTGCCCGCCCGAGAGCTGGGAGGGAAAGCGGTCCGCCAGCCAGTCCAGTTGCACCAGCTTCAGCAGCTCGTGCACCTTGTCCTTGATCTGCGCCTCGCTGGGGCGGTGCCGCCGCGGCTTCACCCGCAGGCCGAAGGCCACGTTGTCGAACACGGTCATGTGGCGGAACAGGGCATAGTGCTGGAAGACGAAACCCACCTGGCGTTCGCGCACATGGGTGCCGGAAGCGTCTTCGCCTTCGAGCAGCACCTGACCGCTGTCCTGGGCTTCCAGCCCGGCGATGATGCGCAGCAAGGTGGTCTTGCCGCAGCCCGAAGGGCCCAGCAGGGCCACCAGCTCGCCGGTGGGAAAGTCCAGACTGACCTTGTCCAGCGCCACGAAGTCGCCGAAAGCCTTGTGAATGTTGCGGACCTGGATGCTCATTGTCTTATTCCTCGGTCGGGCGCGCGTCGTGGGCGGCTTTCCATTCCACCCAGGTCTTCAGGCCCAGGGTGACCAGCGCCAGCAGCGCCAGCAGGGAGGCCACCGCAAAGGCGGCGGCGAACTGGTATTCGTTGTAGAGGATCTCCACATGCAGGGGCATGGTGTTGGTCAGGCCCCGGATGTGGCCGGAGACCACCGAGACGGCGCCGAATTCGCCCATGGCCCGGGCGTTGCACAGGATCACCCCGTAGATCAGGCCCCACTTGACGTTGGGCAGGGTGACGTACCAGAAGGTCTGCCAGCCGGAGGCGCCCAGCACGATGGCGGCTTCTTCCTCTTCCCGCCCCTGGGCTTCCATCAGCGGGATCAGCTCCCGGGCCACGAAGGGGAAGGTGACGAACACCGTGGCCAGCACGATGCCCGGCACCGCGAACACCACCTTCAGGTCGTATGCCTGCAGCCAGGGGCCAAGCCAGCCCTGGGCGCCGAACACCAGCACGTAGATCAGCCCCGCCACCACGGGCGACACCGAGAAGGGCAGGTCGATAAAGGTGATCAGCCAGTGCTTGCCGGGGAAGTCGAACTTGGCGATGGCCCAGGCGGCGGCCACCCCGAACACCAGGTTCAGCGGCACGGCCACCGCCGCGGTGAGCAGGGTGAGGCGGATGGCGGACAGGGCGTCCGGCTCCACCATGGCCGCAAAATAGGTGTCCCAGCCCTTGCGCAGGGCCTCGACGAACACGGCCAGCAGCGGCAGCAGCAGGAAGATGGCGAAGAACGACAGCGACACGCCGACGATCAGCCACTTCACCGCCGGGCGTTCGCGGGTGGCGGGGCTGGCTTCGAGCCGGGCGGCACGGCCCAGGCCGTGCCCGTGCAGGGTTGCAATTGCACCAGCCATCAGCGGTTCCTCCCGGTTCTGTGTGCCGTCCAGGCCTGCAGGCCGTTGATGAGCAGCAGCAACAGGAAGGCAATCACCAGCATCACCACGGCGATGGCGGTGGCACCGGCGTAGTCGTATTGCTCCAGCTTGGTGATGATCATCAGCGGCGTGATCTCGGAGACCATGGGCAGGTTGCCGGCGATGAAGATCACCGAGCCGTACTCGCCCACGGCCCGGGCAAAGGCCAGGGCGAAGCCGGTGAGCAGCGCCGGCAGCAGGATGGGCAACACGACCAGGCGGAAGGTTTGCCAGCGATGGGCGCCAAGGCTGGCGGCGGCTTCTTCCAGTTCGGCGTCCAGGTCTTCCAGGATGGGCTGGACGGTGCGCACCACGAAGGGCAGGCCGATGAAGACCAGCGCCACCAGTACGCCCAGGGGGCCGAAGGCGACCTTGATGCCCGCCGGTTCCAGGTACTGGCCGAGCCAGCCGTTCTTGGCATAGAGCGCGGTGAGCGCAATGCCGGCCACCGCGGTGGGCAGGGCGAAGGGCAGGTCCACCAGGGCGTCGATGAGCTTCTTGCCGGGGAAGCGGTAGCGCACCAGGGCCCAGGCGAGTAGCAGACCGAACACGGCATTGATGGCCGCCGCCAGCAGCGAGGCGCCGAAGCTCAGCCGGTAGGACGCCATCACCCGCGGCGCCGTCACCGCCTCCCAGAAGCCGGCCCAGCCCAGGGTGGTGGATTTGAAGAACACCGCCGACAGCGGAATCAGAACCAGCAAGGACAGATACACCAGCGTGTAGCCCAGGGTCAGGTGAAAACCAGGAAGCACGCGGGCTGTGACGGTCCGGCTCATGGGAGCGCCCTCTGGTTCGGCTCGATGTGCAGATTGATCATAAAGAAGGCCATTGATATAGCTCTTTCAGTCTATGGTGCACTGCAAATAACTGGAAATCACATTTTTTGCGCTGCTTATTCCTGTGGCTGCATAGCGAACCGGCTCAGTCTTGCACCCACGGCAGCCCGGACTGCCGCCACCCTCCCAGTCGGCCCCGCTGCTGGTGCGCGTCCAGCGGACCTTCGAAGCCGTGGGCAACGGTGGCGACCCAATGCCAGCCGCCGGCCAGCAGGGTTTGCGCGGCCGCGGCGGAGCGCAGGCCGCTGCGGCAGAGCAGGATGAGGGGGATTGCCGGCGGCACCAGGCGGCGCAACTCGGACACGAAATCCGGATTGGGCAGCATGGCGGGCCCCAGTGCCCACGGCACGTGCAGGCTGCCCAGTACGCGGCCGACGAATACCCGCTCTTCTCCGGTACGAACGTCCACAAGTTCCGCCCGGCCAGAGCGGAAAATGTCCCAGGCCTGAGCCGGGTCGAGCGCCAGGGTTTCGGTCGAGGCCGGGAGCGCCGGGGCGGCAGTGCTCATCGGCGCATGATCTGATCGAACACCCCGCCGTCGGCGAAGTGGGTTTTCTGGGCTTTCTGCCAGCCGCCGAACACCTCGTCGATGGTGAAGAGTTTCACCGTGGCGAACTGCTTGGCGTACTTGGCGAACACCTTCGCATCCCGCGGCCGGTAGTAATGCTTGCCGGCGATGTCCTGGCCTTCGGGCGAGTACAGGTACTCCAGGTAGGCGGTGGCCTGCTTGCGCGTGCCCTTCTTGTCCACCACCTTGTCCACCACGCTCACCGGCGGCTCGGCCAGGATCGACAGCGACGGGGTGATGATCTCGAACTTGTCCGGTCCCAGTTCCTTGGTGGCCAGGTAGGCTTCGTTCTCCCAGGAGATCAGCACGTCGCCGATGCCCCGTTCGGTGAAGGTGGTCAGCGAGCCGCGGGCGCCTGAATCCAGCACCTTGGTGTTGGCGTAGATCTTCTTCACGAACTCCTTGGCTGTGGCCTCACTGCCGCCCGGCTGCTTGAGCGCATAGCCCCAGGCTCCCAGATAGTTCCAGCGGGCGCCGCCGGAAGTCTTCGGGTTCGGTGTCACCACCTCCACCCCGGGCTTGGCCAGATCCGCCCAATCCTTGATCCCCTTGGGGTTGCCCTTGCGCACCAGGAAGACGATGGTGGAGGTGTAGGGCGAAGCGTTCTGGGGCAGGCGTTTTTGCCAGTCGGCGGGGATCAGCTTGCCGAACTCGTGCAGCGCATCCACGTCGTAGGCCAGGGCCAGGGTCACCACGTCCGCCTCCAGGCCGTCCACCACTGCGCGGGCCTGTTTGCCCGAGCCGCCGTGGGATTGCTTGACCGTCACCGTCTCGCCGGTCTTGGTCTTCCAGTGCTTGGCGAAGGCTGCGTTGTAGTCCTGGTACAGCTCCCGGGTCGGGTCGTAGGAGACGTTGAGCAGGCTCACGTCGGCTTGGGCAAGCCCGGCTGCGCCCGTGCACACGAAGGCCAGCAGCCAGGCAAGCAGTGTCCGGCGATTGGGGAGGGGGGCCATGACAATTCCTGTGTTGATTTGTGATTCGCAGGAATTTAGCGGGGCCTGTTTATAATCATTAATAATTAAAAGTGGATTGCTTATCGAGGTTGCGGGAATAGCGTGTGGCTGGCGGGGGGACGATGGGCGTACGAGGATGGCTGCGTTCCAGGGGGCATGGAATGCTTTGGGGCGGGGTGTTTTGGCTGGCCCTCCTGGGCGCGCAGGCGGGAGCGGCGCCGCTGATCATCGCCCGGGACGGGGCGACGACGGCAACGGTGGCGGTGGCGGCGGATGCCGGGCGCTGGGAGCGCCAGGCTGCGCGGGATCTGGTCCATTACATCTTCCGCCTGAGCAATGCCCGGCCGGCCCTGGCGGAGACACCGGAGGCAATTGAGCGGGCCCTGGCGGGGCCGGGGCCGGTGCTGCTGGTGGGCCGGGTGGCGGTGGAGCGCCATCCGGAGCTTGCCGCCAGGCTGGCGGCGGTGGCCAAGCCGGCACCGGTGTTGCGGGCGGACGCGGTGGCCCTGGTGCGGCGGGGGCGGCAGGTGTTCCTGGCCGGCACCAATGACGATGCCCACTACTACGCCGTGGCCGAATTGCTCCGGCGCTGGGGGTGCCGCTGGTTCATGCCCGGGGATTTCGGCGAGAGCATCCCGGAGGTGCCCGAACTGCGCATCGACGTGCTGGACCACGCCCATGCGCCGCCTTTCGAGGTCCGGCGCTACTGGCTTTCCTGGCTGGGAGAGGGCGCCGGACGGGCGGAATTCATGCGCCGCAACTTCTTCAACGACCTGGTGGTGCCCAACGGCCACGCGCTGGGCCGTTACACCCGGGCGCTGGCGCCGGCCGGGGGCACGGTCTTCAACGTGCCCATTGCCGAGGATCGCACCGCCGAGCACGTGGCCCGCCAGATCCTGCCCGCCTACGCGGCCGGCAAGGATGTGTCCCTGGGTATGGAGGACGGTGTGTACAGCTCCGATTCCCCCGAGGATGCGGCGCTGGCAGGGCTCCGCTACGACAAGTACGTGCTTGGCCCCAGCTACAGCGATGCCTTCATGGTGTTCTACAACAAGGTGGCGGCGCGGTTGCGGGCGGCCGCGCCCGATAGCCGGGCGCGCCTGGGGTTCCTCATCTACGCCAATATCACCCTGCCGCCGGTGCGTCCGGTGCTGGCGGAGCCCGCGCTGGTGGGCTATCTGGCGCCCATCGATTTCGACCCGATCCATGGCATCGGCGATCCCCGTTCGCCCAACCGGGGCGAGTACGCCGAGGTGCTCCGGCACTGGGCCCGGATCATGGGCGGGCGTTTGGTGATCTACGACTACGATCAGAGCATGCTGGTGTGGCGGGATTTGCCCAACCCGAGCATCCAGGCTTTTCGCCGCGATGTGCGCGCCTATCGGGAAAGCGGGATCCTGGGCGTGGACACGGAAAGCAGGGGGGCGCTGGCCACCACCTTCCTCAACCTCTATCTGCGGGGCCAGTTGCTGTGGAATCCGGAGGCAGATCCGGAGGCCCTGCTGGCGGATTTCTACCCCCGGTTCTACGGCCCGGCGGGTGCGGCCATGGCGGCTTATTGGGCTGAGATTTTCCGGGCCTGGGATGAAACCCTGGTCACCGAACATGAGCATTTCGTCGCGCCCGCGCTGTACACCCCCGCGCTACTGGCGCGGCTGGCGCGCCATCTGGAATCCGCCACCGCCGCCCTGGCGCCCTACCGCCCGCGCACGGACCACGAAGCCACCCAGTGGCACGACCGGTTGCGTTTCACGCGCCTGGGTTTCGAGGTGCTGGAGCGCTACATGGAAATGGTGCGGGCCGCGGCTTCGGAGGCGGATTACGCAGCCGCCGTCCGTGCCGGGGAAGGTGGCCTGGCGGCCCGGGAACGGCTGACGGACATGAACCCGGCTTTCACCACCTATCGCCGCATCGGCGAAAAAGGCCCCGCCTGGTGGCCGGGTGAGGTGCGGCAGTACCGGGAACTGGCCGCCTACACGGATGGCAGCCGTGGCGAGCGGGTGGCGGTGCTGCCCGTGCTGTGGGATTTCCGCACCGACCCGGATGACCGGGGCGTGGCGGAGGGCTGGCCCGGGCAGCCTACCGCGCCCGGCGAGTGGAGCCGCCTGCGCAGCGATCTCTACCTGCAGGCCCAGGGCGTGTTGGCCCCGGACGGCCACAGCTATACCGGGCACGCCTGGTACCGGACCGCGCTGGAGCTGACGCCGGAGCAGGCTGCCGGTCGCCTCCACCTGCGCTTTCCGGGTCTGTTCAACGAAGCCTGGCTGTACGTGAATGGCGAGCAGGTGGCCCACCGCCCACTGGCTTCGCCCCTGTGGTGGCGCAACGACTACCGTTTCGAGTGGGACGTGGCGCTGGCGGGCAAGCTGCGGGCGGGCGCCAACCGGATCGACCTGCGCATCCACAACCCCCACCACTTCGGCGGCCTGTTCCGCCGGCCGTTCGTCTATCGCGCAGTGGGCGGTTAGCCGCCGGCTGTGTCGGCCGCCATTCCGGGCAGGTGGCGGATGGCCTGGGCCCGGGCTTCATGCAGGGCTTCCGGGATGCGGTGTTTGTCCGCGCAGGCGCGGGCGATGGCGCCGGCGTCCACGCTCCGGATGGCGGCGAGCGCGGCGTGAAGCAGGGGCGCGGGGGGATAGGGGAGGTCTTCCCGCCCGGGCCGGCCGCGAAAATCGCAGGTGCAGGCCTCGATGAGCTGGAGGAAGCGTTCGGGGCGGCGCAGGGCGTCCACCCGCTCCAGCAGGCTCACCAGGGTGCCGGGCCGCAACTCCTGGGCCAAGCGCATCACACCGTGCTCCCGGGCGGTGAGCACGGCCAGGTCGCGGCAGTCGGTGGGAATCTTGAGTCGGGCGCACACCGCCTGGACGGCGGCAACGCCACGCTGCTCGTGGCCGTGGTGGCGGGGCCATTCCTCGGGGGGCGTGAGGCCCTTGCCCAGGTCGTGCAGCAGGGCGGCCAGGCGTACGGGCAGGGCGTGCTGGTGGCGGGCGGCGGCGTCCACCACCAGCAGGATGTGCTCGCCGGTGTCCACTTCCGGGTGATGTTGGGGCGGCTGGGGGACGCCGAACAGGCGGTCCAGCTCGGGGACAATGCGCGCCAGGGCGCCACAGTCGCGCAGGACCTGCAGCATGCGCGAGGGGCGGGCTTCCATCAGGCCCCGGGCCAGTTCCTGCCACACCCGCTCGGGTACCAGGGCATCCACTTCGCCCGCCGCGACCATGGCCTGCATCAGGCCGAGGGTTTCCGGCGCCACCGAGAAGTCCTGGAAGCGGGCGGCAAAGCGGGCCACCCGCAGGATGCGCACCGGGTCTTCGGCGAAGGCGGGGGAGACATGGCGGAGCACCCGGGCGGCCAGATCCCGCCGGCCGCCGTGGGGGTCCACCAGCCGGCCATCGGCGCCACGGGCCATGGCGTTGACGGTCAGGTCGCGGCGGATCAGATCTTCTTCCAGGGTGACTGCCGGACTGGTGTGAAAGATGAAGCCCTTGTAGCCGGGCGCGGTCTTGCGCTCGGTACGCGCCAGGGCGTATTCCTCGTGGGTCCGGGGGTGGAGGAAGACCGGAAAATCCTTGCCCACCGGGGTGTAGCCCTGAGCCAGCATGTCTTCCGGGGTGGCGCCCACCACCACCCAGTCCCGGTCCTGAACCGGCAGGCCGAGCAGGTTGTCGCGGACGGCGCCGCCGACCTCGAAGATCTGCATCCGCGTCAGGCTGCGTCGTAGTGGGCGATGGCTTCGGGCTCGGCCGCCGCTTCGACGGCGAGCGTCTGCATGGCGGGGCTGGCCAGGAGGGCGGCCAGATAGTCCGCGGCCGCGCCTTCGACCGGCAGGCCATAGGTCTGGAAGCGGAAGGCCACCGGACCGAACATGGCATCGGCAATGCTGAAATCGCCGAACAGATAGGGGCCGCCCTGGCCATAGCGGGCGCGGCAGTCGGCCCATAAGGCCGTGATGCGGGCCACGTCGGCCTGACCGGCGGCGGAGAGGGTGCGGGGCGCCACCCGGCGGCGGATGTTCATGGTGCATTCCTCGCGCAGGGCAACAAAGCCCGAGTGCATCTCGGCGCTGACGGCGCGGGCGATGGCACGGGCGGCCGGGGCCGCCGGCCACAGGCCCGGGTGGCGCTCGGCCAGGTATTCGGCAATGGCCAGGCTGTCCCAGATGGCCAGATCGCCGTCCAGCAGGCAGGGCACCTTGCCGGTGGGGGAGTGGCGCAGGATCTGCTCCTTGAAACCGGGAGTGAACATGGCCACCCGGACTTCCTCGAAGGGGATGCCGAAGTGGCGCAGCAGCACCCAGGGCCGCATGCTCCAGGAGGAGTAGTTCTTGTTGCCGATGACGAGCCTGTACATGGGTTGGGGTCCTTTACGTGGGTTGGGCGCGGGAATCAGCGCAGGTAATCGGGGGCGATGGTTTCGAGGGCGGTGGGAGTGCGCCCCAGCGGCAGCGGCGCGCCGTGTGCCACGTTGTCCACCCGCATGGAGGCCAGGTTGTCGCGGCTCATGAGTTGCCCGGGCAGATGCTCCAGCACCAGGGCCTGGAGGGTCGCCAGGGGCCCGGGCAGGGGCAGTATCCATCGTGGTCGGCCGGTGATCCGGCCGACATATTGCACCAGTTCGCGCAAGGTGTAGACCGTGGGGCCGCAGACTTCCCAGGTCTGGCCGTGGGCGGCAGGCAGGGTGAGGCTGTCGGCCACCAGCGTCGCCACGTCGCCCACATACACCGGCTGAAAGCGGGCGTCCGCTCCCGCCAGGGGGAACACCGGGGCTAGCCGCAGCAGTCCGGCAAAGAGGCGCAGAAAGCTGTCCCCCGGACCGAAGATGACCGAGGGCTGGAGGATGGTCCAGGCGAGCCCTTCAGCGGCACGGATGGCGGCCTCCCCATCGGCTTTGGAGCGCAGGTAGGCGGAGGGGCCCTGGGGGCTGGCCTTGAGGGCGCTGACGTGCACCAGTCGTCCCACCCCGGCTGCCTGGGCGGCGGCCACGAGCCGGCGGGGCAGTTCCACGTGGGCACGGGCGAAGTCCGGGCCATAGGGCTGGCCAGGGCGGGACTGCAGCACGCCCACCAGGTTCACCACGGCGTCCTGGCCGCGCATCAGGGCCGCCAGGGTGGCCGGCTCGAACACGTCGGCCTCCACCACGTGGACGGTGGGCAGGGGCAGCAGATGCCGGGCCCGGTCCCGCCGCCGGGTGGGCACGGTGACCTGCAGGCCGCGCGCCGCCAGGGCGCCAACGACGGCGCTGCCGACAAATCCGGAACCGCCGATGACGAGGATGTGGTGCAGGGGCATGGGGGTCTCCCGGGGCTGGCTTACATGAGCAGGGCGGAACGTCCGCCATCCACGTTGATGGTCTCGCCGGTGATGTAGGGGGCGTCGGCCAGCAGGAAGCGGACGGTGCGGGCAATGTCGGTGGGGTCGCCCACCCGGCCCAGGGGGGTGTGGGCGAGGATGCGGGCGCGGGCCTCGGCGTCGTAGGCGCTGCCGTCTTCCGGCCACTGGATGGCGCCGGGTGCCACCGCGTTGACCCGCACCCGCGGGGCCAATTCCAGTGCCAGGGCGCGGGTGAGCGTGGCCAGTCCGCCCTTGGCGGCGGAATACACGGGATAGCCCGGGAGGGGGCGCACGGCGTGAATGTCCGTGATGTTCACGATGGCGCCGCCGCTGGCGGTGAGGTGGGTTGCCGCCGCCTGGCTGAGGAAGAGCGGGCCCTTGAGGTTGCTGCCGATCAAATCGGACCAGGCCGCCTCATCCACCCGGCCCAGAGGGGTGGCGTAAAAACTGGAGGCGCAATTGACCAGCCCGTACAGCGCGCCCCAGGCGGCCACTTCGGCGACCAGCGCCGGGAGCCGGGCGGTATCCCGCAGGTCGGCCATGAAGGTGCGGGCCGAGTCCGGCCGCCCGGCGTTGAGGGTTTCCGCCAGGGCCAGCGCCTGGGCCGTGGAGGTGTGGTAGTGCAGCGCCACCCGGGCGCCGTGGCGGTGAAGTTCCCGGGCGATGGCGGCGCCCACCCGCCGGGCGGCGCCGGTGATCAAGACCACCCGGTTGTGCAGCACATTCTCCTGCGTCATCAGCTTGTTCCGTTCCCGATCCAGTGGTGCGGCGCCTGCGTTGCCAAGCGGGGCCCCTTGCCCCACACTCGCGCCTCCGGTTCAACCCCATTCCGTTTTGCCATGAACAAGCGTTCCAGCCTGCCCGCCCCCGACGCCGATGCCCTGGCCTTCAGCCAGGCCACCCAAGCCCTGATCGCCCGGGAGATCCGCGCTGCCGGAGGCTGGATCAGTTTCGCCCGCTACATGGAGCTGGCCCTCTACGCGCCCGCCCAAGGGTATTACAGCGGTGGCGCCTGGAAGTTCGGCGCGCAGGGCGATTTTATTACGGCCCCGGAGCTGACTCCCCTGTTCGGTGCCACGCTGGCCCGCCAGGCGGCAGAGGTGATGGCCTGCTCGGCCCCGCAGGTGCTGGAAGTGGGGGCCGGCAGCGGTGCGCTGGCAGCATCGGTGCTGCCGATGCTGGCGCAACTGGGCCATGTGCCCGAACGCTACCTGATCCTGGAGCTTTCGGGTGAGCTGCGCGCCCGTCAGGCGCAGCGGCTGGCTGCCCTGCCGGGCGATCTGGCCGCCCGGGTGCAGTGGCTGGAGCGGTTGCCGGAGGCTTTTGACGGCGTGGTACTGGGTAACGAAGTGCTCGATGCCATGCCCGTCCATCTGGCCCGTTGGGACGAGGCGGGCATCCTCGAACGGGGTGTGGCGCTGGATGATGCGGGCGGATTTGCCTGGCGGGACCGGCCGGCAGAAGGCGCGGTGCTCGCGGCTGCCCAGGCGCTACCGGTGCAGGCGCCCTACCTCAGTGAGCTGCCGCTGGCGGCCACTGCCTGGATTCGCCAGTGGGGCCGCGTGCTCGGGCGGGGGGCGCTGCTGCTGGTGGATTATGGTTTCCCCCGCCATGAGTACTTCCACCCCCAGCGGGACCAGGGGACGCTGATGTGCCACTACCGTCACCATGCCCACAGCGAACCGTTTCATTTGCCGGGACTGACGGACATCACGGCCCACGTGGATTTCACCGGCGTGGCGGAGGCAGCCGTGGGCGCTGGCCTGGAACTGGCCGGGTATACCGGGCAGGCCCAGTTCCTGTTCAACGCCGGTTTGCTGGAGGCGTTGGCGGCGCGGGGGGAGACGGACACGGCCGAGTACCTGCGGGCGAGCAACGCGGTGAAGATGCTGACGAGCCCGGCGGAGATGGGCGAACTGTTCAAGGTGATCGCCCTTTCCCGCAACCTGCCCGGCCCGCTTGCCGGCTTCGCCCGGGGTGACCGGCGGCACACCCTGTAGCCGTCCGCCCGTGGGCGGGCGGCTCAGGGGTAGAGGCCGCGCATGTCCCGCGCCTGGAGGATGCGCCGGCAGGCGAGGATGAAGGTGGCGGTGCGCAGGCTGGTCTTGTGCTGCTCCGCGGCTGCCCAGATCTCGGCCAGCGCGTCGGTCATGATCTTTTCCAGGCGCTGGTTGATCTCGTCCTCGGTCCAGAAAAAGCTGGAAAAGTCCTGCACCCACTCGAAGTAGCTCACAGTGACGCCGCCGGCGTTGGCGAGCACGTCGGGCACGACCACCACCCCGTTTTCACGCAGGATGTCGTCGGCCTCGGGGCTGGTGGGGCCGTTGGCGCCTTCCGCCAGTATCCGGGTGCGGATGCGCGCGGCGTTGTCGCGGGTGATCTGTCCTTCCAGGGCGGCCGGAACCAGGAATTCCGATTCCAGCTCCCAGAAGCGTTCCGGGGCAAGGGTTTCGCCGCCGGGAAAGGCGGCCACCTTGTTGCCCTGGGCGACCCAGGCGTCCAGGGCGGCGATGTCCAGGCCCGACCCGTTGTAGAGGGTGCCGCTCATGTCCTGGATGGCGATGATCCGGGCGCCGGCCCGGTGGAAGCAGCGGGCGGCAGCGCTGCCCACGTTGCCATAGCCCTGGATGGCCACCCGGGCGTCCGTCAATGGGATGCCCAGCCGTCGGGCAGCGGCGGCGCTCACCACGAATACCCCGCGGCCGGTGGCTTCCCGCCGGCCGAGGCTGCCGCCGAGGCTGATCGGCTTGCCGGTGACTACCCCCATGACGGTGCGCCCCTGGTTGATGGAGTAGGTGTCCATCATCCACGCCATGATCTGCTCGTTGGTGTTGACGTCGGGGGCGGGAATGTCCTTGTCCGGCCCGATCATGGTGTTGATCTCGCTGGTGTAGCGCCGGGTGAGGCGCTCCAGTTCCGTGCGGGAAAGCTGGCGCGGGTCCACCCGCACGCCACCCTTGGCGCCGCCGAAGGGCACGCCGACGGCGGCATTCTTTACTGTCATCCAGCCAGCCAGCGCCATCACTTCGGACAGGGTCACGTTCTGGTGAAAGCGGATACCCCCCTTGCCCGGGCCGCGGGAAGTGTTGTGGTGCACCCGGTACCCTTCAAAATGGGCGATGCTGCCGTCGTCCCGTCGCAGGGGGATGTCCACGATGAGGATGCGCTTGGGGCGCTTGAGGGTTTCCACCCAGCCAGTCAGATCACCCAGGTAGGGGGTGACCCGGTCCACCTGTTCGAGAAAGACATCCCAGGGACTGATACCGGATTGCAGGTAGGAAGGCAGTTGGTGCACGGTCTCGCTCCTTGTTCGGGTGCCCGCAGGCACGGTGCTGGGCGTGGGGGCGGCAGCCCCGGTCTATGGCATGACCGGCGGCGATGCCCGGGGTTCCATGCGGCGCGGGGGCGGTAAACGACAATGCCCCACCGGGGTGGGGCATTGGTTCGGTGCGGCCGGCTTCCGCCTGGACGGATGCAGGGGCCGCGCCAAGGGGGCCGATTACTCCTGATGCAGGTAGATGTTGCGCAGGAAGGCGTCCGCGTCGGTGGGGGTGTCGAAATGGGCACTGCGCGCGCAGTGGGCATCGGCGCTGCGTAGCTGCTCAAGATCGCGCTCGGGCAGGAGGCTGGCGTTGAGCACCTCGTCGCCATACTGCCCGAGTTCCTCGAGCCGTTCTTCCGGAATCTCCCTCGTCTTGAACATGGCGCCACCTCTTCCCTTGTATTCGCGATAGCAGGCATATCGGCGGATGGGGCGCGGAGTTGAGGCCCGAAAAACCCCTCTTATTGCCGCCTGAGTATCAAGGCTGACAACAGCGAACCACCGAAGTTCGCTTTTTCCGCCAATCGCTGACCGGCTCCGGCCCGAGGGTTTTCCCTGAGACCGGAGCGGGCAATTCAGCCGGAGCGGAAGACCGGACAAAACGCTGGGTACTCCCAACTTCTCGTTCCACCCGGTTGGTGGGCCATCCGCGTGCTCCACGGAAGGCACTTGCAAGACACAGTCTGCCACTCCGGGAAACACCACTGAATGAAACCACGCAACGGTTACTATCCTGATCGGGTGCGCGCGGAATTGCCGTGAGAAACATCACGTCATTGCAAAATTTGTGTCTTGAACGGGCACCCGCCTCGCCGGCTTCCCTCGTGAGGGCGGAATCCACGGGAAAAAGGGGGTGATTTCCTCGGAGGCTAGTCCATGCCTTCCACCACTTCCATTGCCACCAGTTGTCGACGCAGGGCTTCCCGGCCGTCCCGGCCCTCGAGGCTGTTGAGGGTGGGTGAATGTTCCAGGGCGTGCACGGCCTGGGTCTCGTCCCACAGGATGAGGCAGTGCTTGAGCCGGGACTTGAGGGCGGCGGCACAGGCGTCCGCCTGGCTCACCGCCCGGGGGCTGAACACGCCTGCGCCGAGCAGGCTGTCCGCCCGGTAGAGGGGCGTGTCCCAGCCGTACGCCCCGGCCAGCCGGCAGATGCCGGGAAAGCGCACCGGGGCTTCCGGGTGCTCCGGCGTCAGACCGCCCATTTCGAGCAGCTCCCGGGCGGAGGTCTGGTCATGAATTTCCCATTCCGGACGCGGGTCGGCGGCCAGGACCTTGGCGGCGAAGTCTGCCTCGTCGAAGGCGAACCAGGCGCTGGCCGCGCCCTGATGGGGAAACTCCACTACGAAAATCATGCTGACCTCCCTCTTGCCGGGTTGAGTGTGTTGCGCGGCATCGATCTTGCATCGCAGCGGGCGGCGGGGTGTTTTTGTCGCGTTTGCGACAGACCCCCCGGGCCGCCACAGCCATTCCTTGTGCCCCCGACCGCCGCGCCGTGCAAGGCGTACAACCCGAACGGAGAGAACCGGATGGAGCTGCAGATCGAACACCCCTGCCTTGAATGGATGCTTGAGCAAGTTCCGCACCTGGCCCCCGGCGCTCTGGCCGCCAGCCGGCCCCGGGAAGGGAGCAGGCGCGGTGCCGGCGCGGGAAAAGTGCCGCGTGGCGGCAGGAGGGGCGTCCGGTGAGCGCGGCCGAGCAGTTCGTGGTGGCGGAACTCAACACCCATAAGTACATGTTCAAGGGTGCCGGACACGACCGGGCGAGTGCCCGGGCGGCCCTGCTGGCGGGCTGGACCGCTCACCGGGACGCTCTCCTCGCCGGCTTTCCGCAACTGGCGGCCAGTATTCCCCCGGCGGAGGATCTGGAGCGCCACTTCACCATGGTGTTCTACGAGTTCGTGGCGGGGGGCGGTTACCGCGACCGGGAACGGTTGGTGTAAGCCTCCGGCGCTTCAGGCCGCGCTTCCCCGCCTGTCAAAAGCTCAGATGGGTGACTTCGCCATCGGCGTCGGTAATCTCCGCCTGGCGCAGGGTGCCCGCTTCGTCGTAGGCGTAGCGGTGGGACATCTCCACCTCGCCATAGACCACCTTCTCCAGCAGGACGAGCTGTCCGGCCGCATCGAACTCGCCGACGAAATAGGTGTTCCGGTTGCCCATCTGATCCGGGGCGAGTTCGCCGGACAGGCGCAGGGGCAGCTTCACGCCGCTGTAGGTGACAAAGTATCGGCGGGTTGTGGGGGCGGATGCGCACATGGTGTGGGGTGTCCGACAAAGCGGACAAGGGTCGGTCCGAAACCCCACCAACAAGCAAGCCGGGTGCCCGGTTGCCGGAATCGCTCAGGAGGCGGGCCGGTAGGCCTGCAGTTCTTCCCGGGTGTTGATGTTGGCGAATGCCGCCGGGCAATGGTCGAAGTCCGCCACCCCATGGGGCTCGGCGCGCACCCACTGGCCCACCCGGTGGCCGCCGCTGTCGAGGTAAGCGCGCAGCCCCGGTAGCAGGCATGTATGGGCGAGGAGGAACACGGGCTGCAGGCGGCCTCCCACCCGGGCAACGGCGAGGGCGGCGCCCCGGGTGGCGGCCATCAGGCGGCTGGCCAGATCCAGGGGCGGCTCGGGGCTGTCGCAGGGGCAGGTGAGCAGCCATTGGGGACCGGCGGGCGTGGCCGTCAGGTGGGCGAGCCCGGCCTCCAGCCCCGCCAGGGGGCCGGCGAAGCCGGCGCGCAGATCCTCCAGCACCGGAGCGTTGAATTCGGCGTAGCGGTCGGGATTGCGATTGGCGCTGATCAGGATCGCGCCCACCTGGGGCCGCAGGCGGGCCAGCACATGCGCGGCCAGGGGGCGGCCGGCGAGGTACTGGAGCCCCTTGTCGAAGCCCGCCATGCGGCTGCCCCGGCCGCCGGCTAGGACGAGGCCGGCGATCTGAGCGGATGTGGGCGGAGCGATGTGGGGCGTGGACATGGTGAGCCCGGAGTATGCCTCGTTCCGCCTGCCTTGGCCTCCGGCCGACCGTTCAGCCGTTGCGCACCACCCATTCGATGAAGGCGTCGATGGCGGCCTGGCTGCGGCTGGCCTGGGCATGGTTCACGATGGCGGTGACGGCGTAGGTACGGCCGCTGCGGCCCTGCACATAGCCCGCCAGGGCGCGGGTGTCGTTGAGCGTGCCGGTCTTGAGGGCGGCCCGGCCCTGCGCCTCGGATTCCTTGAAGCGGCTGGCGAGCGTGCCGTCCTTGCCCGCCACCGGGAGCGAATCCGTGAACACCTTGGCAAGCTTGCTGTTCCAGGCGTTGCGCAGCAATTGGGTGAGCGCGCGGGGCCGGCCTTTTTCGGCCCGGGAGAGGCCGGAGCCGTTGTCCACCTGGATGTCGTCCTCCGCCAGCCCCTGGCCAAGGAGCCACTGTCTGACGCGGCCCCGGGCGTCTTCCAGGGTGGCGCCGGTGGCGGGCTGGCCCTGGGCCGGAAAGTTGCGGGCCAGACTGAGCATGAGGTTGCGGGCCACGAGATTCTTGCTGGCCTTGTTCATGTCCCGCACCACTTCGGCCAAGGGGGGCGATTCCAGCACCGACCAGGGCTTGGGCAACGCTGGTGCGCGCCGGGCGCGGCGGGCGGGCAGCGGGTCGGGCGCCGCCTTGTCCTCCACCGTGCCGGTGAGGCGCCCGCCAGCACCGCGCCAGGCGGCGGCGACCACGGCGGCGGCAAAGGGGCTGCCCGGTTCCATGGGTAGTTCCACACGGCGGGCGGGGCAGCCGCTCGCCCACTCGCCGGCAATCACCAGCTTCATCGGCCGGGCCTTGGTGTCCGCTGTGACCTGCGCGGGCTGACGCAGGCCCTGGCAGCGGTTGCCCTGGTGGGTGACCTGATCGATCAGCTCCACGCCGTCGAGTTCCGGTACCAGCCGGGCCTGCAGGGTGCCGCCGGGGCCGGTGGACAACTCCACCGCCAGCACGCCTTCGTCCACGGTCAGGGCGTCGGGCCAGGCGTGGTGGGGGTGGTCCGGGCTGGGCGGGGGCGTGCCGGCGTGATCGGCGGGCTTGAGGCGGAAGGCGAAGTGGTCGAGGACGATGTTGCCCCGGATCTCCCGCAGGCCCTTGTGCTGCATCCGGGCGAACCAGGCGGCGAGCTCCCGGCTGCTGAGGCGGGCATCGCCGCCGCCAACGATGTGCAGATCGCCTTCGAGCACGCCATCCTTCAGGGGGCCGCGCAGGTAGGCCCGGGTACGCCAGCGCCAGTCCGGACCCAGGGTCTCGAGCGCGGCCAGCGCGGTGACGAGCTTGGTGGTGGAGGCAAGGGTCAGAGGCTGGTTTTCGTTGTGGGCGTAAAGCGGCGGCTCTTCCCCGTCCACCGGTTCCGCGATGAGGCCCACGTCGCCCGCGGGAATGCCCGCCCGGCGCAGGGCCGTGAACACTTCGGCGGGTGGGGCGAGCTGGGCCCCGGCAGGCGCCTTCAGTTCGGAGGGGGCGGCCAGGGCGACCTTCGCCCGGCCATCGGCCCAGGCGCCGGGTGAGGGCAATAGCATTGCCCCTGCGGCAAGCGCAGCAAGCATTATTGTTTTCATGGAGTTTCCCGCACAGCAGAGCGGCTTCCCGGTTTCGGGGCGCGTCGCCAAGCGCAATGAGCATGGCACCGGCGTAGGCCGGCTGCCATGACTTACGTCCGCCTTGCAGGTGTCAAAATCACGTGGTTCGTGAGATTTGCCACGCGCCTGGGCCGGGGCTGCGTTCAGGCGCCTTCCGTCCGTTCGGGGGCGGCAGGCCGCAGGCCGAGAACGGGCGGCGCGATGAGGCCGAGGGCGAAGGCCACGGCGGGGAGCAGGGTTGGCATGGGGGCGCCGACGGCGGCCAGATAGGTTTCTCCGCCCAGGGCGGCGGCAAGACCCAGGAGTGCCAGGCGGGCCGGGGTTTGCCGGGCGGCGGCTGCGTCCGGGCCCAGGCAGAGCACGCCCGTGGCCAGCCCCGCCGCTGCGGCCAGCAGGGTGGCGGTCTGACCGTCGGCCTGTTGCAAGCCGAGACCCGCGAGGCTGGCCGCCCCATAAGCCAGGAAGCCCAGCACCAGGGCCGCGATGCGGCGGCCGGTCTCCAGCGGAGCGGGGTCTCCCACCACCAGGCACAGGCGATAGGCCCGGCCGATCAGGTAGGCCAGCGCGAGGAGGACGATGAGGTGCAGGGCGAGGGCGAAGCTGGTGGACATGGCGTCTGAAGCGGGAAATTTACGGAGTCCAATCTAGCAGTTGGCGGCTGTGACGGGACTGCCGATCAGCGGGCTTTAGCGACCGTCAATCGGGCATTTGGCCGCCAGCGGTGATAATCCGTCCCATGTTCTCCCTGAAGCAGCCCATGAAGCCCCTGCCCGTCCTCGCTGCCAACGCGTTCGCCATGTTCGTGGCGGCCCTGCTGCTTTCCCGCTGGGGCAGCCTGCCGTGGGTCAGCGTGGCCCATTTGGTGTTCGCGGCGGCGATCCTGCCGCTGATCATTTCTGCCATGGTTTATTTCGTGCCGGTGCTCACCCGGGGACGGGAGGCTCCCCGGGCCATGCAGGCGCTGGGGCTGGCGGCCTGGCCGGTGGGGCTCGCCGCCGTGGCCGGGCTGGCATGGCCGGGGGGGCGCCCCTGGGGGCCGGCGCTGGCCGCTGCCGGGATGCTGCCGCTGCTGGCGATCTTCGCGGGATGGTTGCGGCGGCGGGTGGGACAGACCCTGGGGCAGCCCCACCCCTGCCTGGCGTGGTACGTGGCTGCCCTCGCCTGCTTGCTGGCCGCCCTGGTGGCGGTGATGGTGATGGCGGTGTGGCCGGAGCAGTATGCCGCGTTGCGCCGCTTGCATCTGCACGCGAACCTCCTGGGTTTTGTCGGGCTCACCGCCTTGGGCACCCTGCAGGTGTTGTTGCCCACGGCGGCGGGCGGGCCGGACCCGCAGGCGGGGCTGCGTCTGCGCCGCCACCTGTGGCCGTCCCTGGCGGGGGTGGCCCTGGTGGCGCTGGGGGCAGCCTGGATGCCGCACCTGGCGGTGCCGGGCGCTTTGTTCCTGGTCTGGCCGGCTGGCGTGCTGGCCCGGGTGTGGCTGCTGCGGCGGTGGCGGACGGTGTGGGTGGGGCACGGGGCTTTGCCGCTGCTGGCGGCGGCGCTGGCGGGGTGGCTGCTGCTGCTGGTGGCAGGTGCGGCGGCAGGGTTGGGTCTTGCCTCCGGTGGGGCGCTGGTGCCTGTGTTCGTTCAGGCTTTCCTGCTGCCGCTGGTGACGGGGGCGGTGTCGCAGTTGTTGCCTGTCTGGCTTCGTCCCGGGGCCCAGACCCCTTGGCACGGGCAGATGCGGCACGCCTTGGGAAGGGCCGGGGGCGGGCGGGCCCTGCTGTTTTTCGCGGGGGGGCTGCTGGCCGTACTGGGGTGGGAGTCCGCCGGCAGAGTGCTCTCCGGCGCCGGTCTGGTGCTGACGCTCGGTGTCTTCGTCCGGGCGGGTTGGGGCCACCGTGGATGCGGTGTTTGATAGTCAATAACTATCGATTAGTTTGAAAATAACAATTGGATTGATGGCTCTCGTCTCCCTAAACTGGCTGCAAGTTGAGTGCAACGACAACATCCAGTGACCCGAAACCAGGAGATGAGCATGCAGCGCCCCGAACTGAAAACCCTCCAGAACATCGAATCCGCCTTTGCGGGGGAAGCGATGGCTCACATCAAGTACCGCTACTTCGCTCGGGTGGCCCGGGCGGCGGGCGATGAGGAAACTGCCCGGGTGTTTGAAGCTACGGCGGAACAGGAAGTGGCCCACGCCTTCGGCCACCTGGACCTGCTTTACCCGCCGGCCAGCCTGACGCCGGCGCGATGCCTGGAACTGGCCATTGCCGGGGAAACCTACGAGTACACCGAGATGTATCCGGGTTTCCGCAAGACGGCGGAGGCGGAGGGCAATGCCGCCGCGGTGGCCGAAATCGACGAGCAGATCGCCGAATCCCGCACGCACGCCGCGTCCTTCCAGCGCACCCTGGCGGTGGCGGCCAAGCGTTTCGCGGCGCTGGCCAAGGTGGAAGAACGGCATGCCGGCCACTACCGCGCCGAACTGGCACGGGTGCGGGGCGTCTGAACACCCGGGGCAGCGAACCGCCCGGCGGGCGCCGGCTGCCGGATAGCACTTGATACTCAAAGCATGAGGAATACACCCATGAAGATCTGGCAATGTGTGGTTTGCGGATTCATCTACGACGAGCGCACGGGGATGCCCGAGGACGGCATCGCCGCGGGCACCCGCTGGGAGGATATCCCCGGTGACTGGTTCTGCCCGGATTGCGGCGTCGGCAAGGAGGACTTCGAGATGATCGAAGTTCAGGCAGCCTGAGCAAGGCATCCCGCCTGGCGGCAAGTCCGCTTGCGGCCGGGCGTCGAGGCACAGGAGACGGACATGGATATCGGCATCGAACTGGAAGGTCGTCAGGCCATTGCCGAAGGGCTTTCCCGGTTGCTGGCGGACAGTTTCATCCTCTATCTGAAGACCCACAACTACCACTGGAACGTGACCGGCCCCATGTTCCAGACCCTGCACGTGATGTTCATGGAGCAGTACACCGAGGTGTGGCAGGCGCTGGACGTGATCGCCGAGCGCATCCGCGCCCTGGGGTTCCCGGCGCCCGGAACCAGCCGGGCGTTCGCTGCCCTGGCCTCCATTCCCGAACATGCGGGCGTGCCCCGGGCCGAAGAGATGGTGCGGCAACTGGTAGCCGGTCAGGAGGCGGTGGTACGCACTGCCCGCAGCCTGTTGCCAAGGGTGGCCCAGGCGCATGACGAGCCGACCGCCGATCTGCTGACCCAGCGCATGCAGGTGCACGAGAAGAATGCCTGGATGCTGCGCAGCCTGTTGGAGAACTGAATGACGCATGTGGACATGGTGGGGCAGCCCGCCGGTGAGGGACCGGTGGTGATCGTGGGCAGTGGCCTGGCGGGCTACACGCTGGCGCGGGAGCTGCGCCGGCTGGACGCGGCGCGGCCGATCATCGTGCTCACCGCCGACGGCGGCGAGGCTTACGCCAAGCCCATGCTGTCCAACGCCCTGGCCCAGCGCAAAAGTCCGGCGCAACTGGTCAACGTCCCGGCTGCCGAAATGGCGTCCCAGCATCGGCTGGACGTACACGCGGGCATCCGGGTGCGGGACATCGACCCGGAGCGGCGCCTGCTGCTGACCGACACCGGCACCCTGGCCTACGGCCAGTTGGTGCTCGCCCTGGGCGCCGACCCCATTCGCCTGCCTTTGCAGGGGGATGGGGCGGGGGAGGTGTTGTCGGTCAACGACCTTGCCGACTATCGCCTGTTCCGGGCGCGGCTGCAGCCCGGCGACCGGGTGGCGATACTGGGGGGCGGGCTCATTGGCTGCGAATTCGCCAACGATCTGCTGGCGGCGGGTTACCGGGTCAGCATCGTCGATCCCGCAGCGTGGCCGGTGGCCGGCCTGCTGCCCGAGGCTGCCGGCCGGCGCCTGCAGGCAGCGCTGGCGGAACTGGGGGCCGACTGGCACCTGGCGTCGGCCGCAACCGAGGTGATGTGCACCGAAGAGGGCTATCGCCTCACCCTGAGCGATGGCCGGATGCTGGCCACCGATCTGGTGCTCAGCGCCGTCGGCTTGCGCCCGCGCATCGCCCTGGCCGAGTCGGCGGGCTTGCAGGTGGGGCGGGGAATCCAGGTGGATGCATGGGCTGCCACCTCGGCCCCGGGCATCTTCGCGCTGGGCGATTGCGCCGAGTACCCGGGCGGCGTGATGCCTTACGTGATGCCCATCATGACCGCTGCCCGGGCGCTGGCCGCCACCCTGGCTGGGCGGCCCACAGCCATCGTTTTCGGGCCCATGCCGGTGCAGATCAAGACGCCGGCTTGTCCGGTGGTGACGCTGCCGCCGCCCAAGGGGGCGCCCGGGGGATGGCAGGAGATGGCGGCGCAGCCGGACTGCCACGCCTGGACGGACGCGGCGGGCCGCCTGGGGGGCTTCGCGCTCCTGGGGGCCGCGGTGGCGGAGCGGAGCGCCTGGCTCAAGCGCCTGGGCCAGCCTTTGCAGGCTGACCCGGGTTCGACCTGAGGCTTACTTGAGGATGGGCAGCAGGCTGCTGAAGTCGTCCGTCCAGTGGCGGATGCCGGGCCGGATGGGCGCGTCGTTGCGGGCGGCCTGGATCTTGGGGTGCTGGAGCAGTGCGCCGCGCTTGCTCACCAGCACCCAGTCCGAGTGGTAGGCGTCGAGGGCGTCGTCGTCCTGGTTGCTCACCAGCACGGAGGGGTAGCCGTGGCGTTCCGCCGCCAGCTTGACGATGGGGGGCAGGTCCAGGAAGCGGTTGGTGACGTGGACCGCCAGCACGCCGTCGGGCTTGAGGTGCCGGAAGTAGAGGGCAAAGGCTTCCTGGGTGAGCAGGTGGGCGGGCACGGAGTCGCCTGAAAAAGCATCCACCAGCAGCACATCGAAGCCCTGCGCGGGTTCCCGCTCCAGGGCCAGGCGACCGTCCCCCAGCACCAGGTCCAGCTTGCCGCGCACATCCTGCAGGTAGGTGAAGTGGCGGCGGGCCATATCCAGCACCAGGGGATTGATCTCGTAGGCGCGATAGCGATCCTCCGGGCGGGCGTAGGTGAGCAGGGTGCCGGCGCCGAGGCCGACGATGCCGACGCTCTGCGGGCCGCTGCCACGGCTCAGGGTGATGGCCATGCCGGCGCCGCCGATGGGGCTGTAGTAGGTAGTGGGCTGGTAGCGGCGCTCGCCGGTCATGTATTGCTGGCCGTGGATCACACTGCCGTGGAGCAGCCGGTGGCGCAGGTCGCCCGCGGCCTCCGAGCCTCGGGCGCTGACCCGCAGGGCGCCGAAGAAGTTGCGCCCCACTTCCAGCGCGCCGCCCACATCGTCGTACTGCTGATGGGCGTGGATGGCGCCGTAGGCGGCCGTGGAGAGCGCGGCCCCGAGCAGCAGCGCCGGGCGGGGCAGGCCGGGCAGACGGGCGGCCGGGTCCCGCAAGAGCACGAAGAGCACCACCGCCACGGTGAGCGCCAGGCCGATGGCCAGTTCGAATTCCGCGGCGAAGAAGTTCGGCGCAATCACCCCGACGAACAGCCCGCCCATGGCCCCGCCCAGGGAGAGCATCAGGTAAAAGCCGGTGAGGTGGCTGGGGTCCGGCCGCAGGCGGGAAAGCTCGCCGTGGCAGATCATGCAGAAGACGAACAGCGCCGCCACGTAGATCACGATCTGCCACGTGGGGCTCACGTCCGCGGTGCCCTGGGTGGGCAGCCAGGCCAGGGCCGCGGCTCCGGCCAGGAAGAGCGGCACGTAGAGCGTGCGCCGGTACCAGCGGGGGTGATCGAAGCACAGGATGAAACTCAGCAGATATAGGGCCAGGGGCGGCAACCACAACATGGGCACCGGCGCGATGTTCTGGGTCAGGTGGCTGGTCACCGCCACCAGCAGGATGGAGGGGCAGGCGGCCAGGGCCGCCCACAGCGCCATGCGGCCCAGGGTGGGCGCCGCGCTCGCCGGCCCGGCCTGGGCCACCGCCTGCCGTGCGCCCCGCGCCCCGCGCAGGGCCAGGAAGGCGCAACAGGCGGCAAAGACCACGAAGCCCGCGGACCAGCCCCAGGACTGCCAGCGGGTGGTGCTGTAGGGCTCGATGGCCAGCGGATAACCGATCAGCGCGATCATCGAGCCCAGGTTGGAGAGCGCGAACAGCCGGTAGGGCACGGCACCCGGGCGCTCCCGCGCGAACCAGGCCTGGAGCAGCGGCCCGGTGGTGGAAAGGGCGAAATAGGGCAGGCCGATGGTGGCACCCAGCAGGCCCAGGATGCGCAGGGCGGGGTCTTCATCGCCCAGGGGCTTCCACTCCGCCGACGGCAGGATGGGCAGGGTCAGGCAAGCCGCCACCAGCACGCCGATGTGCAGCCAGCTCTGGTGGCGGGGAGAAAGGGCGCCCACCACCCAGTGGGTATAGAGATAGC
Organism: Rhodocyclaceae bacterium; assembly: GCA_036824045.1. Classification (GTDB taxonomy): domain Bacteria; phylum Pseudomonadota; class Gammaproteobacteria; order Burkholderiales; family Rhodocyclaceae; genus DAITAZ01. Next base: position 95,652 of record DAITAZ010000009.1, read on the forward strand.
CGCCCAGCAAGACCAGTTGGAAGAACAGCAGGCATACCGTCCATACCGAAGCCGAGCCGCCAAACCAGGGCAGGATGAGCTTGCCGATGATGGGCTGGACCTGGAACAGCAGAAAGGCGCTGAGAAAGATGGTGCTGCCGTAGAGGATGACGCTGGAAACACTGGTGCGTGCGGCCGCCTGCCGCTGGATGGCGATGGAGTCCATTCCCGTGATCCTGTGGTTACCTGACCGTTATTGTGGGGTCAGTATAACCTCATGAAAGACAAGGAAAAATGGCACCAGTCTGGTGCGGTCCATGCACGCGGAACGGGATTGGTGCAAGCCGAAAAAATGGCAATACCGCAACGGGATGGGCCGCGGCGGCCGGCAGGCGGCAAGTGCCTTTTGGGGCGAGGGATTTTCTTGCCCTCCGGCGGCGGCCGCAGCGTGCCGCGCAGGGCCGATCCGGGAGAAATGGCGAAAACAGTCGCCGTCAGCGCGCCGGGGCCTTGCTCAGGCCGCGCTCCCGCTACGCCAGCGCGGGGTGGCGAAGGCTTCGGCGAGGAAGTCCACCAGCACCCGCACCTT
>DAITAZ010000010.1:0-94462 GCA_036824045.1 Rhodocyclaceae bacterium
ATGCGCCAGTATCTGGGCTTCAAGGCCCAATACCCGGATCGGCTGGTGTTCTACCGCATGGGCGACTTCTACGAACTCTTCTTTGAGGATGCGGAGAAGGCCGCCCGCTTGCTGGGGATCACGCTAACCACCCGCGGACAATCCGCAGGGGTGCCGATCAAGATGGCCGGGGTTCCCTTCCACGCGGTCGATCAGTATCTCGCCCGGCTGGTGAAGCTAGGCGAATCGGTGGTGATCTGTGAGCAAGTGGGAGACCCGGCTCTGGCCAAGGGCCCCGTGGAGCGTGCAGTCACGCGCATCGTCACGCCGGGCACGCTCACGGACTCGGCATTGCTGGAAGAAAAGACCGAAAACCTGCTGCTCGCCTTGAACATTGAGCGTGGGGTAGCCGGGCTGGCATGGCTCAATCTGGCCAATGGCGAGCTTCGGGCACTCGAATGCCCTAGTGATGCCATGGCCTCCCACTTGGAGCGGTTGCGTCCGGCGGAGCTTCTGGTGCCCGATGGTCTGCCTGCTGAAGCTGCCACGTACTCGTCATCCGTCCAGCGGCTGCCTGACTGGCACTTTGAGCGCGACGCGGCTTTCAACGCACTGACTGCACACTTCGGTACCCGGGACCTCGCAGGGTTCGGCGCGGAGGACCTGGGCGTGGCGCTGGGTACGCTGGGTGCCCTCTTCGAGTATGCCCGCGCCACTCAAAACCAGGCCCTGAGCCACGTCACCAGCTTGCATGTGGAGCGCGGCAGCGACTATCTGCGCATTGACCCTGCAACCCGGCGCAATCTGGAAATATCGGAAACACTCCGCGGAGAGTCCTCTCCAACGCTGCTATCGCTACTCGACGGCTGCGCCACCAGCATGGGTTCCCGCTGGTTGCGCCATTGCCTGCACCACCCTCTGGCGGATGCCGGACGGGCCGCGGCGCGGCACGAGGCCGTGGCCGAACTGGCCGGAGAAGCTGGGCGCGGCCCCTGGGAGCCCCTTCAGCACGCCCTGCGCCCGGTGGGCGACATCGAGCGGATCAGCGCCCGCATCGCGCTGCGCAACTGCCGCCCGAGGGATCTTTCCGCCCTGCGCGAGAGCCTTGCCTGCCTCGGAGCCTTGCGCGGGCCACTCGGCACCCCCGCAGCGCCTGTCGTGGAGGAACTACTCGCGGATCTGGCAACTCCCCAGGACTGCCTCACCCTGCTGCAGGTAGCGATCGCCGACGAGCCATCGGCACACATCCGCGAGGGTGGCGTCATTGCGCCCGGCTTCAGCCCGGATCTGGATGAACTGCGTGCAATCCAGACCGACTGCGGCGCCTTCCTCATGGAACTGGAGACCCGCGAGCGGGACCGTACCGGCATCCCCAGCCTCAAGGTGGCTTTCAACAAGGTGCATGGCTTCTACATCGAAGTCACCCACGTACACGCAGACAAGGTGCCGACAGATTACCGTCGGCGCCAGACCCTGACCAACGCAGAGCGCTACATCACGCCGGAGTTGAAGGCTTTTGAGGACAAGGCCCTTTCCGCCCAAGACCGGGCTCTGGCGCTGGAGAAACAACTCTTCGAGCAGATGCTCGACGATCTGGCGCCGCATGTGCCCCGCCTGCAGCAGATCGCCCGCGCCATCGCACTGCTGGACGGGCTCACCGCCTTCGCTGCCGCATCGGTGCGCTACAACTACTGCCGCCCCACCTTCACCGGGGAGCCCGGCATCGCCATCCGGGGGGGGCGCCACCCCGTTGTGGAAAGGCAAGTCGAACCGTTCATCGCCAACGACGCGGTGCTCGCCAACACCCGCCGCATGCTGCTGGTTACCGGACCCAACATGGGCGGGAAATCCACCTACATGCGACAGGTGGCATTGATCGCGCTGCTCGCCCATTGCGGCAGCTTTGTACCCGCCACCGAAGCCCGGCTCGGTCCTATTGATGCGATCTTCACCCGCATCGGCGCATCTGATGATCTGGCCTCGGGTCGATCCACTTTCATGGTGGAAATGACGGAGGCGGCGGCCATCCTCCATGGCGCCACCGATCGCAGCCTGGTGCTGATGGACGAGATTGGACGGGGCACTTCAACCTTTGACGGCCTGGCGCTAGCCTTTGCCATCGCCAGACATCTGCTCGAGCAGCGCCGTTGCCTCACACTGTTTTCTACCCACTACTTCGAACTGACCCGCCTGGCGCAGGACTACGCAGAATGCGCCAACGTCCACCTTGGCGCGGTCGAGCATGGACATCGGATCGTATTCCTGCACGCCGTCGAGGATGGCCCCGCCAGCCAAAGTTATGGAATCGAAGTGGCGGCCCTGGCAGGGATTCCGGGGCAGGTCGTGCGCGACGCCCGGCGCCGCCTGCGAGCCTTGGAGAATCGCGAGATCCATGATGAGCGGCAACCCGACTTGTTCGCCCACCTCCCCCCGGAAGAGCCTGAAGCGATCAGCCATCCGGCACTGACCGCCCTGGCCCAGCTGGACCCGGACGAACTCAGCCCCCGAGCCGCGCTGGAACAACTCTACGCACTCAAAAGGCTCTGCCAGTGAGCCGCGGCAATCGCTGCGTGAGCCTCGCAAGACGGGCAGGCACCTTTCTCGCCGCCCTGCTCATCGCCAGCGCCCCTTTCCCGGTCGCCGCCCAAACATTCAGCTTCGGTGTGTTGGGGGATGTTCCCTACAGCGACTACGAAAGAGAACACCTGCCCCGCCTGCTGGCAGAAACAGCAAACGAACCTCTAGCCTTCCTGCTCCACGTGGGAGACATGAAAAGCGGCAGCAGCCACTGCTCCGACGACCTCTATCTGGACCGCCAGCGCCTCCTGGATGCTTCACCGCATCCGCTCATCTTTCTGCCAGGCGACAACGAATGGACAGATTGCGACCGCCTGTTGTGCGGCGGGTATGATCCGGAGGAACGGCTGGCCCGCCTGCGGGCGATTTTCTATCCGGATGACCAGAGCCTGGGGCGGCGTCGAATGACCCTGCTGCGCCAAAGTCATCAGCCCGCCTTCTCTGCCTATCGGGAAAACGTCAGGCTGCGGCTTGGCCCCGTGCTCCTGGCGGGGCTGAACGTCCCGGGCAGCCATAACAATTTTGGCCCCGGCAGCACGCCCTCCAGAGAATACCAAGCCCGTGCCGAAGCCAACGCAGCCTGGATCGCTGAAACCTTTGCCCTGGCACGGCGAGAAGGACAGAAAGGCGTGGTACTCGCTTTTCAGGCAAATCCGCTGTTTGAAACGCAGGGAGGCCGAGGCTACCGGGGGCTGATCAGCCAGATCGCCCAGGAAGCGGCAGATTTCCCCGGGCAGATCCTGGTGATCCACGGCGACACGCATTTGCTGCGCATCGATCAACCGCTCCGCAATCTGGCGCAGGGCCGCCCGATGGAAAACGTCACCCGGCTCGAAACCATGGGCTCCCCGTTCATGGGCTGGGTCAAGATCGTGGTGGATGAAAACGACCCCAGACTCTTCCTCATCCAGCCACGGCCCTACGCGCCCAGGCAACCCTGGCATCAGGGGAGGCACCCCCGCCGAAGCCTCTTCCAGAGCTGACCCGGCGCCACCAATGCTTGTAAACCGACGTAGCATAGCCTACTACTTCCTCGCGCGCGCCCCGTACTCCCGTAGTACGCTTGCCCCTTGACCCGGCCAGACGCGCAAACCAGGAAGCGGCGAACACAGCCGCCACCGATACGGCAACGCCACCATCCGCCCGATCGTCTGGCTCCGCCCCGCAAACCTTACAGGAGAAGCCGCTGTGCCAGTGGCTAACAACCGCAGCAACAAGCTGGTCGCGATCGTCGTGCCTCTGCACGCGCGGGACTACCTGACTGAAGACGAACAGATCGCCCTGCGCCACATCCATCACCATCTGGGCAAGTACGACAAGTTCATTCTGGTTCCGGAAGGCTCCACCTTCAATTTGCCCGGCTTCCGTTCGATCCCGGTGGGGATGCAGTATTTCGGGAGTGCCCGCGCGCACAACCGGTTATTGCTCAAACCCGAGTTCTACGAGCAATTCTCCGAATACGAGTTCATGCTCATCCATCACCTGGACGCCTTTGCCCTCTCCGATCAACTGGAGCGCTATTGTGCGATGGGCTACGACTATATCGGCCCCCCCTGGATTCACGATCCGGACATTCCCCCGGATCAGCGCGTTGGTAACGGCGGTTTTTCCTTACGCAAGATTGCCAGCCTGACTCACTTCCTGAGGGTGTATCGCAGCCGGATCCATATCCCCAGACGTCTCGGCGCTCAGAAACTGGTGGGCAAGCTGCTTGGCTACATCCGCCTGCCTGCGGTCAGTGAAAAACTCTGGGAGGCGATTCAGGGAGGCATCAACGAAGATCGGGTCATCGGGCGGTGTGCCACCTACTACTGCCCGGAGTTCAAGATTGCCCCGGAAAACATCGCCCTGGGTTTCGCGTTCGAAGGCAATCCGTATGTGTGCCTCGCACGAAACGGTGATCAATTGCCTTTTGGCGTGCACGGGTGGAATCGGGACGGCAGAGACTACTGGGCCCAGTTCTTCGTTCCCGCCAACGACCCGCCACCTCCGACGGAGCCGGCAGCAGTCGCCCAACCCTGCCCCGCGTGATTCACCCAAAGCCCATCGAGGGCTGACTTGGCAACAAAAAACGGCTTGTATTCACAAGCCGTTTTTTGTTGCCGGGGAGATTACTGACACGTCAAAGTGTTTTCGTCCCCACCCACCAGAACACTGCGGCAATGGCAGCGCTACAGGGAATCGTGAGGATCCACGCCCACACGATGCCTCCAGCAACCCCCCAGCGCACCGCGGACATGCGCTTGGTAGAGCCCACCCCGACGATGGCACCGGTGATGGTGTGAGTAGTCGAAACCGGAATCCCGAGCGCTGTAGCCAGGAACAGGGTGATGGCTCCGCCGGTTTCCGCGCAAAAGCCTCCTACCGGACGCAGTTTGGTGATCTTCTGCCCCATGGTGCGGACGATGCGCCAACCACCGAAGGCTGTCCCAAGACCGATCGCCACGTAGCAGGCGACGACCACCCAACTGGGCACGCCGTCCTCCTGCCGCGTCATCCCCGCTGCCAGAAGCAGCATCCAGATGATGCCGATTGTCTTCTGCGCATCGTTGCCACCATGCCCGAGGCTATAAAGCGAAGCCGAAACCAACTGGAGCCGGCGGAACCATTTGTCCACCCGACGGGGCGGCGTTCGGAAGAATATCCAGGAAACCGCCACCATCAACAGGGAGCCCAGGATCATCCCCAGCACCGGCGAGACGAAGATGAAGGCCACGGTCTTCATCACGCCAGCCAGGATCAGGGCATCCCCACCCGCTTTCGCCAACGCGGCTCCCACCAAGCCACCAATCAGGGCGTGGGACGAACTGGAGGGAATCCCGTAATACCAGGTGATCACGTTCCACGTGATCGCCCCCACCAGAGCCCCGAAAATCACATACTGGTCGACGATTCCGGGGTCTATGGTGCCCTTGCCGATTGTGGTGGCTACCTTGAGTTGGAAGATGAAGATGGCGATCACGTTGAACGTCGCCGCCCACGCCACGGCTGTGCGCGGACGCAGCACGCCCGTCGACACCACCGTGGCGATGGAATTGGCGGCATCGTGAAAGCCGTTCATGAAATCAAAGGCCAGCGCCAACGCGACCAGCACGATGACTGTCATCAGACTGATGTCTACCGCCTGCATGATGGGAACGAGAAAAAGGAGGGATCAGGAGTTCTCGAGGACAATGCCCTCGATCACGTTCGCGGCATCCAGGCAGCGGTCGGTCACCGATTCAAGCAGCTCGTAGATGGCTTTGAGCTTGATCACCTGACGCACATCCGCCTCGTCGCGGAACAACTTGGACATCGCGGAGCGCATCACCCGATCCGCGTCCGACTCGAGCCGGTCGATTTCCTGACAGGTCTTGACGATGCCCGGCGCGTTGTCCATGTTGGACAGCAACGTAACCGCCGTGCGCACGCGCTCAGTCGTGGACAGGCAGATATCTGCCAGTTGGACCGCATCCGGCGTCACCTTGCGGATATCGTAGAGCGTCAGCGACTCGGCCACATCCTGGATGGTGTCGAGAATGTCGTCCATGCAGTTGATGAGCTGATGGATGTCCTCCCGCTCCAGCGGCGTGATGAATGTCTTGTGCAGCAGGGAAACGGTTTCGTGGGTGATCTTGTCGGCGCGGGTCTCGTACTCGTCGATCGCCTCCGCGTGCCGGTGCAAGGCACCGTTCCCCTCATTGATGGTGGTCATGAGCGCCACCAGCTCACGCCCCCCGGCAACCACCTGATCGGCATGCTGCCCGAACAGCTCGAAAAAACGCCCTTCTTGCGGCAGGAATCGCCCGAACATGACCTTTTTATTTCGCTTTTGTGACGGAAATATGAGTGTACCAAGTTACGGGCTGCCCGACCATGAAGGCAGCAAACATTCGCCGATTCCCCGGGATCAGCGTTGTATTCGTGCCCTGGGCTAACATCCGCCCATGAATCGTCCTCTGCCTCTCCGCCTTGTCCTCGACACCAACGTGGTTCTGGACCTTTTCCACTGGCGCGATCCCCGCTGCCAATGGCTATTGGCGCCACTCTCGGATGGCCGCGCCGTTGCCTACACCGACCCGGCGTGCCTGCGTGAACTGGCGCAGGTACTGGAGCGACCCCACCTGGCTGGCGCGAACAGTCAGGCTGTGTTCGATGAGTACATGCGAGCCGTCCGACTCGACGAGGAAACCCCACTTTCTCCGCCCCCTCACTTGCCCCGGTGCCGAGATCCGGAGGACCAGAAGTTCATCCGGCTGGCTTGGGCGATCAATGCCCAGGCACTGGTCAGTCGTGACAAGCATCTATTGAAACTTGCCCGGCGCATGGACCAGGCCAGTGGATGCCGGGTCGTCACTCCGGAGCAAGCCATAACGCTCATCCCGCAGACGACGCGGTGAAGCTCCGCCCCCTCCTCCTCGCGCTGCTCGGCCTGCACCTCGGGGGTTGCAGCGGGCTCGGCTACTATGCCCAGGCAGCGCTGGGGCAGGCGGACATCTGGTCCCGAAGCCAATCCGTTACCGCTGTGCAAGCGGAATCGACCACACCGGCTGCATTACACGCCCAGTTGCAGCTCGCCCAAAGCATCCGGAGTTTCGCTACCACGACGCTGGGTTTGCCAGACAACGACAGCTACCGCCGCTATGCAGATGTAGGCCGACCATTCGTGGTCTGGAATGTATTTGCAACGGCGCCCTATTCAGTGGAGCCCTTGCAGTGGTGCTTTCTGGTGGCGGGATGTGTGAGCTATCGGGGGCACTTCGCAGAAGCGACCGCTCAGGCCGATGCGGCGAACCTCCGTGCACGCGGGCTGGACGTACACATCGCCGGGGTCTCCGCCTATTCCACGCTGGGCTGGTTTGACGACCCCTTGCTCAACACCTTCATCCATTACCCTGAACTGGAACTCGCCCGCCTGATCTTCCATGAACTGGCTCACCAGGTGGTTTATGTTCCGGACGACACCGAGTTCAACGAATCCTTCGCCGTTGCCGTGGAAACCGAAGGACTGAGGCGTTGGGTGCATGCCCGGGGCGAACCTGACTTGGCTGAACAACTTGCCGCGACCCAGGAACGCCGGGACGACTTCACCCGGCTTGTTCAGCATTACCGCGAAGCCTTGCGCAGCGCCTATTCCGAAGAGACGGACGACCACGCCCGGGCCCGGAGGAAGCGCGATCTGATTCAGAGCCTGCGCGACGAGTACCGCGAGCTGCGCGAGGGTCCTTGGAAGGGCTACCGGGGCTACGACCGCTGGTTCGGCCAGGAGATCAACAACGCCACCCTCGCCAGCATTGGCCTCTACAGCGGGCTCGTCCCGGCGTTCATCGCCCTGCTGGAAGCGGAACGCGGCAACCTTCCGCGCTTCTATACCCGCGTCGCCGCGCTCAAGCTCATGGCAAAGGACGAACGGCGAGCGGCCCTGCGCCCTTCCGTCAGCACTCCTGCGTCCAACACTCGCCCTGACTGACCAGCCCCCATCCCGACAACCGGAAACCCCAACAGGGCAAACATCCAGCTTGGTGCGCCCCACAGCCTTTGCGCACCACAAACGGGCGTCCAGCCAGCGCCCCGCGCCCCAACTTGGCCTCAGCCCACGCCGAAGCCAAGTCTTTCACGCTTGAATCCCCACGGCTTATGGGTTTGCGACCGAACCTCCTGGCCGGTGGCACGGCGGTTGCTTTGGGACCCTCGCCACTTTTCTCAACTCGCTCAGGAGTCCAAAATATGGAACGTCGCACCTTCGTGAAGACTATCGCCGCCACCGCCGTCGCAACGGCAGTAAGCATGTCTTCGCTCTCCGCTTTCGCTGCCGACACCATCAAGGTCGGGATCCTGCACTCCCTGTCCGGCACCATGGCGATCTCGGAGACCGCCCTGAAGGAAACCGCGTTGATGACCATCGACGAGATCAACAAAGCCGGGGGGGTGATGGGCAAACAACTGGAGCCCGTGGTGGTGGACCCGGCTTCCAACTGGCCGCTGTTTGCTGAGAAAGCCCGCCAGTTGCTGACCCAGGACAAGGTGGCCGTCGTGTTCGGCTGCTGGACCTCCGTCTCCCGCAAGTCTGTGCTGCCCGTGTTCAAGGAACTCAACGGCCTGCTCTTCTACCCCGTCCAGTACGAGGGTGAAGAACTCGAAAAGAACGTGTTCTACACCGGCGCCGCTCCGAACCAGCAAGCCATTCCCGCCACCGAATACCTGATGAGCAAGGAAGGCGGCAGCGCCAAGCGCTTCGTGCTGCTGGGCACTGACTACGTATACCCCCGCACCACCAACAAGATCCTGCGTGCTTTCCTGAAATCCAAGGGCGTGGCCGAGACCGACATCATGGAGGAATACACCCCCTTCGGTCACAGCGACTACCAGACCATCATCGCCAAGATCAAGAAGTTCGCGTCCGAAGGCAAGAAGACGGCGGTGATCTCCACCATCAATGGCGACTCCAACGTGCCCTTCTACAAGGAACTGGGCAACGCCGGCCTCAAGGCCAAGGACGTGCCGGTGGTGGCCTTCTCCGTGGGTGAGGAAGAACTTCGGGGCGTGGACACCAAGCCGCTGGTGGGTCACCTGGCTGCCTGGAACTACTTCATGTCGCTCAAGAATGGCGAGAACGACAAATTCATCAAGATGTACAAGGAATGGGCCAAGAAGCAGAAGCTGGCCAACGCCGAAAAGGTCGTGACCAATGACCCGATGGAAGCCACCTACATCGGCATCCACATGTGGAAACAGGCCGTGGAGAAGGCCAAGACCACCGACGTGGACAAGGTGATCCCCGCGGTAGGCGGTCAGACATTCAAGGCACCCTCCGGCTTCTTGGTGAAGATGGACGAGAAGAACCACCACCTGCACAAGCCCGTGTTCATCGGCGAAGTAAAGGGGGACGGCCAGTTCAACGTCGTGTGGAAGACGCCCGGCCCGGTCAAGGCCGCACCCTGGAGCCCCTACATCCCTGGGAACGACAAGAAGAAGGACGAGCCGGAAGGCAAGTGAAGGCAGCAGGCTGACCGCCTGATTTAGCCCGACGCGGCTGGCGGGCCATCCCGCCAGCCCCCCTGATCTCCAGGACTACTCAATGCGAACCTTCGCCCTGCTGATCCTGCTGTTGTGCGCCGGTTTCGGCACCCCTGCCCGCGCCGCGCTCGACGCGGAACTGGTTCGCCAACTGGCTGCCGAGGACTCCGATCAGAAGCTCGCCGCCATCGGGCAACTGTCGGGCGGCAGCACCGACCGGGAGCTCCTGCGCCGCGTGCTCCAGGCCATGTCGGAAGACAATCTCTACACCCTGAAAGGGCAGATATTCTTTGTCGAGGCCGACAAAGCCTTCGACGCCACGACCGGCCAGTCTCTGGCCCAGCGCCCGGACAACGCCGAAGGCGTGGTGGCCAACAACCGTATCCGCGCCGAACTCGACACCCGGCTCGCCGCTTACCGGCTCGCCTCCCCGGATCGTCAAACCCGCCTCGAAGCCGCCCAGGTGCTCCAGGACTCGGGCGTGGATGGCAGCCTTATCCCGCTGCTGGAAGAAGCCCTGGCCAAGGAAACCGATGGCCAGATCAAGCCGCTGATCGCACTCGCCCATGCTCAAGCCAGCCTCCAGTCCGACGACCCGGCCAAGCGTATTGCCGCGGTCAAGTCACTGGGCGAGAGCGACAACCCGAATGTGAAGAACCTGTTGCTGGGCGTGCTCGCCAAGAACGGCGATCAATGGGCCGAGCCCGACGAGAAAGTTCGTCATGAGGCCGATCTGGCCCTGCATGCAGTGCAAAGCCGCATCAGCCGGGCGGAAATGCTCGGCCGGGTGTTCTCCGGCATCTCCCTGGGCTCCATTTTGCTCCTCGCCTCCATGGGCCTGGCCATCACCTACGGCGTCATGGGCGTGATCAACATGGCCCATGGCGAATTCCTGATGATCGGAGCCTACGCCAGCTATGTGGTGCAGGGGCTGTTCCGCAGCCACTACCCCGGGCTGGTGGACTACTACGTCCTTGCCGCCATCCCGGTCGCCTTCGTGGCCGCGGCGCTCGTGGGCATGGCGCTGGAACGGCTGGTCATCCGCCACCTCTACGGCCGTCCGCTGGAAACCCTGCTGGCCACTTGGGGCATCAGCCTGTGCCTGATCCAGGCGGCGCGCCTGATCTTCGGCCCGCAGAACGTGGAAGTGGCCAACCCCACATGGCTCTCCGGCGGCCTGGATCTGTCTGCAGGCGTGATTCTGCCGGCCAACCGCATTGCCATCATCGCCTTCTCCGCCGGCGTGCTCGCCCTGATGTGGGGGTTGATGAACCTGACCCGCCTGGGCATGTTCGTCCGCGCCGTCACCCAGAACCGCCCCATGGCGGGCTGCGTGGGCGTGCCCACGGGACGGGTGGATACCCTGGCATTCGGCCTGGGCGCCGGGATTGCCGGTCTGGGCGGCGTGGCGCTCTCCCAGATCGCCAACGTGGGCCCGGACATGGGCCAAGGCTACATCGTGGATGCCTTCATGGTGGTGGTACTGGGCGGCGTCGGCCAGATGGCGGGCGCAGTCTGGGCAGCACTGGGCCTGGGCGTCGTCACCAAGTTCCTGGAAGGGTGGGCGGGTGCCGTGGTGGCCAAGATCCTGGTACTGGTCATCATCGTCGTCTTCATCCAGAAGCGGCCTCAGGGTCTGTTCGCCCTGAAGGGACGATTCGTCGATAGCTGAGAGCCTCCATGCCTACCACTACCCTGCTCAGCGGCCGCTACGGCACCGCCGCACTGGCTGCGTTCGCCCTGTTGGCCCTGGTGGTCGCGCCGGCACTGCACCTCATGGTGCCGGCCGGCAGCGCCCTGCATCTTTCCGACTACTTCATCACCCTGACTGGCAAGATCCTCTGCTACGCCATCGTCGCCGTGGCGCTGGACCTGATCTGGGGCTTCGGGGGCATCCTCAGTCTCGGTCACGGGCTGTTCTTCGCCTTGGGCGGCTACGCCTTCGGGATGTATCTGATGCGCCAGATCGGTCGTGACGGCTCCTACCAGAGCGATCTGCCGGATTTCATGGTCTTTCTGGACTGGAAGGAACTGCCCTGGTACTGGACCGGGTCCGACTCCATCCTCTGGGCCCTGTTCCTGGTCGTCGCCATCCCGGCGCTGGTCTCGTTCGTCTTCGGCTTCTTCGCCTTCCGGTCGCGGATCAAGGGCGTCTACTTCTCGATCATCACCCAGGCGCTGACCTTTGCGGCGATGCTGCTGTTCTTCCGCAACGAAACCGGTTTTGGCGGCAACAACGGCTTTACCGACTTCAAGCGCATCCTGGGCTACCCCATCACTGCCCCCGAGATGCGGGTACTGCTGTTCGCCCTGTCCGCGGCGGTGCTCATTGCCACCCTGCTCTTCGCCCGCTGGCTGGTGAGTTCCCGCTTCGGGCGAGTGCTGGCCGCCATCCGCGACGCCGAAAGCCGGGTCATGTTCATTGGTTACAACCCGCTCTGGTACAAGCTCTTCGTGTGGACCCTGTCAGCGGTGCTGTGCGGCATCGCCGGCGCCCTCTACGTGCCGCAGGTGGGCATCATCAACCCGTCGGAAATGTCCGTGGGTAACTCCATCGAGATTGCCATCTGGGTTGCAGTCGGCGGTCGGGGCACCCTGATCGGCCCAGTGCTCGGCGCTTTCGTGGTGAATCTGGCCAAAAGCTACTTCACCGTCAGCTTCCCCGATTACTGGCTGTTCTTCCTGGGTGCCCTGTTCATCCTGGTGACCCTGTACCTGCCGAATGGACTGGTCGGGCTGTGGAGCAAACTCAAAACGCGCAAAGGTGAGGCATGAGCGATATCGGCATGCACCCGGCCCGGCCGGGCGAACAAGCGCTCCCCCCGGGCACGCGCCAGGAATGGGAAGAAGGCGCCACCGGCCTCGCCCACGTGGTAACCCCCGGCGAGGTGGACCTCTCCCACAACGTCATCCTCTACCTGGAAGACATCACGGTCAGCTTTGATGGATTCAAGGCCCTCAACGCCCTGACCCTGGCCATCGACGCCGGAGAGCTGCGCTGCATCATCGGCCCCAACGGGGCGGGCAAGACCACGATGATGGACGTGATCACCGGCAAGACCCGGCCGGATTCCGGCAAGGCCTTCTTTGGCCAGACCTTGGACCTGACCCGCCTGAACGAACCCCAGATCGCCCATGCGGGCATCGGACGCAAGTTCCAGAAACCCACCGTGTTCGAAAACCACACGGTGTTCGAGAACCTGGAGCTAGCCATGAAGGCGGACAAGCGGGTGCGCCGCACCCTCTTTGCCCGGCTCGACAGCCAAGCCCGGGATCGCATCGCCGAAACCCTGCGCACCATCCACCTGGACGCCCAGGCCGATCGCCTGGCGGGCCTGCTCTCCCACGGCCAAAAGCAATGGCTGGAAATTGGCATGCTGCTGGTCCAGGACCCCAGGTTACTGCTGCTCGACGAGCCGGTGGCCGGGATGACCGACGACGAAACCATGCGCACGGCCGAGCTGTTCGTGTCACTGGCGGGCAAGCACTCCCTGGTGGTGGTGGAACATGACATGGCCTTTGTCGAGCGCCTGGGCGGGAAAGTCACGGTGCTCCATGAAGGCTCGGTGCTGGCCGAGGGCGATCTGGCCACCGTGCAGGCCGATCAGCGGGTGATCGAGGTCTACCTGGGAAGATGAGCATGCTCAAAGTCGAATCCCTCAACCAGTACTACGGCGGCAGCCACATCCTGCGCAACCTCTCCTTCGCCTGCGAGCCCGGCAAGGTCACCGTCCTGCTCGGGCGCAACGGCGTGGGCAAGACCACCCTGCTCAAGTGCCTGATGGGCCTGATCCCGGCGGCATCGGGCAGCATCGCCTTCAGCGGGCAGGATCTGACCAAGCTGCCGTCCTTCGAGCGCGTTCGCGCCGGCATTGGCTACGTGCCCCAGGGCCGGGAGATCTTCCCCCGACTCACCGTTCACGAGAATCTGCTCATGGGCCTGGCCACACGGCCCGGGGGCAGCCCCATCCCACCCCGGATCTTCGAGATGTTCCCGGTGCTCAAGCAAATGCTGCGCCGCCGGGGCGGCGACCTCTCCGGGGGCCAGCAGCAGCAACTTGCCATCGGCCGGGCCTTGGCCATGGGGCCGAAACTGCTGATCCTGGACGAACCGACCGAAGGCATCCAGCCCTCCATCATCAAAGATATCGAGCGAGCCATCCGCGCCTTGGCGGCCACTGGCGAAATGTCCATCCTACTGGTGGAGCAGTACTATGATTTCGCTCGTTCGCTGGCAGATCACTATCTGCTCATGGAACGGGGTGAAATCGTGATGCGGGGCAAGGGAGAAGACATGGACAAGGACGGCGTGCTGGAGGCCATGGCGGTTTGAGCGCGGCACTGGCCCCATGGCCATCACCGGCCGCCATCGAGGGCGCCGGCCCCCTCACGGGCTGGGCGGCCAGCCTGCGCCTGCGCTTTGCCCAGGATACACAGCGTACCGCGTTGATCGAGCGCCGCCACGAGGGGCCGCTCAGGGTGCAGAAGGCCCTGTACCCGGAAGGCCCCGAGGTATGCCACGCCATCATCCTTCACCCCCCGGCGGGGATCGCCGGGGGCGACAGCCTGGACATCCGCGTACATGTGGATACCGGCGCCCGGGCTCTGCTCACGTCCCCGGGCGCAACAAAATGGTACCGCTCCGCGGGACAGCCGGCCCGCCAGGACCTGCATCTGGAAATCGCCGCCGAGGCCGCCTGCGAGTGGCTGCCCCAGGAAACCATCGTGTTCTCCGGCGCGCTTGCCTCCTCCCGTACCCGTGTGGATCTCGCCGCCACCGCCCGCGCGGCGGGCTGGGACATCCTCTGCCTGGGGCGCACAGCCGCGGGCGAACGCTTCCTCAAGGGCGAGTGGCATCAGGGCACCCACATCTACCGCACCGGGGAGCTGATCTGGCATGAACAAGCCCGCCTGCCCGGAGGCAGCCCGTTGCTGGATTCCCCCGCGGGTCTGCAAGGTCAGCCCGTGGTGGGCACACTCTGGTTTGCCACCCCGGAACTCGATGCCTCGGCCCAGGCCCTGCTCGCCCAGGCGAGAACGGTCGCGGCCAGCCGGCAGGTCGGGGTGACAGCCCTGCCCGGGGTGCTGCTTGCCCGCTGCCTCGCCGACACAGCCATCGACGCTCGACAACGGCTGGCCGCCCTGTGGCACGCCCTGCGCCCCGCACTCATGGGGCGGCCGGCGACCGAGCCGCGCATCTGGCACACCTGAAACAGTCCTGCAGAACCGTCCAGCGACAAGACACGATCATTCAAGGAGACGCGATGGAACTTTCCCCCCGCGAAAAAGACAAGCTGCTCATCTTCACCGCTGCCCTGCTGGCCGAAAGGCGGTTGGCCCGGGGGCTGAAGCTCAATTACCCCGAAGCGGTTGCCCTGATCACCGCCGCGATCATGGAGGGCGCCCGCGACGGCAAGACCGTGGCCGAGCTGATGCACGCGGGCACCACGGTGCTCACCCGGGCGCAGGTGATGGAAGGCGTGGCCGAGATGATCCCCGAGATCCAGGTGGAAGCCACATTCCCGGACGGCACCAAGCTGGTTACCGTCCATCACCCCATCGTCTAGCGCCTGCCCACGCCGAACAGTCGGAGACTCACGATGATTCCCGGAGAAATGCTTGTCGAACCGGGCGAGATCGAGCTGAACGCCGGTCGCCCCACCCTCACCCTGGCCGTCGCCAACACGGGAGACCGCCCCATCCAGGTCGGTTCCCACTTCCACTTCTATGAGGTCAACAGCGCCTTGAGCTTCGACCGGGAAACCGCCCGGGGCTTCCGCCTGGACATCGCCGCGGGCACCGCCGTGCGCTTCGAGCCTGGCCAGCGCCGCACCGTGCAACTGGTGGCCCTGGCAGGCGAACGCAAGGTGTTCGGCTTCCGCGCCTTGGTACAGGGGGACTTGTGATGAGCACGAAGATCACGCGCCAGGCTTACGCCGAGATGTTTGGCCCCACAACGGGCGACCGCCTGCGCCTGGCCGATACCGAGCTGATCGTCGAAGTGGAAAAGGACTTCACCCTTTATGGGGAAGAAGTCAAATTCGGTGGCGGCAAGGTCATTCGCGACGGCATGGGCCAGAGCCAGCGGGTGGCCGCCGAGGTGGCGGATACGGTGATCACCAACGCCCTCATCATCGACCACTGGGGCATCGTCAAGGCCGACATCGGGATCAAGAACGGACGCATCCAGGCCATCGGCAAGGCCGGCAACCCGGACATCCAGCCCGGCGTCACCATCCCCATCGGGCCGGGCACCGAGGTGATTGCGGGCGAAGGCTCCATCGTCACCGCCGGGGGCATCGACACCCACATCCACTTCATCTGTCCGCAGCAGATCGAAGAGGCGCTCACCTCCGGCGTAACCACCATGATCGGGGGCGGTACCGGGCCTGCGACCGGCACCTACGCCACCACCTGCACCCCGGGTCCCTGGCACATCCACCGCATGCTGGAAGCAGCGGAAGCCTTCCCCATGAACCTGGGCTTCCTGGGCAAGGGCAACGCCAGCCTGCCCGCTGGCCTGCGCGAGCAAGTTGCCGCCGGCGCCATCGGCCTCAAGCTGCACGAGGACTGGGGCACCACCCCCGCAGCCATCGACTGTTGCCTCGGCGTCGCCGAGGAGATGGACGTGCAGGTCGCCATCCACACCGACACGCTCAACGAAGCCGGTTTCGTGGAAACCACCCTGGCCGCCTTCAAGGGCCGCACCATCCACACCTTCCACACTGAAGGCGCCGGCGGCGGCCACGCGCCGGACATCATCAAGGCAGTGGGAGAGTCCAATGTGCTGCCCTCCTCCACCAACCCCACCCGCCCGTACACGGTCAACACCATCGACGAGCATCTGGACATGCTCATGGTGTGCCACCATCTGGACCCGGCCATCGCCGAAGATGTGGCCTTTGCGGAAAGCCGCATCCGCCGCGAAACCATTGCCGCGGAGGACATCCTGCACGACCTGGGCGCCATCTCGATGATGAGTTCCGATTCCCAGGCCATGGGCCGGGTGGGCGAAGTCATCATCCGCACCTGGCAAACCGCCCACAAGATGAAAGTGCAGCGGGGCAGCCTGGCCGGCGACACGGCGCGCAACGACAACGCCCGGATCAAGCGTTACATCGCCAAATACACCATCAACCCGGCCATCACCCACGGCATCGCCCACGAGGTGGGCTCGGTGGAACCGGGCAAACTGGCGGACCTGGTGCTGTGGAAACCGGGCTTCTTCGGCGTCAAGCCCAGCCTCATCCTCAAGGGTGGCGCCATCGCCATGGCCGCCATGGGGGACCCCAACGCCTCCATCCCCACCCCTCAACCGGTGCACTATCGCCCCATGTTCGGGGCCTATGGCCGGGCCCTGCGGACCTCCGTCACCTTCGTATCCCAGGCCGCGCTGGCCAGCGGGAGCCTGGGTGGGCTGGGTCTGGCCAAGCCGCTGGTGGCCGTGCGCGGCTGCCGCGGCGTGCGCAAGCAGGACATGCCGCACAACGGCGCCACACCCAGGATGGAAGTGGACCCGGAAACCTACGCGGTACGTGCCGACGGAGAATTGCTGGTGTGCGAACCGGCGAGCGTACTGCCCATGGCCCAACGTTACTTCCTGTTCTGAACCATGTACGTCTTCAACCAGCGAGCACCGGCTGGGGCAACTGCCGCCCTCACCGTCCAACTGAACTACGATCTGCGTTGCCGCTCCCGGCTCACGGCCACCCTTGCGGATGGCACCGAGATCGGCATCGCCCTGCCCCGGGCCGAAAAGCTGCGGGACGGCGACCTGCTCCAATCGGCGGACGGCCGCGTACTGGCCATCCAGGCTGCGCCCGAATCCTTGCTCGAAGCCCGTTGCGCCGATCCACTGGCCTTTGCCCGGGCCGCCTACCACCTGGGTAACCGGCACATGCCGGTTCAACTCACTGCCGACCACTGCCTGCGCTTTCCGGTGGACCACGTGCTGGCGGAGATGCTCGCCCAAATGGGTGTGGAAACCACCCAGACCACGGCCCCGTTTGAGCCGGAATCCGGTGCTTACGGCAAGCACAGTCACGGGCACGACCACCATCCTTATCGACCGGGGAGCGGACCGCAAGGATTCGACCCGCTCCACGATCCAGGCCAGGGGGAGCACCGCTCACCCCGCCGCATTCACGATTTCACCCAATCCTGATGCACGCCCTGGCCCTGGCCCGCCTGTTGCAACTCGCCAGCCCGACCTTGCCGGTGGGGGCCTACACCTATTCCCAAGGGTTGGAATGGGCGGTGGAAACAGGCTGGATCCGGGACGAAACCTCGGCGCTGCGCTGGATCGGCGATCTGCTGCGGCACAACCTGGGCACCTTCGAACTGCCCCTGCTCGCCCGGCTTCACCGGGCATGGGCCCTGGCCGACGCCCCCGAACTGGCCCGCCTCAACAAGCTTTACCTCGGTTCCCGGGAAGGGGCCGAACTGCGGGCCGAAACCGTGCAGATGGGCCATTCCGCTTCGCGCCTGCTGGCGGCGTTTCCCGCCCACACCCTCGCCGGGCTGGCAACCAGCCTCGCCCACCTGCCGGAGCCCGCCTTTCCGACCCTGTGGGCAGGGCTGGCGCACGTCTGGGGCATTCCGGCGGAAGACAGCGTGCTCGGCTACGCCTGGTCCTGGGTGGAAAACCAGGTCATGGCTGCGCTCAAGGCGGTCCCCCTGGGCCAGGCATCCGGTCAGCGCATGCTCCTCGATCTGGGCGGGCAACTTCCCGCGCTGGTTCAGTCCGCGCTGCACCTGGACCCGGAAGCGTGGTCCAATTTCACGCCCGGGCTGGCGCTGGCCACCTGTGCCCACGAAACCCAATATTCCCGTTTGTTCCGTTCCTGAGAGGCAAGCGATGGACTCCAACAACCCCCTGCGGGTCGGCATTGGCGGCCCGGTCGGTTCCGGCAAGACGGCCCTCACTCTGGCCCTGTGCCAAGCCCTGCGCACCCGCTACGAGATGGCCGCCGTCACCAATGACATCTACACTGCCGAAGATGCCCAGTTCCTGGTGCGTCACAGCGCGCTGGACCCGGAGCGCATTCTGGGTGTGGAAACCGGTGGCTGCCCGCACACCGCCATCCGCGAGGATGCCTCGATCAATCTCGAGGCGGTCGACCGCCTCACCCGCCGCTTCCCCAAGCTGGACCTCATCCTGATCGAATCCGGGGGCGACAACCTGGCCGCCACCTTCTCGCCCGAGCTCTCCGATCTCACCCTGTACGTGATCGACGTGGCTGCGGGCGACAAGATCCCCCGCAAGGGCGGGCCCGGGATCACCAAGTCGGATCTGTTGGTGATCAACAAGATCGACCTGGCGCCCATGGTGGGCGCCTCCCTGGAGGTGATGGACCGGGACGCCCGCAAAATGCGGGGCGACCGGCCATTCGTCTTCACCAACATGAAGACGGGTCAGGGCCTGGAAGACGTCATCCGGTTCATCCAGACCCGAGGGATGCTGCGCACCTGACGGAGCACCCACGGGACCGGTACACTTGCGCTTTCACCGATACGCAAGCGAGCTTTGCCATGACCCAACCCGACTCCGAGTGGCAGGTATTCCACAATCCCCGCTGCTCCAAAAGCCGTTCCGCCTGCGCCCTGCTCCAGGAAAAGGGCATCGACTACCAGGTGGTGGAGTACCTCAAGACGCCTCCAAGCAAGGAAGCCTTGCGGGCCGTGCTGGCCAAGCTGGGTATGAAACCGGTCGAGATCGTCCGCACCGGCGAGGCCGTGTACAAAGACACATACAAGGGCAAGACCCTGGACGATGAAGCCTGGCTCGACGCCCTGGTGGCCAACCCGGTGCTGATCGAGCGGCCCATCGTGATCCGGGGCGACCGCGCCGTGGTGGGCCGCCCCCCCGAACGGGTGCTGGACCTGCTATGACCGCCAGCATTCAGACAGCGCCGGAAGACGCTCTCGCCACCCTGGTTCCGGTGGAAGCCCAACAACAGGCGGCCCGCCACGCCCAGGACGGTTTCAGCCACGTTTTCCGCGACACCCTGGAAGGTGCCGCGACCGATCGCGGCAAACGCGTGCTTGAGATCGCCCAGGCATTGCTCGCCTGGAGCCGGGAGGGCGCAGCAGCCGCCACGCCGGCTCGGCAGGCCTTGATCCTTGCCGGGCTGGACCACTGGGGGCTGGCCTACAGCCAGGTGTTCGGCGGTGCCGCTCTGGCAGGCTTGACCGCCCTCGTCGGCGCCGTCCGGGATGGCCTGGCGGAGACCCAGGACGCGACCGTCGCCGCCGAGGCGGCCTGCCAGGCCGCATTCAGCCGCCTCCATGAGGAAGAAGCCTATGGCTTCAGTTTCAAGGCTGCCCTGCGCCGGGAAATTCACCTGGCGCTCTGGCACGCCATGATCGCCGACGAAGAGCGCGAAAGCGCCCTGGGGCTGGCCAGCTTCCTCGGCAGCCTGATGCTGGCCCTGCGCAAGTCCATGCCGGCAAGCGGGTGGCGCATTCTCGCGGACACCCTGGCCCACATCCAGATCCGTTGCCTGGCCCACGGCCTGGCGGCAGAGGGCCTCGCCCAGGAAAGCACCCAGGCCCTGCTGCACGCCCTCAGCCGGGAAATGCCGGCAGAGGAGTGGCGCCGCATCTGCGCTCACGCCGCCCAGGCATTGCTGGCATGGCAGCAAGCCAGCCGGCAGCAGCACTGAAGCAGGCCCCCGCGCCCCCTGCCGGGCGCGGGCGTTGTCACAGGTTTTCGTGCTTGTCGGCGCCGAAGGCCATCTGCCGCAAGCGGAAGAGTTCGTCCCGGGCTTTGGCCGCCTGCTCGAACTCCAGGTTCCGCGCGTGCTCCTGCATTTCCTTTTCCAGGCGCTTGATCTGGCGGGCAAGCTCCTTCTCGCTCAGCCCCTCGTACGGGTTGGATTCCATCTCCCGGGAGGCCGGCGTATCACCGCCGCCATAGACGCCATCAATGATGTCCTTGATCCGCTTGGTCACCGTCTTGGGCGTAATCCCATGGGCCTCGTTAAACGCGATCTGCTTGGTCCGCCGCCGCTCCGTCTCGTCCATGGCCTGGCGCATGGAGCGGGTGACGGTGTCGGCGTAGAGGATGGCGGTTCCATGCAAATGGCGCGCCGCGCGGCCAATGGTCTGGATCAGCGAACGCTCCGAGCGCAGAAAGCCCTCCTTGTCCGCATCGAGGATCGCCACCAGAGACACCTCGGGGATGTCCAGCCCCTCCCGCAGTAGATTGATCCCCACCAGCACGTCGAACTGCCCCAGCCGCAGATCGCGGATGATCTCCACCCGCTCCACCGTATCCACGTCCGAGTGCAAATAGCGCACCTTCACACCATGCTCACCCAGATAGTCGGTGAGGTCTTCCGCCATGCGCTTGGTGAGCGTGGTCACCAACACCCGCTCCTGGGCCGCAACCCGCAGCCGGATCTCGCCCAGGAGGTCATCCACCTGGGTGCCAGCCGGCCGGACAATCACTTGCGGGTCCACCAACCCGGTGGGACGCACCACCTGCTCCACCACCTGCCCCTGGTGCCGCTTTTCGTAGTCCGCAGGCGTGGCGGAAACGAAGATGGTCTGCGGCATCAGCCGTTCGAACTCCTCAAACCGCAGGGGACGGTTGTCCAGAGCGGAGGGCAGACGGAAGCCGTAGTTGACAAGGTTCTCCTTGCGCGATCGGTCCCCCTTATACATCCCCCCCACCTGGGGAACGGTGACATGGGATTCATCCAGGAACATCAAGGCATCGGCCGGCAGATAGTCGATCAGGGTCGGCGGCGGCTCCCCTGCCGCCCGACCCGACAAATGCCGGGAGTAATTCTCGATGCCCTTGCAGAACCCCATCTCGTTGAGCATCTCCAGATCAAAGCGGGTACGCTGCTCGATGCGCTGGGCCTCCACCAGTTTGTGCTCCCTCTGGAACTGGGCAACCCGCTCTACCAGTTCCGCCTTGATCGCATCGATGGCCCGTACCACCGTCGCGCGAGGCGTCACGTAATGGCTGGACGGATAAACGGTGAAGCGCCCCAGCCGCTGCTTGAGATGCCCGGTCAGCGGGTCAAACAGGGTGATGTGTTCCAGTTCGTCGTCGAACATTTCCACCCGCACGGCAAACTCCGCGTTCTCCGCGGGAAAGATGTCGATCACATCCCCCCGGACGCGAAAGCTTCCGCGCTGGAAATCCATGTCCGCCCGCTGATACTGCATCGCCACCAGCCTCTGGATGATGTCCCGGTGGCCAATCCGCTCACCTTCCCGCAGGTGCAGGATCATGCTGTGATAGTCCACCGGGTCGCCGATACCGTAGATCGCCGACACGGTGCACACGATCACGCAGTCCCGCCGCTCCATCAGGCTCTTGGTGGCGGAAAGCCGCATCTGCTCGATGTGCTCATTGATGGAGGAATCCTTCTCGATGAAAAGATCCCGGCTCGGAACGTAGGCCTCCGGCTGATAGTAGTCGTAGTAGGAGACGAAATACTCCACCGCATTCTCGGGAAAGAACTCCCGGAACTCGGAATACAACTGTGCCGCCAGGGTCTTGTTGGGCGCCATCACCAGGGCCGGGCGACCGGACCGGGCGATCACGTTGGCCATGGTGTAGGTTTTTCCCGAACCGGTCACGCCCAGCAGCGTCTGGTATAACAAGCCATCCTCCACACCCTCCAGCAGGAGGCGGATGGCTTCGGGCTGATCGCCCGCCGGAGCAAACGGCTGATGCAAGCGAAAGGGGCTGCCCGGAAACTCCAGCAGCGGGGGGCTGCCTGATGAATGATCTGCCATGATAGTATTTAAAGTTGCACCCAACGCAGAACCGGATTGCGGCACTGCAAACTGGCGGACGGAACTGGATTATTCCGCAATCGGGGCACAGCGGCGAACCGCTTTGACGCTGCATCCGCCCAAGCCACCCACTACCATCCTTCGCACTGCCGTCTGCGGCAATTCATGGAGTAGCTATGACCTCTTCGATCTTCGCCAACGTGGAGATGGCTCCACGTGACCCCATCCTCGGGCTGACCGAAGCTTTCAATGCCGACACCCGCGCCGGCAAGGTGAATCTGGGTGTGGGCGTGTACTACGACGACAACGGCAAGATTCCCCTGCTGGCCGCCGTCAAGGCTGCAGAAAAAGCCCGCCTCGAGGCAGCCCCCCCCCGGGGCTACCAGCCCATCGAAGGGGCTGCGGCATACAACACTGCCGTACAAAACCTGCTCTTTGGCGCGGGGTCGCACTTGGCCACGTCCGGCCAGGTCGTCACCATCCAGGCCCTGGGCGGTACCGGGGCGCTCAAGGTGGGTGCCGATTACCTGAAGCGCCTCAACCCGGCTGCCACCGTCTACATCAGCGACCCGAGCTGGGAAAACCACCGGGCACTGTTTGAGGCGGCCGGCTTCCCGGTCGAGTCCTATCCTTATTACGACCCGGCCTCCCGGGGCGTGAACTTTGAAGGCATGAAGGCCAAACTGGCCA
Source organism: Rhodocyclaceae bacterium (assembly GCA_036824045.1). Classification (GTDB taxonomy): domain Bacteria; phylum Pseudomonadota; class Gammaproteobacteria; order Burkholderiales; family Rhodocyclaceae; genus DAITAZ01. The sequence continues at coordinate 22,999 of DAITAZ010000010.1, forward strand.
GCCTGCCCGCCGGCTCGATCATCATCCTCCACGCGTGCTGCCACAACCCCACCGGAGCGGACCTTTCCGACGACCAATGGAACGACGTGGTTGCGGCCTGCCGCGACCGGGGTCTGGTGCCTTTCCTGGACATGGCTTATCAGGGGTTTGCCGACGGAATTGACGCGGACGCCGTCGCGGTACGCGCCTTCTCCGCCAGCGGGCTGCAGTTCTTCGTCTCCAGCTCGTTCTCCAAGTCCTTCTCGCTTTACGGCGAGCGGGTGGGGGCGCTGTCCATCGTGACCGCCAGCAAGGAAGAAGCAGGCCGCGTGCTGTCCCAGGTCAAGCGAGTGATCCGCACCAACTACTCGAACCCGCCCATCCATGGCGGCGCGGTGGTGGCGGCCGTACTGTCCAGCCCTGAACTGCGGGGCCTATGGGAAGAAGAACTGGGGGGGATGCGGGACCGCATCCGCGCCATGCGCACCGGCTTGGTGGAGAGCCTCGCTGCCCAGGGCGTCGCTCAGGATTTCTCCTTCGTGATTCGCCAGCGGGGGATGTTCTCCTACACCGGCCTGACCGCGGACCAGGTAGAGCGGATGAAGAGCGAATTCGGCATCTACGCCGTCAGCACGGGCCGCATTTGCCTGGCTGCGCTCAACACCCGTAACCTGCCCTACGTGGCAGAAGCCATCGCCACAGTACTGAAGGGCTGACATATCTCCCAAGCGGTGCTGTCAATCGACGGCACCCGGCAGACCGAGGGGACAGATATCCCCCGCCCCCTCGGTCTGAGTTGCATCCCCGCACACTTACCGGAGCACTTCCGGCTCCGACCAGGTTCCCCCCAGCTTCACCCTGTCTGGACGGGCAGCATCCCCCCCGGGCTTGATACTCAGGTCCCCCGCCAGCACTTCTCCTTCGGTATCGATCGAAACCGTTCCCTCCGCCTGCCCGGCCCGGGATTCAATGCGCACAAATTCAGCCCGGACCTGCTCGGGACTCAGGATCAGGTCGGCACGCAGACTGTCGAAAGCGGAACCCGCCGTCCGCGCGGGAACAGACCGCGCACCGGGGGTAAGCCACGGGTTGAACTGTTCGAACCGGCCTTCCCGCAACGCGACATCCGCGCTCGCGCGCCAACCCAGCCACAGCCCGATCAGGGAATCCGCCTTGCTGCGCACCTGGGCTCGCCCGTCCAGCTTGCCACTCAGACCCCGGCGCGAGGCTACCCCATCGAGCAGTGACGCAGCATCCAGACCCGAAAAACGCAAGTCCGCCGACGCCGAGGGAATCCCCTGCCAAACCACGGCATAGTTCCCCTCCACCCTGCCATCCAGCACATCCGCCCGCACATCGCTTAGCGACAGGCTGCCAGGGCTCAGCGCCCCGGTCGCCTCCAGGCGACGCACCGCAATGCCCGCACCAACGGGCAACACCCAGTCCTGCGCCCCGACAACCACCCGGAAATCGTCCCCAGCCCGTTCGCCACGCAGCGTCCACGCCCCTCGGGGGTCTTTCGCCACGAAACTGCTCATACGCCCGCCGCCGGAGATTTCGGCCGTCAGTCGGGCCCCGTCCACCAGGATTTCCGGACCGACCGTGACTTGCAGCGCCTCCACATGAATCGGGTTCGCCATCAACCGCAAGGGCCCATGGGCGTGGGGTGCCGAGACCAATTCATGCAAGCCCTCGCGGGTAAGCCGTGCGGCATCGATATGCACCACCCCCTTGAGGGGCGCAACCCCTGCCAGATAACCGAGGACGGAAACGATCCCGGGGCGGAACTCCACCCCTTTCAACTCCGCCAGACGCACCTGAGCGCCTATGTTGACTCGGGGCATGTGGAAACTTGGGTTTGGAAACAGATTGAACTCAAGGGCGTTAATCTCCACCGGATGGGCAGTCGCAGCGCTCAAGTGCCCCTCCAGCATGGGACGGTAGCGTTCGAAGGGAAACACCGACAACGCGACCATGCCCGCCACCAACACCAGACCTCCAATGGCAACCGATCCGGATAACGCGCTCCACCAGCGACGACGCGGCTTGTCGCTCCGATCCACCACAATCTCGGCAAAAGGCCCCTGGCTGGCGCGCCCGTCCCCACTCGCCCCTTGCGCAGCGCCCGCAGGAACCGGCTTGAGGGGAACGAGCACACCGGCGTTACGGCCGACATTGGCTGCGGCAACCGGCTCGCCCGGCAACAGCCCCGGAAGAACTGAAGATACGGCCCCCATGGTGTCGAGCACCACCGTATCCCCTGCCGCGGCCAGTTGAGCAGCCTCGGGCAGTTCGAACGCGCCGCGGATGCGGTCCTTCAGCCCCCCGGTACGTTTGCCCGGCAATACCCGCGGGCTTGGACGACGCAAGCCGGCCGCCACGCCACGCCCCAGCGCCACTGCACGGCGAGCCTCTCGTGCAATCTGGTCTGCCTCCGACGTCGGCGGTGCCGGCGTCTTCTCCGTCACCGCAGCGGCCTTGCGGCCAGGCTGCCGGGCCCCCGCCAATTCCCTCGCCATCCGTGCATCGGCGGTTTCGATAAACCCTGCCTGCTCCAGGGCGGCCAACGCATACTTGACCACCACGGGATTACCCATCCGCTGGCACAAGGCCCCAACCGTCGTGTGCGCATCCACGTTGATAAGCACCAGGCGCAAATTGCGCTGCACCTGATTCAGGCTGTGCGCAAGCGCGGCCTCACCCTTGGGCGTCTTGCAAAAAATCAGATTGTTATCCATTTCTTCCCGCGAGCAGCCGGTGCTGCTTCTCGATTATTGTGAGCATAACTATTGACACCCGAGGGGCAAACACCTATACTTCTGGGCTTACTTGATCCCCGATAGCTCAGTCGGTAGAGCGCCGGACTGTTAATCCGTAGGTCCCTGGTTCGAGCCCAGGTCGGGGAGCCAAATTCCAGAACAGGCCACCATGAGGTGGCCTGTTTGCTTTTCGCCCCCCGCGTTCTGCATCCATCCGATCGATCCCTGCCAAGCTTCCGTGTGTCGACTGCGGAAGTTACCCATATTCGCCGCCGCTGAACAGCCTAATCCTGCACGCGCCGGACGTTCGATCTATCCACGGCTTGATTGCCGGCTTGACACTTGTCAAATCCGTGCGCGAACGCGGGCTCCTAGAATCGCCCATCCTTATCCGTGCGATGGCCATGCCTAGCGACACCACCCCCTGTCCGACAATGCCGACGTACTGCACCCCGGCGGACTGCCTCCTGTGTCCGGCGCGTAGCGGGGGGCTTTTTGGCTCACTAGGAGCGGCCGCGCTCAAGCGCATGCCCGCACGCGGGCCTGTAACGTTCAGGCTGGGTCGAAACCATACCGTGTTCCAGGAATCCGACCGAGCAGAACATGTCTATGCAATCCGGCAAGGCCGGATCAAGTTGGTCCGACGCTCTCCGCGCGGCACCGAGCGAATCGTCCGCATTCTCGCCCCAGGCGACGTGGCGGGTTTGGAGGCTCTTGTCGCGGATGCCTACCACCTGAGCGCCTACACGCTTGGCGCGGCGGAAGTGTGTCAAATCCCTGCTCCCTTGGTCCACCAGCTCCAGAAGGAAAACCCGGAGATCGCCCGCGCACTGGAGCTTCGGTGGCAGGCCAACGTGGATCGTGCCGACCAGGTCATCACTCTGATGTCCACCGGGCCCGCCCATGAGCGTTTCTTTCATTTCCTGCTGCAGATGGCGGAGCCCGCGAACAGCGGGGTGTGCCCTGCCATTCCCCGGGACGATATTGCGGCCCTGCTCGGATTGACGATGGAGACCGTGAGCAGGACCATCGCCGCAATCAAACGGGAAGGCCTGGTGGACGAACAGAACCGGCGTTTCCTTTTCAATCGCGGACGGGTGCTGGAACAAGTTGGTGCCTCACCCGCTTCGCCCGACCCCGCTTAGACCCCTCACCGGAAATGGTTGTCGCTCGGGCCTCTGCCGCCCATAATCGGCGACATCAGCCGCACGGAGACAAACACCGTCGGGCGCGTAACGCCCGACGTGAACAGTCGGCTGGATCGAGATAACCAAAGGCTTCAACAACATGCACAACGAGTCCTTGAACCCCGCCTCCGTACCGCTGCACCTGAGCACTTTCGTGCCGGGTACGCGGCCAGAAACTTCCCCCCATGCCGACGGTACCCTGGTGGACAAGTATGGGCGCCGGATCACCTATATCCGCCTCTCGATCACCGATCGCTGCGATTTCCGCTGTACCTACTGCATGGGGGAAGACATGACCTTCCTGCCACGCGATCAGGTCATGTCCCTGGAAGAATGCCTGCAGGTTGTGTCGACCTTCGTCGCGCTGGGCGTCACCAAGGTGCGGATCACGGGGGGGGAACCACTGGTGCGCAAGGATGCCCTGTGGCTTCTGGAACACATCGCCGCCCTGACGGGCGTGAAGGAACTGGTGCTCACCACCAACGGCTCCCAACTGGAACGCTACGCCGCCGATCTGCGCACCGCCGGTGTTCAGCGGATCAACGTCAGCCTCGACACCCTGGACGCCGGACGCTTCCGCCAGATCACGCGGGTTGGCGATCTGGGCAAGGTATTGCGGGGCATCGATGCGGCACGTGGGCAGGGATTTCGCGCCGTCAAGCTCAACACCGTCATGATGCGCGGCTTCAACGACGGAGAACTGGTGGATCTGGTCCGCTTTGCGGTAGACCGGGAAATCGATATCGCCTTCATTGAGGAAATGCCGCTGGGCGAGGTTAACCACTTGCGATCCGACACGTATTTCTCGAGCGATGAGGCACTTGCCCTGCTGCGCCCCCATTTCCCGCTGGAACACTCGATCGAGAGCACCGGTGGCCCCGCGCAGTACTGGCGGGTTGGTGGCAGCAAGAGCAAGGTCGGGTTCATCTCCCCCCACAGCCACAACTTCTGCGACAGTTGCAACCGGGTCAGGATCACCTGCAAGGGCGAGCTTTACCCCTGTCTCGGCCACAACGACGCAGTCAACCTCATGCCCGCTTTGCGTGGCGATCAGGCCGGCCCCGAGATACTGCGGCAGACCATCGTCCAGTCCATGGGCATCAAACCCAAGGGGCACGAGTTCAGCGAACAGATGAGCCGCCCCCAGGTGGTGCGCTTCATGTCGATGACCGGGGGCTGAGCCGGTTCAGAAGGAGTACCCCATGCGTAGCCCACCCCAGTGGCGGCCTGCCACGAGGATGGGGGCACTCAGGTCCTTCATCAGCACGAAGTTGCCACCTCCCATGTCCCGCCGGTAAATCTGGAGCAGAAACCGGTTCTGGTTGCGAGCGGCGCGCAGGCCCGTGCGGTCATTGAAGATGCGCCGATTGCGGCAGTTGGCCGTATTCCATACCGGGTCTTTCCCCTGAGGCCGAGAGAACTTCTGGTTATGGGTGGGCAGGTATCCGTTCCGGTCCACTGCAGCGCAGAACAAGACCTTGTCAGACAGCGTCAACATGCTCTCCTGCAGGGGCGGAAGGGCGCGGTCGGTGAGATGGACGAAGCGCGTCATGTGTTGCTGGGGATTGCTGCCGGTGACGGGCTGGTAACGCTCGTCAAACAAGTCCGCCAGGTTGAGCTCTCCCCGTTCGATGGCCTCTTCGAACAGCCGACCAATCTGGGTGGCAGCCGCCTCCACCGCTTCGATGAAAGGTGTGTCGTCGGTCTGAAAACCGCTCAGAGCGGTCGTCTCCACCATCCGCTCGGACAGATCCAGCAAGCTCTCCGAGCGCTTCATGGCCTGCCCGATGGACACCGCGGACTTGTTCAGGTTGTCGCTCAGGTCTGCCACCTCGGCAAGCACGTGCCGGCAGGTTTCGCCATTGTTTTGAGCGGACTCTGCAATCCCGTGGATGCGATCCTGGACTTCGCCAAAGGCCTGCTGAAACGTCTCGATCGCCCGCGCCACCGAGGCACCCAGATCCGAGGAGCGCCCGCCATGGCGGTCGTTTCCGTGGGTGCTGCCCGAAAGGTTGTCCAGCTGGGCGGACAGCTCTCCCACCGTGGCCGCAATCTCCTGGCTGGAATCCTGCACCTTCTGAGCCAGGTCCTTCACCGCATCCGCAACCACCGCGAAACCACGCCCCGTCTCGCCGGCGCGCACCGCCTCGACCGTTGCGTTGAAGGCGACAATCCGGGTCTGGAAAGCGATCTTGTCGATTACTTCGGCGGCCTGGGAAACCTGCTTCAGCACGCGCATGACCGAATCGAGCCCCACCTCGACCCGTTGCACAGCCGTCGCCAGTACCTGGGTATCCGCCAGGGCACCCTCCACCGCCTTGCGCGCGCCAAGTGCCACCCGTTCCGCTTCGGCGGCACCCGCGCCGATCTGCTGGTTGGAACGCACCATGCTGTCGATATCGCCACGCAGCTGGGCAAAGGTACTCTCCTGATGCTTGCCCACCCGGCCCACGTCTTCCAGGACGCCGAAAATAGCGCCCACTTCCCTTCCCATGCCCGCCGCGCGGGCAGCCAGCTGGGCCACGAACACGGTGGAATCGGCGCTCTGGCCTCCCGTTTCAGTCTGCCGCCCGATTTCCGCCCCTTCGCTCACCGCATTCATATTCCGCCCCGAGCAATCATGTACCCCGATTGTTACGGCACCTTCCTGACGAAATTGAGAACCATCCCCATCAAGCGGATGGTCCGGGCAAGGCTTGGCCGCCCTCCTCCTCGTCCAGCCGGGCGCTCTCGATACGCGCAAATTCGCTGGCAATCTTGCGACTGCTGACGTGGACCTCCTGAGCATCCCGGTTCGCCTGTTCAATATGGCGGGCCAGCGCCTGCATGCGGGTTTCGAACCGGTTGAAGTCTTTGGCCAAACGCCCCAGGGCATCCCGGATCACGTGGATCTGGCGGCGTGTTTCAACGTCTTTCAACACTGCCCGGGCGGTGTTGAGCACAGCCATCATGGTGGTGGGAGAAACGATCCACACCCGCTTCTGTTGGGCGTAGGCCACCACCTCCGGGTGGTAAGCGTGGATCTCGGCAAACACCGCCTCGGCGGGGACAAACATCAGGGCACTGTCCGCCGTCGTCCCCGGAATGATGTACTTGCCGGCAATGTCGTCCACGTGGCGGCGCACATCGCTGCGGAATGCGGCGCGAGCCTGGCGGCGCTCTGTTTCGGCCAAATCACCGTCCGCCATCCGGTGGTAGTTTTCCAGCGGGAACTTGGCATCCACTGCAATCTCGCCCGTGGGCGCAGGCAGCATCAGCAAACAGTCCGCTCGCACACCGCCCGGCAACCCCTGCTGGAACGCAAAGCTTCCAGGCGGAAGCATGTTGCGCACCAGGGCCTCCAGTTGAACCTCCCCAAACGCACCCCGCGCCCGTTTGTCACCCAACAGGGCCTGCAGGCTCACCACGTTGGTGGTCAGGCCATCGATCTTCTTCTGTGCCTCGTCGATCATGGCCAGCCGCGACATCACACTGGCGAAGGTTTCATTGGTGCGCTTGAGGCCGTCGTCCAGGCGCTGGCTGACCTGCCCCCCGATTTCGTCCAGACGCAGCGTCATGCTCCGGGTAAGGCCCTCAAGGCTTGCGGCAAGCTGGGCCGAAGCCGCGCTCAGCCCATGCTGGAGCAGCTCCCGATCCGCCCGGGCCTGCTCGGCCAGCGTGGTGAGGGTGCCGCGCGTCAGTTCCGAACGGAACTGTTCCTGCCGCGCCTCCAAGGCAGCGGAAAGCTCTGACAAGCGCAGGGCCAGATCCTGGCGCTGCGCTTCAAGGCCGGCGCTCCCCTGGTGCCGCAAGGCCGCCACTGCGTCCTGCACGTTGTCGAACTCGTCCTCCAGCCGGCTGCGCACCTGCGCAATCTGCTGCCCTGCCTGCTGGGCAACGCGGTCGGCTTGCTGCTGCATGCCACGGTAGAGTTCGCCCAGCAACACCTGTTGTTGCTGGGCGAAAGCTTCGCCCTGTTCCCGCAGGAGATCCTCCGCCACGCGCCCGCCGCGCCCCGCCAGCCAGCCAATCCAGGCCAGGGCCACAATCAGGATCACCCCCAGGGCCACAGCCAGCCCCCCGCTGATCGTTACCGACAAGTCCTTCCCTCCCTATTCACCGCCCCCAGGGCGTCCCTAAAGCAGCCGCTGCGCAGCGCCGTTATCAACACCAACTCCCTTAGGGCTGACCCCGTGAATGCGCCACTGACCTACGGTTCCCTGACCGCCGAAAGTACCATCATCGCTGCCCGCGATGTGGGGACGGTGCTGGGCTTCGTTTCCCAGGACGACCGCCGCTTCTGGGCGCCGTTCGGCGGTTGCCGGGTCACCAGTCATTTCCAGCCCATCGTCAGCCCCAGCCACCGCCGGGTCATTGGCCACGAGGGTCTGGTGCGCGCCACCAACGCCGCGGGCGAACCCGTTTCACCTTTTCACCTGATCGCGGCCGCAGCCCAGCGCGATGAGTTGCAACTGCTGGACCGCATCTGCTGCAGCCTGCACATCGCCAACCACAGCCTGAGCCCCAGCCAGGACGACTGGCTGTTTCTCAACATGCACCCGGACGTATTCGTGCGGGCCAGGGAAACCGCGATCCTCGACTACCTGCTGGCGATCATGGGGCGTTATGGCTACGACCCGCGGCGCATCGTGATCGAAGTGCTGGAGCAGGCCATTACCGACAACGTCCAGTTCAGCGAAATCGTGGAGTACCTGCGCAGCATGGGCTGCCTGGTTGCACTGGACGACTTTGGCGCCGGCCATTCCAATTTCGACCGGGTCTGGCGCATCCGTCCCGAGATCGTCAAGCTGGATCGCTCCTACCCCTCCCAGGCCGCCCACGACCCACGGGCCAGGCGCCTGCTCCCCCAGATCGTGAGCTTGCTGCACGAAGCAGGCAGCATCGTGCTGATCGAAGGCGTGGAAACGGAAGAGCAAGCCCTCATCGCGCTGGAAGCGGACGTGGACCTGATTCAGGGCTACCACTTCGCCCGCCCGGCACCCGATCCCGTCCAGCCCGACGCCCTCAAGCCCAGCCTCACCAGGCTGTGGGAGCGCTTCGCCTGCGAGAACCGGGAACTGGAACCGGCCTATGAATCCCTGCAGCCCTACCTCAATCACCTGAGTCAGGCCGCGGACCTGCTCGCCGAGGGGCAGACCATGGAGCAGGCGTGCGCCGGCTTTCTCGGGCTGGAGCGGGCCAACACCTGCTACCTGCTCGACAGCAGCGGCGTTCAGATCAGCTCCACCCTGCGCCGCCCGGGCGCACGCAACGGCACCCGCTTCAGTACCATGGGCGCGGTGGTGGGCACCAACTGGTCTCGCCGCGGCTACTTCCGGCGCGCCTTGGCCAACCTCAACCACGTGCAATACAGCCGCCCCTACCTGTCGCTGGACAGCGGCGAACTGTGCAAAACGGTCTCCATTGCCTTCGTCAGCCACGGCCACTGCTACGTACTGTGCGGCGACATGTCCTGGAGCTGAGCGCCTAGCCGGCCGTTCCCCTGAGCGCGGGCAACACCGGGCGCCGCCGCGCCCCCGCCGTGCCCCAGTAGCCCAGCACCGCACATCCGGCCGCTCCGGCCAGCAGGCCAGCCAGCAGCGGCCACAAAGGCGGCAGATAACCCAGATCAAACACCAGCCGCGCCAGCAGCCAGCCCATCAGACTTGCTCCAGCCGCCCCCAGCACACCGGCTGCACCACCCAGCGCCAGGAATTCGGCCACCACCGCCTGCCGCAATTGCCGGTCCCGCGCGCCCAGCACCCGCAGGATGGCCAGTTCCCGGCAACGTTCGTCGTGGGTCGCCTGCAGGGCTGCCGCCATGACCAACGCCCCGGCCACCAGCGCGAACAGGAACACGAACTGCACCGCGCGGCCCAACTGCTCCAGCACCGCCCGGAACTGGCCGATCATGGCTGCCGTATCAATCACCGTCAGATTGGGGTACTGCCGCAGCAGTTCTGCCATGCGCGGTGATTCGCCCTCCGGCAGATGAAAGGCCGTGATGTAGCTCGCCGGGTAAGTGGAGAGCAACCGCGGGGGGGCGATCACAAAGAAATTGACCCGCATGGAATCCCACTCCAGCTTGCGCAGGCTGCTCACCCGGGCAACCACCGTCTCGCCGCCGATGTCAAAGCTCAACGCATCCCCGAGCCGGATACCCAAGGTCTGAGCCAGGCCCTGCTCCACCGAAAAACCCTCCCCCTCAGGCCCGTGCCAGCGCCCCTGCAGCACCTGGTTTCCCCCGGGCAACTGATCGCTCCAGGAAAGGTTGAACTCCCGCTCCACCAGCCGCTGGGCGCGTTCCTCCCGGTAAGCCTCGGGCACCACCGGCGTACCGTTCAGGGCACTCAGGCGCCCCCGCACCATCGGCAGCAACTGGGGTGGCCCCGGCAGGGCGGCCAGATGCCGGGCTACACCTTCCCGCTGCTCGGGCTGGATATTGACGATGAAACGGTTGGGCGCATCGGCCGGCATGCTCTGCCGCCAGTGGGCGAGGAGGTCGTCCCGCAGAACCGTGAGCAACATGAGTGCCGTCACCCCCACCGCCAGCGCTACCATTTGCAGCACACTCAAACCCCGCCGACGCACCAGCGCGGCAATCCCCAAACGCCAACCGGACCCGCCACCGGCTCGCAGCCCGGCAAGCAGGCGCAGCAGCCCGGCCCCCAGCAGCGCATACGCCGCGCCCAGGGCCAGGAAACCCAGCGCCACCGCGGCCCCGAGCTTGATGTCCGCCGCCAGCCAAATGGCAAGAGCCCCCAGGGTCAGCACCGCCAACCCGGCAGCCAGCCCGCCGCTACGCTCCGTCCCGCCCCACTCCCGCCGCAGCACCCGCACGGTGGACACCCGGCCCAGGCGCAGCAGTTGAGGGAGCACAAACCCCGCCAGCAACACCAGCCCGGCACTCAACCCTTGCAGGGCGGGGGCAAGCGACGGCGCCGGCAGACTGCCATTGACCAGATCCGCCAGCATGGCCACCAGCGCTCCGTGCAAAGCGTAGCCCACGCCGACGCCCAAGGCGCCCGCCAAGCCCCCAAAGCACAGAAACTCCAGACCGAGCACACCCAACACTTGGCGGCGGGTGGCCCCCAGGCAGCGCATCACCGCGCAGCCGTCCAGATGGCGCTCCATGTAACGCCGGGCAGCAAGCCCCACAGCCACCCCCGCGAGCACCATGGCCATCAGCGCCGCAAGGCGGAGAAAGCGCTGGGCGCGATCCAGCGCGCTGCGCACCTCAGGCCGGGCATTGCGCACATCCTCGAGGCTCTCCCCCCGCGCTAGGCGCGCCTTGGCCCATTCCCGGTAACGCTGGACGGCCGGCTCCGCCCCCGCCAGATGCAGCCGGTACCAGATGCGGCTGCCCGGCTGCACCAGGCCGGTAGCGGGAAGATCGGCCAGATTCATCATCAGCCGCGGCACCAGGGCAAAGAAGTTTGCCCCGCGATCGGGCTCGAAGGTCAGCACCGCGCCCACCCGCAGCCGACTGTAGCCGACGACCACCTCCGCTCCCGGCCGGGCCCCCAGGACGCCTGCCAGCCGCTCGTCCAGCCACACCTCGCCCACAGCGGGCGCCTGCGCCGGCCGCTCGGGGGTACCCGGACCATCGCTGACCCGCAGGCCACCCCGCAGCGGATAGCCGCTCTCCACGGCCTTGACCCCTGCCAGCTGGTTGTTGTCGCCCACGGCCACCATGCTGGTGAAGGACCAGCTCTGCAAGGCGGCCAGTCCTTCAGCCCTGGCCTGTTCCAGCAAAGGCGGAGGAATGGGGTGATCGCTGGTGAGCAAGGCGTCGCCCCCCAGCAACTGGGCGGCTTCCAGTTCCAGCATGCGGCTCAAGCGGTCGGCAAACACCGAAACGGCGGTGAGCGCAGCCACGGCCAGCACCAGAGCCAGACCAAGCAACTGCAGTTCGCCCGCGCGCCAGTCGCGCCGGAGCATGCGCCAAGCCAGCGGGAAGGCAATCACGCCAGCTCCCGCAGCCGGTCAATGGCCTGCTCGATACGGTCCAGAGCAATCACCTCCAGCCCCGGGATGGGCTGCCGAGGCACATTGGCACTGGGAATCAGAGCCCGCGTGAAGCCCAGTTTGGCGGCCTCCTTCAGCCGCTCCTGCCCCCGGGGGGCAGGTCTGATTTCGCCAGCCAGGCCCACTTCGCCAAACGCCACCAACTTGCCCGGCAAAGGGCGATCCCGCAAGGAGGAGACGATGGCCAGCAGCACTGCCAGATCCGCCGCCGGCTCCGTAATCTTGACGCCCCCCACGGCGTTCACGAACACATCCTGGTCGTAGCACACGATGCCCGCGTGCCGGTGCAGCACCGCGAGCAGCATGGCCAGCCGGTTTTGCTCCAGGCCCACCGACAGACGCCGGGGCGAGGGCGTGTGGGCGGCGTCCACCAGCGCCTGGATTTCCACCAGTAGCGGGCGTGTCCCCTCCTGGGTGACCAGCACGCAGGAACCCGCCACATCCTGGGCGTGGCGGGACAGGAAGATGGCGGAAGGGTTGCTCACCCCTTTGAGCCCCCGGTCCGTCATGGCGAACACACCCAGTTCGTTCACCGCGCCAAAACGGTTCTTGAAAGCCCGCACCAACCGGAAGGAGGAATTGGTGTCGCCTTCAAAATAAAGCACCGTATCCACGATGTGTTCAAGCACCCGGGGTCCGGCCAGGGCGCCTTCCTTGGTCACATGCCCTACCAGGATGATCACCGTGCCGCTTTGCTTGGCCTGACGGGTGAGTTGCGCCGCGCATTCGCGCACCTGCGCCACCGAGCCGGGCGCTGACTGCAGGGCCTCGGAGTACAGCGTCTGGATGGAATCGACCACCGCGATCCGCGGCGCCTCCTGGCGCAGCGTTGCCAGCACCCGTTCCAGCTGGATTTCAGCCAGCAACAATAACCCAGCGGTTTCCAACTGAAGGCGCTGGGCACGCAAGGCCACCTGCTCGCCGGACTCCTCACCGCTCACGTAGAGCACCTTGTGCTGACCCGCAAGGCCTGCCAGGGCCTGCAACAAGAGCGTGGATTTGCCAATGCCTGGGTCGCCGCCGATCAACACGACCCCGCCGGTCACCAGCCCGCCGCCCAACACCCGGTCGAACTCTTCGATACCCGTGGGTATGCGGGGCGATTCGCCCGGCTGGATATGGGCCAGCGCCTGCAACTGCCCGCTTCCCGCCGCCACGGATTGGAAACGCCCCGCCGGAGCGGCCTCCACCAGGGTCTCCGCCAGCGTGTTCCAGGCGCCACACTGGGGGCACTGCCCCTGCCATTTGGGCGCGCGTCCTCCGCAATCGCTGCAGACGTAAGCGCTGCGGGCCTTGCTCAAGGCTGGCTCCGGCCAACCACGGCCACCGGTACCCGGGGCGCGAGGGCACAGAAAAGCTCATAACTGATGGTGCCCGCCGACGTCGCCACTTCGTCCGCGGCCAGCCCCTCGCCCCACAGGACGACAGGGGTTCCGACGCGGGCCTCCGGCAGCGCCGACAGATCCACCGCCAGCATGTCCATGGACACCCGCCCGAGCGTGCGGGTACGCTGCCCACCCACCAGCACCGGCGTTCCCGTTGGCGCGTGGCGCGGATAGCCGTCCGCATAGCCGCAGGCCACCACGCCGACCCGCATGGGCCGATCGGCGGCAAATGTGCCGCCATAGCCGACCCGCTCCCCTGGCTGCAGATCCTGGAGGCCAATGATCTCGCTGGAGAGCGTCATCACCGGCCGCAGCCCCAGAGCCTGGGCACTCGCCTGGTCAGGGAAGGGAGAGCCGCCATAAAGCATGATGCCTGGACGAACCCACGCCCCCGCCGCCTCTGGAACACGCAGGATCGTCGCCGAATTGGCCACTGACCAGGGAAGACCCGCATCCCCCGTCGTCCGCCGGAACAGATCGAACTGACCGGAGATGCCCCGCGCCCCATCCGCATCGGCAAAGTGAGTCATCAAGGTGAGCGCGGCCACGTTGGGGTGGTGGCGCAGCCGGGCCAGCGCCGCCAGGAATGCGTCCGGCGTCAGTCCGAGCCGGTTCATGCCGCTGTTCATCTTGAGCATCACCGAGACCGGCCGCGACAGCCGGGCGCGGGTGAGCATTTCCACCTGCTCGCTGCAATGCACGGCGGTCGCCAGATCCAGTTCGGCAACAAGGGGCAGGTCCCTGGGCTGGAAAAAGCCTTCGAGCAGGAGCAAGGGTTGGGTGGCACCTGCCTGGCGCAAGGCTACCGCTTCGGCCAGATCGAGCATGGCAAAGCCGTCCGCTGCATCCTTGAGCGCCGCGTAGGCGCGCAGCAGGCCGTGCCCATACGCATTGGCCTTGACCACGGCCCAGGCGCGAGCGCCGGGGGCATGGGCCTGGGCCAGCCGGTAGTTGTGAAGCAAGGCGGAAAGATCAATGTGGGCCTGGATCGGACGCGGCATGGCTGAGGTGCGAGTGAGGAGAACCCGATGTTACCCCAGTGACGCCGCACCGCAGCAGCACCGGGCACGCCTGACACTTGCGCGGTGCTTTCAGAACAGCATTAACGCCTTCATGGTATAAACCGCGTCTGTTGCCTGAGGAGGGGAGCGGTTACAAACCGCGACATAAAAACGAATGGGCGTAGGCTTTTACATCATCATGGTGGCGCAGTTTTTCTCTGCGCTCGCTGACAACGCATTGCTCATTGCGGCCATTGCCATCCTGCGGGACATGAAAGCCCCAGCGGAATACGAGCCGCTGCTCAAGCTGTTTTTTACCGTCTCTTATGTGGTGCTGGCAGCTTTCGTAGGCGCCTTTGCCGATTCCATGCCCAAGTGGCGGGTGATGTTCATCAGCAATGCCATCAAGATTCTGGGCTGCAGCATGATGTTCTTCGACGTGCATCCCCTGCTGGCCTATGCCGTGGTGGGCCTGGGCGCAGCAGCCTATTCCCCCGCCAAATACGGCATCCTGACCGAGTTGCTGCCCCACCGCCTGCTGGTGGTGGCCAATGGCTGGATCGAGGGCCTTACAGTAGGTGCCATCATTCTCGGCACCGGGCTGGGGGGCCTGCTGGTCAGCCCTTCGGTCTCCGGCACCCTGCTCGCTTTGGATTTCCCCCTCATCGAGACAGGTGTCGATACGGTCCCGGAAATGTGTATTGCGGTGATCGGCGTGCTCTACCTGCTGGCTGCGGTCTTCAACCGCTACATCCCGGATACGGGCGTGGACCACAAGCCCCTGAAGAGCAACCCCATGTATTTGATACATGACTTCAACCACTGCCTCAGGCTGCTGTGGCGCGACAAACTGGGCCAGATTTCGTTGGCCGTCACCACCCTCTTCTGGGGCGCCGGAGCAACGCTGCAGTTCATCGTGATCAAGTGGGCGGAGAAATCGCTCAACATGAATCTCTCCAAGGCGAGCATCCTGCAGGCGGTGGTGGCCATCGGCGTGGCCGCCGGGGCCGTGGCCGCCGCCAAGATGGTATCCATGCGCCAGTCGGTGAAGGTCATCCCCCTGGGCATCGCCATGGGTTTGATCGTGATCGTGATGAATGGGGTGCACGAGCTGTGGATCGCCGTTCCGCTGCTGGTGATCGTGGGCGCCCTGGCAGGATTCTTCGTGGTGCCCATGAACGCGCTGCTGCAGCACCGGGGGCACATCCTGATGGGCGCCGGTCACTCCATCGCAGTGCAGAACTTCAACGAGAACCTCTCCATCCTGATGATGACCGGGCTTTATGCCCTGCTGATCAAGCTGGATTTTTCCATCTACACGGTCATCACCCTGTTCGGGCTGTTTGTCTCCGGCACCATGTATCTGGTCAAACGCCGGCACGAGGCCAACCAACGGGAATTCGACTCGGTGAGCCAGCTGGAAAACCTGAAGCACTGACCATCCCCGGGCCTCAAGCCAGATCCACGGCGTGGCGCTTGAGGTCCTCCAGGCGAGTGTATTGGAGCGCGCCTTCGTGGGTCGACAGCAACATCACCCGCGGTGCCGCGCCCGCCTGCAGGGCCTCCTGCCAGCGTGGGGCGCACAGGCACCAGCGCTGGCCGGGCTGGAGTCCGGGGAAGTCCACCTCCGGCCGCGGAGTGGACAGATCGTTGCCCCGGGATTTGGAAAAGTGCAGGAACGCTGCGTCCAGCACCACGCAAACCGTGTGCGAGCCCGCATCCTGGAATGAAGTGTCACAGCAGCCATTGCGGAAAAACCCGGTCAGCGGCCTGAAGGAACAGGGCTCCAGCGGGCCGCCCAACACAT
This sequence comes from Rhodocyclaceae bacterium, assembly GCA_036824045.1. Classification (GTDB taxonomy): domain Bacteria; phylum Pseudomonadota; class Gammaproteobacteria; order Burkholderiales; family Rhodocyclaceae; genus DAITAZ01. The sequence continues at coordinate 39,124 of DAITAZ010000010.1, forward strand.
TGCGGGCGCCCGGCTGCCCAGGCTGGCGAGGCCAATCCCGATTCACGTGTTTCTCCCGGTGAGGTTTGCGGGCAAGCCTAACCCACACCCAGCGCCCGGTCACTGGCGCGAGGGGCGGGATTTCCCCAAGCCTGGAAATCGCCATCCCGGGCAAAAGCATCCAACGCCTCCACCATCGCTGCCGCCATCTCGGGCTGGAAGGGACTGTGCCCGCCCCCGGCAACGAGCCGCAGACGACTGCCAAAAATGGTCCGATGCACCTGCCAGGCGTTGGCCGCCCGGCAAACCAGATCCAACCGCCCATGAAGGATGGCAACGGGCCTGCCCTGCAACTGGCTCGCCAAACGCAACAGCACCGGCTCGTCGAGGAAACAGCGGCGGATCAGGTAATGGGCCTGCACCCGATACTTGTCGACCAACGCCTCCAGGGCCGATGCCGTCGGCGCCGCATAGCCAACCGGGTCCGCATCCGGCTGCAAGGCCATGTGCTCGAAACGGGCCCACTCGACCGCCGCAGCCTGAGCCCGGGCGAGGTCGTTACCGGCCAGTTGCCGGGCGTAGTAGTGAAGCAGATTGCGACGGTGACGTTTGGGCGCGAACGCCGCGTAGTGGTGCCAGGCGTCCGGAATCAGCGCAGCACTCTCCTGGAAAAACCACTCAAGATCCCGCCGCCCGGTGAGGAATACGCCCCGCAGCAGCACGCCGCTGACCCGCGCCAGGTGCTTCCCCCCGTAGGCGATCGCCAGACTGGCGCCCCAGGAGCCCCCCACCACCAGCCAGCGCTCGATGCCCAAATGTGCGCGCAGCAATTCGATATCCCGCAGCAGCAAATCGGTCGTGTTGTAACGGGTACAGCCCCGGGGCGTGCTGCGGCCGCAGCCCCGCTGGTCAAAAAGGATCACCCGGTAACGGGCGGGGTCGAAAAAGCGCCGCTGCTGCGGCGTGCAGCCGCTTCCCGGCCCGCCATGCAGGAACAGCGCGGGCAGCCCGGAAGGATTGCCGCATTGCTCGAAGTAGATGCGGTGACCATCGCCCACCTCCAGGTGGCCGCGGTCAAACGGTTCGATGTCCGGGTACAAATTGGTCAGATTCTTCATGGTCGCGATTCTACCGGCTAACCGCGCCCCACCCGATGGCCCCGGGGAATCCGCGCGATGAGGTAGAGTGCGGGCTCGCCGCTTTCTGTCCCGCTGCCATGTTTTCCGCGCTCCCCACCGTCCGCAAGCTGCTCCACCACGCAGTGCCCATCCTCATCGCGCAACTGGCAGTCATGGGGATGATGGTGGCGGACACCATCCTGGTCGGGCATTTCAGCGCTGTTCACCTCGCGGCGGTGGCAATCGGCTCGGGACTCTACATCTCGGTGGTGTTCGCCCTGGCGGGGGTGATTCAGGCGGTTTCGCCCATCGTGGCCCACCACTATGGCGCCGGACGCGACCGGGAAATCGCCACCACGCTGCATCAGGCGGTCTGGCTGGCGCTGGTACTGAGCGTGCCCGGCGCGCTTTTGCTGCTCTACCCGACACCGCTCCTGGCACTCTCCACCATTCCGCCGGAGGTGGAAACCGTGTGCAGGCAATACCTGGCAGCCATGGCGGCAGCGATCCCGGCTTCGCTGCTCAACCGGGCTTTCCAGGGCTTTGCCAACGCCATGGGCAAGCCCCGGGTACTGATGCTGATCAACCTGCTGGCGCTGGCAGTGTATTTGCCCCTGGTGGCCTGGCTGATCCGGGGCGGGCTCGGGGTGCCGGCGCTCGGGGCCTTGGGGTGCGCACTGGCTGCCGCCACCATTTCCTGGATGAATCTCTGCATCGCCACGACCTACCTGTGGCGGGCGCCGTTTTTCCGCACTTACCGACTGTTCAGCGGCTGGAGCCGCCCGCACTGGCCAACGCTCGCAGAACTCGGGCGGCTCGGGCTCCCCATGGGGTTTTCCAACTTCGTGGAGATCACGTCCTTCACCCTCATCTCCCTGTTTGTTGCTCGCCTGGGGGCCGAGGTCATCGCCGGCCATCGCATTGTGGCCAATGTGGCCGCGGTGAGCTACATGCTGCCCCTGTCCCTGGCCATTGCCACCTTGGTGCTGGTCGGACAAGCGGCCGGAGGGCAAGCCTGGCCCCGGGCACGGCACAACGCCTTGACCGGCATGGCGGTGGCCGCAGCAGCCTGCTCAGCGCTCGGGCTGGGTCTGTGGCTGACGGCCGAGCCACTGGTCCGGCTGTACACCAACGATACCCGGGTGGGCGCCATCGCCCTGGCGCTCTTGCCCTACATTGCCGTGTATCAGCTTTTCGATGCGGTACAGACCGTGGCCGGACAGGCCCTGCGCGGCTACAAGGTAAGCTTTGCGCCCATGCTGGCGCACATCACGTGCTTTTGGGGGATTGGCTTGGGGGGCGGCTACTGGCTGACCTACAGGGGCTGGGACCTCGGCCCCTGGCGCACGCCCCCCATGGGCGTGGCAGGGTTCTGGCTGGCTTCCGTGGTCGCCACAATTGCCATCTCCGTCCTGCTGGGCGGGCTGCTGCTGCGGGTGATCCGGCAGCACGCGGAACGGGACTGATCAGAGCACCCGGCTCATGACCCGGTGGATGATCCCCGCTTCTTCAAAGGGATCCCCCTCGGGAACGAACCCGGCCTTTTCGTAGAACCCCAACGCGCTGATCTGGGCGTGCAGTACCACCCGGGGCAGCCCGCGGGCACGCGCTTCGGCCATCAGCGCAGCGAGCATCGCGGCGCCCACGCCTTGCCCGCGCCAAGGCGCCAGGACCGCCATCCGCCCGATATGCCCGTCCGGCAGGAGGCGTCCGGTCCCGACCGCCGCGCCATCCGGCAACCGCGCCAGGGCGTGCAGCGAGCGCGCGTCCCACTCGTCCCATTCCATGTCCAGCGGCACTTTTTGCTCGTCCACGAACACCGCCAGACGAATGGGGCCGGCCAGGGCACCCAGTGCCTCCCAGGTGCCCAACTGCATGCTCATCTTCATTCCCGTATCTCCACGGGGGTTCCGGGGGCAATCAGGTCGAACAGTTCCATGATGTCCCGATTGCGCATGCGCACGCAGCCGATGGAACCCGGCACACCCATCGGCGCCGTATCCGGGCTGCCGTGCAGATACACGAACCGGCGCATGGTATCCACCTCCCCCAGGCGATTGAACCCCGGCTCGCAGCCGGAGAGCCAGAGGATCCGGGTCAGAATCCAGTCCCGGCCGGGCTGGGCAGCCGCCAGTTCCGGCGACCACACCTCGCCGGTGGGGCGCCGACGGATGAACACCGTGTTTTCCGCAGCCCCGGCGCCGATCTTGGCGCGGATGACGTGTTTGCCCCGGGGCGTGCAGAAACTGCCCTTTTTCTCACCGGGCCCCCGCGAAGCCGTAGACACGGTGTAACGGCGGACCAGCACCCCATGGGCATCCAGCAGCTTCATGCGCTGGGAGGGAATATCGATTTCTATGCGGAACATGAAGGTCAGGCGACGGCCGTGCGGCCCCGCCGCGCCGCGAAAAACGAGGAAAGCAACCCGCCACACTCGCTGGCGAGCACGCCTCCCAGCACTTCGGCGTGATGATTCAGGCGGACCTCGGCGAAGAGGTTCACCACGCTGCCGCAGGCGCCGGTCTTGGGATCGGAAGCCCCATACACCACCCGGCGGATGCGGGCATGCATGATAGCCCCCGCACACATTACGCAGGGCTCCAGGGTGACGTAAAGCTCACAACCGGGCAGCCGGTAGTTGCCCAGGTTGCGCGCCGCGTCCCGCAGCGCCATGATTTCCGCATGGGCCGTGGGGTCATCCCCGCCAATGGGCCGGTTGTACCCCCGCCCGACGATACGGCCGTCCTGCACCACCACCGCACCCACCGGAACTTCGTCGCAGGCCCCCGCCTCCCGGGCCAGATCCAGTGCCTCACGCATCAGGGCCTCGTCGGCCAGACTCGCTTCCATCGCTGCGCTCATCCTTAACGCCTACAACACCCGCGGCCGGTTGGGCAGTTCGTTGGGGTTGCTCTCCCGGGCGGGGCAATGCTGCTCCAAGAGTACGGTAATCCGCTCAACGGCTTCCAGCACGCCTTCGGCGTGGCGGCCATTGGCGCAGGCTTGCTCGATACCCGCACAGATCTGCCGCCAGGTTGCCTCTGGCACGGCACGGCTGATTCCCCGGTCAGCCAGGATTTCCACCCGGCGATCCGCGAGTTGCAGGTAGATGAGCACACCACTGTTGTGCGCCGTATCCCACACCCGGAGCAAGCCGAACACGTCGGCGGCGCGCGCCCGGGCGCTCTGCCCCGCCAGCAACTCCAGCAGATCCAGCCCACCCTCAATGCACACCCTCAGTTCAGCGTCGTGGCGAGCCACGGAGGCTTTCACCGCCGCCACGATGCGGTCCAGCGCAGCCATGGGGAACGCGCGCCGGATCAACCAGCGAGGCAAGAGCAGATGGCGAAAGACACGTCCAGGCTGCATCACCATTCCCCCGAGGCGCCACCGCCGCCAAAACCACCCCCTCCGCCGCCACTCCAGCCGCCGCCGCCCATGCGCCCGCCGCCGGAACTCCATCCGCCGCCGGGCAGCCCCCCCAGGAAGCTAACCCCCGCGAGCAGCAGCACGAAAAGCACCAAACCCAGCCCAGCGCCCAGCAGCAGGGAGCCGCTCACCATGGTCACCCCGGTCCCGGCCAAACCGGCGGTCACCGCAGAACCGAGGAAGCGCCCCAGGATCAGACGCAGAATCATCCCGCCAACCAGTGCCGCCACCAGGATGCCACCAAGCGCGCTGAGCGGGTCTTCCCCGGCACGACCTTGCTCCCCGGAGAAATCCGGCACCGGCAGGGCCTCGCCGCTGATCCGCGCCTCGATGGCGTCGAGCGCTGCCTCAAGCCCTTCCCTGAACTGCCCGGCCTTGAACCGGGGCGCCATCCGCTCCGCCACGATCTGCTTGGCCACCGCATCGGGGATGGCGCCTTCCAACCCGTAGCCCACCTCGATACGCATGCGCCGGTCGCCCGTGGCCACCACCAGCAGCACACCATCGTCCGTGCCCTTGCGTCCCAATTTCCAGGACTCCGCCACCCGGATCGAAAACGCCTCGATGCTCTCCGGCTGGGTGGACGGCAGAATCAGGATCGCGATCTGGCTTCCACGGGCGGATTCGAAGGCAGAGAGCCTCTCTTCCAGGACCTGCGCGTCGGCCGCCGCGAGCACCCGGCTCAAATCAGTAACGTGAGCCTTGAGCGGCGGCACCGGCACCAGTTGCTGGGCCCAGGCCACGCCCATCGCCAGCCAGGCGACCCACAACAGGCGCAGGCAGGCCGCGACAAGCGAGCCTGCCCGGGGGCGCCCCGGACGACGCAGTGCGATCACCGAACCCTACTTCGCGGGTGCGGGAACGGGCGCGGCAGCCGGGGCTGGCCCCCCACCGCCAAAGTTGATGGCAGGCGCGGTGGAAATGGCCTTCTCGTCTTCCACCTGGAAATTGGCCTTGGGTTTGTTGCCGAACACCATGGCGGTCAGATTGTTCGGGAACACCCGGACTGTGGTGTTGTAGCTCTGCACCGCCTGAATGTAGCGGTTGCGCGCCACCGCGATGCGGTTCTCGGTCCCTTCCACCTGGGCCTGCAGATCGCGGAACGAAGCATCTGCCTTCAACTGCGGGTAATTTTCCGCCACCACCAGCAGCCGTGACAGGGCGCCCGAGAGTTCAGACTGGGCTTTCTGGAACTTGGCAAAGGCCTCCGGATCATTGACCAACTCCGGCGTGGCCTTCATCCCCGCAACTCCAGCCCGGGCTTCGGTCACTTTCGTCAGCACTTCCTTTTCGTGGGCCGCATAGCCCTGAACCACCTGCACCAAATTCGGAATAAGGTCGGCGCGACGCTTGTACTGGTTGAGCACTTCCGACCAGGCCGCATTCACCTGCTCGTCGGAGGTCTGGATCTGGTTGTAGCCGCAGCCAGAAAGCAGACTGGCGGCGAGCAGCAGGGCGGCAATCGTTTTGGTGGTTCGCATGGAAGTCATCGCTCCGTGTCTGTCTGTGTTCGACAGGCTCAATATACGGCAGGCCGCCGCCCAATCAAGCCCAGTCACAAAGATTATCGCGAAAACCGGAGGGGCCGCCTATCGGGCCTGATTGCGCCGGCGCAGGGTGGCCCGGGCAAAGCACAGATCCTCCCAGGCCTTGGCCTTGTCCGCCGTGTTGCGCAGCAGGTAGGCCGGGTGATAGCTCACAATCACCGGTATGCCCTCATAGTCGAACAGGCGGCCTCGGGCGGCTCCGATCTTGACTTCCGTATCGAGAAGCGCCTGCACCGCGGGCCGCCCCAAGGCGAGAATGATCTTGGGCTGTAGCAGTGCGATCTGTCGCCGCAGGAACGGAAAACAGGCGGCGATTTCCGTTGGTTCCGGCGTGCGGTTGCCCGGTGGGCGGCACTTGACCGCGTTGCCGATGTAGACGCCCGCGCCACGCCGCAAGCCAAGCGCCGCCAACATGTTGTCCAGCAGCTTGCCGGCCTGTCCCACAAAAGGTTCGCCCTTCTCGTCCTCTTCCGCCCCAGGGCCTTCCCCCACCACCAGCCAATCGGGCGACTCATCGCCCACGCCCAATACCGCCTGCTTGCGCTTCTGACACAAGGCACAGGCCCGGCACTCGGCGACGGCACGACGCAGCCCCGCCCAATCCAGGGCCGCAATCACCTCCTCCCGGGACGGGACGGCGGGCGCTTCGGGCAGTTCGAAATCCTCGGGGAAAAACACCGGCTCCTCCATCCAAAACGGCGGCGGTTCCATGTCGGGGGGAGGTCCGTCGAGTGGGACCGCCGGCTGGGAGACGGTCTCAACGGCAGGCACGGCCGGAGCAAACGGCTCGAGAGCGTGCTGTCCCGGCTCCGGCATCGCGGGCTGAACCACGGGCTGCTCCACTGCTTCCGCGGGTGCTGGCGCCTGATGCGAAGAAAAACCGGGATCTGTTGCCGGAGCGCGGGAAACCGCAGACATCGCTGCGCCCTCGCCTCCCGCCGGAGGGGACTCTTCCGCCAAGCCCGCCCCCGGACGGCGCAGCACCCACACTGGCCCCAGCCCCATTTCCTCGAGATAGCGCAGACGGTCACTCATCGCCGTCGCTCCAGGCGAATGGTCATAGTGGGGCGCTCATGAGCAATGCGTCCTCCCGTCCGTGCGGCCCGGCGTAATAGGCCTTGCGCCGCCCGGCGATCACAAACCCGCGGCCCTGATACAACCCTTGGGCCGCGAGATTGGAGGCCCGAACCTCCAAATGCATCATTCTGGCTCCAGCCTCTCTGGCCCGCTGGCAGAGGACGTCCAGCAGTTGCGTAGCGAGGCCCTGGCGTTGCCAGCGGCGGCCTACGCCCAGTATCAACAGTTCGGCCTCATCGAGCACCTGACTGACCACGCCGTAACCACAGAGCGCATCGTCCGTCAGGCAAACCACCGCGCGGTGCCCCGTGGCGAGGGAATCAGAGAAGTTGCCGCGACTCCAAGGGGTGACGGAAAGTTGCGCTTCCAGCGTCACCACGGCGTCCAGGTCGGCCTCGTCCATCGGCCGCAACACGGCGCAACACTTCACGCCCGCCCCCCCGCTGCCAGGCGCTCGGCCGTAGTCTGGGCAACCTTGTCGCGGACATAGTGGGGTACAGCCAAGCCGGGATCGACTACCCTGCCCTGCTGCAAGGCAAGCGCGCCCAACTCGGCGACGGCCCGCCCAACGGGCAAGCTTGGGGGGCCAACCCTGACCAGGCGTTCACCCAACTGGCTCGCCAGTTCAGGGAAACAACCGAAGCCGTTGCCACAACCAACCCAGCTTCCATGCGCGGGAAGTACCGCCATCGCCGGCGCCACGCAAACCGGCTCGCCCACCACCTGCATGAGGCCGCCACCGGCGTTGCGCTGATACGCAGCGCAGTACAACTCACCGAGGCGTGCATCCATGGCGACGAAGCAGTGCTCCTCACCAGAGGCCCAAGCCACCGCCTCCAGCGAGCCGACCGCAGCCAACCGCAGGCCGGCTCCCAATGCCAGCCCCTGCGCCACGCCACAGGCCAAGCGCAATCCGGTGAAGGCGCCTGGGCCGGTCCCTACGGCAATGCCGTCCAGTTCATTGAGGGACAGTCCTGCCTCGACAAGCAGCTCCCGGATGAGCGGAAGGATGGCGCCAGAGTGCACGGCCGTTCCCTGCACGGCCCGCTCGAGGCACGCCCCGTGCGCCGTCAGGGCTACGGTACAAAGGTCCGTGGAACTGTCAAAAGCCAGCACTTTCATAGGGCCGGAATTGTACCCGAGTCAGCCCGGCCGAACCCCCGCGCCCGGCCGCTCAGCCCCAGCCTGGCATGACCAGGATGAGCGAGAAAGCGAAGAACCAGAGAAACAGTCGCAATACCGGACTCATCGCCCGAGCCTTGGGCGTTTCGGTGTTGGTCATGAGAATACCCTTCCGTAGGGTGTGCCACATCACGGCGAAGCCCGGCAGCCCCCGGGAATCCGCCTCGATGTGCGCGACCTCAGCGCCCGGGGCGCCGGGGCCGTTCGGGATAGATGTTGCGGCCCGCGTCGTAGATATCCTGCCGGAGTTGTCGCCGCTCTTCCGGCGTCATCCGCCGCCGGGCCGCATCCCCGGCGTCCTGCCGCTCGGGGAACATGGGCTCAGCCTGGCGCCCGCCCCCCAAGGGGCGGCCCAGATCTCCGGGGTAACCTGCTCCGGGCGGATACAGCGGTCCTTGCTGGAACCCCGGGGGCTGCTCGCCCCCCCGGCCCCAGGCGCCCCCCCCGTACAAGGCGAGCATCATCCCGAGAACCGCAGTCCCCAGGTAACGCTGCCGCATCGAGAAGTCCGCCATGATCACTACCGCTCCTTACCCGCCAGTCACCCGGCAATCGAACCCCGTTCACCTACGCTGCAAGCACGCGCCTCCGGGTCAATAAGGCCTGTCCCAGTCCTGCCAGGCACGCACGATATGCCGGTTGGCACGCAAGAGGTGGTGGCGCAAATGCTGCCATTCACCCCGGGAGAGCACACCGTCATCCATGGCCCAGCGTTCCGCCTGCCGGATGTCCCGGTGCTCGCGCCACAGCCAGCGGGCCTCCTCCGGGGAAATCCGGCCAGAATGCAAGCCGGCACGGATGCGCCCCGCCTGATGTTCCAGTTCCCCTGCGATCCAGGGGTCCCGTCCCGAACGGACGTCATTGTAGTGGTGACGCTCCATCGCGTTAAGCTCAGAGCGATAATCTGCTGCCGCCTCCGGATGGCTGGCTCCGTGCCAGGCCATAGCCGAACCTCCGGCACACACCCCAAGCACAAGCAACACCATCCGCGCCGGCCGAAATGCGAATCTCATCGCGCTCTCCTCCGTCTGTCTGACAATTCGCGCCAAGATCACCAAGGCAACTCACTCTTGACTGCGCTTTCAGGCATAGTAGGCGCCACTTGTAAGGGGTCTGTGTGCGCACCGCCCCGATTGTAAGCAGTTGTAACCAAGGCGGACCGGCAGGCAGGGCCGGTACTGGAGCATCGAATGAGTGAAGGCAAACACAAGATTCTCGTCGTGGACGACGACCAGCGGTTGCGGGAGCTGTTGCAGCGCTACCTTTCCGAACAGGGGTTCAACGTGCGGGGCGTGGCCGACGCGGGCCAGATGGATCGCATGCTCGCCCGCGAATACTACGACCTGATGGTGCTGGACTTGATGCTGCCAGGCGAGGACGGCCTTTCCATCTGCCGCCGGCTGCGCGGCGCCATGCCGGATCTGCCCATCATCATGCTCACCGCCAAGGGCGACGAGGTGGACCGCATCGTCGGCCTCGAACTGGGTGCGGACGACTATCTGCCCAAACCGTTCAACCCCCGCGAACTGGTCGCTCGCATCCACGCCGTGCTGCGCCGCCGCCCCCGGGAACTGCCGGGGGCGCCTTCCGCGGCGGACGAAGTGATCAGCTTCGGCTCCGTGGCCGTGGACCTGGGGGCCCGCACCCTCAAACGGGGCGATCAGATCCAGAGCCTGACTACCGGCGAATTCGCAGTGCTCAAAGTGCTGCTGACCCACCCCCGCCAGCCCCTCTCCCGGGACAGGCTGATGGAGCTGGCCCGTGGGCGGGAATACGAGGTCTTCGACCGGGCCATCGACGTGCAGATTTCCCGCCTGCGCAAGCTGGTGGAGGATGACCCGGCCAAACCCCGGTACATCCAGACCGTGTGGGGCTTTGGCTACGTCTTTGTGCCAGACGGCACCAAGCAATGAGTGTGTTGCCCCGGTCCCTGCTGTGGCGCACCTTTCTGTTGCTAACCCTGCTGATGCTGCTCTCGGTGCTGGCGTGGTCGTCCATCTATGCGTTTTTTGAACGGGCCCCCAGGGCACGCCAGACGGCCCAAGTGGTGATCAGTGTGGTCAACCTCACCCGCGCCGCGCTCATCTCCGCCGATCCGCTGTTGCGGATGACGTTGCTGCGCGAGTTGGCCGAACGGGAAGGCATCCGCATCTACCCCAGCGAGGACAACGAAAAACTGGAGCCCCTGCCCCAGGATGTGGAGAACAGTCTGGTCATCACCCAGGTGCGCGCCGATTTGGGCGGCCAGACCCGCTTTGCCGCGGAACGGGAGGGAGAAGCCGGTTTCTGGGTGAGCTTCCGCATCGAGGACGAGGACGAATACTGGGTGATGCTGCCCCCCGAGCGGATCGAAAGCGCCCTGCCGCTGGAATGGATCGGCTGGGGGGCCGCGGCCATGAGCCTGGCGCTCCTGGGTGCCTGGGTGACCGTACGGCGTATCGCCCGCCCACTGAATGCACTGGCCAATGCGGCACGCACGGTGGGCCAAGGGGAAATCCCCCCCCGGCTGGACGAAACCGGCCCGGTGGAGCTGGCCACGGTCGCCCACGCCTTCAATCAGATGTCGCTGGATCTGGCCCAGTTGGAAAACGACCGGGCTCTGATCCTGGCGGGGATTTCCCACGATTTGCGCACGCCCCTGGCGCGCCTGCGCCTGGGCATCGAATTTTCGGGTGCCGATGAGGCGACCCGGGGTGGCATGGAGCAGGACATCGAGGACATGGATCGCATCATCGCCCAGTTCCTCGATTACGGCCGGGAGGTGGCTCCCGAAGGTGGCCGCGAATCCTGCGACGTGTCGGCTCAGGTCGAGGACATCGCCGCCGCCCTGCGCAGACGGGGCTCGGCGGTGCAGGACTCCACCTCCGGCCCGTTGCAGGTGGAAGGGCGCCCGGGGGCACTGCGGCGCGCCATCACCAATCTGGTGGAGAACGCGCTGCGCTATGCGGGCGACGCCGCGCCGGTGGAAGTCAGCACCCGTCAGGAGGACGGCAGGGCGATCATCGAAGTGGCGGATCGCGGCCCCGGTATTCCGCCCGATCAGGTAGAGCGGCTCAAACGCCCTTTCACCCGCCTGGAGGGCGCCCGCAGCAATGCCAAGGGTTCTGGCCTGGGCTTGGCCATCGTCAACCGCATCGCCCAAAGCCATGGCGGCAGCTTCGATCTCCTGGCCCGCCCGGGTGGGGGATTACTCGCCCGCATCAGCCTGCCTGCCGTCGCCACACCCGCCAAGCGGCGCTCCCTGACCCGGCGCAAACCCCGGGACTCCGCAGCCGATTGAGCAAAAAAAAGCGGCGCCCGAAGGCGCCGAGAAGTTGAGGTGATCTGCGGCCGCGCAAGCGCGCGCCTCACGGTCAGGCTTTGGCGAACTGCATCCGTCCGCCTTCGCAATCCACCCGGATACGATCCTTGGCGGCAAAGCGCCCTTCCAGGATGGCCTTGGCCAGCGGATTCTCGATCCGCTCCTGGATGGCACGCTTCAACGGCCGGGCACCGAACACCGGATCGAACCCCGCCTGGGCCAGTTCTGCCAACGCCCCTTCGCTGATGTCCATGCTCATCTCCAGCCGGGCCAGGCGTTTTTCCAGATAGTTGAGCTGGATGCGGGCGATGGATGCGATGTGTTTTTCGTCCAGCGCGTGAAAGACCACCACTTCATCGATCCGGTTGACGAATTCAGGCCGGAAGTAGGTTTTGACCTCGGCCATCACCGCCAGCTTGACCACCTGGTAATCGTCTCCCGCCATCTGCTGAATCATCTGGCTACCCAGGTTGCTGGTCATCACGATCACGGTGTTCTTGAAGTCAACGGTGCGCCCCTGGCCGTCGGTCATGCGACCATCGTCCAGCACCTGCAACAACACGTTGAACACATCCGGGTGGGCTTTCTCCACCTCATCCAGCAAGATGACCGAGTAGGGCTTGCGCCGCACCGCTTCGGTCAGGTAACCACCTTCCTCGTAGCCGACGTATCCCGGAGGCGCTCCGATCAGGCGGGCAACCGAGTGCTTTTCCATGAACTCGCTCATGTCGATGCGGATCAGGTGCTCCTCGCTGTCGAACATGAACTCCGCCAGCGCCTTGCACAACTCGGTCTTGCCCACGCCGGTGGGCCCGAGGAACAGGAAGGAACCATAGGGCCGGTTCTCATCGGACAAGCCTGCCCGGGAACGGCGGATAGCGTCGGAAACCAGGCGCACGGCCTCATCCTGCCCCACTACCCGGGAATGCAGCCGTTCTTCCATCTGCAGCAGCTTTTCCCGCTCGCCCTGCATCATCTTGCTCACGGGGATGCCCGTGGCCCGGGAAACCACTTCCGCAATCTCTTCGGCACCGACCTGCGTACGCAGCAACTTGTTGGCCGGCTTGCCGGTTTTGTCGCCGCTTTCGGCCTGCTTGAGCTGGGCTTCCAGTTGCGGCAGTTTGCCGTACTGCAATTCGGACATTTTCTGCCAGTCGCCCTTGCGCTGGAACTCGGCCATCTGCGCCTTCAGGCGGTCGATCTCTTCCTTGATCTGCTGGCTGCCCTGGACCTGGGATTTCTCCGCCTTCCAGATTTCCTCCAGGTCGGAGTATTCCTTTTCCAGCTTGGAAATCTCGTCCTCGATGAGGCCAAAGCGCTTGATGGAGGCTTCGTCCTTCTCTTTCTTCACGGCCTCCCGCTCGATCTTGAGCTGGATCAGGCGGCGGTCCAGCTTGTCCATCGCCTCCGGTTTGGAGTCGATTTCCATCTTGATCCGGGCGGCCGCCTCGTCGATCAAATCGATGGCCTTGTCCGGCAGGAAACGATCGGTGATGTAGCGGTGGGACAGCTCTGCCGCGGCGACAATGGCCGGGTCCGTAATGTCCACCCCGTGGTGCAGCTCGTACTTCTCCTGCAGGCCGCGCAGGATGGCGATGGTGCTCTCCACGCTCGGCTCATCCACCAGCACCTTCTGGAAGCGCCGCTCCAGCGCCGCGTCCTTTTCGATGTACTTGCGGTACTCGTCCAGGGTGGTGGCGCCCACGCAGTGCAGTTCGCCCCGTGCCAGGGCGGGCTTGAGCATGTTGCCCGCGTCGATGGCGCCTTCTGCCTTGCCCGCGCCCACCATGGTGTGGATCTCGTCGATGAAGACGATGATCCGCCCCTCATCCTGGGCGATTTCCTTCAGCACCGCCTTCAGCCGTTCCTCGAACTCGCCCCGATACTTGGCCCCCGCCAGCAGCGCCGCCATGTCCAGGCTCAGCACCCGCTTGCCCTTGAGCGTCTCCGGCACCTCGCCATTGACAATGCGCTGGGCCAACCCCTCGACGATGGCAGTCTTGCCCACGCCCGGCTCGCCGATCAGCACCGGATTGTTCTTGGTGCGCCGCTGCAGGATCTGGATCGCGCGGCGGATCTCATCGTCCCGACCGATCACCGGGTCCAGCTTGCCCAGCCGGGCCCGCTCCGTGAGATCCAGGGTGTATTTCTGCAGTGCCTGGCGCTGGCCTTCTGCCTCCTGGCTGCCCACGCTTTGTCCGCCGCGCACGGCCTCCACCGCCGCCTCCAGGGCCTTGCGGCCGAGCCCGTGCTCCTTGAGCAATCGGCCGCTCTCACCCTTGTCGTCCGCCAGCGCCAGCAGGAACATCTCGCTGGCGATGAACTGGTCACCCCGCTTCTGGGCCTCCCGGTCCGTGAGATTGAGCAGGTTATTCAGTTCCCGCCCGATCTGCACCTCTCCTCCGGTGCCCTGCACCTGGGGCAAACGATCCAGGGCTTTCTCCAGCGCCACCTTGAGCGGCCCGACATTCACCCCTGCCCGCTGCAACAGCGAGCCGGTCGCCCCGTCCTCCTGATTGAGCAAAGCCAGCAGCAGGTGCTGGGCTTCGATGAACTGGTTCTCCTTCCCCACGGCAAGGCTTTGAGCATCGGCCAGCGCCTGCTGGAACTTGGTGGTGAGCTTGTCAAATCGCATGGAGTTTTCCTCCCAAATCGAACTGCAGCCTATCTGGGGCCCCGGGGAGGAATTTCAAGCAATGCTTGCAGGGAAAGAGGGGATTTCGGAAGGCCCTAAATTGCTGCCAAAATCCGGACACAAAAACAGGGAGCGAGACATGCACGCAAGTCACCGGCCGCGGCACGCCCGCCGCCACTCGAGCAGGAACAAGATCATGTCGGCCGCGGAGGCCGTGGCCCTGATACGGAACGAGGATACCGTTGCCACCACCGGATTCGTGGGCACCGGTTTCGCCGAGGGCATCGCGGTGGCACTGGAGCAGCGGTTTCTGGCTGCTCAGTCCCGGGGTACGCCCGCCCCAAGGGATCTGACCCTGGTCTACGCAGCCGGCCAGGGCGATGGCAAGCACCGGGGGCTCAACCATCTGGGCCATGAGGGCATGGTCAAGCGGGTAATCGGCGGCCATTGGGGCCTGGTGCCCCGCTTGCAGGAACTGGCGGTCGCCAACCGGATCGAGGCCTATAACCTGCCCCAAGGCGTGATCACCCACCTCTTTCGGGACATTGCCGCCGGCAAGCCCGGCACCATCACCCGGGTGGGCTTGGGCACCTTTGTGGACCCACGCCACGGAGGCGGCAAGATCAACAGCCTGACCCGGGACGACGTGGTGGAGTTGGTCACCCTGCGGGGAGAGGAGTACCTCTTCTACCACGCCTTCCCGATCCATGTGGGCATCATCCGCGGCACCACCGCCGACCCGGCCGGCAACATCAGCATGGAAAAAGAAGCGCTGCTCCTGGAGGCCCGGGCCATCGCCATGGCCGCGCACAACAGTGGCGGCATCGTCATCGCTCAAGTGGAGCGGATCGCCGCCCGGCACAGCCTGAACCCCCGCCAGGTTCAGATTCCCGGAGTGCTGGTGGACTGCGTGGTGCTCGCCGAACAGCCGGAACACCACCAGCAAACCTTCGCCGTGCCCTATTCCCCCGCCTATGCCGGCGAGTTGCGCGTTCCCGAGGACAGCCTCGCACCCATGGCCCTGGACGAACGCAAGATCATCGCCCGCCGCGCCGCCCTGGAACTGGCGCCACACGCCGTGGTGAATCTCGGCATCGGCATGCCGGAGGGCGTGGCCAGCGTCGCCGCCGAGGAAGGCATCGCCGACCTGATGACCCTGACCACCGAACCCGGCGTGATCGGCGGCATTCCCGCCGGCGGGATGAATTTCGGTACGGGCATCAACACCGATGCGCTTCTCGACCAACCCAGCCAGTTCGACTTCTACGATGGCGGCGGACTCGATATTGCCTTCCTCGGCCTCGCCCAGGCAGACCGGGAGGGCAACCTCAACGTCAGCCGCTTCGGCCCCCGGCTGGCCGGCGCGGGCGGGTTCATCAACATCAGCCAAAACGCACGCAAGGTGGTTTTCGTGGGCACCTTCACCGCGGGGAATCTGGAAGTCTTGGTGGAGAACGGCCAACTGGCCATCCGCCGGGAGGGGCAATCCATGAAGTTCGTGGACGTGGTGGAACACCGCACCTTCAGCGGCGCCCAGGCTACCCTGCATGGCCAGCCAGTACTGTATGTGACCGAGCGCTGTGTCTTTCGCCTCGGCCCGGAAGGGCTGGAGTTGGTCGAAATCGCCCCCGGCATCGATCTGGAGCGGGACATCCTGCAGCAGATGGCATTCCCGCCCGTGATCCGGGAAACGCCACGGCTCATGGACAGTCGCATCTTCGCCCGAGAAGCGATGGGACTGCGGTCCGCCTTGCTGGATGCGCCCCCCCGATAAGCCACCCGGCGGCACACGCGTCGAAACCGCCCGACACGATTGAGTATCCGGCTCAAAAGGAGACATCCGCGTGGGCTGCCGAATTATGTTGCACCGCAACAACAAACCTCCTTGACATCCGCGTGAATCGTGGTTGCATCGCCTGCGCTGTGATATCGTTAGACTAGGCTCAGGGAACGGGCGTTGGTGTTTGAATGCGAGGCCAGCCCCAATCAAAAGGAAGCCGCTTATTCAATCCAACCAATCGGCTGCGGAGGGAACGATGTCCAATCAAAGAGAACAGTTCAACGAGATCCAGCGCAAGAACCTGGAAGCTGCCATGCGTCTTGCACAGATCTCCATCGACAATTCACAGCGCATCATGGAACTGCAGGTTGCCACCGCCAAGGCCCTGTTCGACGAAGGCGTCCAGAATGCCAAGGCCCTGAGCGGGGTGAAGGATCCCAAGCACGCCATGGACCTGCGCGCCGGCTACGCCCGCAACACCACTGAAAAGATGCTTTCCTGCGCCCGCGAAATCGCCGAGATCACTTCCAAGACTCAGGCTGAGTTCGGCCGCATGGTCGGGCAGCAACTCACCAGCGGTGGCAAGGACATGATGGATGCCTTGCAAAAGCTGTTCAAGGGCATGCCCATCACCGACCACAACGCCATGGACGCCATCCAGCGCGCCATGGAAACCGCCCGCAGCGCCTTCGATCAGGTCACCAAGGCCTCCAGCGAAGCGTTCCACTCCTTCAACGCGCTGGCCCAGAAAGCCGCCAGTTCCGCCAGCATTGCAACTGAAGCCGCCGCAGAGGCTGTGACCAAAGCCACGGAGGCTGCGTCCGAGGCCGCAAGCAAAGCTGGAAAAGCCACAAAATCCGCCGCCAGCAAGGCGGCCGCGGCAACCAAGGAGGCTGCAGCAGAAACCGCTGCGGCCGCCAAGGAAGCGGCCGCCAAAACAGTTGAGGCTGTGGAAGAAGCGGCCGCCGAAGTGAAGGAGGCTGCGGCAGAGGTAGTGGCCCCGGCCGCCAAACCCAAGCGCGCCCCGGCCCGCAAGAAGAAAGCGGAGTAACGCCCCGGCCCCGGATCGGGGCTGAGATGGCCAGCCAGAAAAAACGCCCTGCTGCAGTATGCAACAGGGCGTTTTCCATCGTGCCTCGCGCAACAGCGTTGGCCTGCGAACCTTACCCGCGAGCCTCCGCCTCGTGGGCCTCCCCGAGGCGCCAGCGATCGGCAGCGGCGCTATCGGATTCCCGCGCATCCACCCAGCGCCCGCCCTCGGGCGTTTCTTCCTTTTTCCAGAAGGGCGCCCGGGTCTTGAGGTAGTCCATGATGTACTCGCACGCCGCAAATGCTTCGCCCCGGTGTGGAGAGGCGGTAATCACCAGCACAATCTGGTCACCGGGAAGCAGCCGGCCAAAGCGGTGGATGACCCGCACCCCTTGCAGCGACCAGCGCTTGTTGGCTTCGGCCACAATCTCCTCAAGCGCAGCCTCCGTCATTCCCGGATAGTGCTCCAGGGTCATCGCCGCAACGCCGGATCCCTCATTGGCGCTCCGCACCAACCCGACGAAGCTGGCCACAGCCCCGATATCGGTACGCGCCCGGCACAGGATAGCCATTTCCTGGCCCAGATCGAAATCCGCCTCCTGAACACTCACGCTCACGCCTCAACCTCCAGTCACAGGGGGGAAAAAAGCGATCTCGTCACCGTCCTTCACGGCGGCATCCAGGGTCACCATGCGCTGGTTGATCGCCACCCTCAGGTTGCGCACGGTCGCCAGGCTCTCCCACTGGTCGCCCCGCGCCACGAGCAGATCCCGCAGCGCGGCTGCGCTTCCGACCCCGTCCGGTAGATCCACGGACTCACCGGGCATGCCCAGCGCCTCACGCAGGCTGGCGAAATACAAAAGCTTCACGGCCATCGGCTCACCCCAACAACTCGGAAAACGGAACGAAACTGACCATATCCCCCACTCCAACCGCCTGACCCGGAGGGTTATCCACCAGGCCATCAGCCCACACGGCGGAGGTCAGCACCCCGGCACGTTGATTGGGATACAAGGCGACCCTGCCGTCATCCAGCAACCGGGCACGGAGAAACTCCCGCCTCACATCCGGTCGCGGCCACTCGAACGCCGCCTGCACCCGCAGCCGCCGTGGCGTTACCGCAGCGCCGCCCTGAAGGATCTGGACAAACGGCCGCACCAACATCAGGAAGGTCACAAAACTGGAGACCGGATTGCCCGGCAGGCCAATGAAAGCCGCGTCCCCCACGTGTCCGAACGCGAGCGGCTTGCCCGGCTTGATGGCAATCTTCCATAAATCCAGACGCCCTTCCGCCATCACCGCCGGGCGGACATGATCCTCCTCGCCCATGGAAACGCCACCGCTGGTGACGATCAAATCGTTGCCCGCGGCCGCACGACGCAGAGCATCGCGCGTCGCATCCAGCCGGTCCGGCACGTTGCCGAAGTCCTCGACGACGCAACCCATTTGCTCCAGCAGACCACGCAAGGTGTAGCGGTTGGAGTTGTAGATGCCGCCAGGCGGCAGGGGTTCGCCCGGCTGGGTCAGTTCATCCCCGGTGCAGAACAGCGCGACCCGCACCTGGCGCTTGACCACCACCGTGCGCAGGCCTGCCGACGCCGCCACACCCATTTCCTGGGGGCGCATGCGGGTACCCGCAGGCAGGATCTCGCTGCCGGCCGCAATATCTTCGCCTCGCCAGGAAACCCACTCGCCGGGTGCGGGCACGTGGTTGATCACCACATGATCACCTTCATGCGCGCACAGCTCCTGCATCACGATCGCGTCTGCCCCGGCCGGCAGTTGACCGCCGGTAAAGATGCGCGCCGCGGTTCCCGGGGCCAGCGTGTGCCCAACGCTCCCGGCGGGAATCCGCTGTGACACCGGCAAACGCACGCCCGCAGCGTCAAGGTCTGCGGCCCGCACCGCATACCCGTCCATGGCAGAGTTGTCCGCTGGCGGAACATCCACCTGCGAATACACGCCCACAGCCAGCACCCGCCCCAGCGCCGCGAGGGTTTCCACCTCTTCCACTTGGGCAACCGGGCGGGCATCCGCCAGCAGCCGGGCCAGCGCCTCATCAAACGAAAGCATGCCTTTATTCATGAACCAACCCAAGATAGCGGAGGATGAAGCCGGCCACGGCCGCGTCGTCGGACAACGGTAGCAACGGCACGGACAAGGCCAGCCTTGCGTCACTGGCCACAGCCACGATGCTCTCCGTTTCCGGCTGCAACAGCGGCTTACCCAGAGCCGGGCGATGCACTTCGAGCTTGGGAATCGGCGCGTGTTTCAGACCCTCGACCAGCACCAGGTCGCAGGGCGAGAGCAAGGCCACCTGCTCGTCCAGACTGGGCGGCGGCTCATCCCGGAGCTCATGCATCAGCGCCCACCGCTTGCCGGAAGCGATCAACACTTCGCTGCAGCCGGCGGCCCGGTGACGGTAGGAATCCTTGCCCGGCTTATCCACGTCGAAATCGTGATGGGCGTGCTTGATGAGCGAGACCTTGAGTCCCTGCGCGACGAAGCGGGGGATCAGCTTCTCGATCAGGGTGGTCTTGCCCGAGCCGGAGTAGCCGGCAAATCCGAATACGCGCATGTTGGTCTTGTCGTAAAGCAGTAATGGCCCGCGACTGTCTCCCGCCACGGGCTGTCGCGGGAGCCCGAAGAATAGTCGCAATCGCCCTCAGCCGGAAGCCACCAGCCCCCCGGGCACCATCAGCACTGGCGCGAACCCGCCACCCGGGGTACGAAAATTGGTGGTCTGGCCCTGGTAGAGGCGTGCACTGACGAGCTGCACCTCCCCCGCATACACGAAATTCCGCAGATCCACCTTGAACAAGGCTCCGTCCGCCCCTTGATGCAGGCGGCGCAGGCTGGGCGGCACATGAGCCTGGGCGACATAGCCACCGGTGAGGATCTCCTCAAACACCCGGCGCGTCAGCTTGTCGCCCCGGTAGGCGGCCCGACTGCCGAATCCCCCCGCAGGCTTGAAGAACAGGCTCCGGCGGCGGGACCATAGCTCATCTGCATCCTCCGGGCGCACCACCTGTGTGGGTGGAATGCTCTCCTGCAAACGCGCCCGCAATGCCGCGGAAATCCCCCAGGAAGCCAGCAAGGCATCGTCCCGCAGCACCGCCATGTTCCGCTTGTCCGCGTAGAGGGCATGGGCCCTGGGATGAGGCGTAAGCACCGCCCCCCCTTCCAGCCATGCTTCGCGCAGGGCCGCGTGCTCAGGCTGATCCAGGCCGAAGTCGGTCAGCCGGTTGTAGACCAAGTCAATGGCCACTTCCCCGTGCCACAGCCGGCCCTGGGCAAAGCGAAGTTCGGCAGGATCGCAGATCCAGGTTCGGATGCCGGCCCGCTCGAACAGCTCCTGAAACAGTACGAACTCTGGAAACATGTACTGTCCGGGCGGATCAGCATCCACGATCGCGACCGTGCCCAAGGGCCGGCTCCCCCGCTCCAGTCGCCATTCATCCAGGAACATGCGCAGAAAACCGCTTTCCGCATCTCCCTCCCTCAGGGAACCCGGCAGCAGGGCCGCCACATCCTCGCAGCAGGCCCGCTGGGCGCGCGCCAGAATCGCATTGAGCAGCGCGCCTCCGGCATTGGTGTTGATCTCGATGAGACGCGGCCCCTCCGCGCCAAGGTGGAAGTCGTAGCCAAAAAACACGCTCCGCGCAGCCGTCGTCTGCCGCGCCGCGGTGGGGCCGTACGCCAGCACGTGGGCCTGGTACTGGGGCAAGCTCACCACCGCTTCCACATCGCGCACCACCTGCGCCATCCGCTCCAGATGGGTGGCCGAAACGAACACCGCCACCTCGGAAAAGAGGTGAGGCCGTGCCTCTTCGATCATCTGGTAAAGCGGGCCGTGGGGCCCGGTTCTGCCCAAGGCCTGATGCAACCGTTGCCGGTCCAGAGACTGGCACGGGCAGCCGGTGTTGAGTTGTTCAGCGGGATCGATGGTGATGGTCATAAGCGCTCCGTGCCACCGACCGGCTCCCCTCCGGTGGGTCGAGCAGGCTGGCAAGGTGCGCAATCGTCCTCGCCCCCCAGAAAGAATGCAACCGCCTCAGCCTGGGAACGCGTGCGTCGCATGGGCGGGAGCGAGCGCCAGATCTTGCGCCCATAGGGGCGGCTGATCATCCGCGGATCGCAGATCATCAATACGCCCCGATCATCCTCGGAGCGTATGAGTCGTCCGGCCCCCTGTTTCATGTTGATGACGGCACGGGGCAATTGATACTCCATGAACGGGTTGTGACCCGATTTTTCCATGTGCTCAATCCGCGCAGCGAGCACAGGATCATCCGGGGGCGCAAAGGGGAGACGATCGATGATCACCAACTGCAGCGCATTGCCCGGCACATCCACCCCCTCCCAGAAGCTCTGACTGGCCACCAGCACCGCGTTGCCCGCCGAACGAAAGCGCATCAGCAACTCGCTTCGGGACCCCTCGCCTTGCAGTAGCAGGGGAAACGCGACGCCATCCCGGTCAAACCACTGCTTGAGCAGCTCGTGGATACGACGCATCGCGCGCAGCGAAGTACAAAGCACGAAGGCCCGCCCCGCACTGGCACGCAGCAACGGGTAGGCAGCCCGCGCCACCGCATCGGCATACCCTGGACTGGCCGGATCAGGCATGCCTTCGGGGGCGTAGAGAAGGGCTTGGCGAGCATAGTCGAACGGGCTGCCCCAACGCCCGGTCTCGGCGTCAGCCAGCCCCAACTGCCCGCTGTAATGGCTGAAATCCTCCTCCACAGCCAGCGTGGCGGAGGTGAAGATCCAGGCGCGGGGATGCCCCTCCATTTGCTTGCGAAAGAGTTCGGCCACCTCCAGCGGAGTGGCATTGAGCACCAGGGCCTGATGAAACACTTCCACCCAGCGCACCAGCAGAGGAGACTCTGGCTGGCGCCAGCGCTGCAGCCGCCCCGCCAGATCTCCGGCCCGGCGCCAGCACTGTTCCAGCCCTTCCGAGCGCCCAGCCTGGCTTTCCACAAGGGCGACAAACTCCGCAAGGCGCATCGCCGTCTCTTCCAGCGCGGGCGCAAACGCACGGTTGCGGCCCACCGCCGCGAGGTTGAATCGGGCGTTCTCCTCGCCAATGCTCAGGCGGAGATCCTTTGCCGCCTTCTCCAACGCCCGGGCCCCGTCCTGCAAGGGAGGAAAATCCCGGGCCGACGCCAACGCCTCCCGCGCAGTATCCCGCGCCAGCTCCACCAGCTGAGAGGACGAAACGCTCTCCCCGAAGAACAGCGTCGCAGTCTCCGGCAACTGGTGGGCTTCGTCGAAGATGACTGTATTGCAGGCCGGCAGCAACTCCCCCGCACCTTCGTCCCGCAGCATCACGTCCGCGAAAAAGAGATGGTGGTTTACCACCACCACGTCGGCCTCCATCGCCTCGCGTCGAGCGGCCAGGACAAAACAACTCTTGTGCTGCGGGCAGTCCTGTCCCAGGCAGTTGTCTCGCGTTGAAGTGCATTGCGGCCACACCGCGGAGTCTTCTGCCACATCAGTGCATTCCGACTTGTCCCCGGTGCGGCTCTGCTTGGCAAAACGTGCGATCGCGCGCACATCTGCGGCATCCTGCGGCGACAGGAAACGGCCGTCGGCAACGGCACGCTCCAGATGGTAATGACAGACGTAATTGGCCCGCCCCTTCAGCAAGGCCACCTGCACGGGGAGCTTCAGCGCATTGCGCACAGTCGGCAAGTCCCGCTGATAGAGCTGGTCTTGCAAGGTCTTGGTTCCCGTGGAGAGGATCACCTTGCCCCCCGCAAGGAGCGCGGGAACCAGATAGGCAAAGGTCTTGCCTGTCCCGGTGCCAGCCTCCGCCACGAGCACGGAATGCCGGTGAATGGCGTCCGCGATACGGCCAGCCATCTGGACCTGCTGGTCCCTTCGCCGGAAGCCCGGGATTGCCCTGGCCAACGGCCCTTCGTCGTCAAACGCAGCCTCAATGGCGGGACGTTCAGACATCACCGACGAGCACGAAAAGAATCACAGAAAACCGTTACGGCGGGAAAAACGAACTGGCGACCAGAAAGGGGAGATGGGGCGACATACCGGAATCGAACCGGTGACAACTGGAGCCACAATCCAGTGCTCTACCAACTGAGCTAATGCCGCCACTGGGAAATCAGCCGCTTGGCCTGCCCGACAGGGATCGAACCTGTAACCCCCAGCTTAGAAGGCTGGTGCTCTATCCAATTGAGCTACGGGCAGGCTGTCGAACAGACCTCTGGTCGGGGTGGAGGGATTCGAACCCCCGACATCTTGCTCCCAAAGCAAGCGCGCTACCGGGCTGCGCTACACCCCGAGAGCTCGGCATTATAGACAGTCCCCCCACCCGTGGTCAAATCCGATGTTCAACTTGGTGAAATAACGCATGCGCGGGTTCAAGCCCCCCGCCCGAAATTGAACAATCCCCGAATGGCACTGGACAAATCTGCCGGCAGCACGACAACTTTGGCATTGGGGGAGTCTCCCATATGGCGCAAAGCACCAATGTACTTCTCGCCCAGCAGATAGCTCAAAGGAGCGGACTCGTTCCCCACGGCAGCACTGATGCGCCGGAGCGATTCCGCCGAAGCTTCGGCCAGCATGACCTGCGCCTGTGCGTCTCGGCGCGCGGACTCCTGCCGGGCCTCCGCCTCAAGGATGGCCGCCTGCTTGGCGCCTTCTGCCCGGGTAACGACGGCCTTGCGCTCCCGCTCGGCTGCAGCCTGCTGTTCCATGGCCTTCTGCATGGAGGCCGAGGGCTTGATGTCCTGTATCTCGACCGACTTGACGGTAAGACCCCAGTCGATGGCCTCGTCCGCAATGCTCTCACGCAGCCGGATCTTGATCTTGTCCCGGCTGGAAAGGGCGTGATCCAGCTCCATCTCGCCGATGATGGATCGCAGGGTCGTCATGATCATGTTGCGAATGGCTTCGGAAAAATCCACCACGCCGTACACCGCCTTGACCGGGTCGGTCACCTTGATAAAGGCAATGGCGTTGGTCAAGATGACCGCATTGTCCCGGGTGATGACCTCTTGCTCCTGCACATCAAGGATGATGTCCTTGGTGACGACCTTGTACTTCACGTCGTCCACGTACGGGATGATGAAGCGCAGCCCCGGCACCAGCGTCGTAAAGTATTTGCCGAGGCGTTCGACGATCCACTCCTCCCCCTGAGGGACGATTCGGATGCCCTTGGCAACGGTGACGGCCAGAAAGACAAACAACGCAAACACAACTGCCAGTCCTGAATCCATGCGTTTCCCCTCACCCTCAACAAGCATTCCCCATCCTGGCGGAAGATCTCATCCCCGTGCCACCCTGAGCAGACTTCCTTCCACCGCCACCACCCGCACCCGTTCGCCAGGCCGAATGCCTTCGTCGGCCATGCAGTCCCAAAGGTCGCTCCCCAACAACGGTCGCTGGAAACGGACAGCCCCCCGCTGAAAAGGCGCCACTTCCCGAACCAGAACCCCGACTTCGCCCACCGCCTGGTCCGCCTGACCAGATCGGGTACGGCGCACCCGTGTTTCAAAATAGCGGAACCACAGTAATACCATGGCGATGGATGCCAAAGCCCACAGAAGGATCTGGACAGTCAGAGAAACGGGGAAAAGCAGCAAGGCCAGCGCGACGACAAGCGCCCCGGCGCCAAACCAGACCAGCACAAACGAAGGCACCACCAGCTCGGCCACGATCAGGAACAATCCAGCTACCGCCCAGTGCCACCACACGACTTCCATGTCGCCGCCCCCTCTTTCGCTCTGCACAGCGTTTGATCGTCAGAACCCGCGCCGGTTCAGTTCGGCCTGCCTACACAGCCCGCCTGGATTCAGGCGCAGTCGGACACCTCGCCGTTCCGGGGCGTCACCACGTTCGCCCAACCCAACTCACTCCGGATGCCGTCGGCAAAGCTCGCGGCAGTATCTGCCTCCCCATGCACCACGAAGGTCTTGCCCGGAGGATGGCGGAAATTGCGCAGCCAGCCCAGTAAAGCGTTGCGGTCCGCATGGGCAGACAATCCACCTATCGTGTAAATCGAGGCTTTGACATTGACGCTCTGTCCAAGCAGCGTGACACGCTTGGCGCCATCCACCAGACGCCGCCCCAAAGTGCCCGCAGCCTGGAACCCGGCAATCACCACGGCACATTCCCGACGGCCCAGGTTGTAGAGCAGGTGATGCTTGATGCGGCCGGCGTCACACATGCCGCTGGCAGAGATGATGACCGCGCCCTCGCGAATCGTGTTCAGTGCCTTGGACTCTTCCACATCCTGAACGAAGCGAATCGTGGGCCGGGTTGGGTGTGCCCGTTGCCAGGCAAGAAGATTGCGAGTTTCATCATCGAGCAGGGATTCGTGCTTCAGCGTCAGGCGCGTCGCCGACAAAGACATGGGGGAATCCACGTAGATCACCAGATTGCCCACTCTTCCGCGCCGGACCAAATCGGTGAGGATGAACAACAATTCCTGCGTGCGCCCGACCGCAAACGCCGGGATCACCACGTTGCCTTTCTTCCCCTTGAGCGTGTCGTGGAGGGCTCCCACCAATTCGTCCTCGGTCGCGCTCAACGGTTTGTGCAGACGATTGCCGTACGTAGACTCGACCAGCAACACGTCCGCTTCGGAAACCACCGCTGGATCGCGCACTACCGGCCGCGCCGGCTGCCCCAGATCGCCGGAGAACACCACCTTTTTCGTCTGCCCACCAATCTGTACCCACGCTTCCAGGATCGCGGAGCCGAGAATATGGCCGGCATCCAGAAACCGCATCCTGATCCCCGGTGCCGGCGAAAAATCCTCCCCGTAGGCAAGGCGGCGGAACTGCCGCAGAGCCCACTGGGCTTGGGTGATCGTGTAGAGCGGCGCCGACTCGTACCCGCGCCGCACGTGCCGGGCGTGGTGGTGGCGGTTGTTCCACTCGGTTTCCTTCTCTTGGATATGGGCGGAATCCAGGAGGATCACCTCGGCAAGATCAGCCGTCGCGGCAGTGGCGTAGACGGGGCCCTTGAAACCGAGATTGACCAGGCGCGGAATCAAGCCGCAATGGTCAAGATGGGCATGGGTAAGCACGACGAAATCGAGGGAGCGCGGCTCACACTGCAGCGCGGAGAGATTCTTCCGGTAAGCCTCCCGTCCCCCCTGAAACATCCCGCAATCGACCAGAAAGCGAGTCTCCCCTGTTTCAACCAAGTAGCAGGAGCCGGTGACCTCGCCTGCGGCGCCAAAGAACGTGATTCTCATGGCAACCTCCTTTGCTGGATTCTCGAACTTGGCTCATGCCACGGTTTGACACAAGTCAATCAGCCCGAGGGTTCGGTTTCTATAATGCCTGCAGTCATCGTGGAGGGGTTGTCATGTTCAAGCATTTGCTCGTACCCACCGACGGATCCGAACTCTCCACCAGCACCGTGGACAGGGCGATCACGTTTGCCCGTGAAGCCAAGGCCCGGATCACTTTCTTTTATGCCCGCCCGGATTATCCGGTCTCGTTCTACGGCGAGGGGGCGCTCATCGATCCCACTTCGCCGGAACAGTTCGCCCGGATGACCGAAACCCAGGCCAATGAAATCCTGGCGCAGGCCACCGAGAAGGCTGCCGCAGCCGGTGTGGAGGCCCAGGGGAAGAACGCAGTGCATGATCTTCCCTATCAGGCCATCATTGATGCCGCCGTGGCCGAAGGTTGCGACCTCATCTTCATGGCCTCCCACGGGCGCCGCGGCTTGGCCGGGCTGTTGCTAGGCTCGGAAACGCAAAAGGTGCTGACCCATTCGACGATCCCGGTTCTGGTCTATCGCGGGTAGTCGCAAACCGTTCGCAGCCGGGTTTAACCATGCTCAATCGCGCAGTCGCTATCATTGAGGACGAGCATCGTTCGCTGGTAGCCGTGGGCCATGGCCTGCATTACGTTCTGGAAACCGCCCATCAAGGGAAGCGGGACCCCGACTTCAAGCTGCTGTGGGCAATGCTTTACTACCTCGAGATGTTTCCAGAGCGGTTGCATCACCCGAAGGAAGATCAGTATCTCTTCGCGAAGCTTCGCCTGCGCGCGCCCGAGGCTGACCGTGTCATCGCGGGGTTGACACGGGAGCACCTGGGTGACGGGGCGTTGCTGGTGGAACTGACGCGGCTGCTAGGGCATTTTGAAGCTGGCGTACCAAGAAGTTATGAACGGCTGCTGGGCGCGGTGGAGCGCTTTTCCAAACTCATGCAGGAGCACATCGAGCAGGAGGAGAAGCAGGTCTTCCCTCTGGCGCGCGCGCATCTGCTGCCGGAAGACTGGGTGGAAATCGCTGAGGCCTTCGGGGAAAACGGAGACCCTCGATTCCGCGGTGAAAACCGCAAGGAACTCCACGAAATGTTCGAGCGCATTGTGAACCTCGCGCCACCTCCGATAGGCGTTGGCCCTGACTCCACCGCCTCCACGGTCAGGGCATGAGTTCAGCCCCTGCCCTCAGCCGCTATTGCCGCGGGGGCTGCACGTTGCTGGGGTTGATACTCGTTGTGCTGGGGGTTGATCTGACTTTGCTCGGAATGGACTGGGCGGCAATCAGCCTGTTGGTTTCAGGCGCCATCGTCCTAGTCCTGCCCGGGATATCCGGCCCTGCCGGCCTGAACCGGGGTTTCGGATCGTGGCTGGACTGGTTGGGCGAACCGTCCGCAACCAAGGCTGAGCCAGCCCTGCCTTCCGCCTCGCCGGTCATCGAGCAGCAAAGCCACGGCTGTTGATCCGCCCGCCTGCTGAAATCTGTATCAATCGGAACAATGTCGCTCTCCGGCGCCGCAAGCACCGGGGGGCGTTTCCACTTGCGCTGACGGTCTTCCGCGGGCCGCATTTCACGCATTCCTCCTTCCCTCGCCCTCGGCTCCTGGGCGGCATTCCGCCCCTCAAAGCCTAAGACGCTCAATTCCCTAGGGTTTCCTGCCGTTAGTGACTCCAGATCACCCGCTCCGTATTGGAGCCGGGCACAGATATCAGCCATGAACGCCGTGTGAGCGACTTGCCTTCTAGCAAATCGCGGAGTTCAAGGGGGAGAAAACGGGATGTCTTACCTGAACGAACTGGGGCCGAGAGCGCTGCTCACCTCCGCTCTGGCCTTGTTGGCGGCCTGCCCGCCAACCGTCGACGCCGCAGGACGTCGAGGCAAGGAGAACGCTACGCCCACCACCAGCGGGGCAGCTCTTGACCGGGTGCATGAATCGGCTCTGGCCGCAGCCAAGGCAGACCGCCTGCCCGAGGCGGTAGCGACGATGGCCCGGCTGGTAAACGAACGCCCCGACATCCTCAAATTTCGTTACGACTACATCGCCCTCCTACACTGGAATGGTCAGCACAAGGAAGCCATTCTTGAGGGTAGCCGCATCGACCTCGGCAAGGCTCCCAGCTATGTACTGGAAGCCCTCGCCCGTTCGGCAAGCGCAGTGGGCCGCAATGAAGACGCCCTCAAGCTTTACAACGCCGTGATCCGCCGGGAGCCTGCGCGCGAGGAAGCGCTTGTACCAAAGGTCTGGCTATTCAACGATCAGGAGCGCTGGGAAGATGCGCGCAGGGCCGGCGCAGACGCCACCCGGGTGCTGCCGAAATCGGATGACGCCTGGTTGGCCTACGCCTACGCGTTGCGCCACGGGGGTGACCTTGCACAAGCACTGATGGCTTACATGAGGGCTGCGGATCTCGCGCCTGACAACAAGGATGCCCGCCTCGGCCAGGTACTGACTCTTGAAGCCCTGGGTGCTCCGCACCTCGCCAACGAAATCCTGCGCAAACATCCCGGGCTAGTCGATCCGGACGATCAGATCCGCCTGCAGCAGCAAAAGGCGGCCCACACACTGGGCTGGGGCCCTGCTGACCCGGACCTGAGGAACCTCCGCTATCGCAATACCGATCTTGCACTGCAGCACATGGAGGACAACCTCAAGCTCATTCAGGCCCAAGGCAAGAAAGACACGCCTGCGTGGCAAGAACAGCTCTTCGACAAGATTGTGGCACTCAACGCCCGTCGCAAGCACGAGGAAACCGTCCGGCTGTATGAGGATCTGGTCCAGCGCAAAATCACGCTCCCGGACTACGCCCGGGGGGCCGCGGCGGGCTCTTACGCGGCGCTGCACAAGCCCGCCCAGGCTCTGGCCTTGTTCGACGAACTGCTGAAGGAACAGCCGACCGATTTTGACTGGCGCATCGGCCGCTTTTACGCACTGTCGGACCTGGAGCGCATGGATGAAGCCTTTGCGGCAATCGACGCGATCGCCAGCGATGTCAACGCCCAGCCGGACCCCACGACCTGGAGGGGGCGCCGTAGCAAGCCTCACCTGGTCGAAGCACTGACCACCCAAGCCATGAGCCGTGCCTACGCGGAGCAACTGGCGGCGGCCAATCGAATGCTGGACGAGGTGATGCGCAAACACCCCTACAGCCCGAGCGTGCAAACATCCCAAGGCTTCGTCAAAGCCTGGCGGGGGCACCCCCGCGCGGCGGAACAGGACTTCAACGGTGCGCTGGCAGTGGATCCCCGCAATCGGGATGCCGCAATCGGCCGCATTGACGCACTGGCGACCACAGGACGGCTCAAGGAAGCCCGGCGGGCGCTCCAGGCCCTGGAGGCGGACGATCCCGATCACGAGCGGGTCCGAGAGGCCCGCCGCCGTCAGGACGTCAGGGACATGCCTGAGGTCAACCTCAGTCTTGTTCGCAATGCCGACCGAAACGGCCGTGGCCTGATCGCCGAGGCCTACGTTTACTCCCCGCCCCTGGACGATTCCCTGCGGCTCTACGGTCATCTGCGCAACACCAACGGGCGTGTGTTCGACGACAAGGTCCACGATTTCCGCGCCGGCCTGGGAGTCGAGTTCACTGCTCACAATGTGTCCGGCAGCGTCGAGGCACAGCGGGTCGGATACCGGCGAGAAACCGCGGGAATCGGACGGCTCAACGTGGATCTGAGCGACCAGTGGCATTGGCGATCGGGGTTTGAGAGCCGCGCGAGTGACATTGCCTACCAGGCGATGCGCGCGGGGATCGGTGCGCGATCGGTCAACACCGGGCTGACCTGGCGGCAGGACGAACGCAGAGCGCTCTCGGTGGACATGCGTCGCATGCACTACACGGACGGCAACCAGCGTAGTGAAACCTCGGCCAACTGGCACGAACTTTGGGTGGCAGGGCCTCGCTACCGAGTGTCCACAGACGCCCGGATCGGCACCAGCCGCAACACCAAGACCGATGCGGTGTACTTCAATCCGGCCAGCGATCGGTCCCTGGGAGTGGAGTCTCTGGTGGAGTGGCTCGGTTTTCGCGACTACAACCGTTCCCTGTGGCACGCGGTCGGGCTCAACCTGGGCAGCTATGCACAGGAAGGCTTCAGCGCCAAACCGACCATGGGCCTGAAGTACGAGATGCGTTACCGAATGGACGATCAAACCGAGTTGGCCGGGGGCTACGGGATCAACCGCCGCACCTACGACGGCAACTACACCACGCTCCACAACGTGTTCCTGAACTTCAACCGGAGATTCTGATGAAGTTCGTGCGCCTCCTCTTCCTGTTGCTTTCCATGATGACCGCGGCACTGGCCTCCGCCGGGCCGAAGGACCGTTATACGGTGCTGTGCTACCACGATGTGGTCGCCTCGCTCCCCGACCAATACTACGGCGATAGCGTTGAAACCGGCCAACTCGCCCGCCACTTCGCCTGGCTGCGGGAGAACGGCTACAAGGTGATCTCGGCGGACGATCTGCTGGCAGCCCAGCAAGGGCGTCAACCCTTGCCGGAACGGGCGGTGTTGCTGAGCTTTGATGATGGCTACAGGTCCTTCTACACCCAAGTCTTCCCCCTGCTGCAAGCCTTCAATTACCCGGCCGTGCTGGCGATCGTGGGAGAGTGGCTGGCAGCCCCTGCCGGGCAAACCGTGGAGTACGGCGACAGCCAGGCCCCCCGGGACAATTTTCTGACCTGGGAGCAAATCCGGGAGATGAAATCCTCGGGGCTGGTCGAGATTGCCTCCCACTCCTACGGTCTGCACCGGGGCATCATCGGCAATCCCCAAGGCAATTCCATGCCGGCCGCCACCACCCGGCGCTACGACGCCGCATCCGGTCAGTACGAAAGCGTTGCGGCCTACCAGGCCCGGGTGCGCGCAGACCTGGCCCGCAACAGTGCGCTCATCGCCAAGGAGACAGGGGCCCCGCCCAGAATCATGGTGTGGCCCTACGGCAGGCACCAGCAGCCTGTGCTGGACATCGCCCGGGAAGTCGGGATGCCTATCACGATGACGCTCGAGCCCGGCAGCAACCGCCTGGATGACGGGCTGTCGGCCGTCCGTCGCTATTACATCGAGTCCAATCCTGGCGTACCAGAGGTTGCCGAGCTGATCCGCGATCAGGATCAGGCCCCACGCATCCTGCGCGCTATCCATGTGAATCTGGACGATGTGCATCACGACGATGCCACGATTGTTCAGGGCAACATGGATCGCCTGCTCGACCGCATTCGCGACCTGGGCGTCAATTCCGTTTTTCTTCACGCCCATAGCGAGAACACCCGCGAAGGCGGTCAATCAGCACTCTATTTCCCGACTGCAGGGGGACTCCTGCGCGCAGATCTGCTGTCGCACGTGGCTTGGCAGATTGGAACCCGCAGCTCAGCCAAGGTGTTTGGCTGGCTGAAATCAGAGGGGTTGGGCCTGCCCGCAGGCGGCTACGCAAGTGCCGCGCGGGATCTGGCCTTGCTCAACGCGGTGGACGGGCTGGTGATCGACCTTCCTCCTGGCCAGCCAAACGACTCGGCTTCGCCGCTGCTCGCAGCGGGGCTGTCGGGGCGACCGCTGTTGGCGACCGGGGTCACCTACTACCCCACACCGCAGCGACTGAGCCAAAAGCGACCTCCCGAGGCGCAGTGGCTGGTGCTTCGGCCCACGGCAACCGATCTGGACGCAGGGGCCGAAACTAACTTTCCGCCAGCGTGGCTAAAGGCGGTGGCAAGGGGCGACCGAATCTACGTGGATATCCCGGCCCGGGGCACCAGTGCAGCGGACCGGCACGAGGGAGCATTGGGCCAACGACTGCGGGCTCTGCAAGCCAAGGGAATCACCTCGTTCGGATATCACCCGGATGACTATCTG
The DNA here is from genome assembly GCA_036824045.1 of Rhodocyclaceae bacterium. GTDB lineage: Bacteria > Pseudomonadota > Gammaproteobacteria > Burkholderiales > Rhodocyclaceae > DAITAZ01. Next base: position 71,300 of record DAITAZ010000010.1, read on the forward strand.
GCGAAGCAACCACCGCTGGAAGAGGTGCTGTTCGCAACCAGCGTCAAGCGCATGTTCTCCACCCGCCTGCAGGCGGAATGACGGAAGCCGAGGTCCAGCATGTACCCCTGGTTGGAAGGCCTGAGCGAGGCACTGTTCGAGTTCGTGTTCCTGTATCCACTCGCCATGAGCTACGTGTGGATGGTGGGCGCGTTGATATTCTGGTGGAACTTCGAACGCAAGAGCCCCCCCCTGAACAAGGTGCTGGAGCTGCGCCGCTACCCCAAGGTCGCGATCGTCATCCCCTGCTTCAACGAGGAAGCGGATCTGGAAGAAACGATCGCCAATACCTTGGAGCACGACTACCCCGCATTTGAAGTCATTGCGATCAATGATGGCTCCACCGACCGCACCGGCGAAATCCTAGACCGCCTGGCAGCGGCGGACCCCCGGCTGCGCGTAATCCACCAGGCCCGCAACCAGGGCAAAGCCATGGCGCTGAACATGGCGGCGGTGATGACTGACGCGGAATTACTCCTGTGCATTGACGGCGATGCCCTCTTATCCCCCGATGCGGCACGACGGATGGTGTATCACTTCCTGAAAGCCCCCCGGGTTGGAGCGGTCACCGGAAACCCCCGCGTGCGGACCCGCTCCAGCCTTCTGGGGCTGATCCAGGTGGGTGAGTTTTCGTCCATCATCGGCTTGCTCAAGCGCGCCCAGCGTGCGTATGGCCGGCTGTTCACGGCTTCCGGGGTGATCACCATGTTCCGCCGCAGTGCCCTGCATGAAGTTGGCTACTGGTCCAAGGACATGCTCACCGAGGACACGGACATTTCCTGGAAGTTGCAATTGGCTCACTGGAGCATCCATTTCGAACCCTCGGCGGTGTGCTGGATCCTCATGCCGGAAACACTGAAAGGGCTGTGGCGACAACGCCTGCGCTGGGCCATGGGCGGCTGCCAGATGGTGCTGCGCTACGCCTCCATGTGGGGACTGTGGCGCAAACGCAGGATGTGGCCGATCTACGTGGAGTTCATGGCCTCTCTGCTGTGGTCCTACGCCATGCTGGCCACGCTCATCCTGTGGGTGCTGAGCGTATTCCAGTTGCCCTTGCACGGATTTGAAGTGGACGCAATCCTCCCCCGCTGGACGGGCGTGATCGTGGGCACCACGTGCCTGCTCCAGATCGGACTCGCGCTCTGGCTCGATCGACCCTACGACAAGCGTCTCTTTCGCACATTGTTCTGGGCCATCTGGTATCCCTTGGCTTACTGGACGATCAACATGCTGACATCCGTCGTCGCATTTCCAAGGGTGCTGATGCGCCGACAGGGCGCCCGCGCAACCTGGGTATCCCCCGACCGGGGGATTCGTACCCAGCCGAAGGAGGCATCATGAGACTGCCCAAGACATCCCGCCCGCTGATACTGGAGATGCCGGATCAGCAAACACCTGGACAACAATTGGCGTCAGGAGCCGTCACCGGCTTCTTCTGGTTGGTCTGGTTGTATTTGTGGTTGCCGGTGGTCACGCTGCTTGCCTGGGTATTCGGCCTTTATCGTTTTCACCAGCACATGAATGTTCTGGGGGGCTGGCAACATTTGATGCGGGACATCAATTTCTACGGCCTGATCTGCGGCGGACTGGCGAGCGGCTTGTTCCTTTGGGCGATGTACAACCGGCTGCGGTTTCGGGGACGAAAACGGCGTAGTCATCGCCGCCGCATTCCGGTGGAAGAAATCGCAAGCTTCGAGAGGATAGACGCCACCTCGCTCGCTCGCTGGCAACACTGCCAACGCCTGGTTATTCGTCACACTCAGACGGGTGAGATTGAAGAAGTCGAGGCAAAACGCTCGCTCAAACCACGCGAGCACAAGGAAGAGGCGAAAGACAGCCGGCCTCGCGCCAGCCTCAAACAGATATTTGACCCCACCCCGGGTGTGCCACCCAGCAAACCCGCAGCCCCTGCTGCGCCCAGCGGATCAAGGTCGCGAAAATCCACCCCTGAAGCAGCGCTCTGAATCGAGGCTCCTCAAGGCCAATCAGCGGTGGTGGCCCCCCCCAAAAAAGGATACGGGGCACCGCGGTCCGCCACGACAACTATCGCCGGCTCTGCTCTCAATCAGACCCGAGAGTAGGCAGGTGATTGACGTCGCGAGCAGAACGCTGGAAAAAGCATGTCGTCAGGCTCGACGCAGCGCAGATCACCCAGAATCCGAAGAACCCAATCGAATAGGTGGCGATACGGGAGAAATGGACTACTTCCCCAAATAGGTAAAGCTCCTGGGGATCGATCAACGTGAAAAACAGCATCTCCGCAATGCCTGCCACGATGAAAGAAGGCCACAAGACCCAAATCAGTTTTCTGCCCATATCACCTCCCACGATCAAGACCAGGGAACTACTTCATCTTGCTTTGTTGCTCTTCCTCTGCAATTTTCTTGGCAAACATCCACATGAAATAGCCAGCCATCAATAGCACGAACAGAATCGTAAACAGGCTGAGCAGCCCAATATCACTGCCAAACAACAGTTTCCAGGCCATGACTAACCCCTTCTTGACAAAAAACCGATACCGCGCGTAGCGCTCACGAATCCTCTGTCGGGGACTGCTGACTTATAGATTGCATCGCGGCCCGCGTCAGCACAAGCCGCGACTCGATTCATTCGAATTTTACGATACTCTGATCTGGCAAAGACAATTGCCCGGTCAAGCGCCAACCACCCTGCTCATCTTCCAGCAACACCTGCCAATGCCCGGTGAGACCTGCGTCGACTGACCCTTCGTAGGCGTCACCTTGACGAGTCAGCGCCGACTGCTGATCATGGCCCGACACGGTAGGGTGTACCAGCCGCAACTTGAGGCTAGAGGGCAATACCACCCCACTTGCCGCCTCCAGATGCACAACCGCCCGGCCACCTTCGATCTTCGCATCGCCGCGCAAGCCAAAATCTTTGGCACGCGCGGACTTTGCCATTTGCTGGTTGATTGCAAGCCCTTGCTTGTAATAGTCGTCCGCCACTAAACCGTCGTTGCTCTTGATGGCCAACCACGCGGTTGCAATGCCCGCAACAATCACAATCCCGGGGCCGGCCATCAAAAACCACGGCCAACGATGGCGATACCAAGGGACGTCCGCGCCCATCTTGTCACTCCTTCCTGTCAGGGCATGAGGAATGCGGCTTTTTCCTTCACCGCCACATCCTCGTGTCCAATGGTCTTGATTTCAAAAAGGATCGGATGCGACCCCTTACCGGCTGCTTCGGGCGGCACTCGCACCTCAACCGGAATGCTCTTTGTCGTGGCTGCGGGGACCTCCACCATAGGAATAGAGGCAATCGCAATGCTGTCCAGACCCGAGACGCTGATTGAGAACTTCCGCGTCTCTTCCGCAGTGTTCATCACCTGCAACCGGAACACGTTCTCGATCAATCCCCCTTCCACCTCGCGGGCCAATGACGCCCGATCCCGGATCACATTGACCTTGAGCGGAATGCGAACAGCCAGCCCCCACACGAAAGCCACGCAGATCAAGCCCAGTATCCCCGAGTACAGTAGCGTCCGGGGCCGGGCTACATGGGAAAGGATTTCTTTCTTGCCCCAGTGCTGCCGCACGGCATTCTCGGTGGAGTAACGGATCAGGCCCCTTGGGTAAGCCATCTTGTCCATTACCTGGTCGCACGCATCGATACACGCCGCGCACCCGATGCACTCATACTGCATGCCTTTGCGGATATCGATTCCGGTCGGACAAACCTGGACACAGATTCCGCAATCGACGCAATCACCTTTCCCCACCGACCTGGGATCTACGCCCTTGCGACGGGTGCCCCGGGGCTCGCCCCGTTCCGGGTCATAGGTGATGATCAGCGTGTCCGGGTCAAACATCACCCCCTGGAAGCGAGCGTAGGGACACATGTACTTGCATACCTGCTCCCGGAGATAACCCGCATTGCCGTAAGTGGCAAATCCATAAAAAACAATCCAGAAGCTTTCCCAAGGCCCAAGACTGAAGCTTGCCAGTTCCGCCATCAGCTCCTTGATGGGCGTGAAGTAGCCGACAAACGTGAACCCGGTCCACAAGGAAAAAAGAATCCACGCCAACTGCTTGCCGCCCTTGCGCAGCAGTTTCTCAGAAGACCAAGGCGCCTTATCAAGCTTGATGCGCTCGTTTCGGTTTCCCTCCAGTTTCTCTTCGATCCAGAGAAAGATCTCGGTATAGACCGTCTGTGGGCACGCAAACCCACACCAAAGCCTCCCGGCAACTGCCGTGAAAAGAAACAGGGAATATGCGCTGATAATCAGCAGGATGGCCAGAAAAAACACATCCTGGGGCCAGAACACCCAGCCGAAGATGTAAAACTTGCGCTCCACCAAATGGAACAGTACGGCTTGCCGGCCATTCCATTCAAGCCAGCACAAGCCATAGAAAATCAATTGCGTAATCCAGACCAGGGCCCACCGCCAGTTGGCGAAAAACCCGCTCACTGCTCGGGGGTAAATCTTCTTGCGAACCTCGTAAAGAGAATCCTCTTCTCCAGTGGCCGCCGACGCCCCGGCGTTGGAAGCAGCCTGCTTGGTTGAACTCTCGTTGGATGCGGGTACGCTCATTTTAATTTTTCGATTTGATCACAATGGGTACTTACCAGAAAAAACTCCCCGAACACGGTTCGGGGAGTTTTCGCGTTACCGCAGCGACACCACTGAAACTTACTTCACCACGCTAACTTCAACGCGGCGAGCTTCCTTGTTGTCACCAGAGCCCGTAGTTTCCGCAGGCTTGCGCAACTCGATCCGGTCTTCGCCAATGCCAGCCGCCTTCAGCACATCCCGGACAGCCACGGCACGGTTCTTGGCCAGTTCTTCGTTGGTAGCCTTGTCACCCGTGGCGTCATGGAAGCCAGACACGGCAATCTTGGCTTTTGCGTTGTCTTTAATGAAATCAACAACAGCCTGGATCGCAGCGCCACCATCACCCGGAACCTCGGCCTTGCCGGAAGCGAAGTAAAGCTTGGCGGTCGGGCTTCCGTCCGCACCCTTCACCACTTCCGAAGCAGCTGCAACACCTTCCGGCTTCTTGGTACCACCCAAACCATACACGTAGGCAGTCAGCAGATGAACCTTAGCATCCCCCAGGAAATCCTTGTGGGCAGGCATACGGTTATTGCGACCCTTGGTGACGGTCTCGATGATGGTCTCTTCCTTGGAACCATAGAGCCAAGTCTTGTCGGTCAGGTTCGGAGCGCCAATCGCTGGATTCCCTTTGGCGTCGGGGCCATGGCAGGCTACGCAGTTCTGGGTGAACAGATCCTTGCCGCGCTGCACGCGGATGGAATCCGCAGCCAGCCCGGACAGGGACCGAACGTAGTTGGCAACATCCTTGACGCCTTCGCCGCCCAGTTGGGCAAACGGGGGCATCACACCCATGCGACCATCAGCGATGGACTGCTTGATCTGCGCGGGCTCACCACCATACAGCCAATCAGCATCGGTCAGGTTGGGGAAACCAAAACCTTTGCCATTGGCACCCTTGGCATCCGAACCGTGGCACTGGGCACAATAGGACTGGAACATCCGCTCGCCCATCGCTTTGGCTTCAGGGTCAGCGGCGACAGCCGGAATGTCCATCGTCTGGTACTTGGCGAAGACGGGGCCGTATTTGTCATTGGCCGCCGCCATTTCCTTGTCGTACTGGCCGGTGGAAGACCAGCCATAGGAGCCGGCGAAATTACCGAACCCGGGGTACAGGGCCAAATAACCTACGGAGAAGAACAGCGTTGCCCAGAACAGGCCCACCCACCAGCGGGGCAGCGGGTTGTTCCATTCCTGCAACGTCTCGTCCCACACGTGGCCGTGCAACTCCACGGGGCCGCCCTTTTTCTCCTTTTTGTTGGCGAGGACGATGAAGGCGCAGAACAGCAAGCTGACCGCCACAATCCCCATCACATAGAGATTCCAGAAACTGCTAACAAAATCGCTCATGATGCATTCCCTTGCTTGGCGTGACTCCCCGTGGCAGCGGGGAGGTCGTCGTCCGCGAATGGAAGGTTGGCCGCCTCGTCAAAACGCTGTTTCGAACCCTTGCTGTACGCCCAGACAACGATTCCGAGAAAACAGAGCAGGCCCAGCACAGTACTGAGAGATCGAACCAAGGTCATATCCATGGCGGCCCCTTCCTTATTTCACGTTCGAAAGAACAGTCCCCAACCCTTGCAGGTAGGCGACCAAGGCGTCGAGTTCGGTCTTGCCTTCGAGGGCCTTCTTTGCACCGGCGATTTCTTCGTCGGTGTAAGGCACGCCCACTTTGCGCAAGGCCTGCATCTTGGCCTCGACATCGTCAGCCTTGGCCGGACGATCCAGCCAGGGGAATGCGGGCATGTTGGACTCGGGCACCACGTCACGGGGATTGATCAGATGGGCACGCTGCCACTCGTCGGAGTAACGGCCGCCCACCCGGGCCAGATCCGGACCGGTACGCTTGGAACCCCACTGGAACGGGTGGTCGTACACGAACTCACCCGCCACCGAGTAGTGGCCATAGCGTTCGGTCTCGGCGCGGAACGGACGAATCATCTGGGAATGGCAGTTGTAGCAGCCCTCCCGGATGTAAACATCGCGCCCCACCAAGCGGACTGCATCATAGGGTTTCAAACCCGCCACCGGCTCAGTGGTGGACTTCTGGAAGAACAGGGGAACGATCTCCAACAGGCCACCCACGCTCACCACCAGCAAGGTGAGCACGATCAGCCACGTAACGTTGGATTCGACTATTTCGTGTTTACTAGCTCCAGCCATTTTCTATCTCCCTTTAGGCGTGTGCAGCAGCCGGCGCCAGAACCGGAGCATCGTAAGCCTTCTTACCAGCAATGGTCTTCAGCACGTTATAGAGCATCAGAATCATGCCAGCGAGGAACAGGACACCGCCAAGCACGCGAATCGCCCAGAACGGATAGCTCGCCTTCACCGACTCAACGAAAGAGTAAGTCAGAGTGCCGTCCAGATTGGTGGCGCGCCACATCAGGCCCTGCATCACACCTGCGATCCACATCGAAGCGATGTAGAGCACGATACCAACCGTTGCGATCCAGAAGTGCGTGGTAATCAGTTTGGTCGAATACATCTCCGACTTACCAACCAACCGGGGGATGAGGTAGTACATCGCACCGATGGATACCATCGCCACCCAACCCAGGGCACCTGAATGCACGTGGCCCACCGTCCAGTCGGTGTAATGGGACAACGCATTCACGGTCTTGATGGACATCATCGGGCCTTCAAACGTGGACATCCCGTAGAAGGACAGCGAGGTGATCAGGAACTTCAGGATCGGGTCAGTACGCAGTTTGTGCCAGGCACCGGACAGGGTCATGATGCCGTTGATCATCCCACCCCAGGACGGGGCCAGCAGGATCAGGGAGAACAGCATACCCACCGACTGGGTCCAGTCAGGCAGGGCGGTGTAGTGCAGATGGTGAGGGCCGGCCCACATATAGGTGAAGATCAGCGCCCAGAAGTGCACCACGGAAAGCCGATAGGAATACACGGGACGCTCAGCCTGCTTAGGCACGAAGTAATACATGATCCCGAGGAAGCCAGCGGTCAGGAAGAAACCTACCGCATTGTGGCCATACCACCACTGGATCATCGCGTCCTGCACGCCAGCATAAGCAGAGTAAGACTTGGTCAGCGAAACGGGTATTTCGGCACTATTCACAAGGTGAAGCAGCGCAACGGTAAGGATCATCGCACCGAAGAACCAGTTCGCCACATAGATGTGGCTGGTTTTGCGGGTCCCAATGGTGCCAAAGAACACGATAGCGTAGGCCACCCAGACCAGGGTGATGAGGATGTCGATCGGCCATTCAAGCTCGGCGTACTCCTTGCCGGTGGTCAAACCCAGCGGCAGGGTGACGGCAGCGAGGACGATAATCAACTGCCAGCCCCAGAAAGTGAAAGCAGCCAAGCCTGGCGCGAACAGGCGAGTGTGGCAGGTGCGCTGCACACAGTAGTAAGACGTGGCAAACAACGCACAACCGCCGAATGCGAAAATCACCGCATTGGTATGCAGCGGACGCAACCGGCCAAAGTGCAGCCACTCAGCCAAGTTCAACTCAGGCCATACCAGTTGGGCGGCAATAATCACCCCAACCAGCATGCCCACAACCCCCCAGATCACCGTCATGACGGCAAACTGGCGTACGACCTTATAGTTATAAGTCGCCTGCGTTTGCATGATGGACTCACCTCACAAGAAAAAAACCCTAATACCCCCCGATACCGCGGCACAATGCCCGCATCGTCAGCGGCGAAGCATACGCGGCAAGGCTCCTCACCGTTTGATACAGATCAAAACGCAGCGGTGCGTTAACGCCGGAAACCGGCGTGAATCCACGATTCTAGCTGATTGGAGACAAGGCAGCAGGGCAAAAAAAAGGGTGCGTAACCACGCACCCCCAACCCCAACAGAGAGACAAACCGATTTGCCTCACGTTCCGCCAGACCGCTCGTCTGCTACGCAAGGCACAGAAACTCGAAAAACCATGGCGACACTATGCCATCGCTCGCGCGGCACAACTTGACCTACGTCAACCGCCAGCCCCCTGCACGCTTGAGTTGAATCACTTGGGGAAAAAGTTGAACAACAGAATCAAGGGAGACATTTGCCGGGCCCGGGCATCCCGGAGCAGGACAAGTAATTTGGAGCGAGCAGAAAATCAGGCAGCCGAGCATCCTGCCAGCGCCCAGACTTGATCAAGCCGACACACGACCGCCCGATCCAGTCAGCAATCAGGCACGCCCGGTGCTGCCGAACCCGCCCTCGCCCCGGTTGGACAACGTGAACTCGTCAACCACGTTAAATCCCACCTGAACCACGGGAACAACCACCAACTGGGCGAGACGCTCGAGCGGAGCAAGCGCGAACGGCAAATGCCCCCGGTTCCAGGTCGAAATGTAGATCTGCCCCTGATAGTCTGAATCTATCAGCCCCACGAGGTTACCCAGAACGATTCCATGCTTGTGCCCAAGGCCAGATCTGGGTAGCACCATCGCCGCAAGCCCGGAGTCCCCAAGATGGATAGCAATCCCGCTGGGCACCAGTGCTGTCTGCCCGGGCTCGAGTAGCAGCGGTTGTTCAATGCAGGCACGCAAATCAAGCCCCGCCGAGCCGGGTGTGGCGTATCCCGGCATGTGGTCCCGCAGTCGGGGGTCAAGAATCCTGATGTCTATTTTGTGCATGGAAAGCTCCGAAGACTGCCGCGCCGACATGGCGACGTTGAACGGCTCTCACCCACGGGAGAGCATGGCCGCCACGTGGCCAACGATCCGCCGCGCCAACTCGAGCTTGGGCGCCCGCGGCAAAGGGGTCTGGCCGGCATCTTCGAACAGGATCACCTGATTCTCATCCCCGCCCAGCCCATCCTGAACAAGATTGCCGACCAGTAGCGGCAAGCGCTTGGCCCGGCGCTTCCCCTCGGCATACGCCTCGAGATTCTGGCTCTCCGCTGCAAAACCCACGCAGAAAGGAGGCTCCGACATCGCCGCCACTTCCGCCAAGATGTCCGGATTGGGCTCCAGGGAAATACTGAAGGTCTCGCTCCCCTTCTTCAATTTGTGCTCGGCCACGCGCGCGGGACGGTAATCCGCCACAGCGGCCACGCTGATGAATATCTGGTTGGCACGCACCCGCTTCAACACCGCGTCCCGCATTTCCAGTGCCGAAAGCACATTGATCCGCTCCACCGCCCGCGGCACCCGCTCCCCCACCGGCCCGCTCACCAGCACCACGCGCGCGCCGGCCTCCCGTGCGGCACGGGCCAGGGCGTAACCCATCTTGCCGGAGCTGGAATTGGTGATTCCCCTGACCGGATCGATCGCTTCGAAGGTGGGACCAGCCGTGATCAACACCTCGCGCCCGGCGAGGGACTTAGGCTGGAGGAAGGCCTCGACCTCCTCCGCCAAGTCTTCAGGTTCCAGCATCCGCCCCATGCCGACCTCTCCGCAAGCCTGGTCGCCGGCGGCAGGCCCCAGCACGCCCACGCCATCGTCCAGCAACACGCGCACATTTCTTTGAGTTGCCGGGTTCTCCCACATCTGCCGATTCATCGCCGGCGCCACCAGGAGCGGACAGTCCCGCGCCAAGCACAAGGTCGTGAGCAGGTCGTCCGCCCGCCCCTGCGCCACCTTCGCCATGAAATCCGCGCTGGCTGGCGCCACCACAATGGCAGCGGCCCCCCGGGTCAGGTCGATGTGGGCCATGTTGTTGTCCATGCGGGCATCCCACAGGTCACTCCACACCGGATTGCCGGACAGCGCCTGAAAGGTCACTGGCGTCACGAACCTGGCGCCAGCATCGCTCAGCACCACATGAACATCCGCTCCGGCCTTGACCAGCAGCCGCACGAACTCAGCGGCTTTGTATGCGGCTATGCCACCCGTCACACCGACCACCAATCGGTTTCCTGTAAGCTCTGCCATGACATTAGGGAATTCTGGAATCAGGCGGGTAATTCTACTGGAAGCGGGGGAGCAGACGCGTGGCAATCACGGATTGGCCGGAAGACCAACGGCCCAGGGAACGAATGGCGAAGCTTGGCGCCCAGGCATTGACCGACCCGGAACTGCTGGCGATCTTCCTGCGAGTCGGGATCAAGGGGAAGAGCGCGGTCGCCCTCGCCGAGGATCTGGTGGCCCGGTTTGGAGGCGACCTGCTCGCCCTGGTGGAAGCGCCCATCTCAGCCCTGGCATCCGTCAGCGGTATCGGTCCGGCCAAGGCGGCCCAGCTCAAGGCCATAACCGAGTTCACGCGCCGTGCTCTCGCCCGCAATCTCGACCACAAGGACCTGATGTCTTCGCCTGAAACGGTGCGGCGCTGGCTGCAATTCAACCTGGGGCACCTCGACCACGAGGTATTCGCCCTGATGTTGCTCGATTCCCAAAACCGATTGCTGCGGTACGAGCCGCTATTCCGCGGAACGCTCACCCAGGCCAGCGTTTACCCGCGAGAAGTCGTCAAGCTCGCCCTCGCCTACAACGCAGCGGCGGTCATCCTCGCCCACAACCACCCATCCGGCGTCGCAGAGCCCAGCCGGGCGGACGAGTTGCTTACGCAAACGCTGAAACAGGCGCTGAGCCTCGTGGATGTCAAAGTTCTGGATCACTTCATCGTCGGGAGCACGCAGACCATCTCCTTCGCTGAACGCGGACTGCTCTGACACGTCCTGCCGGACTGGCGGCCGCGGCGACGCCCCCCCGCCGTCGTTGCGGCTTTACGCCCCGCCCTTGGTCGGGCGAGAATGCGGCCATAACAAGGCTCCCAGCAAGGAGCCCACTTCACCAAAGGAGAGACCATGGCGTCCCCCGGCCCGTCTGCAGCGCCCAGTTCCATCCGCATCCGCGAAGTCGGACTCAGCCAGCCTCTGCTCTGGCTGGCCGCCGGCTGGAAGGACTTCCTCCGAGCCTTGCCCCCTAGCCTGCTCCACGGGCTCCTTTTCGCTGTCGGTGGCGCTGCCATCCTGGCTATCGCCTGGGGACGTTTTTTCCTGCTTGCCGGGGCATTCTCCGGCTTCCTGATTGTCGCCCCCATACTCTCCACAGGGCTGTACGAGTTGAGCAGGCGGCTGGAGCGCAATGAACCTGCGGGGCTTGTGCAAGTCGTCGGGGCATGGACTTCGGGGGTCCGCTGCCTGATCAAGATGGGCGTCCTGCTTGCGGCGGTGGGCACGTTGTGGGTCATCGCCTCCACGCTCCTCATCGCCTTGTTTGCCGACGAGTCCCTCGGCCAACTGGAAGCCTTCCTGCGCAAGGTCGTGTTCGCACCCGACTCCAGTCTGTTCCTGTTCTGGACCCTGGCGGGCGGGGTGATGGCCGCACTGGTCTTCGCGGCAACCGTCGTATCCGTCCCCTTGCTGCTGGATCGGGACATCCAGCTTGCCGCAGCAGTGAATGCCAGTTTCGATGCCGTCAGCAGCAACCCGATCGCCATGGGCATCTGGGCAACCATCATCATGGTGCTGACTTTTTTCGCCATGGCTACCATGCTGCTCGGTCTGATCGTCATCCTTCCGGTCATCGGCCACGCCACCTGGCATGCCTACCGGGACGTGGTTGACGCAAGCAACCTGCCCGAACGCCACTGATAACCCCTCGCCCGTACTGAGCACCATGTTTGGAATATCTGAAGAACAATTGTCCGAATTCGGCGCCACCTTCGGTGTCGGCGCTTTCATCCTTTACATGTTGTTCATCATCGGCAACCTGGCGAAGGAGTCCAAGGCGGGCAAGATGGGAACGTTCGTGCTCTTCTTCGTGCTTGCGTTCGGGATGCTGGGATTCATCGCAAAGGGAATCATCCAGAAGCTGTGGGGAATCTAGGTCCGCGGACTCGACAACCGGGAAAGGCGAGCGAACTCCCCTATAATTGCTCCCCTTTTTTCCGCCCAGAGGCCTGTCGGACGTGAATCCACACCTTTCCCAGCTCCAGCCCTACCCCTTTGAGAAGCTGCGCAAGCTGTTTGAGGGCATCACGCCCAATCCTGCCCTGCGGCCGATCCGCCTCTCCATCGGGGAGCCTCAGCACCCCACGCCCCGCTTCATCAAGGACGCGCTTGTCCAGGGGCTCGACGGACTCGCCAACTATCCCACCACAGCCGGCAGCGACGCCCTGAGAGCGTGTATCGCCACCTGGATCGAGCGCCGCTACGGTTTGCCCACCGTACATCCGCAGACCCAGGTTTTGCCGGTGAATGGCTCACGCGAGGCTCTGTTCGCCTTCGCCCAGTGCGTGCTCGACGGCAGCCGGCCGGGGGCAAAAGTGCTGTCGCCCAATCCTTTCTACCAGATCTACGAGGGCGCAGCCCTGCTAGCGGGCGCCACCCCCGTGTTCTCCAACCACCTGCCGGAAAACGGCTTTGCCTCGGACTTCGCTGCGATCCCGGAGTCCACCTGGCGTGACGTGCAACTGGTGTTCGTATGCTCGCCCGGCAACCCCACCGGAAAGGTCCTGGACCTGGACCAATGGCGCACCCTGTTTGATCTGTCGGATCGCCACGGGTTTGTGATCGCCGCGGATGAATGCTATTCCGAGATCTACTTCGACGAAGCCTCACCTCCGCTGGGCGGCTTGCAAGCCGCCCAGGCACTCGGGCGCGACGACTTTCGCAACCTCGTCATGTTCTCCAGCCTGTCCAAGCGTTCCAATGTGCCGGGCATGCGCTCCGGGTTCGTGGCCGGAGACGCCGGGCTCATCCGCGCCTTCACCCTGTATCGCACCTACCACGGCTGCGCCATGAACCCGGCGGTGCAGGCTGCCACCATGGCTGCATGGAACGACGAAGACCACGTGCGGGACAACCGGCGCCAGTACGTGGAAAAATTCCGGGCGGTCACCCCCGTCATCGCCCGCCACCTGGGCACCAGCCTGCCCGATGCCGGCTTCTATCTATGGGCCCGCACCCCCATCGCCGACACGGAGTTCGCCCGTCGCCTGCAGGCCGAACAAAACGTGACCGTACTGCCCGGCAGCTATCTTGCCCGGGAGGTGGATGGGGTGAATCCGGGCGCAAATTTCGTCCGCATCGCGTTGGTGGCTGGCCTTGATGAATGCCTGGAAGCAGCCGGACGAATCGAGACATTCTGCAAACAACTCTGAACAGGAAATCGAGACATGCAAGCACTTCAGCAAACCATCGAACAAGCCTGGGAAGACCGCGCTGCGCTCTCCCCCTCCTCCGCCCCCACCGCAGTGCGCGAGGCTGTCGACCACGTTCTGGCGGAACTCGATGCAGGCCGGCTCCGCGTCGCTTCCCGCGTGGCGGGCACCCAGCAGTGGGAAACCCACCAGTGGATCAAGAAAGCCGTGTTGCTTTCCTTCCGCCTCGCGGACAATCAGGTGATGGGCAGCGGCGATACCCAGTACTTCGACAAGGTAGCCACCAAGTTCTCCAGCTACGATGCCGCGCAGTTCCAGGCCGGAGGTTTCCGCGTAGTACCGCCCGCCGTCGCCCGACGGGGGTCCTTCATCGGCCGCAACGTTGTACTGATGCCCAGCTACGTCAACATTGGCGCCTATGTGGACGATGGCGCCATGGTGGACACCTGGGCCACAGTGGGTTCCTGCGCCCAGATCGGCAAGAACGTGCATCTTTCAGGCGGTGTCGGCATCGGCGGCGTACTCGAACCGCTGCAGGCCAACCCGACCATCATCGGTGACAACTGTTTCGTGGGCGCCCGCTCCGAAGTGGTGGAAGGCGTGATCGTGGAAGACAACTGCGTCATTTCCATGGGCGTCTACATCGGCCAAAGCACCAAGATCTACGATCGCACCACCGGCGAAGTGATCTACGGCCGCGTACCTGAAGGCTCCGTGGTGGTGTCGGGCAACCTGCCTTCCGCCGATGGCAAGTACAGCCTGTACTGCGCAGTGATCGTCAAAAAGGTGGACGCTCAGACCCGCGCCAAAACAAGCATCAACGAATTGCTGCGCGCCTGAGCGCCCGGCAGGGGGCCCCGCCAGGCGGCCCTCCGCTGTTTTTTCCTTTCTTCCCGCTCCCAATTCCGCTTACAAACCTCAAGGCGCCCCTGGAATTGGCGTAGACCGTGTGAGCCCATACGGTTTATTGCCATGCTTCTGGAAAAGCTGTTTCACCTGATGGCGGAAAAATCGGCCTCCGATGTTTACATCTCGGCCGGTACGCCCATTCATATCAAGATCCAAGGCAACACCATCCCGGTCAACCAGCAAACGGTCGACGCGGTGAGCGCCCAGCGCATTGCCTACGGGATGATGACCCCCGAACAAGTCAAGGAATTCGAGGAAACCAAGGAGATGAACCTCTCCTTCGGCCGACGCGACCTGGGCAACTTCCGCGTAAACATCTTCTGGCAACGGGGTTGCCCGGCCATTGTCATCCGCTACATCCGGGGCGAAATTCCGCCCCTTGATTCATTGGGCCTGCCGCCGCTTCTGGGTGAGCTGATCATGGAAAAACGGGGCCTGATCCTGGTGGTCGGCGCGACTGGCTCGGGCAAATCCACCACGATTGCCTCGATGATCGACCATCGCAACATCCACCGCGCCGGCCACATCCTGACAGTGGAGGACCCCATCGAGTACTTGTTCCGCCACAAGAAATCGGTGGTGAACCAGCGGGAAATCGGCATGGACACCAAAGGCTGGAGCGCGGCCCTCAAAAATGCCATGCGCCAGGCGCCCGACTGCATCCTGATCGGCGAAATCCGCGACCGGGAAACCATGTCCATGGCCATTGCCTACGCCCAGACCGGCCATCTGTGCCTGGCAACCCTGCATGCCAACAACGCCTACCACGCACTCAACCGGATCATCAATTTCTTCCCGCTGGAAAACCGGCCGCTCCTCTTCCTGGATCTGTCGGTCTGTCTGCGCGCCATCATCTCCCAGCGCCTGATCCGCAAGACCACCGGCGGCCTGACCCCAACCGTGGAACTCCTGATCAACACCCGCCATATCGCCGACCTGATCGAGCGAGGCGACATCAACTCCATCAAGGAGGCCATGGAACAGAGCCTGCCTCCCGGTTCCCAGACCTTCGAGCAGGATCTGTGCAGGCTGCAACGCAACGGCGTCATCACGATGGACGAAGCGCTTGCCAATGCCGATTCGCCCACCAACCTTTCCTGGCTCATCAACAACGGCGACAAGGATGCCACGCTGCGCCGCGCCCCCAATCAGGCGGACGGCGCCCTGCTGAGCGCCGCCGGCCCCTCGTTCGAGGAGTTCTCCCTGCGGCTGGACGACACCTGAAGCACGGCCCGGCAGAGGCTGCGGCGCCGGATTCCCCTATACTCCGGCCCCATCAACAACCCCTGCCGCCGCATGAATACCCAATCCACTCTCGAGCTGGCTTGTCAGCTTATCAGCCGCCCATCCGTCACCCCGGAAGACGCTGGCTGCCTTGATCTCATCACCGAACGCCTCATTCCCCTGGGCTTCGCCATCGAGCGCATCGACCAAGGCGGCGTGAGCAACCTGTGGGCGCGCCACGGGCGGTCCCGGCCACTGGTCTGCTTTGCCGGCCACACCGACGTGGTGCCCACCGGCCCCCGGGACAAATGGCTCAGCGATCCGTTCGTGCCAACCATGCGCGACGGCTATCTGTACGGGCGCGGCGCGGCCGACATGAAAAGCTCGCTGGCCGCATTCGTCACGGCCATCGAGCGCTTCGTTGCCAAGCAACCTGACCACAACGGCTCCATCGCCCTGTTGCTGACCTCGGACGAAGAAGGCGACGCCGTAGATGGCACGATCCGCGTAGTGGAGGCGCTCCGGCAGCGAGGCGAAGCCATGGATTTCTGCATCGTCGGCGAACCCACCTCCACCGCCACGCTTGGGGACACCATCAAGAATGGCCGGCGGGGCTCCCTGTCGGGCAAACTCGTCGTCAAAGGCCAACAAGGCCACATTGCCTACCCGCATCTGGCCCGCAATCCGGTCCACATGCTCGCGCCCGCCCTGGCGGAACTCGCGGCGCGAGATTGGGATCAGGGCAACGACTATTTCCCGCCCACCTCCTGGCAGGTTTCCAACATCCGGGCCGGCACCGGCGCCACCAACGTTATCCCGGGCACGGCCGAACTGCTGTTCAACTTCCGCTTCTCGCCCGAGAGCTCTGCCGACGGCTTGAAAGCCATCGTCCACGAGGTGCTGGATCGCCACGGCGTGGACTATGAACTCCAGTGGTCCTTGTCCGGCAAACCATTTCTCACCCCGAAGGGAAGGCTGGTGAACGCCATTTCAGCCGCCATCGAGGCGACCACAGGCCTCACGCCGGAACTCTCCACCAGCGGCGGCACCTCGGACGGCCGCTTCATTGCAGAGATCTGCCCGGAGGTAGTGGAGTTCGGCCCGGTCAACGCCACCATCCACAAGATCGACGAGTGCATCCGCCTCGATGCCCTCGCTCCCTTGAGCCGCATCTACGAAGAAACCTTGCATCGGCTGCTGCCGGGCTGAACGGACCACTCCCACCATGACCATCAGCACCTACATTTCCGCGGACGACGCTGAACATCTCCATACCCTGCGCGACTTTCTGCGCTACGCCGTTTCCAGCCTCAATGCTTCGGGCGCCAGTTTCGGGCACGGGTGCGCCGATGCGTACGACGAAGCCGCCTATCTCATCCTCCACACCCTGCATCTGCCCTTGGACCGGCTGGAGCCCTTTCTCGACGCCCTGCTCACGGATCGGGAAAGGGAGCAACTCATCGAAGTGCTCTCCCGCCGCGTTGACCAGCGCATCCCCGCTGCCTATCTCACCCGGGAAGCCTGGCTGGGTGACTTCCGCTTCTATGTGGACGAGCGGGTCCTGGTGCCACGTTCCTTCATTGCCGAATTGCTTGAAAACGGGCTCGCTCCCTGGGTCGAGGCGGCGGACGAAGTCGGCAGCATCCTCGACCTGTGTACCGGTTCGGGTTGCCTGGCCATCCTTGCCGCCCATGCGTTCCCCAACGCCGCGGTGGACGCAGCAGACATCTCGCCCGACGCACTCGAGGTCGCCCGACGCAATGTGCATGACTACGCGCTGGAGGATCAGATCCAGGTTGTGGAAACCGATCTGTTCCAAAACCTCCAGGGCCGCCGCTATGACCTGATTCTGAGTAACCCGCCCTATGTAACCGACGCTGCCATGGCAAACCTGCCACAGGAATACCGGCAAGAGCCCGCGCTGGGCTTGGCGGGTGGGCACGACGGAATGGATGTGGTACGACGCATGCTGGCGTCCGCCGCCAATCACCTGAATCCGGGAGGTTTGCTGGTGGTGGAAGTCGGCCATAACCGGGCCGAAACCGAGGCCGCGTTTCCAGAACTACCCTTCACCTGGCTCGCCACCCGCAGTTCGGAAGACATGGTTTTCCTGCTGCATCAAGATGACTTGGCACCCTGAGCCGCAAGCAGGTAGACTGTCGTCAATCGGCGACTGTGCTACCTGACACGGCACCCATTGCAAAGTCGGAACAGAGGGGGTTTCACCCCTCATCTGCGCCGCTACAATTCCAGTGAATTGATACCGAAGAGATATGGCACCAGCCTACACCGAGCTTGAATGGGGGGCTGGAGTTTGGCAACCCGGACCTCGATGCAGCCTTCACCGGCACTTAAGAAACCGAAAGCCGCAGCAGCAGGACACATAACAACAAACAAGAAGATTCGCGAACGCTGGAGAAAACAATGGGCATCGAACGCCCTATTTTGCTTGTCGAAGACAACCCGGATGACGAAGCACTCACCTTGCATGCGTTTCATCGCAATCGCATCACCAACCCGGTGGTTGTCGCCCGTGACGGGGTCGAAGCCCTGGACTATCTGTTCCGCACCGGGCTGTACGCGGATCGAGACCCCCAAGCCATGCCGGCAGTGGTGCTCCTGGATCTGAAGCTGCCCAGGGTGGACGGCCTTGAAGTGCTGCGGCGCATCCGCGAATCTGCTCCCACCCGCTCACTCCCGGTTGTGGTCCTCACCACTTCGCTGGAGCAGAAAGATGTGCTGGAAGCCTACCGGCTCGGGGCCAACAGCTACATCCGCAAGCCTGTCGATTTTGATCGCTTTATCTACGCAGTCGGCCAGATCGGCCTCTATTGGCTCTCCCTGAACGAGGTGGTGGACCCGCCCGCCGCCTAAGCGCGGGCTCGCTGGTCGCTCCACTGGGCGCGGCAAGCTACCGCGCCGCCAGGAGTGCCTCGATGCGCGCGGCCATCTGCTCGGGCGAGGTTGCGGGGGCGAAACGCTCAACGGCCGTTCCATTTCTGTCCACCAGGAATTTGGTGAAGTTCCACTTCACCGCCCGCGACCCCAACAGTCCTGGCGCCACTTCGCAAAGATGGCGAAACAAGGGGTCCGCATTTTCCCCATTGACGGCGATCTTTGAAAACATCGGGAAGCTCACCTGAAAGCGGGTACTGCAAAAAACCTGAATCTCTTCCTCGCTCCCTGGCTCCTGTCCCCCGAACTGATTGCAGGGAAAACCCAGGACCGAAAATCCCTGGTCTCGATAGCGCCGGTATAGGGCCTCCAGTTCAGCGTACTGAGGCGTGAAACCGCAGGCGCTGGCCACGTTGACGATAACCAACACTTGCCCGCGGTAACCCGCCAAGGGCACCGCTTCTCCGCCGATACCCTTGCAGGTGAAATCAAACACGTTGCTCATTTGCGCCTACTCCTGTCGCTCCGCTTTGGGGATTTATACCAGTTCGTAACGGAGGATGGGCTTGGCCCGGATGCGGAGCACGCTATCCAGCCGCTCACGGCCTCCTCCCTCATACGGTCTTGGACAGCAGGGCCCGCCGGTTGCTCCCGACCTGTGTGCGCGGAATCGATTCCGGGCGTTACAAGCGCCCGGCGCCCGGTGGCGGAGCCGGTGACGGCTTGATTTTGGCCGGGACGACACTCACCTCCGGCGCTGCGTTCGCCACCGGAGCAACGGCCGCCACAGGCGCCTCGGGGGGCGGCAGACTCAGCCGGACGACCCCCTCCGCCACCCTCTGGGGTGCCACCCCTGAAGAATCCAGCGATTCACCGTACCGGGCGATCTGCATGGCCGTTGCCCGGTGGGCAATCGCCAGTTGCTCGGCCCGGCGCTGAAACACCTGGCGAGCCTCCCCGGCGCCCCCCAGATGAAACCGCTTCATCTGCAGATTGAGGAGGTAATGCTCATCATCAATCCTGACCTCGGAGATCTGCCAGTTGGGCGCCAAAGGGTCCACGACTTTCATGATCACGTAACCGGCGGCGGCCAGGGTTGCCAGCTTTTCCAGCGACAGCGTGATCCCCTCCGAGAGCTTGACCGAGGCTGCGGGAATCAGTGATCCGTTGCGTGGGTAGGCGGCCCCTTCCATGGAACTGCACCCCGCAGCAAGCAGCCCTGTTGCAAGCAGGCAGCAACACAGCCCCTGACGGCTTGGGTACTCTGGCATGCGCGTGCGCCTTACAGGTAATTGAACAAGGAAAGCCTGGAGATCTGCATGAAGGACTTCTGCGCCGCTTCGAGCACGGTCTGTTGCTGGCTCAGTCGCGTGAGCGCTTCGGCGTAGTCCAGGTCATTCAGGCTGGACAGCACCTGCGCGTACTGGGCATCCAGATCCTCGCTCACGCTCTCCAGGCTTTCGATTTCGGTAAGCCGGGAACCCACCGAGGCATGCACCCTCAGCACGGATTCCGTGGCGTTGTCCAGATTGGTGAGGGCCGTACCAATGGCATTGCCTACCTGGGTGGAACCACCGGTTTCGAGGGTACTGATAAGGTCGGACACGGTGGCAAAGACGCTTTGCTCGGTGCTGGGAGCCACGTCGAAGGTGTCGGTGGCCGAAGGCGTGCCTTTGATGCTCAACGACATGCCGTCGAACGCAATTTCAGCACCGTCAGTGTAGTTGCCGGTACTCACCGTAGCGCTGGTGCTCTGGTCCACCACCTGATAGGTGAGTGTTGAACCAGAGAGGGCAAAGCTGATCTGGTACGAATGGCCGGTGATCAGCGTCGGATCGGTAACCGTTCCGCTATCGATAATGCCGCTGCCCGTGTTCGAGGTGGCAGCCGAGGTGGTGAAGGTTCCGTTGCCGCTGCGTGCCCGCATGAACAACTCGCTCCCCGAATTGGTCACCGCCAGGTAACGGGAAGGGGACACCCGCACCGAACGGGTGCCGTCGTCTCCGTGGTAGCTCACACCGGAGTCCACATTGCCGGAAAACGGCTGAGTGTCCCCCTGTAGCCCGGCAAAGAGGAACTCGCCCTCCCCGTTCTGGCTGTTGGCCAGCCCCACCAGCTCATCAAACCGAGCCCGCAGATCCTTGGCAATCGCCTTGCGATCGTCTTGACTGAGCACGGAATTGCCCGCTGCAACCACCCGCTCGCGAATGTAGGTCAGGTTGTCGGTCACCGCGGAGAGACGGCTTTCCACCAGCGAGAGGGTGTCCTTGGCCACGCCCTGGCCGTACTGGAACTGGGCGTTGAGCTCCTTGGACTGTGTAACCTCCAGAGTGCGCACCGAACCCACGGGATCGTCGGAGGGGCTCAGTATCTTGCGGCCCGAAGCCACTTGCTGCTGGGTGCGCAGCAGGCTGGCGCTGCCGCTCTGGATAGACGCCAGCCCCGAGCTGTAGATCATGTTGGTGGATACGCGCATGGTTTGCTCCTCAGCCTGTTCCGCCCGCTCAGGCGCCCATGCCGAGCACGGTGTCGAACAACTTGTTTGCCACTTCGATGGTTTTGGCTGCAGCCTGGTAGGCCTGCTGATAGCGCAACAGCTTGGCCATCTCCTCGTCCAGATTGACGCCTGAAACCGAATCCCGGGCCGCCTCGGTCTGGCTGACCAGATTGGTCTGGGCGGCAGCGGCCACTTGTACCTCCTGCGCCTTGTTGCCCACCGTGCTCACCATCTGCGAATAGGCAGACTGGTAGTTGGCCGTTCCACCCGCCATGGTCTTGTCGGTTTGCAGCTTGCCGATGGCCAGCAGGTTGCGGTTGTCGGACACCCCGCTGGTATTGGCACCCACGGTGAACTGATCGCCCGTCCTCGCCACGCCGGAAACCTGCGCCGTCCAACCGTTGTAGCTGATATCCGCGCCGGAGGTGTACCCCACGCCCGTGGCCAGATTCGTACCCAGGGTGGTATCCACCACGTCGAAGGTGGTAGCCGATGTGAAGCGGATCTCGACGCTGTTCTTGAGGTTGGGGTCCGCAGGCGGCGGTGCGTTGACAGTGCCGGCGCTGATACTGGCAGTACCGGTATTCCCGGCGGTCTGCCCGGTCCGGATGGGGGCGGCTGCAGCAATTTCGCGAGGATCGGTGATCGCCACCTCCAGGTTCTGGGCAGCGTTGCGGGTAGGCCGGATGAGAAAGCTGTCCCCCGCCTGGTCGGAGCCGGAACTCAATGTCAGCGAAAAACCATCCACACTGGCCGGCAGCGCGGCGTTGTTCACCAGGGTGGTGTTGTCGGACAGGCGCACCAAGGTGTAGCTGCCCCCACCATTGGAGGTCAAGCGGTAATCGCTGGTCGTCAGCGCTGCGGCATCGGTGATGCCAACGCTGAAGGCCGCATCGCCCGCGTTGGCAGGGCTGTTCCGGGCAATGGCCTCGCCGGCCGGCGGGATAAAGAAGTCGCCGCCCGCCACGCCATTCAGATCCTGGCCCAACTGGTGCTGGGCGTTGATCGTCTGGGCCATGCCAGCGGCGATCCGGCCCAGGGCGCTTTGCGCCTGATCGAGGGTCTCGCTGCGGAAGCCGAGTGCCCCGGCAAGCTTGCCGCCGCTCACCGCACTCTCCGGCAGTTCCACCACGGTGCCACCTGCAGTGGTCAGCCCCACGCTCAGGCGGTTGGGATCGTCGGCGGAAGGAACCGCTTCGAGGCTGTAGGCCTGGGCGCCTACAACCAGGGGCTGACCATTGCCGATGTAGACGTTGTAGGAACCGTCACTCTGCACCGCCGTATTGACACGCACTTCCTTGTTCAGCTCGGCAATGAGCTGTTCGCGCTGGTCCAGCAGATCATTGGGAGTCTGCCCTTCGCCATAGCCCTGAGCCACGTGAATGCGCTCGTTGATATCGGCGATCTGGCGGGCATAGCTGCTGATCAGCTCTGTCGAACTGGAGACGACGCTATTGACGCCCTGTTGCATCTCGGTCATCCGCGCATCCAGGGCCTGAAAGCGACTGGCAAGCGCCTGGCTGGATGCCAGCATGGTTTGCCGGGCGGGGATGGACGAGGGATTGGCCGAGACTTCCGCCGCGGCGGAGAAGAACTCCTGCACCGCCGGACTCAATCCAGCGCTGGTGTCCGCCAGCAGATTGTCCAGCTCTGCGATCTGCTGGCTGTACTGATCCAGCTCGGACGATCGCGTCTGCGCCGTCAGCACCTGGCGCGCCAAGTGCTGGTCATAGACCCGCTTGACCGTATCCACGCTGGTACCCTGCCCCAGATACCCCGCACCGGTGTAGAGGGGCAGGTTGGAAGACTGGATCGTCTCCTGCCGCGTGTAGCCGGGTGTCGATGCGTTGGCCACGTTGTGCCCGGCCGTGAGCAGGCCAAGATTGGCTGCCCGCAGGCCCGAGAGGCCGATGGAGGTAATGCTGTTGGTCGCCATGTGTGCCGGCCCCTTTTATTCCACTTTCGCGTCACACGGAATTATCGGCAGGCGACGCGGGATCCTTAGGG
>DAITAZ010000057.1:0-6290 GCA_036824045.1 Rhodocyclaceae bacterium
ACCAGATTGGTGAGCGCATACGCTACCTGCACTATAGCCTGAAAACGGAGAAGGTATATGTGGATTGGGTGCGTTTTTATGTGCGGTGGAACGGGCTTCGCCACCCTCGCGACATGGGCCACAAGGGGGTAGAGGCTTTCCTGCCCATATTGAGCAACGCGCGCGAGGTTTCTGCCTCCACCCACCATCAGGCGCTCAGCGCTTTGCGCTCTGTTTGACGCGAGAAAGCTGTCTCAACCCAATCTGCGAGTCTCAGTTCAAGTTGCGGACGCGAGCGGCAGGCCGACGAAAGGCGCTTGACTCCACGCAACGATATAACTACGATCATCGACATGAACAAGGACTACTCCCGTGCCATCCCCCCTGCGTGGAAAGCCATGTCCCGGGTGTTCACCGCCCTGGGGGACGAGCATCGCCAGCGCATCCTGCTCACCTTCGAGCCGGGGGAGCGGCTGAACGTGGGGCAGATCGTGGAGGTTTCCACCCTGGCGCGGTCCACGGTGTCGCACCACCTGAAGGTGCTGAAGGAGGCGGGGGTGCTGGATTCCGAGAAGATCGGCAAGGAGGTGTACTTCTGGATCAATCGCGGTTTTCTCGACGACACCTTCAGCAACGCGCTGGACTACCTGCGCGGCAATACCTGAATTTTTTTGCCCAATATGTCGATATATCTAGACTCGTCGTCTTGTTATGCGCTGCTGCGCCGCACACCAGCCCCGGCGGGATGTGCCGATAACAGTCAGGGCGTGGCTGTTGCCCAAACCCGTTTTTGTCGTCCGGAGTGACCATGTTGCGTAATCTGCTCAAGCCTGTACTGCGTGCCCTGACCCGCCTGTTGTTCCGCGTGGAGGTGAAGGGAGGAATCCCCCGGGTGCCGGAGCGGCTGCTGGTGGTGGCGAACCACGAATCCTTTCTGGACGGGCTGCTGCTGGGCCTGTTCCTGCCCCTGGACCCGGTGTTCGTGGTGCATACGGGGGTGGCGCGCAATCTGTGGTTCCGGACCATGCTGAGCCTGGTGGACTACCTTGCGGTGGACCCCACGAGCCCGATGGCGATGAAGAAGGTGATCCGGCTGATCCAGTCCGGCCGGCCGGTGGTGATCTTTCCGGAAGGGCGCATCACCACCACCGGCAGCCTGATGAAGACCTACGACGGCCCGGCCTTCGTGGCCGCCCGCACCGGCGCCACCGTGCTGCCGGTGCGCATCGACGGCGCGGCGCGGACCTACTTCTCCCGGGTGTCGGGTCGCTTTCCGCGCCGGGCCCTGCCGCGGATCGCCCTCTCCATCCTGCCCTTCACCGCCCTGCCCATGCCGGCGGCACCCACGGCACGGGAGCGCCGCCGCAAGGCCGGCGAGGGCATGCGCCGGCTGATGCAGGAGATGATTTTCGCCACGCGTCCGCAACAGACGCTCTTTCACGCCCTGCTCGACGCCGCCTCCATCCACGGCCGGGGCCGCCGGCTGGTGGAAGACCTGAAACAGATCGAATACAGCTACGGCGAGCTGATCAAGATGGCCCTGGTGCTGGGCCGGCTGATGGCCCGGGAGAGCGCCCCGGGGGAGCGGGTGGGCCTGCTGTTGCCCAATCTGGCGCCCACCCTCGGTCTGGTGTTCGGCCTGGGCGCCCACAACCGGGTGGCGGCCATGCTCAATTACACCGCCGGGGCGGATGGCCTGCAGGCGGCGTGCACGGCGGCGCAGATCCGCACCGTGCTGACCTCCCGCGCGTTCGTCGAGCAGGCCAAGCTGGGAGACAAGCTGGCGGGGCTGGACGGTGTGCGCCTGCTCTACCTGGAAGACCTGCGCGACCGGATCAGCGTGGCGGACAAGCTGTGGCTGGTGCTGTGGGCGCGGCACTTCCCCCGCGCCGCCACCCACGCCGGCAGCCCGGAAGACGCCGCGGTGGTGCTGTTCACCTCCGGTTCCGAGGGCAAGCCCAAGGGCGTGGTGCTGTCCCACCGGGCGCTGCTGGCCAACATCGCCCAGATCCGCGCCTCGGTGGACTTCTCGGTGGACGACAAGATCCTCAACGCCCTGCCCCTGTTCCATTCCTTCGGGCTCACCGCCGGCGGCTTGCTGCCGGTGCTCACCGGCGCCAATGTGTTCCTCTACCCCTCGCCGCTCCATTACCGGGTGATCCCGGAGCTGGCCTACGACCGCAACTGCACGGTGCTGCTGGGCACCAGCACCTTCCTCGGCAACTATGCCCGCTTTGCCCACCCCTACGATTTCTATCGCCTGCGCTATGTGATCGCCGGCGCCGAAAAGCTGGCCGAGCCGGTACGCCTGACCTGGTTCGAGAAGTTCGGCATCCGCATCTTTGAAGGCTACGGCGCCACCGAAACCGCGCCGGTGCTGGCGGTGAACACCCCCATGGCCTACCGTACCGGCAGCGTTGGCCAATTGCTGCCGGGCATCGAGCACCGGCTGTTGCCCGTGCCCGGCATCGACCCCGCCGAAGGCCGCCGGGGCATGCTGCACGTGCGCGGGCCCAACGTGATGTCCGGCTACCTGCGCTTCGACCAGCCGGGCCAGCTCCAGCCCCCCGCGTCGGAAGCCGGCCAGGGCTGGTACGAGACGGGGGATGTGGTGGAGATCGACCACGACGGCTTTGTGCGCATCGTTGGCCGGGTCAAGCGCTTCGCCAAGGTGGCCGGAGAGATGGTGAGCCTGGAGGTGGTGGAAAAGCTCGCCGCCGCCGCCTCGCCCACCACCGCCCACGCCAGCTCCACCCAGCCGGACCCGGCCAAGGGCGAGGCGCTGGTGCTGTTTACCACCGACCGCGGCCTGGACCGGGAGCGCCTGCTCGCCGCCGCCCGCACCCAGGGGGTATCGGAGCTGGCCGTGCCGCGCAAGATCGTGGCGGTGGAAGCGCTGCCGCTGCTGGGCACGGGCAAGACCGACTACGTCACCCTCAAGCAGTGGGCCGAAGCGGCCTGACCCGGGAGCCCCTGCCATGCACCTTCCCCGCCTTGCCGCCGCCCTCCTTGCCGGGCTTCTGAGCACCGGCTGCGCGACCTGGTTCGACCGCGGCAACGTGGCCCAGCGCGCCACCGTGGTCGAATACCTCTACCCCAAGGGCGAACAGCCGGCCCTGACCCCGACGGTGCCCGAACTGCGCCTGCCCCTGCGGGTGGGCATCGCCTTCGTGCCCGGCGAACGCTTCGCCGATCTGTCGGAGCCCGAGCGCGACCGCCTGCTCGACCGGGTGAAGGCGGCCTTCGCCAACCGGCCCTACATCGCCGCCATCGAGACCATCCCCGGCACCTACCTGCGCCCCCGGGGCGGCTTCGACAACCTCCAGCAGGCGGCGCGCATGTTCAACGTGGACGTGGTGGCGCTGCTCTCCTACGACCAGATGCAGTTCAGCGACAGCAACCGGCTCTCCATTTTCTACTGGACCATCGTCGGCGGTTACCTGGTCAACGGCAGCCAGTACGACGTGAGCACCCTGGTGGATGCCTCGGTGTTCGACGTCAGGAGCCGCGCCCTGCTTTTCCGCGCCCCCGGCAGCAGCCAGATCAAGGGCAGCTCGCCCCTGGTGAAGTTCGGCCAGGCCTCCCGCGAAGCCCGCAGCGCAGGCTACGCCCAGGCGGTGGAGGCGATGATTCCCCAGCTCGACGCGCAACTGGAGGCGTTCAAGCTGCGGGTGAAGGAAGAAAAAGTCGCCCGCATCGTCCACCGGCCCGGCCACGCGGGGGGTGGCGACACCAGCCCGGCGCTGCTCGGACTCTTCGCCGCCGCCGCGGCCCTGCGCCTGGCCGGCACACGCCGTGGTCGCTGAGCGTCTGTCCCTGGGCCTGCTGGCGGGGTTGATCCTGCTGGCCAATCTGCTCCCCGGCGACACCATGGAACTGCAGCGCACCGCCCTGGCCCAGGGCCAGCTCTGGCGGCTGTGGACAGGGCAGTTCTGCCACTGGTCGGCCACCCATCTGGCGGGCAACCTGGCGGCCGGGCTGGCGCTGTGGATCGTGGCCGGGCCGCGGCTGCGCCCCTGGCTGGCCCTGCTGCCGGTGCTGGCGCCCCTGCTCTCGGCCGCCCTGCTGGCCACGGCGCCCTGGCTGGAAAGCTATCGCGGTTTTTCCGGGTTGGGGGCGGTGTTGGTGGTGGGCGTGGCGATCGAGGGCGGCCTCCTCGGCCAGGCCCTGGCGGCGGCCTACGTGGCCAAGCTGGTCGTCGACGCCGCGGGCGATGCCGCCTCGGTGCTGCTGCCGGCGGGCATCGTCACCGCCTGGCCGGCCCATCTGGGCGGGCTGCTGCTGGGCCTGGCCACCGCCGCGCTCCTGCGCCACGCCCGGCGCCGGAGCGATTCGCCTGCCGCCCCCGCCCCTGTTAGATTCGACCCATCGCGCCCCCCTGCAGGCAATGGGCTACCGGCGCCCGCCACCCTTGATCGGACCCCCGCATGAGCACGCCTTCGCAACTGCTATCCACCCGGCGCTTTCTGCCGTTCTTCCTCACCCAGTTTCTCGGGGCCTTCAACGACAACCTGTTCAAGAACGCCCTGGTGGTGCTGCTGACCTTTCAGGCCGCGAGCTGGACGACGCTCAAGCCGGAATTGCTGTCCAATCTGGCGGCGGGCATCTTCATCCTGCCCTTCTTCATTTTCTCCGCCACCGCCGGACAACTGGCGGACAAGTACGACAAGGCCCGCCTCACCCGGCTGGTGAAGGTGCTGGAGATGGGCATCATGGGCGTGGCACTGGCGGGTTTCCTGGCCCACAGCCTGGCGGTGCTGATGACCGCGTTATTCCTGCTCGGCTGCCACTCCACCCTGTTCGGGCCGGTCAAGTACGCCCTGCTGCCCCAGCACCTGCGGGAGGACGAACTGGTGGGCGGCAATGCGCTGGTGGAGGCCGGCACCTTCGTCGCCATCCTGCTCGGCACCCTGGTGGGCGGGCTGCTGGCGGCAGCGGAGCAAGGGCCGGTACTGATCGCTGGCGGCGGCCTGCTGGTGGCCGCCCTGGGCTACGCCACCGCCCGCGCCGTCCCCCCCGCCCCCGCCCCGGCCCCGGGGCTGGCCATCAACCCCAACCCCATCACCGAAACCTGGCGCAACATCGGCTACGCCCGGGGCAACCGGGCGGTGTTCCTCTCCATCCTGGGCATTTCCTGGTTCTGGCTCTACGGCGCCCTGTTCCTCGCCCAGTTCCCGGCCTTCGCCAAGAACGTGCTGGGCGGCGGCGAGGGGGCGGTCACGCTGCTGCTGGCCACCTTCACCGTGGGCATCGGCATCGGCTCCATGCTCTGCGAGCGGCTCTCCGGCAAACATGTGGAGATCGGCCTGGTGCCCTTCGGCTCCATCGGTCTCACCCTGTTCGGGCTCGATCTGGCCTGGGCCGCCCCCGCCCAGCCGCCCGCCGACGGCCCGCTGGAAGTGGCTGCCCTGCTCGCCCAGCCCGGCATGTGGCGGGTGCTGCTGGACCTGGCCCTGCTGGGCATGTTCGGCGGCTTCTTCATCGTGCCTCTCTACGCCCTGGTGCAAAGCCGCAGCGAGGCCGCCCAGCGCGCCCGCATCATCGCCGCCAACAACATCATCAACGCCCTGTTCATGGTGGGGGGTGCCCTGGGCGCGGCCGCCCTGCTCGGCGCCGGGCTCGGCATTCCCGCCCTGTTCGGCGTGGCGGCGGTGCTCAACGCCCTGGTGGCGCTCTACATCTACCGCCTGGTGCCAGAGTTCCTGCAACGCTTCATCGTCTGGCTGCTCATCCACAGCGTGTACCGCCTGCGCACCCGGGCGCTGGAGGCGCACATCCCGGAAGACGGCCCCGCCCTGCTGGTGTGCAACCACGTGAGCTATGTGGACGCGCTGGTGATCATGGCCGGCAGCCGGCGGCCGATCCGCTTCGTGATGGACCACCGCATCTTCCGCACGCCGCTCATCTCCTTCGTCTTCCGCGAGAGCCGCGCCATCCCCATCGCCCCCGCCAAGGAAGACCCGGCCATGCTCGAGCGCGCCTACGCCGACATCGCCCGGGCCCTGGCAGCGGGGGAACTCATCGGCATCTTCCCGGAGGGGGAGATCACCCGCGATGGCGAAATGAGCGGCTTCCGCCCCGGCATGGAACGCATCGTCAGCACCACCCCGGTGCCCGTGGTGCCGCTGGCCCTGCGCGGCCTGTGGGGCAGCTTCTTCTCCCGCAAGGACGGCCCCGCCATGCGCCGCCCCTTCCGCCGCGGACTGGGCAGCCCCATCGAGCTCGTCGCCGGGCCCGCCGTGCCCCCGGCGCACGCAAGCGCTGCAGCGCTGCAAGCCAAGGTGGCGGCACTGCGCGGGGAATGGCGGTAG
>DAITAZ010000057.1:6390-15680 GCA_036824045.1 Rhodocyclaceae bacterium
TCAGAACCCCATACTCACCCCCGCCTGCAGGCTGTAGTGCCGCACGCCGCTCTGGCCGAACTGGCTGACCAGGGCCAGGGAGCCGGCCACGGTGTTGGTGAGCTTGGCACCGACGCCCACGGTGAGGCTGCCCCAGTTGCGGTCGGGCTGGGCGGCATCGAAGGCGAAGCCGGAGGTGGAGATCGAATTGAGGCCCGCGGTGAGGGACCGGCCGCTGGATTTGAACTCGTGCTCCAGGCTGAGCCGGCCGAAGGGCTGGAAGCGGCCCAGATCGGCCGCGACCTGGTAGCCCAGGCTGCCCACGGCGGAGGCGCGGCTCTGCCGGTCGTACCACATGGCGCTGGAACCGCCGCTGTTTTCCGCGTAGCCCTGTACCCGCACCTGCTGCAGCGCCAGCCCCGCCACCGGCCCGTGGCGCAGGGTGCCCGCGCCCAGTTCGTAATGGCCCAGCACCGAGAGCGAAACGTTGGAGCCGGTGGTGCCGCCGCTGGCGCTACGGGTGACGGTGCCCAGGGCGATGTCGCGGCGGGTGTCGAAATCAAGCTGGCTGGCGGCGCCCACCACACTCAGGCCGAAGGCGCCCTGGCGATAGCCGGCGTACAGCGCGAAGGTGGTCTCATCCATGTCCAGGCTGCCGCCGCCCGCCAGGTCGGGCCGCTGGCGGCTCAGGCCCACGGCGGCGCCCAGGGTCATGCCGGGCGAGAGCCGGGTATCCACCCCGGCAGCAATCTCGATGCCTTTGCCGTCCACCCCGGCCTGGTTGGGCAGATTGAAGCGCACGCTGTTGCCGGACACCGAGGCCCAGGCATTGGCGCCGCCCTGGGGCCGGGCCCAGGCGCTCACCGCGAGCTGGTTCTGAATGTTGCTCGCCAGGGCCGCCCGTGCTTTCAGGGGCAGCTCGGCCAGCAGCGAGATCTGCCCCGGCGCGCGCAGGATGCCCAGCACGTAGTCGCTGATCACCTTGTGGGCAGCGGTGGTGGGGTGCACCCCATCGGCGAAGACATAGGTCTGGGCCGCCGTGGGCGTGACCAGCGCGGCCGAGGTACAGATCAGCGACGAGGAAACCAGCGCCGGGTTGCAGGCCACCCCGGTGGCGTTGCTGAAGCCGTAGGCCGCCGGATTGGCCGACACTTCCCGCAGCAGGGTGAAGGTGTCCACCGGGATGAAGCTCACCCCGTTGCCCGCCAGGCTGGCGTAGAGCAACTGGTTGTAGCCCGCCACGGCCGCGGTGATCTGCGCTGCAGCCGCCGCGCCCTGGCTGGCGCCGAAGGGGGTGGCACCAACGTCCGGCACCGTGGGCACCAGCACGTAGCGCGCCCCCGCGGCAGTCAGCCGCGCCACTTCCGCCGCCGCCTGCTGGGCCGTGGTCGCCAGGTAGCTGGCGGCGCTGGCGGGGGGAGTCACCGACGGGTTGATGGCTACGAACACGTCGTTGGCCCCCGCCCACACGCTGTAGAGGGTGGAACCGCTGGCCCGTCCGCCAGTGCTGGCCAGGTAATGGGTGATCTGCGTCTGCACTGGCTGCGCCCCCGAGGCCGGCGCCGCCCCCACGCCGGGCGTACCGGCAACCCGCGCGCCGCCCTGGGCATAATCCGTCCCCCCCGCGTTGCTGGGGCTGGCATTCCCGCCCAGCGCCGTCGCCAGGTTCTCCGCCCACACCGGCCCCGGATTGGTGGTGAACTTGCCCGTGCCCGCCGGCAGCAATGGCTTGTAGAAGCCGGAATCGGTGAGGCTGTCACCAAAGAACACCGTGCCGTTGATGTCGGCGCGGGCAGACGCCGACCACGCCAGCGGCAGGCAGGCCAGCACCAGCGCCAGCGGCTGCAGACGGACGGCGGTGGACTTGGGACGGCGCGGTTTGGCGCCAGCAATGGGCGAGCGATGGCTCATGGGTCTCCTCCTGGTTTATCGGGCGGACCAACCGGGTCTGTGCGACGGCCACCGGGCGCCCCAAGCGCCCCTCCCCTGCCCCGGTCTGCCCGCCTTGGCTTGTATTGCCGGGCATTGTTGCGGCCCGTCACGGCGGGCCTGACGCCATGCTGGCACCGCCCGTCCGTCCCCGCCAATCGGGAAAACCCGCACAAGCCTTCGTCACCCGCCGCTGCGCCCCGCGCTTTTATTGCAACCGCGGGAATAAGCAGCGAAGAAAAGAGCATTTCCCTTCGCCACCGCCCTAGGCCACACTCTGCCTGCCGCCGGATTTAACCGATAACTTGCCAGGGCGGCCGACAAATTCTGGCTAAAGCGTCGCTCGCTCCAACCTCCCCAGAGCCGGCACGCCGCTCAACCGGGGAGTCAGGAGCCGCCAGATGGTCATCACCCTCGAAACACCCCTTCGCCACACCCCCAGCGCCCACCCCTTCGCCGGCTACGCCGATCGCTTTGGCAGCCTGCCACTCTGGCTGGACGAACTCCCCGCCGACGAAGCCCGCTACCTCGCCCGCCGCGCCCTGCGCACTGGCACGCCGCTGCCCGCATCGGATTGCGAACGGGTGGACTAAGCAACCGGGCCTCCCTCCCCCGGCCTCGAGGGATCCCTTGCCCGTGGCCGGCGGCGTGAATGCGCTCACGCCGCCGGCCCGGGGAGGAACGTCAGACTGCCATGAACCTGGTAGCCGCCTGGCTCCGGATGGTGGATGTAAGTTGCGCCGGCCGTTTGCCGCGCCCGGGCAAGTTCAATTCTTGCTGGCGAGCACACCCTGCCGATGAAACGACGCCCGTTCACCCGCGCCCCGTGATGCGCGACGAAACGCCTCCATGAACGCCACCAGCCGCTCCACCGCTTCCAGCGTCAGGCCGTTGTAGAGCGAGGCGCGCAGCCCGCCAATGCTGCGGTGGCCTTCCAGGCCGGAAAAGCCGGCGGCGGCGGCTTCGTGCAGGAAGCGGGCTTCCAGGGCCGGAGTGGCGAGATTGAACGCCACGTTCATGCAGGAACGGTCGGCGCGGGCCGCCCACGGCCGGAAAAAGCCGTCGCTGCCGTCGATGGCGGCATAGAGCCGCGCCGCCTTGGCCGCATTGATCCGCCCCATGGCCGCCAGCCCACCGATGTCGTGCCGCAGCCAGCGGCTGACGAGCAGGACCACGTAGATGGCAAACACCGGGGGCGTGTTGTAGATGGAATTGGCCTCGGCCTGAACCCGGTAATCGAGGAAGCCCGGCAGGTCGCCACGGGCGCGCTCCAGCATGTCCCGCCGCAGCACGACGATGGTGACCCCGGCGGGGCCCAGATTTTTCTGGGCATGGGCGTAGATCATGGCGAAGCGATGGAATTCGCCGGGGCGGGAGAGGAAGTCGGAGGACATGTCGCAGATGCGGGGCACGTCGTCCCGCCCCGGCACCCGGTGAAACTGCAGGCCTTCCACGGTCTCGTTGGACACGTAATGCAGATAGGGCGCCTCGGGACTGAGTTCCAGCTCATCCGCCGCGGGCAACCGGGCAAAGCCGGCCATCTCACCGCTCCAGGCCACCCGCACCGGGCCTTCGCGACGGGCCGCGGGCAAGGCCTTGCCGCTCCAGTAGCCGGTATGCAGGTAGTCCGCGGCCTTGGTCCGGCCGGCGAGCCAGGCCATGGGGACCATGGAAAACTGCTGGGTGGCCCCGCCCTGCAGAAAGAGCACCCGGTAGCCACTGTCCAGCCCGAGCAGGTGGAGGATATTGGCCTCGGCTTCGGCCACGACGCGGGCGAACCACTCGGACCGGTGACTGATGCCCAGGACCGAAAGCCCGACCTCGGGCACGGCGGCGATGGCCGCCTGAACCTGCTGGAGCACGACCTCGGGCAAGGCGCCGGGGCCACCGGAAAAATTGAGGCTGTTGCGCATCCGGTTGTGGGTGGGATTCATGGGGCAAACCTTTTCGGGGAGGGCCTTCAGCAGGGCTCGGCCACCGGCGTGGCACGGGCGCGCAGATAGCGCTCCAGCGCCCGCCGCACCTTGCCCATGTGCACCTGCTTGTAGGGAAAGACCTCGGGGGAATCCATGGCGTGCACCACCATCACGTGGTCCACCTCGAAGACAAGCAACTGCCCGTCGCGGGTTTCGGCGCAATCGATGCACACGTAGTCGAGCCCGATGCGCTGATGGATGGCCGCCAGGGCAGCGGCGTGGCGGCGGGCGAACACGGCAAAGTCCGCCTCGAAGGCGGCCTCTTCGGCACGCTTGGCCGCGTCTTCGTACATGCCGGCGTTCACGTAATGCACCATCCAGTGGCTGGAAACCGCCATGTGGCAGGCGTAGGGCACGCCATCGACGAGGGCCACGCGGGCCTTGCGGAAGCGGCCATCGGCGCCGCTGTAATCCACGAAGCGGGAGAGGTAGAAGTCTTCGCCCGCCACCCGCGCCAGGTAGCGCGCCACCGCATCGGCGTCCTCCAGCCGGGCGAGGTCGCGCCCCGCCTGGGAGCCCAGCGGCCGGAGGATGATGGGAAAGCGGCAATCCGGGCATAACGCGCCCACCTCGCGCCCGCCCGCCGCCAGATCGGCCAGATCGGCCCGGCTGACCGCCCGCGTGTGGGGCATGAGCAGCCCGGGCACGCCCTGGAGCCGCTCGCTGGCACGGCGGCGTTCGGTGTTGGGGATGTGTTCGGGCCGGTTGATCACCGGCTTCGGCCAGTGCCGCAGCAGCGGCGTCAGCCGCGCACGGATGGGCTGACCGGATACGGTGTCGGAAAGGGCCACCAGCAGCACATCATGCGCGGGCAACGGCTCCGGCAGGGGTGCCTCGGGGCAGGAGAAATGGCAGATCAGCTCGATCTCCGGGCTCGCTTCCAGCAGGCAATCCAGCGGGGTGTTCTCTGCCAGGTCGCCAGGGGCCATCAGCATCAACACCCGCAGCCGCGCCGGGGGCTGGCGGGCGGCAATGCGGTAGCTGCGCACCATGGCCAGCGCCTGGGCCTGCACCGCCTGCCCCTGCTCCGGCAGGCCACAGGCAAACAGGGCGGTGGCCAGGTTCATCCACAGGACGGCGTTGTCTCCGTCCGCCGCGGCCTGTTGCAGGAGGCCATGGGCCACCGCCTGCAAGCCCGCCCCGTTGATGCTCAGGCGGGCGAGGGGAGCCAGCCCCAGGTATTCGGAAGCGGCACGGCGGACAAGGGCGGCAGTGGAGCAATCATTCATGGTGGTCGGGCGGGGCATGCCTGGGCGCCGGATGGCGGCCCCCAAGCATGCCCCCGGGCCGGGCCGGCGATCCGGCCCAAAAGACCGAGCATTCGCCCCCTTTCCGTCCTCGCCCCGGGAGCACGGCCATGCTGGCGGATGCCCGGCCCACACGATCTGGATCAAAGTCTTGGCGGGGCGGGCCGGTTAGCTTGACCGACCGCCGCACCCGAACGGCCCCTGCTGGAGATCCGCCCCATGTCCACTCCGACCCCCGCCCTCCCCTCCCACCCCTTCTGGTTGGTGGGGTTCCGACCCTTTTTCACCCTGGCCTGCGTGTCCGGCGCGCTGCTGCCGGTGCTGTGGGCGGTGATGTTCTCCGGCAAGCTGGCCCCGGCCGGCACCATGGCCCCCATGCAGTGGCACGCCCACGAAATGTTTTACGGCTTCGGCTGGGCGGTGCTGGGCGGCTTCCTGCTCACCGCCAGCAAGAACTGGGTGGGCATCCGCGGCTACCATGGCCCGGCCCTGATGCTGCTGGTGGCGGCCTGGCTGCTGGAACGGGCCGTCCTGTGGTGGGCCGGGAGCCTGCCGCCGGCCCTGTTCTGGGCGGGCGCCATGGCCTTTCCGCTGGCCATCGTGGCCATGCTGCTGGCCACCCTCATCGGCCACCGGCAAACGGACAGCTTCGCCGACAACCACTACTTCTGGATCGCCCTGCCAGCCTTCGTGCTGGCCAAACTGCTGCTGCTCCTGCCGGAACACTTTGCCCTGGGCACCAGCATGAGCCTGGCGCTGTTCCGCATCGCCTTCCTGGTCATGCTGGAACGCACCGTCACCCAGTTCATGAAGAACACCCACAAGGTGCAGATCTTCCGTCACCCCCGGCTGGATGGCGCCATCAAGCTGCTGGCCCTGGCGCTGGTTCCGGAGGCCCTGCTGCCGGCGCCGCTGGCCGCCACCCTGGCGCTGGCGGTGGCGGCGCTGCTCGCTTTCCGCTTCGCCCGCTGGGCGCCGGGCAAGGGCATGTCCAGCCTCGATACCGGGGTGATGTACCTGGGCTATCTGGCAATCCTGCTGCAACTGCTGCTGCAGGCCTGGGGCCGCCTGGGCGACACGCCCTGGCTGGGCAGCCTGCCCACCCATGTGTTCACCTTCGGCGCCATGGGGCTGGTGATCCCCGCCATGCTGGTCCGGATCTCCAAGGGCCACACCGGCCGCAAGGTGAGCTTCGAGCCCGGAGACAAGGCGGTGCTGTGGATCATGGTGGCCGCGGCGCTGGCCCGGCTGCTCCTGCCCCAGGTGGCGCCCGGCCAGTACACGGCCTGGATACACCTGTCCGCCACCTGCTGGCTGGCCGCCTTCGCCCTGCTGGGCTGGCGGATCATCCCCTTCCTGTGGCAGCCCCGGGTGGACGGGCGGGAACACTGAAGCCCACGCACCTGGAGCGCCGGAACTTGACCCTGGTCGAAAACCGCAGAGTTGAGAATCGTTAACATTACGCATGCTCATCCATCCGAAACCGCACCGCATGCGCACGCCGCTGTTCGCCGCCTTCCTGGCCCTGGCCGCCGGAGCCGCCCGGGCCGACCCGGAAATCATGGTCCATCAGAACGATCTGGCCGGCCGGGGCGAAGTCACCGCCACGCTCCACGCCAACATCACCCCCCGGGGGGATCGCGCGCGGTCAGACGGCACCTGGAGCACTCACCGCTTGGCCTCGGTGATGGCGGAACTGGCCACCGGCCTCGCCCCCGGCTGGGAAGCTGGCGTCCATCTGCCGTTCATGCGCGCCGGCACCACCCACGGTAGCGCCCGCAAGGGGGAACTGGGCGCCTCGGCGCTCATGCTCCGCATCAAGCATGTCCGCGAACTGGGCGACGGCCTCTACTGGGGATTCAATGGCGAGTACGACGTCAACGCCAGCCGCTATGTGGCGGAGCCGCGCAGCATCGAGTTGCGGGGCATCGTCGGCCACAAGGGCGAAATCCTGCACCTCACCGCCAATCCGCACCTGATCTGGGGGCTGGGCGGCGGGCGGGCCTCGGAGCCGCCCGCCTTCAACGTGGACTGGAAAGCCACCGTGCGCCACACCCCGGCGCTGGCTTGGGGCGTGGAGCTCTACACCGACTGGGGTCGGGTGAACCGCCCCCGCCCCGGCCAGGGCGACCGCACCCTGTATCTGGTGCTGGAAACCGAAACCCCTTACGGTACCGTGCACCTGGGGCTCGGCCGAGGGTTCAAGGACACGCCGGAGCGCCAGATCCTCAAGCTGGTGTGGTCCACCGCCTTCTGAGCCCGGCCGCACTCCGGGCGCTCACCCGGCTTCCACCGCCCGCCGGTGGGAGAGGAAAACATTGTCCGCCGCCAGGGGCGTCCCGGCCGCCACCGCCGCCAGCCAAGCGTCGGTGCTGACGGCAGCGGCAAAACCGGTATGCAGCACCACGGTGAACACCCGGTGGATTTCCTCGGCACTGGCGCGGCCCCGCGCGTTCTCATAGGGCAGGGCGCCCGCCGCGTCGTGCAGGAACTCCACCTTCCAGCCCTCATGGCTGGCCTGGCGGGCCGTGGCATCGATGCAGTTGTGGGTCATGTAGCCCACCAGGGCCAGGGTGTCGATCCCCCGCTGGCGCAGCCAGGGCCCCAGATCCGTGCCGGCCAGCGCACTGGCCAGGCTCTTTTCCACCCGGTGGTCCGCGGCGCGACGGGCCACATCCGGGTGCAGGGCGGCGCCCTCGCTTCCCCGCGCAAAGATGGGCGCGCCGGGTGGCGTCAGGTGCTCCACCACCACCACCGGAATCCCCGCGGCGTGGGCGGCGTCCATGGCCCGGCAAATGTTGGGCAGCGAGGTGCTCACCTGTGGGTGGCTGATGCGCAGCTTGCCGGTGAAGTACTCGTTCTGCACGTCGATCACGATCAGTGCGCGGTGCGGCTGGGTCATGGCGGTCTCCGGTGTCGGGGTTGGGATGCCGGATTATTGGCGCTCGCCCCCGGCCCCGCGAGTGGCCCGATCACCATTTTTCGCTAATATCAGGCCAACCCTTTGCCGGAACCCACCCATGGCCCACCCCGTGATCGCAGTGGTCGCCTTCAACCGCATCAGCCCCTTCCACCTCTCGGTGCCCTGCGTGGTCTTCGGCGACCCGCATCCGGGGGCGCCCCGGTTCGAGTTGCGGGTGTGCGCCGCCGAACCCGGCCCCCTGGCCACCACAGCGGGTTTCGCGGTCCACGCCGTGCACGGGCTGGAAGCCTTGGGGACGGCAGAAGTGGTGATCGTGCCCAGTTGGCGGGACCCGTCGGAACGCGCCCCCGAGCCCCTGCTCGCCGCCCTCGCCGCGGCCCATGAGCGGGGCGCCCAGGTGGTGGGCCTGTGCCTGGGCGCCTACGTGCTGGCCCAGGCCGGCCTGCTGGATGGGCGCCAGGCCACCACCCACTGGGCCTACGCCCAGGACTTCGCCCGCCGCCATCCGGCGGTGCGCCTCGTGCCGGACGTGCTCTACGTGGACGACGGCCCCCTGCTCACTTCCGCCGGCACCGCCGCCGGGATCGACTGCTGCCTGCACATGCTGCGCCGCCGTCACGGGGCCGAGGCGGCCAACATCGTGGCGCGGCGGCTGGTGGTGCCCCCGCATCGCCAGGGCGGTCAGGCCCAGTATGTACACCAGCCCCTGCCCGCCACCGCCCAGGATTCCCGCCTCGCGGGGCTGATCGACTGGGTGCGCGGCCACCTCCACCTGCCCCACGATCTGGATGGCCTGGCGACGCGAGCGCTGATGAGCCGGCGCAGCTTCACCCGCCATTTCCGGCAACTGACCGGCACCACGGTGGGCGACTGGCTGCTGGCCGAGCGCCTGGCCTTCAGCCAGCGACTGCTGGAAACCACCGACCAGAGCGTGGAACAGATCGCCGCCCTGGCCGGCTTCGGCGCCCCCGTCTCACTCCGTCACCACTTCCGGCGCCAGTTCGGCGTCTCGCCCAGCGCCTGGCGGCGGACGTTTCGTGGCCGCTGACGGGCCGCGGTTCAGGCGCCCTCGCCGCCGGAGGCGTCCTCCTTGGGCTTGCGGGGCGCGCGCCGGGTGGCGGGCTTGCGCGGGGCCCGCGTCCGGGCCGGCTTGACCGGGGGCGCGGACGCGGACTCGCCTCCGGCCACCCCATCGCCAGCGCCGGCATCCACCGCCTCGGGCACCGCGGGCGCGGG
>DAITAZ010000011.1:0-80487 GCA_036824045.1 Rhodocyclaceae bacterium
TCGATGGCCTTGCGCTGGTTCTCGATCTCCCGCAGGCGGATCAGTTCCGGCGTCACCTGGCTCTTCTGCAGGGCCAGGGCTTCCGCTTCGGCCTTGGCGGAGGCGATCTTCTGCTCCGCTTCCACGCGGATGCGCTGCAGGTCCCGCTCGGCCTTGAGCTTTTGTTGTTCGGCGGTGGTCTTGGCTTCCACGGCTTCGGTGAATGAGCGGCTGAACTGGAAGTTCACGATGCTGAACTCGTCCACCTCCACCCCGTGGCGGGAGAGTCGCTCCACCAGCAGGTTGCGGATGCGGTCCCGCACTTCCGGGCGCTTCGACACCAGTTCCTCGGCGGTGTACTGGGCGGTGGCGGCCTTGACCGCCTCCTGGGTGGCGGGGACGATGATCTTGTGGCCCACATCCATCCCCAGTTCCCGGAAGACGACGGCCGCCTGGTCGGGCTTGATGTGGTAGTTCAGCGCCACGCTGGTCTGCACCTGCTGCAGGTCTTTCGAGGCGGCATCGCCCGAGCCTTCGCCCTTCTGCACCCGTACTTCCATGTTGTGCATGGTCTGGGCGATGGGGATGCGGAAATGGATGCCTTCGTCGTACACCGTGTCGGAGACCTTGCCGAAGGTGGTCAGCACGCCCCGGTGCCCGGCGGGCACGACGGCGAAGGGGCCGAGCACGTACAGGGCAACCAGTCCGGCAATACCCCAGCCCAGGTAGCGGGCGGGGCGGGAAACGGCCCGGCCGAGGGCGGCGGGCGCAGAGGAAATTTCCATGGATCACCTGGAGAATGGGTTGGCAGGGGGGTCTACGGCCCGCCAACTGGCCGGCTTGAAGGCGGCGAAGCCGTTCAGGCGCGGAAGCGGCCCACCGTTTGCTGCAACTGGGTGGCCAGCCGGGCCATTTCGCCGGTGGTTTCGGCGGTGGTGGCCACCCGCCGGTCGTTGCGGCGGGCGCCTTCGGCGATGGCCTCGATGTTGCGCGCCACGGATTCGCTGGCCTGCCGCTGCTGGTGGGAGGCCAGGTTGATCTCGTCCAGCCCCTTGCCCACCTGCAGCACCGAATCGCTGGCGGCCTGAAATGCGGTGGTGACCTGATCCACCGCCGCCCGGCTGCTGGCCAGGTGTTCCCGGCTCTGCTCGATGGCCTGGCGTACCTGCTGCGATTGCTGGGCGAGCCGGTCGGTGACGGCGTCGATCTCGCCGGCGGAGCGGGCCGATTTCTCTGCCAGCTTGCGTACTTCGTCGGCCACCACGGCAAAGCCGCGGCCGGCTTCGCCTGCCCGGGCGGCTTCGATGGCGGCGTTGAGGGCGAGCAGGTTGGTCTGCTCGGCGATCTCCCTTACCTCGCGGGTGAGCGCGGTGATGGAGCCGGCCGCATCCACGAAGCGGGTCACCGAGCCCGCCAGATCGCCCACCACCAGTTGCGTGTCTTCTACCTGGCCCGCCATGCGCGTCAGGCTTTGTCGTCCCTCGTCCGCCCGGTCCAGGCTCTCCCGGGAGAGGTGGTGGACCCGTTCGGTGCCGGTGGCAACGCCGACGATGTTGCCCACCATCTGCTCCACCGCCGCCGCGGCGGCGCCGAGCTGGTCGCTCTGGGCGTGGGCGTCGGTGGCCATGGCGTGGGCGCTTTCATTGACCGTGCGGGCGGAGTTGGCCACCTGGGCTGCGGCATCGCTCACCCGGCGTACCAGGGCCCCGATGGTGCTGAGCATTTCATTGAAAGCTTCGGCGGTGCGGCCGATTTCGTCCCGCGCCCGCACCGGCAGGCGGCGGGTGAGGTCGCCTTCGCCGCGGGCGAGTTCCTCGATGCTGGCGCGCATGGCTTCGAGGGGTTGAACCACCATCCGCCGCACCAGCAGCACGATCAGGCTGATCAACGGCACGGCGAGCACCAGCCCGCCGACGATGCTGCCCCACAGGAAGGTGCTGGAGGCGGCCTGCACCCGGTCCAGCGAGATCTTCATGCTGACCAGGCCCAGCGCGGTGCCTTCCGCCACCTGATGGCAGCTCAGGCAGTTCTTGCCCAGGGCGTTCTGGGCGGCGAGGGCCGGTGTGATCACGCGCAACACTTCGCCGCCGTTGCCCGCCCGTTCAACCGCCATGTAGGGCTTGCCGGTGGACAGGGCGGCTTGCTCGGCACTGTCCGCTTTCGGGGCGAGGGGGTCGGGGCCGAACTGGCGTTCCACTGCCGGCGCCCGGAGCACTTTCAGGTCCTGCACGCCGGGCAGTTGTGCAATCTGCTCCAGGAACACCTGCTTCTGGCTCACGGTGCCGGTGATCATCATCCCGGTCAGGCTGGCCATGGTGATCTGATGCACATCGCGGGCGAATTCCTCGGCCTGGTCGATGGCCGCTTCCCGGTTGATGTGGGTGTTCCAGGCGATAAAGCCGCCCGTGGCCACCAGCAGCATCGCCAGGATGGCAGCCGAGAGTTTCAGCCAGACGGGAAGCGCGTGCTTGTTCATGGGGCATCCGTAAAGAGCGAACCTTTCTGCTTTTACGGCCTTTGGCGTCAATGGGTTGAGGCAACTTTGCGGGCGCACGGCGCGAGTTTGCAGATTTCCACACACGGAGTTGGATAAGCGCATGCCCTGATGCGGTGCGCGTTATCCGGGCGTCTGCTGACCCGGCGACCAGGAGGCGCCCACGGCCATGCGAAGTGTCGTGAAAGTTTGGTGCAAGAAATGTATAGTGAAAGCATGAAGCAAGCTTTGTTTCATGCCGTTACCAGCCAGAGCGCTGTGCCCGGGATTGAGGGCGCGGGGCGTAATGCGGGATTTCAATCCTGGTTGTCGCTCATTGACTACAGGATTCAATGATTCATTGAAGCGTTTGCTTAGTTACTTATCATTGATCTAGCTTCTGAATGTTGAATTGAAGCCGATGCCACAGGGGGGCGAAGTGCCCCGGATGGATTGTTTGGCGAATCGGTTTGTTGAATGCACAAAAAAGCCGCAGCAATAGCGGTCACGGAGCGGAGTCGCGGGATGAAATCCTCGTCGGGAGAGCATTTCCTTGCCCTGGACCATGTCCGGGCCCTGGCTGCACTGTTGGTTGTGGTCTACCACTTCATCCATGGTACGGAGGGAAGCCCCGTCCCCTATGGGTTTGTGCCCGCATTTCCACCCTTGGCGCTGGTGGACGAGGGGCATACGGGGGTGGCCGTGTTCATGACCCTGAGCGGCTATCTCTTTGCCCGCCTGCTCTGTGGCAAAGAGATCATTTATTGGCGCTTTGTGTGGAATCGGTGCCTGCGTTTGTTTCCGCTGTTATTTCTGGTCATTGCGCTGATTGTGCTGAAGAAGGCCGTTCTGGGTGAATCGGTCATTGACTATATTCATCACATTTCCAAAGGCTGGCTATGGCCCGCTTTGCCCAATGGCGGATGGTCAATTACCGTTGAGTTCCATTTTTATCTGCTTTTGCCATTTCTGCTTTATCTGCTTCACCGCTCGCCCTGGCTGCTCGCTGCATTGCTGGGGGTGAGTCTGGCTGTGCGCTACCTGGTCTGGAGCCACTCTGGCGAGGTGCAGTTCCTGGCCTACTGGACCCTCATCGGGCGTATTGACCAGTTCGTGGCCGGGATGCTCGCCTTCCATGGCCGCCGCCAGATCGCGGCTTACCCCAAGGACGTGCTGACCGTGGCGGTGGCGTTCAGCCTGTTCTATTGGTGGTTCGATTTCGTCGGCGGTTACTACGCCTATCCCTCCTACCCTTCCGACCGGCCCTTGTGGATCGTGCTGCCCACCATCGAGGGCTTTGCTTACGCGGTGCTGATCTGCTGGTACGACCAGGCCGGGTGCCAGCGGCTGTTTCCGGTCGGGGAGGGGACGGGCGTGCGGGCAGGCGTGTCCCGCGCCCTGGGCTGGATGGGGGAGCTTTCCTACTCCATGTACCTGCTGCACTTCTTCGTGGTGTTCCGGGCCGCGGGCTTCATTCACGCACGGTTGTGGGATCTCTCCAACTTCTACGTGGCGGGGGCGACGGCGCTGATCTTTTATCTGGCCCTGCTGCCCCTGGCCTACCTGAGCTACCGATATCTGGAAAAGCCTTTCCTGCGCATGCGCCTGCCCTACACGCTCAAGCCGGGTGGCGCGCCGTGGGGCGTGCCGCCCCCTCCCAATCCGGTGGATCGGGAGGCCTGGCGCTGAGGGTTCGCCCCGGCTCGGGGCTTAGAGGGCTTCGGCTGGCTCGCGCAGGGGCGTGCCCTGGTAGGCGGGCTGTGGGCTGGGGGTGCTCAGTGGCGGGCGGCGGCTCAGGCGGACGCGGATGCCGTTGTCGGAGCGGATGGTGACCCGGCCCACGGTCTGGGGCTCGTGCCGGGTGTCGGCCTCGATCTGGTAACGGCGGACGAGGCTGGCCAGGATGAGGACGGCTTCCTGGGTGGCGAAGGCGGCGCCGATGCATACCCGCGGCCCCATGCTGAAGGGCAGGTAAGCCTGCTTGGTGGACGCCTGGCCGGACGGGGTGGCGAAGCGGTCCGGGTCGAATTCGTCCGGCCGTTCCCACAGTTCCCGGTGGCGATGGATCAGCCAGGGGGAGACCAGGATGGGGGAGCCTTCCTTCACCTGCTTGTCCCGCAGCGTGTGGGCCTCGGTCGCTTCCCGGACGAAGAAGCCCACCGGCGGGTACAGGCGCATGGCTTCGCGGAAAGTGTCCCAGGTGAGGCGCAGTTTCTTGATGTCGGCGAATTCCGGTTCCCGGTCGCCCACCACGCTGCGGATCTCGTCCACGATGCGCGCCTGCAGTTCCGGCGAGCGGGAGAGCAGGTAGAGGGACCAGGCCAGGGAACTGGCCGAGGTTTCGTGCCCGGCCAGGAAGAGCATGCAGATCTGGTCCACCAGTTCCGGGTAGCTGAAGCTGTCGCCCGCCACCGGGTCCTTGGCCTGCATCAGCCCGGCCAGGATGTCCTGGTGCTGGCCGCCCTCGCCCCGTTCGTGGGCCTGGAAGCGGGTGGCGATCAGCTCCGCCAGCCGGGAGCGGATCTGCTCGGCCGAGCGCTTGGAGGCGCGCCGGGGCAGCCAGGCGGGGAGCTTGTACATCATCAGCACCATGGCGCGCTGGGCGTGGTGCTGGAACTCGAGAAAAGCCTCGAAGATGCTGTGGGCGTCTTCGGCGGAGAGTTTTTCCGAGAGGATGGTGCGGTAGATGATGTCGGCGGTGACGAAGGTCATCTCGCCGTCCACTTCAAAGCTCTGGCCATCGGCCACCCGATCCAGCCGCGTCAGCATGTCGGCCACGCTGGCCTTCATCAGCGGGAACACCAGCCGCAGCCGGGCCTGTTCGAAGGCCTGGTCCAGGATGCGGCGCTGCCGTTCCCACACCTCGCCGTTGGTGGTGAAGATGCTGTTGCCCAGCAGCGGCTCCAGCATGCGGTGCATGAGCTGATGCTTGGGGTACGCCTTCGGTTGCTCCACCAGGATCTTCCGCACCTGCTTGGGCTCATTGACCATGTAAATGTCGAGCCCGGGCTGGCGGTAATGCCCCATCTTCATCCGGTAGCTACGCTCGAACAGCACATCCAGCCAGGAACGCCAGCCGCGCACGAAGCGCAGCAGGAACGAGCTCTTGCTCTGGTGGG
Organism: Rhodocyclaceae bacterium; assembly: GCA_036824045.1. Classification (GTDB taxonomy): domain Bacteria; phylum Pseudomonadota; class Gammaproteobacteria; order Burkholderiales; family Rhodocyclaceae; genus DAITAZ01. The sequence continues at coordinate 5,572 of DAITAZ010000011.1, forward strand.
GTTGCGGGTAGGGGGGCGAGAAATGAAAAGGGCAACTCATGGCGCGGTCCTCGGGATGGCATCGGTGAGACGTTGGGGTCCTGCCGTAATGCGGAAATAGTCGTAATCAGCGGGCAGTTCGCTGGACATCAGATACTGGAAGTGCAGCCGCAGCTTGTTGCGCCGCATGCGGGCGTAGCGGGCGGGGCTGAACATGCGGAACACCCGGGCGCTGTGGCGCCGGGGCCGGTCCGGGGAAGGGGGCAGGCCACAGGCCGCGGCCGGGTCCACGTTGAAGAAGCACAGGGGGTCCGGCGGTGCCGTGACGTCCAGCCAGGGCAGGGTGCCGCCGGCAAGGCCGGCCAGATGCTGGCGAAAGGTCTCGGCCCCGGGCAGCAGGCCCAGGTAGGGCATGCACTGGCCCAGGGTGAGGAGGACCACCGGGGCGGGCCGGTCGTGCTCCGCCTGCAGCGCCTGCACACGGGCGGCCACCTGCACGGCCAGCATGGAACCGACGCTGTGGCCCACGAGCAGGACCTCGTCCACCGGCCGCTCGGCCTGCTCGCGCAGGATGTGCGTGGCCATCTCTTCGGCGCGGGCATCCAGCTCCGGCACCCCTTGGCTGCCCCAATGGTGGATGAACAAACAGGTGCGCAGGAGCCAGAACACCCCCAGCCGGTCCGCCAGCCGCCAGGCGCCGAACGCGCAGCCAGCCCCGGTGGCCAATCCGGCCGCCACCGCCCAGGCGGGCGCGGCGCCGAGCGCGGTGGCGGCGAAGCCGCTTGCCAGGGCGATCAGGATGGTGATGACCCCCGCCAGGCCCTGGCAGGCCAGCGGATAGAGGGCGCTGTGCCAGGCGCCCCGGGAAAGCTGCCGCACTCGCGCCAGGCCCGGGCTGCCCAGCACGTCCCGGTAGAACTTCAGCGTCTGGACCATCAGCGCCAGAGGGCGGCCGGGCCAGTGGCGGCGGACGATGTCGTCCCAGCCCATGAACTGGTATTCCGTGCTCACCGGTTCGCCCCGCCAGCGGGCCTGGATCTGCCAGCGGGCAACGCGGTTGCGGGCGCGCTCCCGGTTGCCCACCTCCAGCCGGGTGCCCAGGTGGGGGGCCTGGAAAGCGGCCTCTTCCTTGTACAGCCGGTGATAGTGGCTCGCGCCCCGGGGGTCGTAGCCGGCCACGTAGTGCACGCGGCGGCTGCGTACCGCGTTGTCGGGCGCCGTGGCGGCGGGCGCGGGGGCCGCGGGCTGGGCTGTCTGAGGGCGTTCCAGTGTGGCGAGGCTCATCAGCGGATGGTCTGGTGGTGGAGGTTTTTTTTCAGCACCAGATCCACCAGCGGTTGCTCCCGCTTGTTGGCCCGGCGGCAGTGGTCAGGCTGGAAACGGTCGGTGATCCAGATGATCGCCCGGGCCCAGGGGCGGTGCCGTTCGCGCCAGGCGTGGGAAGAAACCGACTCCCAGGCGTAGCCGTTGAACACCGTGGCATTGACGAAGTGGTCCAGCGCCCGCACGCCGGCGCGCCCCCGTTCGACGCGCCCGAAGAAGCCCACCCAGCAGATGATCAGGTAGCCGGCCACGGCCAGGGGGACGATGGCGGTCATCAGCAGAAAGCCGGCCAGGCGTTCCTTCCAGCCGCTCAGCCGGAACTCGGCAACCGGCGCGGGTCGTGCGGCAAGGGGCGGGTGACGGTGTCGATGGTGGCTCATGGGGCGGACGGTTGCGTGTGTATCGGAAACATGGGCACCCCGTGGCAACGGTCGTGCGCAATCCGGTATCGACCCGCGGGACGGGAGCCTTGATGGCAAACACGGGAGGGATTGGCCCCGTTCTCGGTGGATGGGGGGCGGAGGCGAAGGGGTATGGCGCACCCTGGACAGGGGGCTCCCGCAGGCGCGGGGCGGGGTGACAAGGCGCGGACTTGCGGCCAACTGTCGGTGGCCTTGCGGCTTGCTGGCGGCGGGGCCTTACATCCGCTTACACACTGGGCAACCGTGTAATTGTTCGCTGACAAAGCGGGTGCAGACTTGCCTAATTGCGGCGCTGCAGGGAATTGCTGAATTGGCGGTTGTTGCCGTTTCAGTTGCGGGTATTTCCGTCACTGCTTGCGCAGGATGATAGGCAGTGGAGGAGTGTGCGGACCGTGTTCCCCACGCTGCCTGGAGCCCGACCGTACTGGCGGGCCGCAGCAGATCTGGGTGCCGGACTGACCGGGATAGGAGCGCAAACGTGCTTCAAATCACTCTTCAGATCGTCGATAGGTGTTGTAATCTTTCACGAGGCTTTCACGATGAGTGGTGTGATGCGTTTGTTAAGTCCCTTTGAAGAGGCGCCTTCCTGCCCGGATGCACTGGCCGGACCGGCGCGCGTCTCGTCCGTGGTGCAACCCGGACGCAGCCTCTCCATCCTCCACACCATTGCGCACCTGGCCAAGGATACCGGGGGCACGGCCCGTTGCGTGCCGCCCCTCGCCGACCAGTTGGTGCAACAGGGTCACAAGGTGAAGGTGGTGACCCAGGTGCAACCCGGGGTCGCCCAGGTGATGCCCCACGATGCCCGAGTTTCGGTTCTGCCGGTTTGGCAGGGCGGGGCGCTGGCGCGTCTGAACGCCTTCCACCATGAACTGGAAGGGCTGGCCCGGGATCACGGTATCTCGCTCATCCACGACCACGGCGTGTGGTTGCCCAACAACCATCTCTCGGCCGCGGTGGCGCGCCGTCATGGCCTGCCCCGGGTGGTGAGCGTGCACGGCATGCTGGACCGCTGGTCCCTGGATCAGGGCAAGCTCAAGAAGCGCCTGGCCTGGCTGGCGTATCAGGGGCGGGATCTGCGCACCGCCAGCCTGCTCCACGCCACTGCGGACAAGGAGCTTGCCGATATCCGGGCCCTGGGCCTGACCAACCCGGTGGCGGTGATCCCGAACGGGATCGAGTTCCCGCAGGACGTGGATCGTCTGCCCCGGCGCCAGGGCGAGCCCCGGCGCGCCCTGTTCATGAGCCGCATCCATCCCAAGAAGGGCTTGCTCGATCTCGTCCGCGCCTGGGCCCGGCTCAATCCCGCCGGCTGGGAACTGGTGATCGCCGGCCCCGACGAGGGGGGCTACCAGCGGGTGGTGGAGCAGGAGGTGGACCGCCTGGGACTGCGGGGAAGCATCCATTTCATCGGTCCCCAGGACGACGCACACAAATGGGAATGCTATGCCCGGGCCGACCTTTTCGTGTTGCCCACCTATAGCGAGAACTTCGGCCTGGTGGTGGCGGAGGCGCTGGCCTGCAAGGTGCCGGTGGTCACCACTCGCGGTGCCCCCTGGGAGGGGCTGGAAACCCACCGTTGCGGCTGGTGGACCGACATCGGCGAAGCGCCGCTGGTGGGGGCGCTGGGCCGTGCCCTGGCCACGGACGATGCCCAACTTGCCGCCATGGGCGAGCGGGGGCGGCAGTGGGTGCTCGAGGATTTCAGTTGGGAGCGGGTGGCCGAGTCGTTCGCCGACTGCTACCGCTGGCTCGTCGTGGGCGGCGTCAGGCCAGCCCACATCCACCTTGCCTGAGTGCCGGCGCGGCCCAGGCAAATGCATACCGGCACGGGGGCTTCCTGCTCGCCATCCCCGGCCCGCCGGTCCGCCTCCAGACGTTTGACGCGATCCGGCGTGTTCCGGGGCTGCCTCGGACTCGCGGCCGCCATGTTCGTCGGCCTGTGTGCGGCCTGCACGCCGCTCCCGCCGGCGGGCGAGCCCTTGCGTCTGCACCCCGCCAACAGCCGCTATTTCGAACTGCTGGGCAAGCCGTTGTTGCTGGTGGGGGGCGGCGAGCACTATGGCGCGGTGATCAATCAGGATTTCGACTACGTCGCCTATCTCGACACGCTGGCCCGGGATGGCCTCAATCTCACCCGCGTGTTCACCGGCACCCATGTGGAGAACGGACTGCGGCCCTGGAACGTCATGGCGCCGGCCCCCGGGCGGCTGCTGGCGCCCTGGGCCCGTTCCGGGATGCCCGGTTATGTCCAGGGGGGCGACAAGTTCGACCTTACCCGCTGGGACGATGCCTACTTTGCCCGGTTGAAGGATTTCATCGCCCAGGCGCGCAAGCGGGGCGTGGTAGTGGAACTCACCCTGTTCAGCGCCCACTACGAGGAATGGCCGCATTCACCCCTCAATCCGGCCAACAACGTAAACGGAATGGGCCCGGTGAATTGCGAGCAGGTGCACCATCTGGCGGACAGCCGGATCACCCAGGTGCAGGAAGCATTGACCGTCAAGCTCGTCACCGAGCTCAATGAGTTCGACAACCTCTACTACGAGCTCATCAACGAGCCCTACATGAAGTGCGGTGCCACCGATGCGTGGCAGGCCCACGTGGCCCGGCTGATCGCCCGTACCGAGGCGGCGCTGCCCCGCCGACACCTGGTGGCGCAGAACATCGCCAACGGCGCCGCCCGGGTGGAGCGGCTGCCCGAGGGGATTTCCATCCTCAACTTCCATTACGCCAGCCCGCCCGATGCGGTGGCCGCCAACGCCCCTCTGCGGGTGCCGGTGGCGTTCGATGAATCCGGCTTCCGCGGGCCGGAGGACGCGGTGTACCGGCGCCAGGCCTGGGAGTTCGTGATGGCGGGCGGGGCGGTGTTCAACAATCTGGACTGGAGCTTTACCGTGGCCTCCCCCACCGGCCACAACCGGGAGTGGGACAAGGGGCTGGGCGGTGGTGGCCCGGCGCTGCGCCGGGCGCTGGGGGCCCTGGGGCGCTTCATCCACGGCTTCGACTTCGTGCGCATGGCGCCGGATCAGGATGTGATCCAGGGCGGGCTGCCGCCGGGGGCGGTGGCCTACGCCCTGGCAGAACCGGGGCGCCAGTACGCCATCCACGTGCACAGCCCCCAGGCCTTGTCGCTGCAACTGGCCTTGCCTCCGGGGGCGTACCGGGTGGAGTGGGTGGATACGGGCACGGGCGACGTTCTGGCCAGCGAAGGCTTCCGCCACGGTGGCGGGAGCCGGACCCTGGCCTCGCCCGCTTTCTCGCAGGACGTGGCGCTGGCAATCCGCGCCCGGGAGTGAGCGGCCGTGCGGGGCGCGGCGTTCAGTGGCCGGCGTGCGCGCCGCCGGGGCCGGCCGCCGGCGCGGCAGCGGCCTTGAGCGGCTCGAAGCGGGCCTGCTCGGTTCGCCCGTCGGGGGCGGTGATGCTCACCACGGCCTTCAAGTCCGGGTTGGAGGCATAGCTGGCGCTGCCCCGGAGCCGGTTCTCCCCGTCCGGCACCAGCGTGGCGACGGCCTTGCCCTGGGGCGAGAGCAGGGTAACCGTACCCTTGTAGCCCTGGCTGGGCTGCTTCTTGTCGCCGTGATCGGTGAGGTAGACCAGCACCGGGTTGTCCCGGGCCTCCTTGCTGTTTTTGACCACCACCAGTTCAAAGTGCCAGGCACCGGCCATGCGGATCTGGCCGCCATGGGGGGCGGCCATCTTGTCCAGGGTGGCGTCGTCGTGGGCCAGGGCGGGGAAGGCGGCCAGGGCGAGGATGAGCAGGGATGCACGCATCGGAGTCTCCAGAGGTTGCGGTGGTCAGGATTCAATAAGCGTCGCTGCCTTTGAGGGCGAGCAGGCGTTGCAGGGGCGGTTCGCCCCAGCGCAGGAACATCACCGGGGTGAGCAGGGTGTCGAGCACGGTGGCGCTGATGAGGCCGCCGAAGATCACCACCGCCACCGGGTGCAGGATCTCCTTGCCCGGGGCGTCGGCGGCCAGCAGCAGCGGCACCAGCGCCAGGGCCGCCACCGAGGCGGTCATCAGCACCGGGGTGAGCCGCTCCAGCGAGCCGCGCACCACCAGCGCCGGGCCGAAGGTTTCGCCCTCGAAGGCGGCCAGGTTGATGTAGTGGCTGATCTTGAGGATGCCGTTGCGGGTGGCGATGCCCGCCAGGGTCACGAATCCCACCAGGGCTGCCACCGACAGGGGCTGCCCGGCCAGCCACAGGGCGGCCACGCCGCCCACCAGCGCCAGGGGGATGTTGGCCATGATCACCCCGGCCAGCAGGGCGGAGCGGTAGCGGCTGTAGAGCACGATGAACACCAGGGCCAGGCTGCCCACCGCCAGCCCGGCGATGAGGCGGGTGGCTTCCTCCTGGGCCTGAAACTGGCCTTCCAGCGCCACCGAGTAGCCCTCCGGCAAGGGCTGGCGGGCCAGTTCGGCGCGGATGTCCGCCACCAGGGCGGAGAGGTCGCGCCCCGCTGCGTTGGCGGCGATGACGATGCGGCGGCGGCCGTTGTCCCGGCTCACCTGGTTGGGCCCATCGGCCTCCACCACCTGGGCGAGCTGGCCCAGGGGCACGCGCCCGCCCGGGGTTTCCACCAGCAAACTGCCAAGGCCCATGTCGCCCCGCGCGCCTTCGGGCAGGCGCAGCACCACGTCGAAGCGGCGGTTGCCTTCGATCACCTGGGAGACCCGCTCGCCGCCCACCAGCGTTTCCAGGGCCTTGAGCAGTTGCGGCGGCGCCACGCCGTAGCGGGCGGCGGCGGCGTAGTCGAGGGCCACCCGCAGTTGCGGGATGCGCACCTGCTTTTCCACCGCCAGGTCGGTGACGCCGGGAATGGCTGCCAGCCGGGCGCGCAGGCCTTCGGCCTGGGCGCGCAGCACGTCCAGATCGTCGCCGTAGATTTTCAGCGCCACCTGGGCGCGCACGCCGGAGAGCAGATGGTCCAGCCGGTGGGAGATGGGCTGGCCGACGCTGACCGAGGCGGGCAGTACCGCCAGCCGGGCCCGGATCTCCTGCACCACGTCTGCCCGGGGGCGGCCGAGGGGGGCCAGATCCACGTCCAGTTCCGAGTAATGGACCCCTTCCGCGTGCTCGTCCAGTTCCGCCCGGCCGGTGCGCCGCCCTACCTTGGTCACCTCGGGTACGGCGCGGATCAGGTTTTCGGCCAGGGTGCCGATGCGGTTGCTTTCGGTGAGCGCGGCGCCCGGCTCCAGCAGCACGTTGACGGTGAGGGTGCCCTCGTTGAACGGTGGCAGGAAGCTGCGGGGCAGGAGCAGCAAGCCCGCGGCGGCCAGGGCCACCGCCGTGGCCGCCGCGCCCAGCAGCGGCCTGCCGTGGCGGAAGGACCAGGCCAGCAGTTTTTCGTCCCGCCGCTTGAGCCAGGCCACCAGGGCGCTGTCGCCATGGCCCAGGTTGCCCATGCCGGGCAACAGGTAGTAGCACAGCACGGGGGTGACGGTGAGCGCCACCACCAGGCTGGCGAGGATGGAAACGATGTAAGCCACGCCCAGGGGGGCGAACAGCCGCCCTTCGATGCCCGGCAGGGCAAAGAGCGGTACGAACACGAGCACCACGGTGAGGGTGGCGATGACCACGCCGGAGCGCACCTCCTTGGATGCCGCGGCCACCGTGGCCAGCAGGGCCGCCGGGGCGAGGGCGCCCCCGGCCCGGCTTCGGGCCTCGCGCAGGCGGCGCAGCACGTTTTCCACGTCCACCACCGCATCGTCCACCAGCTCGCCGATGGCGATGGCCAGCCCGCCCAGGGTCATGGTGTTGATGGACAGGCCGAAGGCATGGAATACCAGGGCCGCCACCAGCAGCGACAAAGGGATGGCGGTGAGCGAGATGGCCGTGGTGCGGGCGCTGGCGAGAAAGGCGAAGAGCACCACCGCCACCAGCACGGCGCCGTCGCGCAGGGCTTCCTGCACGTTGCCCAGCGCCGCTTCGATGAAATCCGCCTGACGGAAGAGGATCTCCGGCCGGGCCAGGCCGGCGGGCATGGCCTGGGCCAGCTCGGCCAGCGCGGCTTCCACGGCTCGGGTCAGCACCACGGTGTCGGCCGCAGGCTGCTTTTGCACTGACAGGATCACCGCTGGCCGGCCGTTGAGGCTGGCATCCCCGCGCTTGACGCCGGCGCCCAGGTTCACCTGGGCGACCTGCCGCAGCAGGATGGCCTGGCCGTTGCGGCTGGTCACCGGCAGGTTCTGCAGGTCTTCCAGCCGGTTGGTGCGGCCCAGGTGGCGGATCAGCAGTTCGCGCCCGCCTTGTTCGAGAAAGCCGCCCGCCGTGTTGCCGGCAAAGCCGCGCAGGGCTTCTTCCACCTGGGCCAGGCTCACGCCCAGGGCGTTGAGGCGTTCGGGCTCCGGCGCTACCCGGTACTGCTTGACTTCGCCCCCCATGGGGATCACCTGGGCCACGCCGGGCAGGGTGAGCAGGCGCGGCCGCAGCACCCAGTCCGCGTATTCCCGGGCGGCGCGGGGGTTGATCTCCCGCGGGTCGGCGGGCAGTGCGATGAGCAGGATCTCGCCCATGATGGAGCTGACCGGCCCCATCTGCGGCGTCACCCCGGGCGGGAGTTGCTCCCGCACCAGCCCCAGCCGTTCGGCCACCTGCTGCCGATGGCGCCAGATGTCGGTGCCCCAGTCGAATTCCACGAACAGGATGGACAGCCCCACGCCGGAAACGGAGCGCACCCGGACCACCCCGGGCATGCCGTTCATGCTGGCCTCCAGGGGCGCGGTCACCAGTTGCTCCACTTCTTCCGGCGCCATGCCGCCGGCCTCGGTCATGAGGGTGACGGTGGGGCGGTTGAGGTCGGGAAACACGTCCACCGGCAGCCGGGCCGCCCGCCATCCGCCCAGGGCCAGCAGGGCCAGGGCGGCGGCCAGCACCAGCAGGCGGTTTCGCAGGCTGAAGTGAATGATGTGGTCGAACATGATCAGCGCGCCTGTTCCAGGGAGGACACGGCAATCACGACCACCCGTTCGCCCGGGCTGAGTCCCTCGGTCACCACCACCCGCTCGCCGTCCAGGGGCTGGGCGCTCACCCGGCGGGGGGCGAAGCGTTCGGCGCCGCTTTGCACCCAGACCCGCGCCTCCTCTCCGCTACGGGCCAGGGCGTCCCGGGGCAGGGCCACGCCGTCGAGCTTGTGCGCCGTGGGGGCCAGCACCCGCACCGGCTGGCCCACGCTCAGGGCCGGCGTCGCCTGACGGAAGCGGAACAGCAGCGGGGTGGCCTGCTCGCGCAGGGCCCGGCCGGCGCCCACCAGGCTCAGCGGCAGGCTCTGCGCGCCGAGCACGGCGGTGGCTGTGGCGTCGGCGGCCAGGGGCTCGTTCTGATAGGCCAGGGCCTCCACCATCAGCCGCTCGGGGGCGACGATCTCGAACAGCACCTCCCGCGCTTCCACCACCTGGCCGGCCACTGCGCTGGCCAGACTGACCACGCCGGCCACGGGCGCGCGGAGCACTTCGGCGGCGCTCAGGCTCGCCCCCAGCGCCGCCTGGCGCCGCTGCAGGCTGGCTACGTCCAGGCGGGCGGATTCCAGTTCCCGGGCGGGGATGCTGCCCTCCAGTTGCTCCAGCCGCGCCAGCCGGCGGCGGGCCTGATCGAGCTGATTGAGCAGTTCCAGTTGCTGGGTCTGCTGCCGGGCGCGTTCGATGGGGTCTTCCACGTGGCGGATGATGGCCAGGGTCTGGCCTTTGGCCACCCGTTGGCCCAGCACCGGCAGCCCTGTCGGACCTGGCTCCACCCGGCCGGACTGGGCCGCCTGCACCCGCCCGCCGGCGTTGGGATCGGCGATCACCTTGCCCGCCAGCTCCAGGCTGCGGGGATGGCCGGCCAGTGTGGCGGGCTGGGTGCGCAGCCCCAGCAGCCGCTGGGCCGGCTTGGGAAAGAACACGCTGCCATCCGCCAGGCGCTGCGGGCGGCTGCCGTCCGCAGCGGCGGGCAAGGGGGGCGCTGCGCCGTGGTCGTGCCCTTCGTGGGCGGGGGCCGGGGGGGCGAGCAGCGCCCAGCCCAGGGCGAGGATGAGGGCGGGCAGTTTCATGGGCGGCCTCCCGCGCGGCGGCGCCACAGCCCGGCAGCCAGGGCGGCGGCAAGGGCGCCACCCAGTGCCAGGCCGGCCCGCGGCAGGCCCGGCGCTTCGGCTGCCGGAGGAGCGGGCACTTCCAGCGTGGCGTTGAGGAGGTCCAGGGTATCGCCCGCCTGGATGGTGAACACCAGCGGGTGGCGCCCCGGGTGGGTCAGCGCCGGGGCCGCGACCAGAAAACTGCCGTCGCCCTGGGCTTGGGCCTGGGCGCGCAGATCCCCGCTTTCCAGCTCGATGCGGGCTTCGGTGACGGGTTCATTGCTTGGGGCGCGGTCCAGGTAGAGGCGCAGGGTTTCGCCTTCCACCACGGCCAGGAGCTGTAGCTCGGCGCTGAGCGCCTCGGCCCGGGGGGCAACCGGACGGGCCAGGGCCGGCGGTTCGGCGCCGTGGTCGTGGCCCGCATGGGCGCGCACCACGGGCGGGGCGCCGGCGAGCATGAGGATGGCGAGCGCCACGGGGAGGGGTGGTTTCACGGCAGGATTCCTTGAGCTTGTTGCAGACGGCCCCGGGCCGCGATCAGGTTCAGGCGGGCGCGCTGGGCGGCCCGGTCGGCCTCCTGGGCGCTGGCCTGGGTGCGCAGCAGGGCGGCGAGGTCCAGCTCGCCCAACTGGTAGGCCTTGCGGGCGAGGCGCAGGTTTTCGGCAGCCAGGTGCTGGCGCTGGGCGGCCAGTTGGGTCAGGCGTTGGCCGGTTTCGGTTTCCAGCGCGGCGCGGCGCTGGTCCTGGCTGACCCGCTCGGCCTGCAGCCGCAGTTGGGCGTCGGCCAGATCCAGGTCCGCCTGGGCTTCGGCCACCTGGGCCCGATGGCGGGGGGCGCTGCCCAGGGGCAGGCGCAGGCGCAGGGCCAGGGAGTTGGCGTAGGGGTCGGCCAGATCCGCGCGCTCCCGGCGCACGCCCACGGCCAGTTCCGGGGCTTCGCGGGTGGTTTCCCGGGCCTCGCGTACCCGGGCCAGGGCGGCGCTGGTGGCCAGCCGGGCGGCGGCGAGGTTGGGGTGGCCGGGGGCGATTGCCGGAGCAGCCTCTGGCGCCGTTGGCTCGCCCTCGGGGACGGTGCCGGTGAGCAGGGCCAGGGCGGCGGCGGCTTCCTGCTCCCGGATGCTGGCTTCCTGCAGGGCGGCGTCGGCCGTGAGGCGCTCCGTGGCGGCCAAATTGGCGTCGAACCGGGAGGATTCCCCGACAGCAAGGCGGCGGCGCAGGTCCTGCTCCAGCGCCTGGGCGGTGTCCAGGCGGGTGCGGGCCAGCTCCGCATCCGACCGGGCCAGCGCCAGGGCGATCCAGGCTTCGCGCACTTCGCCCGCCAGTTGCAGGCGCAGCGCGTCGCGGACGGCGTCCAGGGCGTCCGCGTCGGCCATCGCCGCGGCCTGGCGGGCGCCCCGTTGTCCGGGCAGCCACAGGGGCAGGGCCAGTTCGACTTCGTGGTCGCGCAGGCCCTGGTTCTTGTAGGGGCGGTCGTTGCGGCTGGCGATGCTGACCGCGGCGGGGGCGGCCAGCCAGGCGTCGGCGACGCTGCGGCGGGCGGCGAGCGCCTGGGCGCGGCTTTCAAGCTGGCGGGCCTGGGGATGGCGCGTCCAGGCGGCGTCCACCAGGGCGCGCAGATCCGCTTGGGCGTGGGCGGTGCCCAGGCTGCAGGCGAGCCCGAGGTAAAGCAGGAAACGCATGTGCTCCTCTCCGATGCGCGCAGCCGCCACACCCGTGAAAGGGGGCGGCCGTCCGGTGCGGCAGGGCGGCCGGCTGGCTGCGCCAGGCATGGCGTGCGCAAGCACGGCGGCCCCTCAGGGCGCGGGGGAGGTCGGGCGGTGGCGCGCTCCCCCGTTCAGAGCACGGCGGGGAGCGGAGGTCGCTGGGGTTGGTCGAGGACGACCGAGCGGTAGTGGTTGACCGGCGTGGGCAGGGCGTCGGCGCCGGGGGCGGGCGGATGGAGCGGTGGCTGCCGGGGGGGCAGCGCGCCGGAAAAGGCCAGGTGGCAGGACTGGCACTGATCGCAACTGCCACCGTCGTGGTCGGCCTGGTGCCCGGTGGCGGGCCCGTGGGCGTCGTGATCCATGCCTGCAGCCATCTGGTGGCAGGGCGCAAGCGCTGCCTCTGCCTGTGCGATCGCTTCGGCCTCGGCAGCCTGCGCCTGTTCCGCCCCGTGCCGGCACAGGGGGGCGGCAAAGGCCATGACCGACTGCAGCGGCAGCCAGATGGCAAGCAGGACGAGAAAGAAGCGGCGATTCACGGCGGGCTGGGACTTGAGAGCCGAAGTGCGGGTTGGAGTGGGAGTCTCAGACAAAAGTTGCGGCCGCGCAAGCCGCCCGGATCAAGAAAGCCGACCTTATTCCCGCCAGCGGTCCGACTGCTTGCGCACGGTGCAGGGCAGGGAGCCGCAGGTGGAGTGGGTATCCCGCAGCCAGCGGGCGTCGTTGGTGCGGGTGGCCACCGCGCCGAGCAGTTCGGCCAGCAGGTCTTCCGAGCCCAGGGCCAGGGCATCTTCCTGGAGGCGGCCGAGGGTGATGAGGATGTCGTCCCGGATCACCCGATGGCGCTGGTCGATGGCGTCGATCATGTGGCCGGCCAGGCCGAAGCGGCAGGCCTGGAAGCGGTTGTAGCTGTAGGTGAGGTAGACGTCCGGCCCGGGCAGGGGCGGGCGCTCCCGCAGCAGCCAGCGGCACAGGGTCTGGGCGTAGGCGGCGAGTTGGGCGGCCCGGGCCACGGTGAGCGGCGTGTCGCAGACGCGGATCTCGATGGTGCCGTACTCGGGCTTGGGACGGATGTCCCAGTAGAAGTCCTTCATGCTCTCCACAATGCCCAGCCGGCGCATCTTGGCGAAATAGGCATTGAAGGCGTCCCAGGTGGTGAGGTAGGGCGCGTAGCCCGAAAGCGGGAAGGCGGTCACCACGTTGAGGCGGGAGGAATCAAAGGCGGTGTCCGCCCCCTGGTAGAAGGGCGATGCGGCGGAGAGCGCGATGAAGTGGGGAATGAAGCGGGCCAGGGAGTGGGTGAGGTAGAGCGCGTCGTCGCCGCTGGGGCAGCCGATGTGCACGTGCTGGCCGAAGACGGTGAACTGCTTGGCCAGATAACCGTACAGCCCGCTCACGTGGTGGTAGCGGGGGGTGTCGTAGATGCGCCGTTCATGCCACTTCTGGAAGGGGTGGGTGCCGCCGCCGCAGAGGGCGAGGTTGAGCTTGTCCGCCGTGCGCACCAGCAGGTCGCGGAGGGTTTCCAACTCCTTCAGCGCCATGTCGGCCCGGGTTTGCACGTCGGTGGAGAGCTCGATCATGCTCTCGGTGATCTCGGGCTTGATCTCGCCCGGGTAGCTTTTGCCCTTGAGCGCCTCCAGCAGGTCGGTGGAGCCGCGGGTGAGGTCGTAGTCCCGGGTGTTGACGATCTGCAGTTCCAGTTCGATGCCCATGGTGAGCGGATCGGACTGCTTGAATACCAGTGGCTCGTGGGCCATGGCCAGGACGGCCTCCGCCTTGCCGGGCACCGATTTGAGGTTGGTCTGCTCGAAACTCTTGTCCCGCACGTTCATGCTCAGCTCTCCTCGCGGCCGGCTTCGCCGGCCTGTTTCAGTGCGAAATGGGTGGCCACCGGCCCGAGCAACTCAAGGATCACGATGGCTGCCGGCACGGCGCCGCCCAAGAGGCCGGACACCTCGGGCATGACCCGGGCGGTATCCCGGAGCATGATCAGCGCCACGCCGGACATGGGGGCCAGACTCACCCCGAGCAGCACGCTCTTGCGCAGGGGAATGCCGCTGCCGGGCGTCAGCGCCAGCACCCCGATCAGCTTGCCCACTACCCGGGCCGTGGCGTAGGCCAGGCCCATCACCCCGGCGGTCTGCAAGGCCAGGGGTTCCAGGCTGGCGCCAGCCACCACGAACAGGATGACGAAGAAGATCTGCCCGGCCAGCCCGAAGTTCAGGCTGATCACGCTGTGGTCCCGGTCCATGTTCTTCACCAGCACCCCGAAGGTGAGCAGGCACAGCAGCACCGACAGTTTGAGCATCAGCGCCAGGCCGACGGTGGCCACGATCATGGAGACCAGCACCAGGTACTGTCGTTCCGCCCGCCGTTCCACCCAGCGGTTGAGCTGCAGGGCCAGCCACGCGGCGGCGGCGGCGAGCAGGACCGAGCCCGCCAGAAGGTAGAGCGAGTGGGCCAGTGCGGCGAGCCAGCCGCCCGCCCGGTACTCGTAGTTGAGCCAGGCGTTGAGCAAGGTGACCACCAGAAAGGTCAGCACGCTGTTCATGGCCGTAAACAGCACGGCCCGTTCGGTCACCTGGCCCTGGGCCTTGAGGTCGTCCGCCACGCGCAGCAGCACCGCAGGCGACGTGGCCATGCCGATGGCGGCGGCGGCGGCGGCCAGCGGAGCGGCCACGCCGATCCAGGTGAGCCAGAGATAGATGAGGGCAAAGGCGCCCGCGCTCTCGGCCAGCCCCACGGCCAGCAACTGGGGGTTGCGCCGGAACCAGCCCAGGTGCATGCGCTGGCCCAGCTCGAACAGCACCAGTCCGATGGAGACATCCACGAATACGGACAATTCGTCCAGAAGTTCGTTATTGACCAGGCCCAGACCGAAAGGCCCGAGGGCCACGCCGACCCCAACCTGGCCCACAATACGGGGCAGCCGCAGCCAGTGGGCGACCAGTTCGCCGCCCAGCACGCCGGCGACCAGCAGTACGCCAAACCACATGAGCGGGCTGCCGGTCAAAGGAAAATCGGGAAGAAAGGTGAATTCAGGCATCGATGTTGTCGTTGTTTGCAAACGTGCGTCATGCGTGGATTGCCACGCGGCCGAGCATCATAGGCATGCTGGCAGGCGAACCGCAACTAACGCGGAAAGCCTTGTTGGGCGGGGCTTTCGGCTTGTCGCCAAAGGGTGACAGGGCATGGTTCCGGGGCAATTTTTCCGTCACTGGACTGTCGCCTGAAAGCGACAGAAAGACATGAGCAATAAGTCTGCCGTCATTTTATTTGGCCATGGCGCACGCGATCCCGCGTGGGCGCGTCCCCTGGAACGCATTGCCGAGAAAGCGGCCCAGCAGGAGCGCACACTCCTGGTCCGGCTGGCTTTTCTGGAGTTTCTCGCCCCATCCCTGCCCCAGGCCATCGATGAGCTGGCGGGCGCCGGTGTTGCGCGCATCGCGGTGGTGCCGGTGTTCATGTCGCAATCCGGCCACGTGGCCCGGGATGTGCCCGCCATGCTGGAGGCCGCGCGGCATCGCCATCCCTCGTTATGCCTGAGCCTGGCGGCCCCGGTGGGGGAGGCCGATCCGGTGCTGTCCGCCATGGCGGCGTATGCGGTGGCGGCGGTCGCCACGGGCGACACGACGTAAACCCTGCCGTAAACCTGCCGTTACAACGGCGGCAGGGGCGGTGGTCGCTCCGGCCGGTGCCTTGTGCGCCGCAACCTGACGAATCACGAGCGCCCAGCCGATGAACGCCCCAGTGATTGCACATCCAGAGTCGCCGGTCCGCCCCCGCATCCTGGTGGTGGACGATGACCCCATCAACCTGGAAATCGTCGCCGAGCAGTTGGGGCGCGACGCGCATGATCTGGTGCTGATTCAGAACAGCGGCGCTGCCTGGACGGCATTGGAGCAGGAGGCGGACGCGCTGGACCTGATCGTGCTCGACCGGATGATGCCGGCCCCCGACGGGATGGAACTGCTGCGGCGGATCAAGGCCCACTCCCAGTTGGCTCTGGTGCCGGTGATCATGCAGACGGCGGCCTCCAGCCCGGCCGAGGTGGCCGAGGGGCTGGCTGCGGGCGCCTACTACTACCTGACCAAACCTTTCAGCCGCAAGGCGCTCAGGACGATCGTTTCCGGGGCCCTGACCGAGCGTATGCACCACAAGAACCTGAAGAACACTCTGGACAACCAGCAGATGGCCATTGCCTGCCTGAGCAGGGCCGAGTTCCGTTTCCGTTCCCTGGATGAGGCGGCTGCCCTGGCGGCGCTGCTCTCCAGTCTGTGTCCGAACCCGGACATGGCTGCCATCGGTCTGTCGGAGTTGCTGGTCAACGCCGTCGAGCACGGCAATCTGGGCATCACCTATGCCGAGAAATCGACGCTCATGTCCGGCGGCAACTGGCGGGGCGAGATCCTGCGCCGCCTGGCGCTGCCCGAGTACGCCCAGCGCCAGGCCACGGTGACGGTGGATGCGGGCGTGCGCACCCTGCGCTTCACCATCCGCGACCAGGGGGAAGGTTTCGACTGGTCCCGCTACGTCGAGATCGATCCGTCCCGCGCCTTCGATCCCAACGGCCGCGGCATCGCCATGGCGCGGATGCTCAGTTTTTCCGACGTGGAATACCAGGGCTGCGGCAACACGGTGGTCGCCACCGTGTCGCGCACTGCCGGCCCCAGCGCCGGTTGCGTGGAGCGGGCCGCCGGTACGCTGGCCCTCTGAGCCGTCCGCCCCCCACGGCGTCCGGCTCTTCCCAGCCTGCCCCTGCCCCTGCGGCGCCCGGAGCGCGGCGGGGGCATGGTCTGCCTCAGGCCACGACAAAGCGCCGCATCATCTCGTGATCCTCGTGGGAGAGGATGTGGCAGTGCCACACATATTCCCCGGGCCGGTTGAAGGTGGCCACGAGGCGGGTGACCTGTCCGGGGTACATCAGCGCAGTGTCCTTGCGGCCGGCCTCGTTGGCAGGCGCCGGGGTGGCCGCGCCGGTGAGCGAGATCCCGGTCAGGTAGCCGCCGGCCACCGCATTGCCCGGCCCCATGGGCTTGGGCAGCAGGGTTCCGGTGAAGCCTTGCCGGTTCAGGATGCGGAAATCCACCAGATGCAGGTGGATGGGGTGGGCATCCGCCGTGGTGTTGTAGACCTCCCAGACCTCCGTGTCGCCCAGCTTGATGTTTTCCGTCACCGGGTCGGTGAACAGGAAGGTGCCCCAGTTGGGACCGGCGGGGTTTCCGCTGGCCGGATTCACCGTGCCCAGCATGGTCTGCAGCCGCCCGAAAGCGTCGGTGCCTTCAAAGAGGAACAGCTTGCGGACCTTGGCTTTCGCGGTGGACGGTTGCGGCAGGGCGCCATGCACCGGCCGCAGGTTGCCGGGCAGGGTGGTGAGCGGCACCGAGAGGTTCAGGAGTTTGCTGATCTTGAACGCCATGATTTGCCCGTTGGTGCGCGCATCCGGCGCCACCCCGTTGGGGAAGGGCGCGTTGGCGGTGTTGCGCAGGGTGATGCTCTGGGCAAACCAGGCCAGGGGATTGCCGAAGTCCACCACGATGTCCGCCCGTTCTCCGGGGGCCAGGGTCAGGCGGTTGAGCTGCACCGGGCTGTTCAGCAGACCCAGGTCGGTGCCGATCTGGTGGAAGGGCAGGGCGTAGGAGGTGAGTAGTCGCTTCACGCGCACTTCCAGCGTGTAGACGCGGGAGTCCGAGCCGTTGAGCAGCCGCAGCCGGTACTGGCGGGGTTCCACGTCCAGCTTGGGCCAGGGCACGCCGTTGACCAGGATCACGTCGCCGAAGAATTCGGGCAGATGGGTGGGGTTGGGCGCATCGGGATTGGCCGGGTCCTGGGCCGGGTAATGGAGCTGGCCGTCGGCGGTGAACATCCGGTCCTGGATGACCACCGGGATCTCGTAGGGGTACTGGGGGAGCTTGCAGGCGCGGACCAGGGCATCCTCGTTGGCATCGCGGATGAAGTAGTTGCCCGCCAGACCCATGAATACGTTGAGCCGCGTGACCCCCAGCGCGTGGTCGTGGTACCACAGGTGGCCGGCCTCCTGGGAGTTGTCGAAGGTGTAGGGCGTGCTGTAGAGCCGGCCGCGGTAGTCCGGCAGGGTGTCGCCGTTGGTGTCCGGGGTGGCCCAGCCGTCAGGCAGGCCATCCGACAGGTAGGCCTGATTGCCGCCGTGCCGGTGGGCCACCAGGGGCACGGGTGCCCGGCCGCCCAGGTTGCCCGGGTTGGCCCAGCCAAGGGTGGTATCCACCGGCAGGCGGTGGGTGATGGCGCCGCCCGCGCCCATCAATTCGTTCTTGTACTGCACCGTGATCTGGGTGCCCCGGCGCACGTTGAAGCTGCGGCCAGGAAAAGTGGCGGCCTGGGCGCCGCTGCCATAGCCCCAGACCCGCGTGCTCAGCGCCGCCCCCGTGGCGGGATTGACCAGCCCCAGTTGGGTGGTGAACTCCCGGATCTTCAAGGTGTAGGCGGTTCCCCCCGCGCTATCGGGCGACCAGGTGAAGCCCGGAGCCAAGGGATTGGGCAGCGCCTTGACGAACTTGGGCTGGGCGACTGCGTCGAGCAAGGCGGTGGCCTGAGCGAAGGCCATGCGGGAGAAGGAGAGCGGGAGTGCGCTGGCCGTGCCCAGTGCAGCACCTGCTTTCAGGAACGAACGGCGAGAAGTCATGATTTTCCCCTGGAAAGCGAATAATTGATTTATTTGTTTCTTTGTTTGCTCTGCCGTCTTTGATAGAAATGCTTGGCTTTGTTCCCTTTCAAGCCGCTTTCGGCCAATTCAATGGCGCTGTGCAATTCTTTTCTCCGAGGCATTGCCTACCAATCTACTACGCCAATCTTTTTGTGGAATGGTCTTGATGTTTGTTCTTGTATTCAATACAAATCAAGTGGTTGTATTTGATTTGCTTTGAAGCTGTTTGCGCCCTGTTGATGAATGGCTTGCAGGCGTTGCGTGGCAATGCATTCAGTCGTGTCAGACTGGTCTGGAATGTGTGGATGGCTGTTGAATTGCAAATGCGCGAATCTGGAAACAAAATGAAACAAAAACTGGCAAAGCTGTGCCGCAGCACAGCATGGGCGCTGTTTGTAGGGGCGGCGGCGGGGGCTGTGGCGGCGGAGCATGAGCACCGCCACGGCGCGGTGGTGGCTGGGCAGGCCCAGCGCAGCGAGATCTGCCTGCGCCTGCCGCAGCAAAGCCTGGTCGGCCAGGACGGGCGGCGGGTGCGCTTTCCCGAGGTGATCGACGATGGCCGGCCGGTGCTCCTCAACTTCATCTACACCACGTGCACCGCCATCTGTCCGCCCATGAGCCAGATCTTCAGTGCCGTGCAAACCCGGCTGGGCGCGGATCAGGGGCGGGTGCTCATGGTTTCGGTGTCCATCGATCCGGAGCAGGACACCCCGGCCCGCTTGCGCGAGTACGGGCGGCTGTTCGGCGCCGGCCCCCAGTGGCTGTTTCTCACCGGCACGGCCCGGGCCAGCCGCGCCGTGCAGGAGGGTTTCGACGTCTATCGGCCGGACAAGATGGCCCATACGCCGGTGAGCTTCTTGCGGGGGGCGCCTGGTCAAGCCTGGCTGCGCATGGATGGTTTCGCCACGGCCGACGACCTGGTGGCCGAACTGCGACGCATGCTGGCGGGCAAATGAGCCCGCGGGTCCCCGGCCTTGGCGGCTGGCGTCGGCTGGGTGCGCTGCTGGCCCTGCTGGGGCTGGCGTTGGCCGGTGCCGCGCGGGCGGAGTCGCCCGCCGTGCAGGTGGAGGCGGGCCGGCGGATCTATTTGGAGGGGGTCCTGCCGGATGGCACCCCGCTGCGCGGTTTCCGCCCCGGCGCGGGCGAGGTGAGCGGGCGGCTCGCGGCCTGCGCCAATTGCCATCGGCGCAGCGGCATGGGCGGGGTGGAGGGCGTGAGCGTGGCGCCGCCGCTGGCGGGCGGGCTGCTGTTTTCCCCGCCGCCGCCCCGTCGCGAAGCCCGTGTCCGGCACGCTGCGGGCATGCGCTTTCAGGACTATCCGCACCAGACCCGTCCGGCCTACGACCGGGCCTTGCTGGCGAGGGCCTTGCGACAAGGGGTTGGCGCCGGCGGGGAGACGTTCGGGTTGCTGATGCCCCGCTATGTCCTGAGCGACGGCGAGGTGGACGCGCTCTCGGCCTATCTGCGCAGTTTGCCGGTGGGGGTGGCGCCGGGTGTGACCGACGAAGCGGTGCATTTCGCCACGGTGGTCGCCCCGGACGCAGACCCGGCCCAGACCCGGGCGATGCTGGATGTGCTGGAGCGCTGCATTCCGGCGCAAAGCCCCAGGGGGGCGGACAGCCGCGCCTGGCGCTGGCAGGTGTGGCGCGTGCAGGGTCCGCGGGCCCTCTGGGAGGCCCAACTGGATGAGCACTACCGCCGGCAGCCGGTGTTGGCACTGGTGGCGGGCATCTCGGGCGGGGATTGGGCGCCGGTGCAGCGCTTTGCCGAGCGGGCGCGGGTGGCCAGTCTCTATCCCGCGGTGCAGGTGGTGGGGGAGGGCGGGGAGCCCTATTTCAGTTTCTACACCTGGCCCGGGCTGGCGCTGGAGGGGCGGGTCGTGGCGGCCCGGCTGCTGGACGGGGAACCGCCCCGGCGCGTGCGGCAGGTGTTCCGCCCGGGGCGGGACGGCGAAGTGGCGGCCCGGGCGCTGGCCGAGGCTCTGGCCCCGGGGGCCACGCGGGTGGAGGACTGGCCGCTGCCAGCCGGGCCGCTTGCCCCCCGGGCGGCGGAGCGGGCGGTCGAAGGGCAGCAGCCGGGCGAGGCCCTGGTCCTGTGGCTGGAAGGGGATGATCTGGCGGCGCTGACCGCGCAGCCACCGCCGCCGGGGGTGGCGGTGTTCGCCTCCGCCACGCTGGCCGGGCTGGAGCGTGCGCCAGTTGGCAACGCCTGGCGGCCCGCCATCCGCCTCGTCTATCCGTTCGAGCCGGAAGCGCGGCGCCTGGGGCGCATGGTGCTCAATGTCGGCGGCTGGCTGGCGGATCGGGGCCTGGCCCTGGATCGGGCTACCGAGCGGGTGCAGGGGGCGGCCTACTCGACCTGCGAGATGCTCGGCCGGGCAATGCGCGGCATGGGCGGGCAGTACTCGCCGGACTACCTGCTGGAATGGCTGGAAAACTCGGTGGAGGGTGCCCTGGCGATGCCCTTTCCCCGGTTTACGCTGGGGCCGGGACAGCGTTTCGGCTCAAAGGGGGCGTATCTCATGCGCTACGTGCCACCCGGGTTGGAGCGCCTGGAGCCCGACGGGGAGTGGATCGTCCCCTGATACAGGCGTCGGCTGCAGCCCACGGGAGGGTGCGCGGGCAATCCCGCATGATGGCGGTCGTTGCATGGCCATGTTTATTAGAATAAGCTTATATACATGGATGCCCAATACTCTCCCCGCCCCCTCGTCCGGACCCTGGCCCTGTCGCTTGCGCTTGTGCTCGGCGCCGGGCTTGCCCATGCCCAGAATTCGCCGTCCCGGCTGGAGACCGCCGTTGTCCGCCTGGCGGAAGTGGATCTGAGCTACCCGGCTGAGGCCGTGGTGGAGGCGGTGCGCCAGTCCACCGTTGCCGCCCAGGTGCAGGGCCGGGTGGTGGAGGTGCGCGTGGATGCCGGCCAGCGGGTGAAGCAGGGGGATGTGCTGATGCGCATCGACGAGCGCGAGGCGGCCCAGGCCGTGCTGGGGGCCGAGGCGCAGATCGCCCAGGCCCAGGCCAATCTGGCCAACGCCCGGGCAAGCCATGAGCGCAACAAGAACCTGCTGGCGCAGAAGTTCGTCAGCCAGGCGGTGGTGGATCAGTCGGAGGCGGCGCTCAAGGCCGCCGAGGCCCAGCACCGGGCCGCCCAGGCCGGCCAGGGGCAGGCCAGCACGGCCAGGAGTTTCACCACCGTGCAGTCGCCCCTGAGCGGCGTGGTTGCCCAGCGTCTGACCGAACTGGGCGAGATGGCCCAGCCGGGGCGCGCCCTGGTCAGCGTGTTCGACCCCACCAGCCTGAGGGTGGTGGCAAGCATTCCCCAGTACAAGGTGGCCGCGGTGCGGCAGAGCCTGCGTGCCCGGGTGGAGTTCCCGGAGAGCGGCACCTGGGTGGATGGCGCCCGGGTGGAAGTGCTGCCCACGGTGGATGCCCGCACCCATACCGCGCAGGCGCGGGTGCTGTTGCCGGAAGGCGTGACGGGTGTTGCGCCGGGGGTGTTTGCCCGGGCCCATTTCGTGGTCGGGCGGGGGCGCAAGCTGCTGGTGCCGCACAAGGCGGTAGTCCGTCGGGGTGAGGTCACCGCGGTCTATGTGGTGGATGCCCAGGGGCTGCCCCATTTCCGTCAGGTGCGGCTGGGCGAGGCCATGGGCGCCGGCGTGGAAGTACTGGCCGGCTTGAACGATGGCGAATCGGTGGCGCTGGAGCCGGTGAAGGCCACGGTGCGCCTCAAGCAGCAGCCGGCGCAGTAGCCGGGCCTGAGCCGGGCGGGGAGGCGAGCTCGCCGCCACAGTTTTGTTGACCGTCGCCGTCCACCGGCCGGCCGGATCGCGGGGACCACATGGGTATTTCCGGACGCATCGCAGAATTCTTCCAGCGTAATCAGCTCACGCCGCTTCTGGCGCTGGTGCTGTTCCTGCTCGGCTTGTTCGCCACGGTGGTGACACCGCGGGAGGAAGAACCCCAGATCAACGTGACCATGGCCAACGTGATGGTGCCCTTCCCCGGCGCCTCGGCGCGGGACGTGGAGGCACTGGTGGCGCGGCCGGCGGAACAGGTGCTGTCGCGCATTGCCGGGGTGGAGCACGTGTTTTCGGTATCCCGGCCCGGCATGGCGGTGATCACGGTGCAGTACGAAGTGGGGCAGGACCCGATCCAGGCCCTGGTGCGCCTCTACGACACGGTCAACTCCCACAAGGACTGGCTGTCGCCCAATCTGGGTGTGGGCGAGCCCATCATCAAGCCCAAGGGCATCGACGACGTGCCCATTGTCAGCCTGACTTTCTGGACCCAGGACGAACAGCGCTCCGCCTTCGAGATGCAACAGGTGGCGCGGGCGGTGGAGATCGAGCTCAAGCGCATTGCCGGGACGCGGGATGTGTCCACCCTGGGCGGGCCGGGTCATGTGATCCGGGTGCTGATGGACAGCGACCGGATGAACGCCTTCGGCATCACGGCCCAGGATCTGCGGGGCGCGCTGCAGGTTTCCAACGCCAGCCAGCCGGCGGGCAGCCTGGTGGCCAACAACCGGGAAGTGCTGGTCCAGACCGGCACCTACATCGAGTCGGCGGAAGACGTGCGCCGGCTGGTGGTGGGGGTTTCCGGCGGCAAGCCGGTGTACATCGCCGACGTGGCCACGGTGGAAGACGGCCCGGATCAGCCCGGCCGCTACGTCTGGCACGGCATTGGCAAGGCGGCTGCGGGCGGGGCGCAACTGGTGGCAGGGAGCGAGTTCCCGGCGGTGACCCTGCAGGTTTCCAAGAAGCCCGGCGTCAACGCCGCCGATGTGGCGACGGCGGTGATCGAGCGGGCCGAAGCGCTCAAGGGCACGGTGATCCCGGAAGGCGTGGGCTTCACCGTCACGCGCAACTACGGTGAAACCGCCACCGAGAAAGCCCGGAAGCTGATCGGCAAGCTGGTCTTTGCTACCGCTTTCGTGGTGCTGCTGGTGCTGTTTGCGCTGGGGCGGCGGGAAGCGGTGATCGTGGGGGTGGCGGTGACGCTGACCCTGGCGGCGACCCTGTTTGCCTCCTGGGCCTGGGGTTTCACCCTGAACCGGGTGAGCCTGTTCGCCCTCATCTTTTCCATCGGCATTCTGGTGGACGACGCCATCGTGGTGGTGGAGAACATCCATCGCTGGCAGAACCTGGAGCCGGGCAAACCCCTGTGGCAGATCATTCCCCGGGCGGTGGACGAGGTGGGCGGCCCCACCATCCTGGCCACCTTCACGGTGATCGCGGCGCTGTTGCCCATGGCTTTCGTGTCCGGCCTCATGGGCCCCTACATGAGCCCCATTCCCATCAATTCCTCGATGGGCATGTTCATTTCGCTGGCGGTGGCCTTCATCGTGACGCCGTGGCTGGCGGGCAAGCTGCTGGCCCATGGGGGCGAGGGCCCCGGCCACGGGGCGGGGCAGGATGACCGGATCACCGCCCGCCTGGATGCCTTTTTCCGCAAGCTGATGGGCCCGATGCTGGACGCCGCCACGGGCGCCCGGGCGCGGTTCAAGCTGTGGCTGCTGGTGGCGGTGCTGATCCTGGTGTCGGTACTGCTGCCGGTGGGCAAGCTGGTGGTGCTGAAAATGCTGCCCTTCGACAACAAGAGCGAATTCCAGGTGGTGCTGGACATGCCGGTGGGCACGCCCCTGGAGCAGACGACGGCGGCGCTACGGGAAATGGGTGCCTACCTGGCGACGGTGGAGGAGGTGACGGACTACCAGGCCTATGCCGGCACCGCCAGCCCCATCAACTTCAACGGGCTGGTGCGGCAGTACTACCTGCGCGCGGCGCCGGAGCGGGGCGATATCCAGGTGAACCTGGTGGACAAGAAGCACCGTTCCCGCCAAAGCCACGAGATTGCCGTGTCGGTGCGCGACCGGGTGGCCGAGATTGCCCGCCGCCACGGCGGCAATGCCAAGACGGTGGAGGTGCCGCCGGGGCCGCCGGTGCTTTCGCCCATCGTGGCCGAGGTGTATGGGCCGGACTATGCGGGCCAGATCGCGGTGGCGAAGAAGGTGCGCGAAGCCATGGAAGGCACGGCGGACATCGTCGGCGTGGATGACTCGGTGGATGCAGACGCACCCAAGACCGTGCTGCGGGTGAACCAGGCCAAGGCCGCGATCATGGGGGTCGCCCAGAAGGACATCGTGGAGGTGGTGCGCCTGGGCCTTTCCGGCGAGGACGTGACGCCGGTGCACGCGCCCGAGGCCAAGTACGAGATTCCGGTGCGCATCACCCTGCCGGCCCAGCAGCAGGACAGCCTGGACCAGTTGCTGAAGATGAAGGTGCGGGCCAAGGACGGCCAACTGGTGGCCGTGTCCGAGCTGGTGGAAGCCAAACCGGCGCAGCGGGAAAAGACCATTTACCACAAGGATCTGTTGCCGGTGGTCTATGTGGTGGGCGACATGGGGGGCAAGCTGGATTCACCGCTCTACGGGATGTTCGACATCCGCGCCCGGCTGAAGGACATGGCGCTCGATGCCCTGCCCAACGGGGCGGGCACCCTGGGCGAGTGGTTCATCCGCCAGCCCGGCGATCACTACGCGGGCTACAGCATCAAGTGGGACGGGGAATGGCAGGTCACCTACGAAACCTTCCGCGACATGGGGGCGGCCTACGCGGTCGGGCTCATCCTCATTTACTTGCTGGTGGTGGCCCAGTTCAGGTCCTATCTGGCGCCGCTGATCATCATGGCGCCGATCCCGCTGACCATCATCGGGGTGATGCCGGGGCATGCGCTCTTCGGTGCCCAGTTCACCGCCACCTCCATGATCGGGATGATCGCCCTGGCGGGCATCATCGTGCGCAATTCCATCCTGCTGGTGGACTTCATCAACCAGCAGGTGGCCGAGGGGGTGCCCTTCGCCGAGGCGGTGATCCGCGCTGCCGCGGTGCGCGCCAAACCCATCGCGCTGACCGGCCTGGCGGCCATGCTGGGAGCGCTCTTCATCCTGGACGACCCCATCTTCAACGGGCTGGCACTCGCCCTGATCTTCGGGGTGCTGGTGTCCACACTGCTGACACTGGTGGTGATCCCGGTGCTGTACTTTGCCGCCAACCGTCGCCGGTTACAGCCCGAGTGACCCGAAACGCATTTTTCTTCTTCAGGAGCGTAACGTCATGACCGTTAATCAATACATCCGCATTTTCGCCGGTGCTTTCGTGCTGATTTCCCTGGCGCTTGGCGTGGAGGGCAGCCCGCTTTTCGTGAGCAGCAACTTCCTGTGGTTTACCGCCTTTGTCGGCGCCAATCTGTTCCAGAGCGGTTTCACCCGCTTCTGCCCTCTGGAGAACATCCTGCGCAAGCTGGGTGTGCGTGACGGTGGCTCCTGCGCCTGAGCGGGCGGGAGCTGACTCGTCGACAAGCAATTTTACAGAATCGACTCAATTAGGAGCGGCGCTGCCTTAAAGCCATTCTAGCCGGGGGCCGTTATTGGGCTCAAACCCGGCAAACATGGTTATGCTGCGCACCCACTCCACGCCCAATCCGCCTCACTTTTCCCGCCTGCACCTGCCTGCCTGGGTGTTCGCCGCCTGCGTGCTGGCGCTGGGTCTGGTGGCCTCGCTCGCGGCCTGGCATTACCGGGTGCTTGAGGAGCGGGCCGAGGCGGCGCGCGCCTTTGAACACCAGGGCGTTCGGCTGCGGGACGATATCCAGAATCGACTCAACGGCTACGCGCTGTTGCTGCGCGCTTCGGCGGCGTTCGCCGTCGCCCAGCAGGAATTGAGTGGGACCGAGTGGCGGGATTTTGTCGCGCTGCAAAGCCTGGATCAGGATCTGCCGGGCATTCAGGCCCTGGCGATCGTCAACCGGCTGCGGGGGTGGGACAAGTCGGGGTTTGAAGACGCGCTGCGCCGCGAGGGGTGGGGGGGGTACCAGATATTTCCCCCGGGTGAGCGGCCGGACTACTACCCGGTGAGCTACATCGCCCCGGACACGCCCACCAACCGGCGCGCCATGGGGTTCGACCTGGGGCACGAGCCGGTGCGGGCGGCGGCGCTCAAGCTGGCGCGGGAGTCGGGCGAGATCGCCCTCTCCGGGGCCGTGCGGCTCGCCACCGAAACCCAGGAGCACACGCCGCCGGGTGCCCTGATGATTGCACCCTTCTTCCGCCGTGACATGCCGACCGCCACGCTGGAAGAGCGCGAACAGGCGCTCGCCGGCTACGCCGTGCTGGGCTTTCGCCTCCAGAGTCTGCTGGCGGGGGCCATCGCCACGTTCGGCCAGCAACTGGACCTGCGCATCCACGATGTGAGCGGGACCCAGCACACCCTGCTGTTCGATTCCGCCCGCATCCGTCAGGCGGAGGTGTCGGGCGTCATGCAACGCACCCTGCACCTGGAGTTCGGCGGGCGGCGCTGGCTGCTGGAGACCTACCTGCTGCCCGGGGAGCAGGTCAGTTACGGTTCCGACATCCTGCTCGTGGCCGGGCTGCTGCTCTCGGTGGTGGTGGCGCTGCTCACCTGGTACCTCTTCGATGGCCGCCGCTGGGCTGAGCGCCGGGCGGCGGAGCTGACCCGGGGGTTGCGGGAAAGCGAGCAACGTTTCGAACTGGCCATGGCCGCTTCCCGCGATGGGGTGTGGGAGCGCAACTTTCAGACCGGCGGCTTCTATGCTTCTCCCCGCTGCCACGAGCTCCTGGGCCTGGGCGCGGGCGAACAGGTGGGCGGGGTGAGCGATCTGCTGGGGCGGGTGCATGTGGAGGATCAGCCGCGCTTGCGCCGCGCCCTCACAGCCCACCTGCGCGCGCGTCGGCCCTTCGACCTGCAAGTGCGGGCGCGGGTGGGCCGTGAGGGCTGCTGGCGCTGGTTTCGCTGCCGGGCCCAGGCTGAATGGGGTGTGGAGGGCAAGCCCCTGCGCCTGGCGGGCTCCATTACCGATATCGGCGACGAGCGCGCCGCCCAGGAACGGCTCGACCGCTACCAGGCATTCCTGGCCCGGGTGGTGGAGTCGGTGCCTTCGCCCTTGTCGTTGAAGGACGAGCAGCATCGCTACGTGTTCGTCAACACCGCCCTGGCGGCGCTGGTGGGGCGCAAGGTGGAGGATTTCATCGGCAAGCGGGCGGGGGATATCTTCGAAGCCGAGGCTGCCGAAGCCTTCGAGCGCCTGGACCGGGCGGCGCTTTCCGTCGGCGACAGCCGGGACGAAGCCATGGTCGCCTTGCCCAACGGCGCCCTGCATTACTTCGAGACCCGCAAGGTCGCCTGCCCGGGCCCGGATGGCGAGGCCTATACCCTTGGGGTGTTCTACGACGTCACCTCCTTGCGCGACGCCCTGGGCCGTTTCCAGGCCCTCTTCGCCAGTTCGCCGCTGGTGGCCATGCAGGGCTTCGACCGGGATGGCGTGATCCGGCACTGGAACGGCGCCAGCCGGCTGCTCTACGGGCTGGGGCCGGACGAGGCCCTGGGGCGGCGCATGCAGGATGTGCTGTACAACCCGGACACGGTGTTCGATTTCGAGGCGCTGGTGGCCGATCTGTGGGTGGCCGGCGGCGTCAGCCCGCCCGCCCAGCAACTGGTGAGCCTGGCCGATGGCCGGGAAATCTGGGTGCTCAGTTCCATGTTCCCGGTGTTTAGCCACGGGCGGGTGAGCGAGATGTTCCGCATGGACGTGGATATTTCGGCGCGGGTCCTGGCTGAGCAGGAGGTGCGGCGGCACCGGGATCGCCTTGAGCAGATGGTGGCGGAGCAGACGGTGGATCTGATCCGCGCCAAGGAGGCGGCCGAACGGGCGGATCAGGCCAAGAGCGAGTTCCTGGCCAACATGAGCCACGAGCTGCGCACGCCCATGCACGCCATCCTCGGTTTTGCCCGGCTGGGCAACGAAAAGGCGGAGCGCGCCGAGCCCGAGCGCCTGCGTTCCTACTTCGAGCGCATCCAGTCCAGCGGAGAACGTCTGCTGGCCATGATCAACGACCTGCTCGACCTGTCCAAGCTGGAGGCCGGCCGGATGGTGCTGGAGCGGCGGCGCCAGGCCCTGCTCCCGCTGGTGCAGGGGGTGGTGGACGAAGTCGAGGCCATCCTCCTGGCGCGGGGGCTTCAGGTGCGGCTCGAGGCGGCACAAGGCTTGCAGGAGGTGGAGCTGGACGGTCCGCGCATGGCCCAGGTGGTGCGCAACCTGCTGTCCAACGCGATCAAGTTCACCCCGGCCGGGGGGGTGATCACCATCAGCCTTGCCGGGGGGCGGATGCGGGCCGGACGCCGGGCGGGCGATGCCGGCTCGGTACCCGCGGCAGCGTTGCGGGTCCAGGATCAGGGCGTGGGCATTCCCTCCGACGAACTGGAGGCGGTATTCGACAAGTTCGTGCAAAGCAGCAAGACCCGCAGCCACGGCGGGGGGACGGGCCTGGGGCTGTCCATCTGCCGGGAAATCGTGGCCGCCCACGGGGGCACCATCCGCGCCGATAACGGCACGGCAGGGGGCGCGGTGTTCGAGGTCCTGCTGCCTTTCACGGTGGGGCCGGAACCGGTCGAGGGTGCGCTTGCACCGGTGCCGCCGCGGGAGGCCCGTCCTCCCGTACTGGAGCTGGAAGCTTAACCGGCGCCATGGATACTGCGACCATGCCCATCCTGCCTTCCGTGCGGCTCGCCTTGGCGGAGCGCGGCCGCCAGCGGGCGGAAGCCGCCCTGGCGGCCGCCGAGCAACAGTGGCGCCTGTTGCTGCGCCACGCCAGCGTTGGCATGGTGGAGGTGAGCCTCGGTGGCCGCATCCTGGACGCCAACGACGCTTTCTGGAGCATGCTGGGCTACGCCTCGGGGCCTGCGCCAGCGGGGCTCTCCGTGGCCGACATTGCCCCCCGCGAAATGCTGGCCGAGCGTCTCGTGGCACGCCGGGCCTTGCTTGAGCACGGCGCCTTTGCACCCATGGAGACCGAAATCCTGGGCCGCGACCGCCAGCCCGTGCGGGTGCGGGTGCATGGGGTGCTGGTGCGCTCGGCAACGGGCCTGAACCGGGCCTGGCTGACGGTGGAAAACCTGTCCGCCGAAGAGGCTCACCATGAGGAAGTGATCCGCGCCTACGCCACCCACGAGTCCATTCTCGCCGCCCTGCCCGATACCATCTTCCGCCTTGATGGCGACGGTTACATCATCGATTACCGCTCGCCGGACGAAGCCGCCCTGCCTCTCCCGCCGGAAGCGCTGCTGGCTTGCCCGGCCGCTGATCTGGGCGGCCCGGGGGGGGCGCAGGTGATCGCCGAGGCCGTTGCCCGGGTGCGGCAGCAGGGCGGAATGTGCCGGGTGGAGTTCGCCAGTCAGGGCGAGGCATTTGCACCCCGGCATTTCGAAGCCACCCTGGCGGCCATCAGCACCGGCGGCATGCTGCTGGTGCTGCGCGAGATCACCGCCCGCAAGCTGGCCGAAGAGGCGCTGCGGGAGAGCGAGGCGCGCTGGCAGTTCGCCCTGGAGGGGGCGGGTGACGGGGTGTGGGACTGGAACCCCATCACCGGCGAGGCCTTCTTCTCCCCGGGCTGGAAGCAGATGTTCGGCTACCGGGAAGACGAGATCAGTCAGTCGGTGCAGGAGAGCATCTCCCGGGTGCATCCGGAGGACTGGCCCGTGCTGCGCGCGGCAACAGCGGACTACCTGACCGGACGGTGTGCCGAGTACGTGTGCGAGTTCCGCATGCGTTGCAAGGATGGCGGCTACAAGTGGGTGCTGGCGCGGGGCAAGGTGGTGGCCCGGGACGAAGAGGGGCGGGTGCTGCGGCTCATCGGCACCCACGCTGACATCTCCCGCCAGAAAGCGGTGGAGCGGGCCTGGAAGGAGAGCCAGCAACTGCTGCGCACGGTGATCGACGAGATTCCGAGCGTCATCCTGATGAAGGACTGGGATGGCCGCTTCCTGCTGGCCAACCAGGCCCTGGCCCAGCTCTACGGCACCACCACCGATGCCCTGGTGGGCCGGACCGACGGCGATTTCAACCGCAACGCGGAGCAGGTGGCCGGCTACTTGGCCAGTGTGCGCGAAGTCATGCGCAGGGGCATCACCCAGACCGTGTTCGAGGACTCCACCGATCGTATCACCGGGGAAATCCGCCACTTCCAGTCAGTCAAGAAACCCGTGCGCGACGTGGATGGCAAGCCCTGCATCCTGGTGATCGCCACCGACATTACCGAACTGCGCCGGTCCCAGGCGCGCATCGTCGCCAGCGAGCAGACCTTGCGCTACGTGCTCGACGCCACCCAGGAGGCGGTGTGGGACTGGCAGGTGGAAAGCGGTGCCCTGAGCGTGAACGGGCGCTGGCTGGAGAGCCTGGCCTGCGCCGCGGGCGAGATGACCGGCGGCCTCGACGACTTCCTGCGGCATCTGGTGGACGAGGACAAGCCCGGCGTGATGGCGGCGGTGCAGGCCTCCCTCTCCGGCAAGGGGCTCTACCGCAGCGAGCACCGCATGCGCCGCAGCGACGGCAGCCAGATCTGGGTGCTGGACCGGGGCAATGTGGTGGAGCGGGATGCCCAGGGGAAACCCCTGCGCATGGTGGGGAGCTGGTCCGACATCACCGAGCGCAAGCAGGTGGAAGAGGAACTGCGCCAGCACCGGGACAACCTGGCGGATCTGGTGGAGTTGCAGACGGCCGATGTGGTGCGGGCCAAGGAAGCGGCCGAACTGGCCAATCAGGCCAAGACCGAATTCCTCACCAACATGAGCCACGAACTGCGCACGCCCATGCACGCCATTCTCGGCTTTGCCACGCTGGGCGAGAAGAAAGCCCACAGCGGCGACGGCGTGCGCCTGGGCGACTACTTCGCCCGTATCCGCTCCAGTGGGGAGCGGCTGATGAACTTGCTCAACCAGTTGCTCGACCTCTCCAAGCTGGAAGCCGGGCGCATGGTGCTCGATCTCAAGGCGCAGCCGCTGGCGCCGTTGATTCAAGAGGTGATGGGCGAACTGGGGCCTTTGGCCGAGGCCCGGCCAGTGGCGCTGGATCTGGTGCTCGCGGACGATGTGCCGCCCGTGCGCGTCGATGGCATGCGCTTTTCCCAGATCGTGCGCAATCTGGTGGCCAATGCCATCAAGTTCAGCCCGCCCGGCCATCCGGTGCGGGTGGGACTGGAAAAACGTTCCGGTGCGGTGGTGCTGATGGTGTCAGACCATGGTCCCGGGATTCCCGAAGATGAACTGGAAACGGTGTTCGACAAGTTCGTGCAGAGCAGCAAGACCCGCACCGGCGCGGGTGGTACCGGCCTCGGACTGGCCATCTGCCGCGAGCTGGTGGAGGCCCACGGCGGGCACATCCGCGCCCGCAACAAGGAGGCCGGGGGCGCCGAATTTGAAGTGCTGCTTCCCCTCCCCGAAGAGGAGGGAGACGTGGAAATGAACGCAAAAGCCCCGGGGAGGGCACAGACATGACGATGCAGGACAAGCAACGCATCCTGGTGGTGGACGACGAACCCTTCAACCTGGAGATCATCGCCGAATACCTGGCGGACGCAGGGGACTTCGATCTGGCGTTTGCCGAAGACGGCGAAGCCGCCTGGGATGTGCTCAACGGCCCCGGAAGTTTCGAACTGGTGATCCTCGACCGCATGATGCCCCGGCTCGACGGCCTGAGTCTGCTCAAGCGGATGAAGGCGGATGGCCGCTTCGGCGGCACCCCGGTGATCATGCAGACGGCCGCTGCATCCGCCGACCAGGTGCGTGAAGGACTGGCCGCAGGCGCCCACTACTACCTCACCAAACCCTTCGAGCCCGATGCGCTGGTCAGCATCGTCAAGGCGGCGGTGGACGAGCAACGCCAGCGGCGCGAGCTGGCCGGGCGGCTGGACGAACAGCAGCAGGCCTTGCGCCTCATCGACGAGGCGGCGTTCTCAGTGGCCACGCCGGCCGAGGCGCGCACTCTGGTGGCGTTCCTCGCCAGCCTGTGTCCGACGCCGGACCTGGCCGCCATGGGGCTCTCCGAACTGCTGGCCAACGGCATCGAGCACGGTAACCTGGGGGTGAGCTATGCGGAGAAAACCCGCCTCAAGCTCTCCGACGGCTGGGACGCGGAGATCGGCCGCCGGCTGGCCTTGCCGGAGAACCGGGGCAAGCGGGTGCGGGTACACCTGATGCGCCAGCCATGGGAGCTGGTGTTCACCGTCACCGACGAAGGCGCCGGTTTCGACTGGGCCCGCTACCTGGATTTCGACCCGGAGCGGGCCTTTGACCCCAATGGTCGGGGCATCGCGCTGGCCCGGCAACTGGCCTTCAGCCGTCTGGAATACCGGGGCCGCGGCAACGAGGTGGTGGCCGTGGTGGCCTTGCCGGACCCGGCCGCCCAGGCGGAGGCGGCAGCTTCCGCCGCGGCGGACAGCCCCGCCTGACGGACGCCGGGCCCGAACGCGACCCCCTGCTGCACGGACAGTCGGATCAAGAATACGGAAAGCTCATTTATGGCTGCTGACACAACCACACCCCGCCTCAAGGTACTCGTGGCGGACGACACGACGGCCAACCGTCAGTTGATGCAGTCCTACCTGCGTCGGCTGGGGTACGACGTGGTGCTGGCCTGCGATGGCATGGAGGCGATCGCCGCCTTCAAGCGGGAGCGGCCGGACATCGTCATCATGGACGTGATGATGCCGGTGATGGATGGCTTTGCCGCCGCGGCCTGCATCAAGGAAGCCTGCGGCAACCGCTGGGTGCCCCTGGTGTTTCTCTCTGCCCTCAATGGCGACGCCGACCTGGTGCGGGGCCTCGAGGTGGGGGGGGACGATTACCTGGTCAAGCCGCTGAGCTACCCGGTGCTGGATGCCAAGCTGCGTTCCATCCGCCGGGCGCTGAATCTGCAACGGGGGCTGGAGGACGAACTCAAGCGCTCCAAGGCCGTGTCGGACGTGGTCCTGGACGCCATCCTCACCATCGACGAGCAGGGCGTGATCGAAACCTGCAACCCGGCGGCCGAGCGGATGTTCGGCTACACACCGGGGCAGTTGCACGGGCAGAGCGTGGCCGTGCTCGTCCCGCCGCCGGAGGGTGCCGCCGAAGGCAGCGAGCTGGCGGGATTCCTGGGTACGGACGAGGCCCGTTTCCTGGGCGTGCGCCGGGAGGTGGAGGCGACCCGCGCCGATGGCAGCCGCTTCCCCGTGGAACTGGCGGTGACCGAGCTGGGCCTCAATGGCCGGCGCCGGTTTGTGGGCGTGGTGCATGACGTGAGCGAGCGGGTGGCGGCGGAAAAGCGCCTGCGCGACGACGCGGAACGCCTGCGGGCCTACCGGGAGGCCACCGAGCGGGAAAACGAGCTTGCCGCCGCCATCATGGTGCGGCAGGTGAGCAAGGATGGCCTGCACGATCCGCGACTGAGTTTCTCGGTCACCCCCGCCGAGCATTTCAGCGGCGATCTGGTGGCGGCGGCGCGCTCCCCCGACGGCGCGCTGTACGTGATGCTCGCCGACGCGGCCGGCCACGGTCTGGCGGCGGCCATCAGCGTGTTGCCCAGCCTCGGGCTGTTCTACCGTCTTGCGGCCAAGGGCCGGCCCCTGGGGACCATGGTGGGCGAGATCAACAGCGAGCTGCGCGCCTTCATGCCGGTGGGCCGCTTCGTGGCCGCCACCTTCCTGCGCATCGACGAACAGCGGGGATGCGGCGAGATCTGGGTGGGCGGCACGCCGGAGGCGTGGCTGCTGGATGGACAGGGCGGGGTGGTGAGCCGTTTCTCGTCCCGCCACGTGCCCTTGGGCATCATCGACACGGATGAGTCCGCCACCGAAACCGAGTCCTTTACCTGGGCCGGGGACGCGGCACAGATCGTCCTCTACTCCGACGGCGTGATCGAGGCGGAAAACCGGGCTGGCCAGGCCTTTGGGCCGGAGCGGCTGGTGGCGGCCCTGAGCGGGGTGCCGGGGGAGAGCCGGCTGGCCTGCGCCATGGCCGCGTTGAACCAGTATCTGGACGGGCATCCCGCCCAGGACGACCTGTCGCTGATGGTGATCGACTGCGTGCGTACTGCCGCCTCCGAGCCCCTGGTTGCCCTGGCGGGCTGACCCGGCGCCAAGCGCTTCCCCTGTGACCTGGGATGGCTGCGGTTGCGGCCTCCCAGGTTTTTTTATGGGGTGCCGGGGTGGAGCGGGCCTCTCCCCTTCAGGGCGGGAAATGGACTAAGCTGCCGCCACTTTGTTTTTTCGCAATCGCAGCATGCAGCAAGGAGTCGAGTGAAATGAAAGTCGGATTCATTGGCCTGGGGATCATGGGGCGGCCCATGGCGCTTAATCTCATCAAGGCGGGGCATAGCCTGCACGTGTGGGCACGCCGTCCGGAATCGCTCAAACCGCTGACCGATGCAGGCGCCGAGGCCCACGCCGGACCGGCGGGCCTGGCGGCGGTGGCCGATGTGGTGATCACCATGGTGGCGGACGCGCCGGACGTGGAGGAGATCACCCTTGGCGTCGGGGGCGTGGCCCAGGGGGTGGAGGCCGTGGCGCGGCGGGATCTGATCCTGGCGGACATGAGCACCATCGCCCCGGCGGCGGCCACCTCCATCGCCAGCCGGCTCGCCGAGCGGGGCGTGACCATGCTTGACGCGCCGGTGTCCGGTGGCGAGGTGGGGGCCATCAATGCCGGCCTCACCATCATGGTCGGCGGTGATGCGAAAGCTTTTGAGAAAGTGAAGCCCCTGTTCGAGGCCATGGGCAAGTCCGTGACCCTGATCGGGCCCAGTGGAGCCGGTCAGGTGACCAAGGCTTGCAACCAGATCATTACCGGCATGGGCGTGGCGGCCGTGGCCGAAGCGTTCAATTTCGCCCGCAAGAGCGGGGTGGAGCCGGCCCGCGTGCGCGAGGCGCTGCTGGGCGGTTTTGCCTACAGCCGCATCCTCGAAAACCACGGCGCGCGCATGCTGGAGCGTAACTTCAAGCCCGGCTTCAAGGCCTGGATGCACCAGAAAGACCTGCGCATCGTGATGGAAGAGGCCCATCGCCTGGGGCTCATGCTGCCGGGGGCCGCGGCCACGGCGCAGATGTTCAACGCCATGGTGGGCTCCGGTCTGGGCGAGGATGATTCCATCGCCATGCTCAAGTTGCTGGAGCGGCTTTCCGGGGGCGAGCAGTGAGAGTCGGCTTCGTCGGGCTGGGCGCCATGGGAGACCCCATGGTGCGCAACCTGCTGCGGGCGGGGCACGAAGTCGCGGTGTTCGCCCGTCGCCCGGCGGCCATGGCGGAAGCGGTGGCCGCCGGTGCCGTGGCCTGCGGTTCGCCCGCCCAGGCGGCGGCCGGGGCCGATGCGGTGATCACCATGGTGACCGCCGGGCCGGACGTGGAGGCGGTGGCGCTGGGCGCGGGCGGTGTGATCGAAGGCGCGGCGGCCGGCGCCGTGCTCATCGACATGAGTACCATCCCGCCCCGGACGGTTCGCCGGGTGGCCGCCCGTTTGGCCGAACGGGGCGTGCACATGCTGGACGCGCCGGTTTCCGGCGGCGTGCCGGGGGCCCGGGCGGGCTCGCTGGCCATCATGGTCGGGGGCGAGGCGGCGGTGCTCGAGCGGATGCGCCCGCTGCTGGCGGCGCTGGGGCGGACCATTGTGCACATTGGCCCCCAGGGGGCCGGTCAAGTGGCCAAGGCCTGCAACCAGATGATCATGGTCTCGGCCATCGAGGCGGTGGCCGAGGCGCTGCGCCTGGCCAATGCTCACGGGCTGGATGCTGCAGCGGTGGTGGCGGCGCTGGCGGGCGGTTCGGCGGGGTCGCGGGTGCTGGAACTCTTCGGCGCCAAGATGGCCCGGCGGGATTTTGCGCCGCTGGTGGAGGCGCGCCTTCATCACAAGGACTTTGGGATCGTGCTGGATGAAGCCCATGGGCTGGGCGCCCCCTTGCCCGTGGCGGCCCAGGTGTGGCAGCAGTTGAACAGCCTCATGGCCCAGGGCTGGCACCAGCAGGATACGGGCAGTCTGTTGCGGGTGCTGGAAGCCGCCGGACGCTAGCCGCCCCGGGGGCGGGGGAAGCCTGCGCAGAATGAAAATGGCCGCGCCTTACCGGGGCGCGGCCATTTTGCCGTCCACCACCGCGGGTCAGACGTAGAGGACGACCCGGCGGCCCTTGCGGGGAATCTGTTTCAGCAGGTCCAGTTCCAGGCCCCACTGACGGCGGGTGGTGCCGAGCAGGCGGGCGACAACGGGGTCGTTCTCCGCACACAGGGTCAAGGGCACAGCGTTGCGACGGGGGTGCTGGTGGGCACGGGGTGGTGCCGGCGCGGGCAGCGCCGGGCTGCCCAGGAGGGAAGTGCATTGTTCCATTTGCATTGTTCTAACTTGTTTATTGTTGTTGGGTCGCTCCGGGCTGAGGCGATCATTTGTATGTTGCCCGGTTGTCACCGGCGGGGCGGCGGCCTGTCCCTAGGCCGTGTGTGCCGCCCCGCGGTGGTGTCTCCTCCGGCGGCCTGAGCGTTCAGGCCGCGGTCGCCTCCTTTTGCATGCTGTGCATGGTCTTGGCCATGTTGTCGGAGCAGGAGGTAAACACCTGGCGCGAGACCACGGTGGCGTGCTGCTGCAGGTTCTGGCTCATGTCGCAGAGGCGGGCGGTGGTATCCATCATCTCCGTCACCAGCGCGGTGTTGAGGCTGGCCCACTTGTCCATGGCGGCGCGCAGATCGTTGGTGCCGGTGATCAGCTCCAGGCCTTTGACCTGGGTTTGTGCCTGGCGGTGCACGCTGGCGATCTGCAGATCCACCATCTCCCGAGCGGTGTGTACCAGGGAAGTGGTGTCCGGGCCGAGGGCGATGTCGAAGAATTCGCGGGAGGCGTCGAGCCAGGTTTGGGTAAAGGGCAAAAGCATGTCGCGGACTCCATTGTTCTGTACGTGCTGGGGGCCCCGACGCAGGCGCTGCCAGGGCTGGACGTGTCGCGCCGGAGGCTGCGACAGGGGCGGAATGATGCCTTTCCGCCACATGCCGGAACAATCGGGCGCGGGCCGATATTGATGTCGGCTCTTGTCCTACAGATGATGCCCGGGGAATGTTGCGTCCCCATGACGGCGGACGCGGTGCGGGGCCGTCAGCCCGGGAGCAGGCGCGGCTGGCCGTAGCCTTCAAAGCGCGCCATGACTTGGGCCATTTCCTGTTCCGACAGCAGCGGCGGCTCGCCCAGTTGCAGGGCGCGCCAGTAGTGCTCGCACAGGGCCTCGAATTCGATGGCGGCGGCCAGTGCCGCGGAGGCACGGGTGGCCACGACCACCATGCCATGGTGGGCCAGCAGGCAGGCCCGGCGTCCGTCGAGCGCGTTGAGGGCGGCATCCGAGAGGGCCTGGGTGCCGAACAGCGCGTAGGGCGCGCAGCGGACGTCGGCTCCGCCAAATCGCGCGATCATGTAGTGGAAGGCCGGGATGCTCCGCCGCTGGCAGGCCAGGGCGGTGGCAAAGGGGCTATGGCAATGGACGACCGCCGCCACTTCCGGGCGGTGGGCGTAAATGTCCCGGTGCAGGCGCCACTCGCTGGAGGGGACCAGGCGGCCGCTGGGCTGGCCGGCCATGTCCATGAACACCAGTTCTTCGGGTGTGATGTCCTCGCTGGCCACGCCGCTGGGGGTAATGAGGAAGCCCTCTTCCTGGCGGGCGCTGAGGTTGCCGGCGGTGCCCGGGTTCAGGCGGGCCTGGCCCAGGCCGCGGGCGGCGGCGGCAACCTGCTGGCGGAGCGCCGCGCTCATCGCTGCGCTGCCCGCAAGGCGCCGGGGGCGTGGCAACCGGCTTCGGTGACGATGGCGGTGATGAGCCGCGCGGGCGTGACATCGAAGGCCGGGTTGCACACGGCGGTGTTTTCCCCCGCCAAGTGGATTTCGCCGGGTTCGCCGCCAGCCAGCCAGCCCGGGATGCGGCGCACCTCGTCCGCCCCCCGCTCTTCGATGGGGATGGCGTCGCCCTCGGGACAGCCCAGGTCGATGGTGCTCCAGGGGGCGGCCACAAAGAACGGCACTCCGCAGTCCCGGGCGGCCAGCGCCTTGAGGTAGGTGCCGACCTTGTTGGCGGTGTCGCCGTTGGCGGCGATGCGGTCGGCGCCCACGATGACCGCATCCACCCGGCCGGTGGCCAACAGCCAGCCGGCGGCATTGTCGGCCACCAGGGTATGGGCGATGCCGCGCTGCGCCAGTTCCCAGGCGGTGAGCAGGCCCTGGTTGCGGGGCCGGGTTTCCGAGACCCAGACATGCAGGGGCAGGCCCGCATCCCGTGCCAGGTGGGCGGGCGCCAGAGCGGTGCCCCAGGCCACGGTGGCCAGCCAGCCGGCATTGCAGTGGGTCATGAGTTGCAGCGGTCGGCCAGGCTTGGCCAGCGGGCGCAGGGCGGCCAGGGCGTGTTCGCCAATGGCGCGGTTGGTGGCGGCGTCTTCGGCGCGGATACGGTCCGCTTCCTCCCAGGCGGCGGCGGCACGCGCCGCGGAGGCCAACGGCCGCAGCTGCCGGCCCATGCGCGCCAGCGCCCAGTGCAGGTTGACCGCCGTCGGGCGGGTGTCGCCCAGGGTTGCGAGCGCCCCGTCCAGTGCCGTGTCGGACGCATCCGCCGCCAGCGCCAGGGCGACGCCGTAGGCGGCGGTGACGCCGATCAGCGGCGCACCCCGCACCAGCATGGCGCGGATGGCGTGGGCGGCATCGGCCAGGGTGCAGAGGGGGACTTCCCGCCGCAGGTGAGGCAGGGCCGCCTGGTCCAGGATCCATACCCGGTGGCCGTCGCGGCGGATGGTCTGAAAATCGTGTTCGGTCATGAGGGGGAAGGATCGGGCAACAGGCGGCGATTTTATCAACCCGCGGCGCCGGAGCTGCTGCCACTTTCTGCCAGAATGCGTCATCGTTCGCCCGAGGTTCGCCATGCTGCAGTTTCCCGGTTCGCTTCCCTCCCGCCTGCCCCAGGTGGGCACCACCATTTTCACCGTCATGTCCCGCATGGCCCAGGAATGCGGGGCCATCAACCTCTCTCAGGGTTTTCCGGATTTTTCCGCGCCGCCGGAGCTGTTCGACCGGGTCCGCCACTACATGGGCGCCGGCCACAACCAGTACGCCCCCATGGCAGGCGTCCCGGCGCTGCGCCAGGCCATCGCCGACAAGGTGCGGGCGCTGTACGGCCAGGACTACGATGTGGAGCAGGAGATCACCGTCACCGCCGGGGGGACGGAGGCCATCTTCGCCGTGGTGGCCGCGGTGGTGCGTCCGGGGGACGAGGTGATCGTGTTCGAGCCGGTGTATGACTCCTATGTGCCGGCCATCGAGCTCAATGGCGGGAAAGCTGTGTATGCCCGGCTGGGCTTTCCCGACTACCGGCCGGACTGGGAGGCGGTGCGCCGCCTTGTGACGCCGCGCACGCGCCTGATCATGATCAACACGCCCCACAACCCCAGCGGCAGCACGTGGACGGCGGACGACATGGCGGCCCTGGCGGAACTGGTGCGGGGTACCGATATCCTGATCGCCTCCGACGAGGTGTACGAGCACATCCTGTTCGATGGCCGTCGCCACGAAAGCGTGGCCCGCCATCCGGAACTGGCCTGCCGCAGTTTTGCCCTCAGCAGCTTTGGCAAGACCTACCACGTGACCGGTTGGAAGGTGGGCTACGTGCTGGCGCCGGCGGCCCTGACGGCGGAACTGCGCAAGACCCACCAGTTCATCGTGTTCACCGTCAACACCCCGGTGCAACTGGCCCTGGCGGACTGGCTCCAGGATCGGGGGCGCTACCTGGACCTGCCCGCCTTCTACCAGGCCAAGCGGGATTTCTTCCGCGCGCAACTGGCGGGCTCCCGGTTTGATCTGTTGCCCTGCTCCGGCACCTATTTCCAGTTGGCCGGCTACCACCGCATCGCGGACGAGCCGGATCAGGTCTTTGTCGAGCGCCTCACCCGGGAGGTAGGCGTGGCCGCGATTCCGCTCTCCGCCTTCTACCGGGATGCTCGGGACGACCGGGTGATTCGCTTCTGCTTTGCCAAGAGCGAGCAAACGCTCGCTGCCGCGGGCGCCCTTCTGCGGGCTCTGTAGGTCTCTTCGCCGGCGGGTGTGGCGCGGCCGCGCCCCGTCGGGGCGGGGGCGGTGCAGCACTCCCCTCCCGGTTTCTTTCCTCCTGTGCTTGGTGTGGCGCGGGTTGGCTTGCATCGGGCAGTCAACCGTGGCGTAGCGCACGTGCCCTCCGCAGCCGGCCTGCTACGGTCAGCATGTCATGCGTGTCTGGTCGCCAGGCCCGCATGCCTGATTTGCGCCAACAATACTGATACGCAGGAGAAAGAGCTCATGACATTTTCGTTCTACAACTGGTACGGCAGTTGGAACACCCGCTATGGGTCCAATTGCGACGATGACATCACCGGCAACAATTGCAGCGAAACCTTCTACGGTTACGGTGGTAACGACAGCATTCGGGCCGGCGGCGGTGAGGACACCGTCTATGGCGGCAGTGGCGACGATTTCATCGACGGCGGCTACGGGAATGACCGGCTCTATGGCGGTTCGGGCGCGGATTTCGTCGTCGGCGGGGAAGGCTGCGATCTGGTGGATGGCGGCAGTGGCGCGGACCTGCTGTTTGGTGAAAATGGCAACGACGTCCTCTACGCTGGCACCGGGTTGGATATTGTCTCGGGTGGCGATGGCGACGACGCCCTCTACGCCAAGGATAGCTGCGGCACCGTGGTGGACAGCTGCTACGACGGCCAGGGCTTTGATTACTTCGACGGCGGCACCGGCAACGACCGGCTGGACGCCACCGGCAGCAACGTGAAGCTCTACGGCCTGGGCGGCGAAGGCTGCGACGTGCTGGTGGGGGGCAATAACGCCGACCAGCTGTTCGGCAACGAGAACAACGACGTGCTGCGCGGTGGCAAAGGCGCGGACAGCCTGTACGGCGGCGAGGGCGATGACCGCTTCGTGTTTGCCCACAACGCCTGGTGTCCTTCCAATTCCGACTTCCAGTCCGGCGTGCGGGACAACATCTTCGATTTCGGCGACCACGACCGCATCCAGTTGCAGGGCCTCTCCAGCCGGAACGTTTCCGTCTGCGAGCAGGCGGAAGGCACGCTGATCACGGTCTGCGCCTCCGGCGCGGGCACGGGCGAGATCTTCGTCTGGGGCGCGAATGCCTGTGAGGTTCAGCAGGCGCTGGACATCACTTCCTGTTACTACGGCGTGTAAATTGTGCCGTTGGCGCTTCGCCCCGCTTGATCGGCCGGGGCGAAGTGCGCATCATCTGCCCAGCCGCCGGCTTGGGTAGAGGGACCAGGGTCGCGGCAAGCGGGGCGGCCCCCCGCAGTGCTCACACCACCTGCCGGGAGTCCCGCATGGTCCCTCGTTCCTGTGCCTTCCATTCCTGTTTCCCCTGGCTCCTGGGCGCCGTTCTGGCGCTGCTCGGCGCGACCGGCTCGACGCTGGCGGGCGAACTTGATCGCGCCGACATCGCCCGCCGTTTCCCGCCACCGCTGCGGGTGGGCGAAAAACTGCGGGATGTGCCCGCCTGGCCGCTCACCAGCGAGCTGGAGCCCGAGGCGGGCCCGGTGGCCTACGCCTTTGAATCGATCGACCTTGCCCCCATCCCCGGTTTTGAGGGCACGCCGCTCAATCTGCTGGTGACGGTGGACCGCAAGGGCAGCTTCATGGACGTGGAGGTGTTGCGCCAGCACGAACCGGTCTTCCTCAGCGGGCTGGGGGAGGCGCCCCTGCGGGACTTCGTCCGCCAGTACAGCGGGCGCAACCTGCGCCAGAACATCTCCGTGGCCAGCGCCTACGGCGAGACGCGTGGCGGCGACGGCAACCGGGTGGTGCTCGATGGCGTGGCCAAGGCCACGGCCTCGGTGCGCATCGTCAATCAGACGGTGCTGGCTGCGGCCCTGGCGGTGGCCCGGGCGCGGCTCGGGTTCGCGCCGCCAGCCAAGGGCGGCGCAGCCCTTGTGCGGCCGGAGGTGTTCGGGCGGCTGGCGTGGGCCGAGCTACTGCGGCGCGGGCATGTGGCCAGGCTGGCCTTGACCAATCGGGAGGTGGAGGCGCTTTTTGCCGGCAGCGAGGGCGCAGGCGTGGACGCGGAGGCGCTGGCCCGGCCGGGCGAGACGTTTCTCGAAGTGTACGTGGCCTATCTCAACGCCCCCACCATCGGGCGCTCGCTGTTGGGGGACACGGATTGGGCGCGGGCCATGGTGCGGGCCCAGGACGGGCAGCACCTGTTCTGGATCGCCACCGCGGGGCGGGATGCGCTGGTGGACGAACGTTTCGTTCCCGGCACCACGCCGCCCCGGCTGGCGTTGAGCCAGGGCGGGCTGCCGCTGGAACTGCGCGATGCGGTGGCGGACCTGCCCTCGCCCGCAGGCGTGCCGGCCCTGAACGCCGCCCGGGTGTTCCGCGTGCCGGCCGCGGCGGGGCTGGACCCGGGCAAACCCCTGCGCTTTGAATACACCCTGGAGCGTGCACGCGGCCAGATCCTGCCGGTGGTGAGTCGCGTGCAAGCGAGCTTCGACTACCAGCCCCCGGCGGAACTGTTTGTCTATCCGCCCGAGCCCTTGCCCGAGTGGCTGCTGGCCTGGGCGGGGCGTTGGCCGGAGCTGACCGTGATCAGTGTGGCGCTGGCCTTGCTCAGCGCGCTGCTCGCCCGGCCCCGCTGGCTGGCGGTGAGCGCCCGGCGATTGCTGTGGTTTCGCACCGGGTTCGCCGTGTTCACCCTGGTCTTCATCGGCTGGTGGGCCCAGGGGCAGCTCTCCATCGTTCATCTGACCGGGGCGGTAAAAGCCCTGGCGGCGGGCCAGGGGTTGGGCAGTTATCTTTACGACCCGGTTTCCCTGCTGCTGATCGCCTTTACCGGAGTGAGCTTCTTCGTTTGGGGGCGGGGCACGTTTTGCGGCTGGCTGTGTCCCTTCGGTGCCCTGCAGGAGTTGGTGGCTTTGCTGGCGCGGGCGTTGCGGCTGCCCCAGTGGCGCCTGCCCGGGCCTTGGGCGCAGGCCCTGGCGCGGGGCCGTTACGTGCTGTTGGCGGCCTTGCTCGCGGCGGCCGGCCTGGCCCCGGCCTGGGCGGAGCGGATGGTGGAGATCGAGCCCTTCAAGACGGCCATCACGGTGGGCTTCGACCGCTCCTGGCCTTATGTGGCGTGGGCGGTGGCGATGCTGGTGGCGGGTGCCCTGAGCTACAAGTTCTTTTGCCGCTACCTCTGCCCGCTGGGCGCGGCGATGGCGCTGGGGGGCCGGCTGCGGCGCTGGAACTGGCTGCCGCGCCGGGCGGAATGCGGCCAGCCCTGCCAGACCTGCCGCCACCGCTGTGCGTATGACGCGATTGCCGCCGACGGTGCGATCCGCTACGAGGCGTGCTTCCAGTGTCTGGACTGCGTGGGCATTTACCACGATCCCCAGCGTTGTGCGCCGGTCTTGTTGTACCGCCGCAAGGGGCGGCGCGTGGCGGCCGGACGCGATGGGGGATAGTCGCAGTTCCGTGACGGGGTTGGCGGGTGTTTTTTGTGGAAATGGTGTAATCGTCATGTGGCCCTGCTAAACTCCGGGCTCTTTGCCTTCATGGCGTCACGGCTCGAAAAGCCAGTCTGGCCGCCGTGAGCAGGGCTTCTGGTCAGTATCGTTTCCGGAGTTTCCCGTGTCTGCATCCGCTCCCGATCCGGCACCCGCTGCGCCTCAGGGCGCCCGAGTGTGGTTGCGCGTTTTCCTGCCCTTCGTTGCCGGTTATTTTCTTTCTTACCTGCTGCGCACGGTCAATGCGGTGATCTCGCCCGAGCTCACGGCGGAGCTGGATCTGGGCGCTGCGGATCTGGGCTTGCTCACCAGCACCTTCTTTCTCGCCTTCGCCCTGGTACAACTGCCCAATGGCGTGTTTCTGGACCGCTTCGGCCCGCGCCGGGTCGAGGCGGTGTTGCTGCTCTTTGCCGCCGTGGGGGCGCTGCTGTTTGCCGTGGGCAAGGACCTGGGCACTTTCGTCGTCGGCCGGGCCTTGATCGGGCTGGGCGTTTCGGCGTGCCTGATGGCGGCGTTCAAGGGCCTTTTCCCCTGGTTTCCGGCAGCCAAACAGGCTTCGCTCACGGGCGCCATCATGGCGGTGGGCGGCCTGGGCGGGTTGATTTCCACCCGCCCGCTGGAGATGGCTTTGCCCCTGCTGGGGTGGCGCGGGGTGTTCCTGGTGGTGGCGTTGCTGGCGGTGCTGGTGGCCATTGCCCTGCTGCTGATCGCGCCGGACAAGGGCCCGCGGCCT
This sequence comes from Rhodocyclaceae bacterium, assembly GCA_036824045.1. Lineage (GTDB taxonomy): Bacteria > Pseudomonadota > Gammaproteobacteria > Burkholderiales > Rhodocyclaceae > DAITAZ01. Next base: position 49,824 of record DAITAZ010000011.1, read on the forward strand.
CCGCCGGAACCTTTCCGCCAGCAGATGGCGGCGCTGGGGCAGATCTATCGCAGCCGGGTGTTCTGGCGTTTTGGCTGGCAAGCGGCGCTCATCGCCGGTGGCAACATGGCGATCCAGGCCTTGTGGGCGGTGCCCTGGCTGATGGACGTGAACCACTATTCCCGGCCGCAGGCGGCCCAGCACCTGCAGTTGATGAGCCTGGCCATGGTGGGGGGCTTTATCTTTGTGGCCGCCTTTTCCACGCGGCTGGCCAAGCGGGGCGTGCCGCCGGTGGTGTTGCTGGGGGCGGGCAGCGTGCTGAGCCTGGCCAGCGGCGCCGGGATGCTGCTGGATCTGGCGCCCAGCGAACTGCTGTGGATCATGTTCGGGCTGGGCATCAGCCCGGTGAATCTGGCGTTCTCGGTGCTGGGCAGCCATTTTCCGGCCCAGGTTTCGGGCCGGGCGAGCACCGCGCTCAACCTGATGATCTTTGCCGGTGGCTTCATCATCCAGTGGGGCTTTGGCGGCGTGGTGGATTATCTGGCCGGGCTGGGCTGGGGGCGCACCGAGTCCTTCCGTGGGGCCTTCACCCTGTTGCTGGCGCTGCAGGCCGCCAGCTTCCTGTGGTTCCTGCTGGCGCGGGAACCCCGGGAGGCGAGCCTGGGCGCCAAGGCGGCGGGCTGAACAGCGCCCGGATTCAGCGCCCGGGCGGGATGGGAAACACCCGGTCGTAGATGAGGTTGAAGACGAAGGCGTAGGCGGTGTAGGCCAGGGCGAGGCCGATGTCCGCCACCAGCGCGGCAAACCAGGACAGGCCGGTCCACCACACGATCAGTGGCAGGGTCATGATCAGGATGCCGGCTTCAAAGCCCACCGCCTGCAGGGCGCGCAGACTCCATGGGCGGCGGTCGGCGGTGCGGCCGGTGAGCCGGCCCTCCACCCAGTCGAAGGCCGTGTTGTAGGCGCCATTCCACAGGGCGGCGATCAGCGCCGCCACCGCCAGCAGCCCCAGGGATGATCCGGGCGAAACGCCGGCCAGCCAGGAAAACGGCGGCGTGATGAGCAACAGCCCGCCGATCTCGAACATCAGCACCTGGCGGATGCGGTCGGGGAGGCTGCGCAGCGGCGGCTGGGATGGGCTGGACATGGGCGGGCGCAAGGCGAACCGACATTTTCCACCGCCGGCTCCCCGCCGCCAAGCCAGGGCGCCCGATGCGGGGCTTGATCAGTCGCGTGTGACTTCGGAGGGGAGCGGGCCCTGCCCCGCCAGCCACAGGTAAGCCCGCGAGAAGGCCTCGGCCACGCCGGGCCAGCCAAAATCCCGCAACACCCATTCCCGGCCCCGCGCGCCCATCGCGCCCAGCTCCGCCCCGTCCGTGGCCAGCGCCAGACCCAGGGCCTGCGTCAGGGGCGCTTCGCCGATGTCGGTCCACCAGCCGCAGCCATGGGTTTCCAGCCCCTGCCAGGGCGCGCCCCGGGTGGTGATCACCGGCACGCCGCAGGCCAGGGCTTCGGCCACCACCAGACCGAAGTTCTCGCTGTAGGTGGGCAGCAGGAAGAGTTGTGCGCTGGCGTAGAGTGCCCATTTGTCCGCGTCGTCCACCGGGCCGGTGCAGCGGATGCCCGATCCCGCCTGCAGCCGGCTGATCTCCTGCTCCACCACGTGCCGGTAGCCGCCTTCGTCGGGGCCGGTGATGAGGAGTTCCCAGCCGGCGGGATCGAGCCGGGCCCAGGCGCGGACCAGATCCAGCACGCCCTTTTTCGGGTGGAGGCGGCTGAGAAAGAGCGCCCGGCGCGGCCCGGCGGGGCGGGCCTGCGCCGGCAGCGGCGCGGGCGGGAAGTCGATGCCATTGGGAATGACCGCCACCGGGTTGGTCAGCCCCAGGCGGCGGATGTCCCGGAGTTCCTGCTCGGCCGTGGCGTGGAGCAGGGCGGCGCGGCGGAAATCGCCGCCCTGGTAACCCAGCCAGGCCAGCCGTTTCTTGGCCCGGCCCTGGTTGAGCGACCAGCGGTCGAGCATGCCGTGCACGCTCACCACCCGGGGCAGCCCGAGTTCCCGGGCAAACAGCGCCATGGCGTGGTTGTTGGGCAGCCACACCCCGTGGTCGTGGGCGATGGCCACGTCCGGATGGTGGTTGCCCAGGTGGGCCAGACGGTCGTAGAAGGCGGCGATCCGCTGCAGACCGCTGGCCGCCCAGACCGGCTGCAGATCCACCCGGTGGTCGGCCGGCAGGAACTGGGGCACGCCCGGTTGCACCTGGGTCACCAGATGCACCTGATGGCCCAGGGCGACGAGCTGGTCGCTTAGCGCGGGCACGCAGCGTGCCGTGCCGCCGGTGTCCTTGGCCAGATGGGCAATCGCGTGAATGATCCGCATGGTGCCAGTTGCAAGAGTGATCGCTTCGACGGTTTGGCTTGCAGGATGGGGCTGTTCGCGACACCCCCCGCTGCAGGGTAGGGTGTCTATCTCAGCATGGATGGCGCCGGGCGTGGATAAAAATTGTTTCCACGATGGCGCCGGGGCGGCGGTGGCTGGATGTCCGGGGGGAGGAGGCGCCGGTCTGGCGGGCGCGTTGCGTGCGCCCACTACCGGCGCTTTCTTTCCCCGGGCTTGCATGGTGCGATGGCGGGTCGCCCCGACGGCAACATCGGCGGCGGACGGGGCGGCGGCAGGCCGGTCTGGGGAAATCGCTGCCTGACGGGGGGTGGGCGTGGCGGCGGGGCTGGGGAGCCCCCGGGGCGATGCGCGCGCGTTATTGCGGCTTTGATACCTGTTGCGACAACCTCAGGCCCCCAGGTAGCCCAGATTGCGGGCGGCGCGCCACAGCCGGCGCCACAAGGGAAGGGGGGTGGGGCCCTGCTGGCGCCAGGCGAGCAGTTCCGTCAGGGCCCGCTCAGGGGTGGTGAAGCGTCCGCTGACGCGGCTCACGTAGGCCGGGTAGAGGATGAGCACGCCGGCGATGAGTTCGTCCAGGGTCAGCCGCCGGGTGCGGCGGGGCACCGGATGCGGGTCCCGGGTCAGGCCCCAGCCACTGTAGAAGGGCTGGCCGTAGGCGGTGACGGGCTTGCCACGCATGAGGGCCTCGAAGCCGGCCAGCGAGGTGAGCACATGGACTTCGTCCACCTCGGTCAGCAGTTCTCCCATGGCGGCGTCGGTGACGATTTCGTTGCACCAGCGGCTGGCCGTGTCTTCGGCCTGGCCCTCCCGGCGCAAGCCGGCCAGCACGTCCGGGTGGGGCTTGTAGAGCACGAAGGCGTCCGGATTGGCGGCCCGCACGGCCTGCAGCAGCCCCAGGTTGGTGCGGATGCCGGGGGCGCCGTAGCGGATGGACGCATCGCTTTCCACCTGGCCGGGCACCAGGATCACCCGCTCGTCGGTGCCGGGGCGCTGCCACGGCCGGCTGCCCACGTTGTACTTGGTGAGCCCGTGGGCAACGATGTCTTGCCGCAGCGCCCGCGCCCGCTCCAGCAGGCAGGCGTCGAATTCCGCGTGCTGCAGCAGGTGCTCCAGGTCGGAGGGGCGGGTGGCGTCGTAATAGATGCCCCGGCTGTCCATCACCCAGGAGAGCGGGCGTACCAGATCGGCACCCAGGCCCACGGAACGCAGAAAACCGTCTTCCAGGCGGATCAGGCGGCTTTCCTGCTCGTGATGGGCGGGCACCGCCCGCCGGCCCCAGACCGCCAGGGTGGCGCCCGCGGGGGCGTGTTCGGCCTTGCGCACCAGCTTCACCTGGCTGCCCTGGAAGAAACTGCGCACGATGGGCCGCTTCCAGCGGGAAAAGCCTGCCGCATGGATGTGCGGCGGGAAGCGGCGGCGCATGTGCCGCTGCAGGGCGAGGTGGGCGAGCACGGTTTCCACCTCGCAGCGCAGGCCGGTTTCCGGGTCCACATAGCGGGGGTAGTCCACCAGTGCGGCGTGGACCAGGTGTTCCAGGGGCATGGGCTGGCGGCGCCCGGGGGGCGGGAGTTCGTCCGTCGTCAGGCCCCAGCCGGCATAGAAGGGCATGCCAAAGGTGCGCACGGGCTTGCCCCAGAGCAGGCCCTCGAACCCCATCTGGGAGGTGACGGTGTAGACCGCTTCGGCCCGGGCGAGCAGATCGGCCGGGTGCACGTCTTCCCCCAGCACCAGGATGCGCGGGTTGCGGGCCAGGGCGAAGACGTCGAAATGCGCCCGCTTGCGGCCGGCAAAGACCTCCGGATGCACCTTGAGGAGAATGCGCGAATCGGGGTGTTCCGCCAGCGCCGCCTCCAGCATGCGGCTGAAGCTGCGGGCATCGGCCTGCCCGAAGGCGATGGAGGCATCGCCCGCGGTCTGGTCCACCACCAGCACGAAGCGTTCCGGCAGGCCGGGAGGCGCCTCGGGCGCGTGGTTGTACTTGGACACGCCCCCCGCCCGCCAGGCGTGCATCAGCCTTTGGGCCCGGGCGGCCTCGGCCGGCAGCAGGGGGCGACGGATCAGTTCTTCCAGCCGGCTGGGCTGGCTGGCGTCGTAATAGATCCCCAGATCGTCCTGGACCAGGGACAGCGGCGGATCCTTGGCGCCGATATCCACCGAGCGCAGGAACCCGTCTTCCACCCGCAGCAGGGGCAGGCCGCGCGCGGCGGCGTAGCGTTCCGCCTTGCCCGCGCTGGGTTTGCGCCCCCAGGCCAGAATTGCCGTCAGTCCCGGCAGGTCTTGCCCCGGCCTGAGCACCGGCACGCCCAGCAGCGCGGACAGGCCGGGCAGGGTGGCGATGGCGCGGGAGAGGGCAACGCAGGCGACAGGAGCGAGAGGGGGCCGGGCGGACATGGCGGCGGGACGGGCGATGATGTCCCGCCAAGGCTAGCAGCCGCGGTGGCGCCGGGCTGGGCCGATAACCCGGCATTTTGTCCGGCTGTTTTGCCGGGCAGGGCGCCTCGTAGAGCGGGGGGCCGGGGCGTCCCCCGGGTTCGCCCGGGGGCTGGGCGCTACTGGGCCGCGCCGTGCATCACCTTGGCAAAGCCCTGGGCGGTGGTGGCCACGTCCAGCTTGCCCTGGGCCGCCAGGATGCGGTCCGCCAGTTCGCGGAAGGCGCCATGGCCGCCGCTGTGCTGGAGCACGCCGCTCACCGCGTCTTTCACATAGGAAGCGGCATCGGCCACGGTGTAGCTCAATCCGCAGGCGGCAAACATGGGCAGGTCGATACTGTCGTCGCCAATGCAGGCCGTCTGTTCCCGGGTCACCCCCAGATCGGCCATGATGGCCTGGCAGGCTTCGAACTTGTCTTTGACCCCCAGGCGGCTGGCGGAGAAGCCCAGATCGGCCACCCGCTTGCGCAGCGTGGCTGAATCCCGTCCGGACAGCGCGGCCACCCGGATGCCACATTCTTCAAGCATGCGGATGCCCAGACCATCCCGCACGTGGAAGCGCTTGATGCACTCGCCGGTTTCGTCGTACCAGATCGAGCCGTCGGTGAGCACGCCGTCCACATCCGTAATCACCAGGCGGACCGCAGCGAGGGGATCGTGTTCCATCGGGTCCGGCTTGCCTGCCAGCAGGGCGCGGACCCGCTCCTGGCAGGCCGGCGTATCAACGCCCGGCCCGGTGGGCTCGACTTCGATCACCTTGATCGCGATGCCGGCGGCCATGAGCCGGAGCTGTTCCAGCAGTTCGGCTTCCTCCAGCATTGGCCGGGAGAGCTCGCGAAAGCGAGCCAGGACGTCGCGCCGATAAGCATAGACACCCACGTGTTTGAGATATCGCGCCGCCTCCGGGTTGCGGGCGTAGGGGATCGGCGACCGGCTGAAATACAGCGCCCGGTTGTCCTGGTCCCGCACCACCTTCACGCAATTGGGGTTGGCGGCTTCCCGGGCGGAAATGGCATGGCAGAGCGTGCCGACGGGAATCGAGGTATCGCTCGCCATCAGATCGGCCAGCGCGCCGATATCCCCGGGGCGGATCAGCGGCTCATCGCCCTGCACGTTGATATACACATCCGCAGGCCATTGCTGCATGACCTCCGCCAGCCGATCGGTTCCGGACTCGTGGTGCGGAGAGGTCATCATCGCCACGCCACCGAAACGCTCCACGGCCTCCAGCACCTTCTCGTGATCGGTGGCCACGACGATCCCCGCAATGCCCGGCACTTGAGCCGCGCGCTCGTACACATGCTGGATCATGGGCTTGCCCAGCAGGTCCGCCAGCGGTTTGCCCGGAAGGCGGCTGGAGCCATACCGGGCCGGGATCACGATCAAGGTACGGACTTGGCTGGGGCCCGTGTTTCCCGCGCCGTCCCCGGGGGTAAGCCGTTCGGTATGCATGGACTGTTCCTGCGTCTGAGTGAAAACACACCCCTAAAGGATGCCTTGCGAAAAAACATGGCGGCCTTCACAGCCGCCATACCCGGATGGTCGCAAATCCGGCACCTTTCTGGAAGGGGGCGGCACGGCAACGGGAGGCCGCTCGCCCCGGACCGGAAGCGCGCCCCTCAGCTGCGGACGAGCTGGTGAATCATCTTCAATTCGGTGAGCAGTCGCGGCAGGTCGGCGAAGGGCACCATGTTCGGGCCGTCGCAGGGGGCTTTGTCCGGGTCGGGATGGGTTTCCAGGAAAACCCCCGACACCGCGCCGGTGGCGACCGCGGCACGCGCCAGATGGGGCACGTACTGGCGCTGGCCGCCACTCGACGTGCCCTGCGCGCCCGGAAGCTGCACCGAATGGGTGGCATCGAAGATGACCGGGCAGCCGGTTGTTTCCGCCATGATGGGCAAGCCCCGCATGTCCACCACCAGATTTCCGTATCCGAAGGAGGTGCCGCGCTCGCACACGAAGAAGCGGTCGTCCGCAACCCCGGCCTCGCGGGCAGCCTCGCGCGCCTTGTCGATCACGTTCTTCATGTCCCAGGGGGCGAGGAACTGCCCTTTCTTGATGTTTGCCGGCTTGCCCGACTGGGCCACCGCACGGATGAAGTCCGTCTGGCGGCACAGGAAAGCGGGGGTTTGCAGGTAGTCCACCACCTCGGCCACTGGCTTGACCTGCCAGGTGTCGTGAACGTCGGTGATCACGGGTATGCCGAGACGCGATTTGACTTCACCCAGGATGGACAGCCCTTCGTCCAGGCCAACCCCCCGGAACGAGGCGCTGGAACTCCGGTTGGCTTTGTCGAAGGACGATTTGTAGATGAACGGGATATCCGCCTTGGCGAAAATCTCCGTCAAGTGCTGGGCGGTTTCAAGCGCGTGCTGACGGGATTCGATGGCGCAGGGGCCAGCCAACACGAACAATTTGCCTTTGGGGATCATCATAGGGCCTCCGCTGGGGTCAGGTTTTGGTCGAGGTTCGGAAAAGCTTGATCAGGTCAGGAGTGTGCCGGCTAGCGCTGGATCCGGGCTTCCCGCGTGGCTTCATTGCAGGCGGTGGCGGCACCCTTGGCGTCGATGGTCGAACCGAAGCTGGCGGACATGGCCGCGCCGGCATTGCCCTGGCAGCGGGCGGAACGGGCGGAGATCATCGAGTGGAAGGTGGCGCTGTAGCCGTTGTCTTCGTTGTCGGCGGCGGTGGAGTGGTCCGCGTTGATCGTGGCATTTTGCATCGCTACATACCCATCCCCGCCCCGGCTCCGGCCGGTTTTCTGGTCGATGCGGTCAAAGCGGTTGCCGCTGGCCACGGTGTTGCGGGCGTCGATGGAGGAATTGGCTTCGGCGAAGAATCCGACCCCTTCGTTGTCCGTGGCCCGCGCGCCGCGTGCGAACACGCTGGAGTTGTAGGCGGCGACCACGCCATCGCTCCCGTTTCCGCGGGATACCACCCCGGGCGCGAAGATGGTGCTGTTGAGGTGGGCGACGATCCCGCAACGGGAGAAGGCTTCGACCACCACGTCCGGGCCGATGTTCAGGGCGGCCCCCCGCTTGGCGGTGACGCCGGTCTTGTCCTTGTCGGCATCGCCGATCCGGCCGCTTCGATCGTCACCGCTTACGGTCAGCGCGCTGATCGAGCGATATCCCTGTGGTCCGTTGAGCATGATGCCGTGCGCGTTGGTGAAGACCAGTCTGGTGGCGGTGGCGCCGCTGCCGACGATTTCGATGGCGGTCTCCCGGAAGGGGGAGAGGTCCAGGGGTTCCGAGAATCGGAAAGCGCCGCTACCCAGTTGCAGACGGATCGCCTTCGGAGGCGTTCCGTGAGCGAATGCCTCCGCCAGCACCTGCGCCAGATAGTTGGGCTTGGCGCTTGCGGGAATCGGGTAGTCGCAGCGCAGGGTCCCCGAGACCCGGGAGACCGTCCCGGGAATGCCCAGGGCGGGCGGGCAGATGTCGGGCGCTGTTCCCGTGGCGCCCGCGGCCAGGCTGAGTGCGCTGAATGCGAGCGGGGTCGCGAACGTGAGGAGCCGGTTCATTGTTTCTGCGTCGGTTGGTCAAAGTCAGGCAGGTTTCCCGGTGCGCGGTGCATCCGGGCGCGGAGGTGCTTCAGCCGCCGGGCAAAGCCGCGGCGCAGTTCCCGGGCGAGCGGAGAGCGCGAGACCCGTTGCAGCCGCGTGCGCTGGGCGCCGAGCAGTCGCAGGGCGCCTGCTTTCCAGGATGAGGCTGCGATGAGTTGTTCTTCTTCCCGCAGGCTCCGGGTGCCCGGCGGGAACGGGGCGATGAGGTAGCGGGTGGGTTTGCCCCCGAAGGCGTCATCAATGGCCAGGCCCTGAAAGTGCCGGGCAATGGCCAGGGCCGGGGAGCCAAGGAGGGATTTCCAGTGCCGCCGTATGGCTTCCACGGACAGGGGGGGCACGCCTGCCGCGATCCGCGCCAAGGCGGCTTCCTGGATGTCGCCGATCAACCGGAGCGCGGGGGCGGGCAAAGGTGTGCCCAGTACCGGGTGGTGCCGGGCATCGAAACCGAGGGTGGTGCCTTCCTCGCTCATCAGCAGGAACTCCAGCACCGTGACCGCGGAGAGCACCGGATGGGGGGAGCGTTTGCGATCGGCTTCGTGAAAGAGCCAGCCGCGGCAGCTTTCCTCTCCCGGACCGGCTGTGCCGGCTCCGGCAAAGGTGATCAGGAAGCGGCCGGTGAATTCGGCGCGGGGGAACAGGGTTTGCAAGGCTCGCAGGCAGGTTCCGTTGTAGCCGATGTCCACCACCATCACCCGTGTGCCGTCGGCGACGCCCAGGGCGCGATAGTAGGGCAGCATGTTGTCGCGCAGCGCCCGGCTGCGGGCGAGCACGGGGTCCGCCACCGCCATGGCCAGTTGCATCAACTGTGGCAGATGCTGCCGCCGGTTGACGCGTGTCGACGGCGTGGGGAACCCGGCGTCCCGCCATGGCGCGCTTGGGAGTGCGGGAAGGTCCACGTCGAACCGGTGTTCGAACAGTTCGGCGAGGGTGCAGTCGGCAAACGGTGCGTTGAGCTCGCCTGCGACGTCATCGCGGTCGAACAGGGTGGCGGCTCGCAACACGCGACGGGAGGCATGGGCGAGCCGGGTGATGTCCGCGCCAGCCGGGGGCGCCGAGTGGAGGAACGCCCGGCGCATGATGGCGCCCTCCCGTGTCAGGAACAGCACCAGGTGGGGGCGGCCCCGCGCAATCTCGTCCCGGAGCCAGGCGGAAAAACCCGCCAGCAGCGGCGCGAGCGCGCGGGCCCCCAGTTCGTGGGCGATGGCCTGTTCCGGCGTCTGTTGCATGGGCCTAGCGCTTGCCGACCATGCGGTAGATCCGCCCGATTCCCTGGACCAGCGGGGTGCGCGAATCCGCGAAGAAGAGGTCCGGATTGCGCCGCAGCTTGGCCAGTCGCCTGCGCAGGACCGCCCAGGAGGGATGATCCCCGTTGGCGCCGACGAGGCCGGGGGCGACCGGGAGGGACAGGACGTTCGAGGCGCCCCCCTTGTAGTTGGCCAGCCGGGACAGATCCAGCGCGTAGCGGCGCGGCTTGTCCAGTTGTCCCAGCTGTTTGGGGTCACTGGCGGGGAGCAATGCCCTGACGGCGGATTTCCAGTCGCTGGCGTCGATGAGGGCTTTCGCCTCGTCGGCGGAGATCTTGCCGTCCTGCCGGAGCGAGGCGCCCACCACGTCGGCCACGACGTAGCGTTTGGCGTGGCCACCGTAGGAGTCTTCGATGTCCATCCCGTTGAAAATCACGGCGTCCGCGCCCAGGGGTTTGTTCAGGTAGTCCAGATAGGCGCGGGCGGCCAGATCGGCGCTGATCTCCAGCCGCGTGATATCCGCGCCGAGTGCGTCGGCGACGTCCGCCGAGAACGAAACCGCGCCATCCTGGATCAGGGTGACGGTGATGTCGCGCATGGAGCTGGCGGGCGCCTGGGGCTGGAAGAGGGCGCGCACCTGTCCGTCCTCTCCGAGGGCGAACCGCTTGAGCGAAGCCTCGGCCGCTCCGCACAGGGACTCCAGCACGGTGACGCGCTGAAAGAAGGTGCTCCGGGGGTCGGTGTGATCCACAAAACGCCCCAGGTAGCCCTCGATGGGCATCCGGCGGCTGAGTTCGCGCGCCCGAAGATGGGTGATGACGTAATGTCCGGCCAGGAAGCGGTCCAGCAGCTTGGCCAAGGCTTCCTGGGCTGAACCGGTGTAGCCGATGTCCACCAGGAGCGGGCGCTGGAATTTGTTCAGCTCGCCGCCGTAGTAGGCCGTGGCGGCCGCCCGTTCCACCGCGGCGTTGGCGAGGATGGCGGGACACAGCGCCGTCACCAGCTTCTGCAGCTTGAGCAACTGGTGGACGGGGTGCACTTCTTCGTCCAGGCTGTCGAAACCGGCGTCGGCCAGGATTTCGTCGTTGATGAGCGCCGCGGGGTCCTCAAGGCCGAAACGGTTCTTCAGCAGGTGTTCGATGGAGCAGGGCTTGAACGGTGTTTCCAGCGCGGCCAGTACGTCCTCGTCCGTGCGCAGGGTGGCGACGCCAAGCGCCCGCCGCGATGCCAGCAGATAGTTGGACGGGGGCAAGCCCGGCACCTGCTGCCGAACCACGTCGTAGCAACGCTTGAGCAGGTAGCCGTCGCGGGAAAGAAACTGCACGGAATCGGCGTTGGCGAGGGCGATCCGCTGGCACAGGTCCAGCGTGAAGCCGAGCAGCATGGGGCCAAAGACGCAGTACCCCAGCTTGCGCGGGTCGCCGTCGTAGGCCGAGTTCAGGTTCACGCCCACCGGATCGCCGAACAAACGATTTGCCGTCAGGCCGATGAGGGTCGCCGAGGCGAGATGCGCACCTTCGGTGGGGTAGACGACCCGCTTGTCTTCATGCGCCCAGAGGGGTTTGTGGGCCGCATTGCCGAAGAACATTTCGGTGGCCTTGTGCAGGTGCACGCAGCTGATCCCCATGCTGGCCGGCAGGGTGACGTCGGAATCCTTGTTGTCCCCGATGTGGAGCAACTCCTTCGGCGTGACATCCAGTTCCTTGACCACATGGGGGAAGAGTTCGCCGGTCTTCTTGGTCAGGCGCAGATCGGCGGATACGAAAAGTCTGTCCCATCCCGAGTAGCCGCAGGAGGCAAGCAATTGCTCAATCACCGCTGCCGGGAGATAGATGTCGGAGGTCAGGACCACCCGGGGGCAGTGATTCCTTGCCAGATTGAACAGCTTGGCCCCGATCGGTCGCGCCCGGCACAGGCTCAGTTCGGTCTTGATCTCGAGTTCGATGACGGGGTCGAGGCGCGACCGCTCGATCCCGGACTCCACCGCCAGCCGGTCGTAGATTTCCTCGATGGTCACCTCGGGCAAGGGGCTGTCCATGCGCGCCAGATGTTCGGCATAGCGGCGCAGTTTGTGGAAATCGAGATTGGGTTTGCCCGTCAGCCGCCGTACTTCCGGCTGCATGAGCAGGAAGAGTTGGTGGGGTGCCGCCAGGGGGCGCTCCACCAGCGTGTCGAAAATGTCGAAGGAAACGGCCTTGTGCAGGCGCATCTGCGCCGCGATGGCTTCAAGCCGCGGGTCGTCCGGCTGCGTGGTCGCGGTGTTTGCCTGGGGTGCGGTGCGGGACTTGTTCGTCTGGGCGGTGAAGGATTCCGCCCGGCAGTCTTCCGCCAGATGGCGATACACAGCCTCGGGCGCGGCAATGGACGAGTAGAAATCGATGGCCGGGGTGTTGGCCCGGAAGCGCTCCAGGCTGCGGCGCAGGAATCCGACGAACCACTGGGCGTCGTAGCAGTAACGCTCGGTGGGGTAGTAGCTCTCGATCAGGTGATTGATTGCGGCATCGTTGGGGGAACTGTCGTAGGACTGGATGACCCGGTCCGCCTGCGACAGCTCGCCAGCGGAGAAGGGCGTCAGATGGGTGTCGCCCAGGGCGAAGACCGGTTTGCCCAGAAACAGGGCCTGCAGCCCCACCGAGGACGACACCGACACCACGCCGTCCGCCATGTGCAGGAGCACCTGCGAGGGGTTCTGAATGTGGCGGAAGTTGTCGGCGAGCAGGGCGTTGGGGTACCGATTCCTCAGGTAGTCCCGGTTGTGCTCGGTGACCACCTCCGGCCACCCGGAGTGTTCCGTGACGATGACCCCGATGTCGTCCGGGATCTGCGACAGCGCGTGCTCGAGGAACTCGAACTGGCTCTTGAACCGGCAGTAGGCGTCGAACCCGAAGTAGTTGGAAAACTGCAAGGGGAGCAGCAGTGTGTGGCGGAACTTGCTGGCGCCGATCTCCCGCTTGTCCGGCGCGCTCGCGACCAGGGGCGCCTGGGTGCGCAGGCGAAAGTCGTTGAGCCGGGCGATGGCGGCGGCCGTCACCGGGCGCTTGCGCAGTTCCTGTCCGTAACGGCCCAGGTAGCTCTGGTTGAACAGGCCGAAACGGTCGAAGTAGAAGGAGCGGGGGTAGGGGGCGCGACTGAAGAGGCCGAATTCGGTGTACAGGACCAGGGTTTCGGGCCACATCTCGCTGACGAAGGGCACCGGGCTGAGAAACGAGATGAACACGTCCGGGACGGCACCTTGCAGCTTGTCTTTCAGCAACTGCCCCATGGCGGCTTTCTGGGCGGCGCTGGCCGTGTCCCGGGCGAGGGACACGGTGGCGGAACAGTAGTCCGGGAAGATCTCGGTCAGCTCCTGCTGCGCGATGACATGGATCCGGGCGCCATCTCCCTGGTAGCCGTCCTCGCGGCATTTCTGCCACGTGGTATCGCCGATGAAGACGTCCACGGTGACCCCCGCGCGGACCAGCGCCCGGATCTGGGGGCCCATTTGATGGCGGAAGTTGTGGTAACGGAGGTAGGGGCGCCCCAGCTCCAGCCAGGGCTCGAAGTAGTATGCGACTCGCACGTTGTTGCTCCAGTCAGCTAGTGTCGCGGGTCCCCCACACGCATTGGGTTACTGACCCGGTTCCGCAAAGGGGCCCGGCCAGGGCCCCGGACGTCCGTGAGGTTTCAGAAGGTTCCGTGGTCGGAGACGAGTTCTTCGACCCGGGCACCGTTGGCGATATCGAGGAGGATGTTCTTTTCGGTGTTGATGCGGCGGAACACCTCATCGAGCACGGCTTTCTCGTGGGCCTTGGGAATGACCACCACGCCTTCCTGATCCGCGAAGATCAGATCGCCGGGGCATACCCGGACACCGAAGAGGGAGATCGGGCAGTTGATGCTCTCGGTGACTGCGCGCTTGCGCACGTCGCGGCAGACGTAGCCGGTGGAGAAGGTGGGGAAGCCGAGGTTGAGCACGGCGTCGTTGTCCCGGGTCTTGCCGCCGATGATGGCGCCCACGGCGCCGGAACGGATGGCCAGATTGGCGTTCAGCTCGCCGAAATAGGCGTAGTCGGGCGTCTCGTTTTCCACCACGATCACGTCGCCGGGGATCACGGTCTTGTAGGAGTCCAGCGCCTTGTAGATCGCCCGGAAATCCTCGCCGTTCTGGATGGCGCGCAGTTTCAGGGTTTTGGCATGGCCGAAGAGCTTTTGCTGGGAACGGTTGGGCGTGAGGCCAAGGACCAGCTGTCCGTCCAGCCCCAGGTCGTCCATGACGTCGGACAGCAGCGGGCTCGAGAGATGGGCACGGATGTTGGCCAGAAGCTTGCGGTGTTCTTCCCGCTGGCCTGCCGCGATCAGATTGGCCAGCTCAAACTCCGGCGGGAAATTCACGTCGATGGCCTCGATCGGTTCCGCCTCCAGCAGGTAGGGGCGGTCCCCGATCCGCCGCTGGGTTTTCAGGGCCGTTTCCCGACGCACCACGTAGAGTCCCATGGTCTCGATGGTCACGTCCGGAAGATCCACGGAGTTGGGAATGTTCCGGAGGTTGTAGTCGGGCGTGCCGTTGCTCCAGGTGTACTGCTTTTCCCGTTTCACCAGCACGACTGAATCGTAGTTCGGGTCATCGCGCAGGATGTTGATGGCCTTTTCGATGGTCTCGATCTTGATGAAAGGGCTGGTGCACAGGATCTGCACGTAGATGTCCGCTTCGGTGGCGGCCACCTGGTTCATGAACAGCTTGTTGCCGTCGGTCTTGTTCGAGGCCAGCGACTCGTCGCGCTTGTGGATCAGGCATTCCACGCTCGAAGCCAGGGCGATGACTTCGTCGGACTCGGTGTCCAGCCAGACCTCGTCGAACAGCGAGGACTGGGCGAGTTTCTCCAGGGTGTGGAGAAACAGGGGCTTGCCGTCCATCAGACGCATGTTCTTGCTCGGGATGCGCGAGCTGCTGCCCTTGGCGGGGAGAAAAGCGGCGATCTTCATCTTGTGGGTCCTTTGGGTGGGGCGTGCGTTGTTCAGTGGAAATCCAGGATGTGGAGCACCCCGATCGGCCGCCGATCCTCGGACACCACCACCAGCGCCGAGACCTGGGCGTCCGTCATGGCTTGTTCCGCTTCGGCATAGCGCTCGTCCGGCGTGATGGTTTTGGGGTTGCGGGTCATGATGTCTGCCGCCTGCATCGACAGCGGGTCGGCATAGGTGTCCAGCGCCCGTCTCAGGTCGCCGTCCGTGACCAGCCCGACCAGCCGCCCCGCGTCGACGATCAGCGCCAGGCCCAGGCGTCCGCGGGTGATCTCATGCACCACGTCCCGGAGCGTGTCGGTGCTGGCGTTGGTGGGCAGCGCGCCGGTGCGCATGATGTCCTTCACCCGCGTCAGCAGGCGGCGGCCCAGGCTGCCACCCGGGTGGAAGCGGGCGAAGTCTTCCGGCTGAAAGCCCCGGAGGGTGGAGAGCACCACCGCCAGTGCGTCGCCCATCACCAGGGTGGCGGTGGTGGAGCTGGTGGGCGCCAGGTTGTTGTTGCAGGCTTCGCGTTCGACGCTGATGTCGAGCACTACGGTGGCGTGACGGGCCAGGGTGGAGTCCGTCTTGCCCGTCATGGCGATGATGGTGTTCTGCTGGTGCTGGAAGAAGGGGATCAGCCGGATCAGTTCCTCTGTCTCGCCGCTGTTGGAGATGAGCAGGGCCACGTCATTGGGGCGGATCATGCCCAGGTCGCCGTGGAAGGCTTCGCCCGGATGCACGAAATAGGCCGGCGTGCCGGTGGAGGCAAGCGTGGCGGTGATCTTCTTGCCGATGATGCCGGACTTGCCCATGCCCATGACCATCAGGCGGCCGCGCCGGCCGAGGATGAGGTCCACGGCCCGGGCGAAGTTGTCGCCCAGGTTGTCGGCCATGCGATTGAGTGCGCTCACCTCGGTGGCGATGACCTGGCGGGCGAGGGTGGTGACGTCGAGGATCTGCGTCCTGTCCATATGTGCGCTCCGAAGCTTAGAGGCCCAGCACCACTTTGGCGCTGACGGCGATCTGGTAGAGGATCTGGGTCATGTCTTTCCAGATCTGGCGGGATTTCACGTCCACCTTGGGCAGGACGAGGATTTCGTCGCCGGGGCGGACGGTGTTGTCGCCCTGGCGGCTGCCGGGGCTGACGTCGGCGAAGCTGCCGTCCCGGTGGGCGAGGATGATGCGGCTGCCGTCCGGGTTCTGGGAGAAGCCGCCGGCGCGATGGATGTATTCGGTGGCGCCGAGCCGGGCGTCCCAGGCGATGGCGTTGGGGAAGAGCACTTCTCCGCTCACCAGGACCAGACCGTCCTTCACCGGCACCTTGAGCACGTCGCCGTTTTCCAGCAGCAGGTCGTCGCGGGCGGTCGCCTGGCCGATCTGCACCTGGCCGGAAGGTTCCACCTTGGTGGCCCGGTCCACCCACTTCAAGAGCAGGTCGGCTTCCTCGCTGCGCAGGCGCGCCTCGTCGCTGGTGCCGGAACGGGCGGTCAGCACCGCGGCTTCAAAGTTGCGCAGCGCCGTGGTGAGCATCTTCTTCTGCCGTTCCTTCACGCTCTGGCGGAAGAGCTGGGTGCTCTGGGCGTCCGAGCGTTCGTTGAACTCGATGCGGCGCAACAGCTCGCCCAGGCGGGCGCCCCAGGGGAGCACGTATTCCTGGGCGCTCAGGTGTTCGCCTTCCACCCGCACGGTGATGGTGCCGGGCTTCTTGTCGGCGGTGAATTCCACTTCGTCGCCGTCGGTCAGGGCCACGCGGCTGGCCTCGGCCAGGGGGTAGTACTCCACGTTGCGGGTTGCCCCGGTGTTGCGGATGACGCGGGCGTGGGTGGCTTCGGGCCGAGGTTTGGCCAGCCGCACCAGATCGGCAACGGAGTAGTGCCCGGGGGCGAACTCGAAGCGGCGGGCGTTCTCGGCCAGGCCGCTGACCCGCAGGGTGTGTTGGCGGGGCGGAACGAAGATCACGTCGCCGTCGGTGAGCTGGGCGCCGGTCAGACGCCCGTCGAGCAGGAAGTCATAGAGATTGACCGTGGCCCGCACCTGGCTGCCCCGCTTGATCTGTACGGCGAGGAAGGAGCCCCGGTCCGGGTCGATCCCGCCGGCCTGGTCCAGGTACTGGATCAGGCTGTCCATCGAGGTGCCGCCGTACAGGCCGGGGCGACGCACGAAGCCGCTGACGAACACCCGCACCGGCTGGGCGCCGGCCAGCGCCGCGTAGCAATAGACATTGGCCCGGAACACCCGGCGCACGGCCGCTTCCACGGTGCCCTGGAGGTCGCGGTTCTTGACTCCGGCCAGTTTCACCGGCCCCAGGTGGGGCAGGAAGATATTGCCCTGGGGGTCCACCGTGTAGCCGCTGTCGGCCTCGAACGCGCCCCACAGACGCACCTGGACCCGGTCGCCCACGGCGATCTGGTAGTCCGGGTTGAACTGGGCGGCGCCCTGGCGGGAGAAAGCCCCGGTGAAGAGCTGGGCGCCGAACACTTCGCTTTGCTGGTTGGCGCTGGCCGCGGCGCTCGGCGGTGGGGGCGCCACGTCGGTCATGCCCGGCAGGGCTGGCGCAGCCTCGGCCTTGGCCGCCGCTTCGGCCCGGGCTGCCCGGCCGGCATCGGGCAGCGTGCCGCCGGGGATCAGGGTGGCGTAGGGGGTGGCGGCGGGCACCTTGTCCGCCGCGTGGGCAAAGCCTGCCAGGAGAGCCGCGGAGAGGGGAAGCAGGAGCAGGGGGCGCATGGGTCAATCCTTGTGATCGCGGATGATGGCGGCGAACAGCCGGAACACGCCGGCCAGCACCAGGGTGGCCAGCGCGAACAGGGCGATGTTGTAGAGCCGGCGCGGCTCCAGCGGGTACTGGGGCAGGCCCGGCGCCTGCACCACCGAAACTTTCTTGAGGGTGCGGGTGGCCTCGATCCGCCCCCGCTCCAGGGCGGTGAGCGCCGTCTGGTACACCTTCTGCGCGAACTCCGCCTCCAGTTGCAGGCGCTGGTGCTCCTCCACCACCTTGTTCAGGGTGTTGCCGGCGGGGGAGGCCAGGCGGGCCAGTTCCTGGCTGCGCTGTTTTTCCAGCGCCTGGATCTGGTAGTTCAGTTGCACCACGTCCGGCGCCGTCGGGCTCAGGTAGGCGCGCATCACTTCGCGCCGGGTCTTGAGTTCGGCGAGCTGGCTTTCCATTTCGGCCGCGATGCGCCCCAGCGCTTCGGCGGCGCCTTGGGGGGAGGCAAGCCCCTTGCTGTTCTGGAAGGCCACCACGGCCTGGCGGGTGCGCAACACCCGCTCGCTCATCTGTTCCACCTGCCGTTCCAGGAAGGAAACCTGCTCGCGTGCCAGCCGGTGGCCCATGTCGTTCATGAAGCGTTCGCCCTCCTCCACCAGCATGGAGGCGACGGCCTGGGCCTTTTCCGGTGAATAGGCCTGGGCCTTGATGCGCAGCACGCCGGAGAAATCGTCGTACTCCACGCTTACCCGGGAGAGGTAGTGCCGGTGGAACCACTCCCGCGACATCTTGGGCGACCACATGCGGGAGAACACATCCTGGTCACGGTCGCTGAAGTGGGTGCGCAGGTCCAGTTTGTCGTCCAGCTTCACCAGCATGTCCGTCGACAGCAGATGCTCGCGCAGCAGCAGCAGGTCGTGTCCGCTCTTGGCGCCGAGCAGGGAGGCGAAATCGGTGCTGGGGCCGGCGGCCAGTTCGGTGCGGTCCACCACCACGTTGGCTTCGGATACGTAGCGGTCGGAGGCGATCACCCCCCAGTACAGGGTGCTGGCGGCGATGATGGCCAGCGCGCCGTTGAGCGTGCGGTGGCGCAACCAGGCCGGCACGCGGCGCCGTGTTCCCGCCGGGGTGTCAACGGGCGTTTCCCGCCACAGGGTCTGGCTCGGGATGCGGTCGTTCATGTGTTGAGGCTTTCCTTGTAGCGGGCAAGCGCTTCGTCCACCGAGTCGAACCAGTGGGCCTTGCCCTGATGCAGCCAGATGCCGGCCTGGCAGAACTGCTTGAGGGTGCTCTCGCCGTGAGAGACCATGATCAGCCCCGCCCGGTCCGCCAGTTCGCGGAAGGCCAGGGCCGATTTCTTCTTGAAGGCGGCGTCGCCCACCGAGGTGAGCTCGTCCACCAGATAAAGATCGAAGTCGAACGCGAGCGAAAGGGCGAATTTGAGCCGCGCCTGCATCCCGGAGGAGTAGGTGCGGATGGGCTCGTCGAAATCGTCGCCCAGTTCGGCGAACTCCTGGATGAAGGCCAGCCGCTCGGCCAGGTCGGCGCTGTGGCCGTACAGGCGGCACACGAACTTGGCGTTTTGGCGCCCGGTGAGCGCGCCCTGCAGGCCGCCGGCCAGGCCCAGGGGCCAGGAAACCCGGCAGCGCCGTTCCACCGCCCCGCGGGAGGGCGTATCGGCGCCGGCGATGAGCGAGAGCAGGGTGGATTTGCCGGCGCCGTTGGCCCCGATCAGCCCCACCCGGGCGCGGGCGGGGATCTCCAGGTCGATGCCGTCCAGCACCCAGCGGCCGGGGCCGTGCTCGGTGCGGAAGCGTTTGGCCACGTCGCGCAGGAGGATCATCGCGACACCAGCCGGCGGGCGTAGCGCAGGTGCAGCGCCAGGCCGAAGAACACGGTCAGCGCCCCGAACCCGCCCAGGTAGGCGAGGCTGGTTTCGGGCACCGCGTGGTATTGGCTGAAGAAGGCGCCCCGTAGCGCCTCCATGCCGTGCATGATCGGGTTGGCCATCAGCCATTCCCGATAGGGCTGGGGAATGGCCATGGCCGGAAACATCACCCCCGACGCCAGATACAGGGGGCGAAAGGCCAGGGGGGCGAGCTTGCCCACCTCCGGCACCAGATCAGACAGCACCGAAAGGCTCAGGGCCAGGCCCAGACCCAGGCACCAGATCAGGAAGACCACCACCATGGCCCCCAGGGGGTCGTCGGGCAGGCCGTGGAGGCCGAAGAAGCTGGCGGCGCCCATGAGCACCAGCCCCGCGGTGGCCATCACAAAGCCTTCCAGCGCGGCGCGCACCAGCACCGTGTCCACCGGCCTCACCTGGCGATAGGCAAACAGGGCCAGATTGGCCCGCACCGCTTCCATCGAGCGGGTGGCCGTGCCCTGCACCAGGGCGAAGGCCAGCACGCCGGTCATGATGAACATGCTGCCGTCCACCCCGGAGATGATGCGCTGGTAGATGAAGCCGAACAGCCCCATCAGCAGCAGCACCTGAGCGGTCGGTTCCACCAGTATCCAGAGCCAGGCTCCCCGGCCGGCGGCCAGCCGGCCCAGCATCTCCCGCAGGAAAAGGGCTTTCCAGACGGCGAGGGATACGGCGGCGGAAGAACGGGCTGTACTCATGGGGCGCTGGTTTCGGGTTGTTCGGTTCCACATGCGGTCTGGGCCGAGGCGAGGCCCGGCACGTTCCCCATGGGCGTCGACACGCCTGCAGGGGAGGTTTGCTGCATTGAATCACGCAGCCCGCGGGCACGATTTTTCGGGGTGAGCCATTTTTGGCCGCTTTATCCCGCGGCCCCGGGCGGGGGCGGATTCCGGGGCCACGGTCGGGGAACGGCTGGGCCGGCATGGCCAGCGGGGCTGGATGGCGGCGCTGGGGCGGGTTCCCCGGCTGGTGGGCAAGCCCTTGTTTTCGTGAGCTTGTTCCTGGCTTGCGGCGGTTCGCGGCGGATATTCCCCCGGGCCAGGGGGGCGGGGACATCCGCGCCGCCTTCGCCGGCGGAGGGCGTTGGGGCCCAGCTTGGCGCTCCGGGGATTTACCTGGATTTACGCTGCCTTAACCGCGGCTGACCCGGGGCGGGGGAACAATCGTTCCATGAAATCCCGTTCCGAACCCCTGGCGCGACCCAAGGCGTGTGCTGCTGCGCTGGCGCTGGTTGTGATCAGCGGCTGTGCCGCTTGGCCTGCGGTGGGGCCGGACTACGCGGTGGCGGTTGGCATTCCGGCGGACGTGTTGCGCCAGCGCCCGGATCTGATCGCCGCGAAGCGCCGGCTTGCCCCCGAAATCGCCCGCGTCGGCCAGAAGCGGGCGCAACGCTTTCCCAGCCTGACCCTGAGCGGCACCTTCGGCTGGCAGGCCTACAGCCTGGGCGCGTAGGGGGCTGGCGGCAGCCTCTTTCGCACGCTGGGCGGCGCGCCTCGATCCCATCGAGGCCCTGCGCCACGAATAGGCGGGGCGCGGTCACTCCGGGAGGGCGGTTGTGCCTTAGGCCTGCTTCTGGGTCTGCACGCGCGGCGGAGCCTGCAGGGCGAGCGCTTCCGGGCTGCCTTCCGGGAGCACGGTGACGCGGGCTTCCAGCTCCTGCCCGCCGCCGCCCAGGATGACTCCGCGCATGGGCGTGACATCGGAGAAATCCCGGCCCCAGCCCAGCACGATGTGCTGGTCCCGGGGCTGGCAGTTGTTGGTGGGGTCGAATTCCACCCAGCCGATTTCCGGGCACCACAGCGCAACCCAGGCGTGGGAGGCGTCGGCGCCAATCATGCGCGGTTGCCCCGGGGGGGGCGTGGTGAGCAGATAGCCGCTCACATAGCGGGCGGAGAGGCCGAGTCCGCGCAGGGCCGCGATCATCAGGTGGGCGAAGTCCTGGCACACGCCGCGCCGCTGCTCCAGGACCTGGGCCAGAGGCGTGGCCACCGTGGTGGCTTCCGGGTCGAAGCTGAAGTCCCGGAAGATGCGCCGGGTGAGGTGGCGGGCGCCATCGAGCAGGCCGGTGCCCGGCGGGAAGCTCTCCCGCCCGTAGTCAGTGAGGGCGGGAAAGGCGGCCACCTGGGGGGAGTCGTAGGCGTAGAGCGTGGGTTCCAGCGGGGTGGTGGGCGGCAGGCCGCGCAGCAATTGGGCGACCTGCTGCCAGTCCGGCCCGCTGGTGGACACCCACTCGGCTGGCGGCGGGGTGACGGAGGCGGTGGAGTCCACCCGCACCAGCAGTTCCATGTGCGGGCTGCGGATCTCGAAGTTGAGCGTGGTGTTGCCGAAGTAGTCCAGGTGCCAGCTCTGCTCCGCCGGGTAGGGGGAGACCTGGATGTCGTGGTCCAGCACCGTCTGCCGGGCGGTGGTGCGGGGCGTCAGATGCAGGTGCTGCTGCGACAGGCTCACCGGCGCCGTATAGCGGTAGTGGGTTTCGTGCAGGATGCGGTAGCGGGCGGCGATGCTCACTGAACCCCCCTCTTCAAGGTGCCGGGCATCCTCCTCGGGGGCGGTGCCGGGCATCTTTCCGGTCGCCCCATGGGGGTGTTCATGCCGCCACCTGCATGGTGGCGGAGGCATGGCTGAAGAAGCGCAGGCTCAGTTGCTCCGCCAGGCGGTAGGTGTCGGTGCGCAGGTTGGTCAGGGCCTGATGCAGCCGGAGCGAGGCGGGGGAGTAGTCCTCCTGCGCATCCAGGTCGCGCAGGCCGAGCACCGAACCGGCGATGAGCTCGGCGCCGCACTCGCCGAAGGTGGACGACAGCCGCATCAGGTAGTCCAGCAGGCCGTTGGCCTGGAAGGCGATGGCGCGGGGATTGGCGGTGTCCGCCAGCATCAGGTCCAACGCCGGCAGCCACTCCGGGCGCGACATGTAGCGGGCGCGGTAGGTCACGATGCTGTCGAAGAGTTCCAGCAGCCAGTCCAGCCCGCCTTCCTCGCCCATGGCCAGGGCTTGCTCGACGGCCTGGCAGTAGAACTGCAGGCGCTCGATGCGCCGCCCCACGGACAGGAACCGCCAGCCCTGATCGCGGGTCATGCCGTCCAGGCAAAAGCCGGAGAGCGTCATGGTGCCGGACACGGTGTGGTCGAGCAGGGCCATGGCTTCAAACAGTCCCACCTTGCTGGGCGTGCGGCTCCCCACTTCCTGGGCCAGACTGGCAATGGTCCGCCAATTATCCGCGGAGAGCCGCTCCCGCAACTGGAAGCCCACCCGGGCCAGTTGCCGCAGGTTGCCCGCCAGGCCGAAGGGGCGCTCCGGGTCGGCCACGGCGTGGATGAATTCCAGGGTCCGGCTGGCGCCGCTGGCGGGCTCTTCGCCTTCCTCGGGCCGGGGCAGCAGCCCCACCGTGGTGCACAGCTCGGCGATGGCGGGCCATTCCCGATCGTCTTCCACCGGCGTGTCGTCCAGCTCCCGGCCGATGGCGATGCGCAGCAGGCGGGCCAGGTTGTCGCAGCGCTCGGTGTAGCGCCCGAACCAGAAGAGGTTTTCCACCATGCGGCTGGACAGGTTGGGGCCGGTGCGTACCAGCTCGCTCACCCCGACGGCGCGGCGCTGGCTGGCGCCCCGTGTCACCGGGCCGTCCGCCAGCACCCATACGTCCTTGCTGCCGCCGCCACGCTGGCTGGAGATGATGCGTGCGTCCAGCTTGCTGGCGATCCGCGCCAGCCCACCGGGCATGACCTGATAGCCGCGCGGCGTGGCCACCGCGAACACCCGCAGCCCCACGGCGCGGGCACCCAGGCGGCGGGGGTGGTCCCGGTTCCACACCGGGGCCCGGGACAGGCGCACCCATTCCTGGGCCACGTATTCGTAAGGGGCCGCCCGTACCTGCTGGATCAGCTTGCGCTGACCGTCCGCGCCCAGGTCGCCGCCGAACACGGGCAGCCGGCGCAACTGGGGGTAGGCGGGCTTGATCACCAGGCTTTCCAGTTGCTCCTCCACCGAGTCCAGGGCGGCGGGTTCGCCACACCACCAGGTGGCCACCGAGGGCATGGCCAGGGGCTCGCCCAGGATGCGCTGGCACAGGCCCGGCAGATAGCCCAGCAGGGCGCCGGATTCGAGCAGGCCCGAGCCCAGGGCGTTGGCGATGAGCACGTTGCCGCGGCGGGCGGCCTCGGTCAGGCCGGGGATGCCCAGGGCGGAATCGGCACGCAGTTCCAGCGGGTCGCAGAAGTCGTCGTCGAGCCGGCGCAGGATGGCATGGACCCGCTGCAGCCCCACCAGGGTCTTGAGCCAGACGCAGCCGTGGCGCACCAGCAGATCTTGCCCTTCCACCAGGGGGAAGCCCAGTTGCCGGGCGAGGAAGGCGTGTTCGAAGTAGGTTTCGTTGTAGGGGCCGGGGGTGAGCACGACCGCGTTGGCCTGGCCGTCGTCACAGGGGGCCAGACCGGTGAGGCTGTCCCGCAGGGCGGTGACGAAACCGGAGAGGGATTGCACCCGTTGCGCCCGGTACATCTCGGGGAAGAGCCGGGAAATGATCTGCCGGTTCTCCAGCGCATAGCCGATGCCCGAAGGTGCCTGGGTCCGGTCGTTCATCACCCACCAACGCCCGTCGGGTGAGCGCGCCAGGTCGGCGGCGTAGATGTTGAGGAAGGCGCCACCCGGCACCTGCGCCCCGTTCATGGGGTGGAGGAAGCCCGCGTGCCCGAAGACCAGCGCCGGCGGCAGCGCCCCCTGACGCAGCAGGTTCTGCTGCCCGTAGATGTCCGCCAGAATGTGGTTGAGCAGGCTGGCCCGCTGCGCCACCGCGGCCTCGATGCCGGCCCATTCGGCGGCATCGATCACCAGGGGCAGCGGGTCCAGGGTCCAGGGCCGATCGGTGCCGGCTTCGTCGCCATAGACGTTATAGGTGACGCCGTTTTCCCGGATTTGCCGGTCCACGCCGCCGAAGCGCAGGCGGATTTCCTCCGCCGACATTCCGGCCAGGGCGCGGAAGAGCGGATCGTAGTGTTCCCGTGGTTGCCCCCAGGTCGAGAACATCTCGTCGTAGCGGGCGTTGTCCTGCGGGAAGTCGTGGAGCAATTGACGGGGCATGGGTCAAAAGCGTAGCACAGCACCCCCGCTTGCGCGGGGGCCAAGCCCTGTCACCGTGGCCGTCAGCGGCGGTCGCGGCGCAGGTCGAGCGTGAAGGGGAAGCTGGGGTTGATCGGTTCGGGCACCGCGCGCACCTTGCCCGGGGTGTGGCCGATACGGAAGAAGCGCGCCAGCCGCCGGCTTTCCGCCTCGAAGGCGTTGACCGGGAAGGTGTCGAAGCTGCGTCCGCCCGGGTGGGCCACGTGGTACTGGCAGCCGCCCATGGAGCGATCCATCCAGCTATCCACCAGATCGAAGGTGAGCGGGGCGTGCAGCCCGATGGTGGGGTGCAGGGCCGAGGGCGGGTTCCAGGCCCGGTAGCGTACTCCGGCCACGAACTCGCCCACGTTGCCGGTGGGCTGCAGCGGCATGGCCCGGCCGTTGCAGGCGAGCACGTGGCGGTCGCCCACCAGGCCGGTGACCTTGACCTGCACCCGTTCCACCGAGGAGTCCACGTAGCGTACCGTGCCGCCGATGGCGCCTTCCTCCCCCATCACGTGCCAGGGTTCGAGGGCGAGCCGCAGTTCCACATCCACCCCCTTGCTGGCGAAGTCGCCCAGTTTGGGGAAGCGGAACTCGAAGTGGGGCGCGAACCACTCGGCCTTGAGGGCGTAGCCGAAGTCCTGCAGTTCGGTGATCACGTCGGCGAAGTCGTCCCACACGAACCAGGGCAGCATGAAGCGGTCGTGCAGTTCCGTGCTCCAGCGCTTGAGCTTGGGCGGCTGGTAGGGGTGCTGCCAGAAACGGGCGATGAGCGCGCGCAGCAGCAACTGCTGGGTGAGCGACATGCGGGCATGGGGCGGCATTTCGAAGGCGCGCATCTCCAGCAGGCCCAGGCGGCCGGTGGGGCCGTCGGGGGAGAACAGCTTGTCGATGCAGAACTCCGCCCGGTGGGTATTGCCCGTGGAGTCGATGAGCAGGTTGCGCAGCACCCGGTCCACCAGCCAGGGCGGGCAGTTCGGTCCCAGCTTGGAGAGCTCCTGGAAGGCGATTTCGATCTCGTACACCGAGTCGTTGCGGGCCTCGTCGATCCGCGGCGCCTGCGAGGTGGGGCCGATGAACAGCCCGGAGAACATGTACGAGAGCGACGGGTGGTTGTGCCAGTAGGCGATCAGGCTGGCCAGCAGGTCAGGCCGGCGCAGGAAGGGCGAATCGGCCAGGGTTTCGCCGCCCATCACGAAATGGTTGCCGCCGCCGGTGCCGGTGTGGCGGCCGTCGAGCATGAATTTCTCGGTGGACAAGCGCGACTGGTGGGCCTGCTCGTAGAGGAAGCTGGTGTGGTCCACCAGTTCTTCCCAGTTGCGGTCGGGCTGGATGTTGACCTCGATCACGCCCGGGTCGGGGGTGACGCGGAAGTGTGCCAGCCGTGGGTCCCGCGGCGGCTCGTAGCCTTCCAGCACCACCGGGAGCCGCAGCTCCTCGGCAGTGGCTTCGATCGCCGCCACCAGCTCCAGGTAGTCCTCCAGGGCCGAGGTGGGGGGCATGAACACATAGAGGCGGCCGCCCCGGGGTTCAATGCTCATGGCGGTGCGGGTGATCCAGCCGGCGGACTCGAAGGTCCGCGGTGCGGTGGTGGTGCTGGCGGCGCGGCGTTTCAGTTCGTCCATCAGGCGGCGGGCCGCCGCGCCCGGCTCCAGCCCGCCGCTGCTGGCGGCGGTCAGCGGTTGGGCGTCGGCTGCCGTGGCCATGCCGGGCAGCAACTGGCGGATGCGCTGGTGGGGTGGCAGGGGCGGGAAGTCCTGGGCCTGGTCGGGTTGATGGATCCAGGGGTAGTCCGTGGGCGCCGTCCAGGGCTGGGAATCCAGGGGCAGCCGGTAGCCCAGGGGCGAATCGCCCGGGACCAGGTAGCAGCGCTCGGCGCGCAGGAACCAGGGGCCGGTTTGCCAGCGGTTGGGGCCGTCATGGGTGCGGGCCACGGGCAGCACATGGCCGACCACCGTGTCCAGCCCTTGGGTGAATACCTTGCGCAGGCGTTCCCGCTCCAGGGGGTCGTCCAGGCGGGCGTCGAACGGGTCCACGTTCACCGGCAGGCGGCGCTCCCGCCACAGGTAGTACCAGACGTCCTCAAAAGCGGGGAAGACGTATTGGGCATCCAGCCCCAGCCGTTCCGCCACCCGGCGCAGGAAGGCGCTGGCGTCGGCTTCGGTGTGGCCATAGTCGCGCTTTTCTTCGGCAAACAGGGCCTGGTCGCGCCAGATCGGCTCGCCATCCTTGCGCCAGAAAACGTTGAGCGACCAGCGGGGCAGTTGTTCCCCCGGATACCACTTGCCCTGGCCAAAGTGTTGCAGGCCCTGGGGGGCGTAGCGGGCCTTGAGCCGCGCCAGCAGGTCCGCTGCCAGCAGCCGTTTGGTGGGCCCGAGGGCTTCCGTGTTCCACTCGGCGCCGTCCCGGTCATCCACCGAAACGAAGGTGGGCTCGCCGCCCTGGGTGAGGCGCACATCGTGGGCGTCCAGGTCCTGGTCGATGAAATGCCCCAGATCGCAGATTTCCTGCCACTGCGCCTCGGTGTAGGGCTTGGTGACGCGGGGGGCCTCCCACACCCGGGTGACCTGCATGTGGTGCTCGAACGTGCCCTCGCATTCTTCGAGCATGCCGGTGACGGGTGCCGCCGAGTACGGGTCGGGTGAGCAGGCCAGGGGGATGTGGCCTTCGCCGGCGAACAGGCCCGAGGTGGGGTCCAGCCCCACCCAGCCGGCACCCGGCAGGAAAACCTCGCACCAGGCGTGCAGGTCGGTGAAGTCGGCCTCGGGGCCGGTGGGGCCGTCCAGCGCCTTGACGTCGGGGGTGAGCTGGATCAGGTAGCCGGACACAAAACGCGCCGCCAGACCCAGGTGGCGCAGGATCTGCACCAGCAGCCAGGCCGAGTCGCGGCACGAGCCGGAGGCCTTCGTCAGCGTTTCTTCCGGCGTCTGCACGCCCGGTTCCAGGCGGATGAGGTAGTTGATGTCCTGCTGCAGCTTCTGGTTCAGCGCCACCAGGAAGTCCACCGAACGGGTGGGCTCCAGGCTGATGCCCGCCACGTATTTGGCGAAGAGCGGGGTCGCCGGCAGTTTGATGAGGTAAGGGGCCAGCTCCGTGCTCTGCCACTCCTCGTACTGGAAGGGGATCTTCTCGGCGTAGGGTTCGAGGAAGAAGTCGAAGGGGTTGATCACCGCCATCTCGGCCACCAGGTCCACCTCGATGCGGAATTCCCGCGCTTTTTCCGGGAAGACCAGCCGCGCCTGATAGTTGGACTGGGGGTCCTGCTGCCAGTTGATGAAATGCTCGCCGGGGAGCACCTTCATCGAATAGGAGAGGATGCGCGTACGCGAGTGGGGCGCCGGGCGCAGGCGGATGACCTGAGGGCCAAGGCTGATGGGGCGGTCGTAGCGGTAGTGGGTGACGTGGTTGAGTGCGACGTGTATCGACATGGCGTTCTGAAGCCCGATGACTGGTTGGGGTTAGCTCAAGCAAGGACCATGCAAAGGGTTCTTTCCCATTCCCGGCCGGGGGCGGGACGCCGGGCCCGCCTGCCAAAGGGCGGCGGGCCCGGCCAGAGCTTTGTGCATGTTCCTCGACGGGTTACCCGATGCGCCTCCCCGCGTCCCGGGCCTGGCCGGGCGGGTGCCGTTTCTGGCAGGCGGGGAACGGTCTGGAAGGCAGTTTGCGCACCTTGTTGGTGCTTATTGGCTGGCTTGATGCACGTTGTTGGTGCTTGTCGTGCATCTTCTTGGGCCGAAACCGCCCCGGAACGCGCCAGGAAACCCTTCAAGGCGCGGAAAGTACCATCCTGATGGGGAAAAACCTAAGCGTATAGCCACTTTTTCCCCCGCCTATTGCTGTCGGCGCAGTGGCACGGAAATCGCTAGCCTTGAGTCAGATCAAACAGACACCTCACGTAAGGGGGACACCATGCCCGCCTCGGGCTTTTTCGATGAAATGCGGCTGCCGGACGGGGCAGTACGCGAACACTATCGGCGCTACGCCGAGTGGATGGCTGGGGTTTCCGCCGACAAACTGGTCCAGAAGCGGGCCGAAGCGGATGCCCTGTTCCGACGGGTGGGAATCACCTTCGCGGTCTATGGGTCGGAGGACGGCACCGAGCGGCTGATCCCCTTCGATACCATTCCCCGCGTGATTCCCGCCGATGAATGGACGCGTCTGGTGGCGGGCCTGCGGCAGCGGGTCAAAGCCCTCAACATGTTCCTGTGGGACGTCTATCACGAGCAGAAGATCCTGAAGGCCGGGTGCATCCCCGCCGATCAGGTGCTCAACAACGCCCAGTACCGCCCCGAGATGGTGGGGGTGGACGTGCCGGGGGAGATCTACGC
Organism: Rhodocyclaceae bacterium; assembly: GCA_036824045.1. Classification (GTDB taxonomy): domain Bacteria; phylum Pseudomonadota; class Gammaproteobacteria; order Burkholderiales; family Rhodocyclaceae; genus DAITAZ01. Next base: position 78,473 of record DAITAZ010000011.1, read on the forward strand.
CCACATCGCGGGCGTGGACGTGGTACGCGCCGGGGACGGCGAGTTCTACGTGCTCGAAGACAACCTGCGGGTGCCCTCCGGCGTCTCCTACATGCTGGAAGACCGCAAGATGATGATGCGGCTCTTCCCCGAACTCTTTGCCCGCCACAAGGTGGCGCCGGTGGAGCACTACCCGGACCTGCTGCTGGAGAACCTGCGCGCCGTGGCGCCCGGGGGTGTCACCGACCCTACCGTGGTGGTGCTCACGCCCGGTTCCTACAACAGCGCTTACTTCGAGCACGCCTTCCTGGCGCAGCAGATGGGCGTGGAACTGGTGGAAGGCTCCGATCTCTTCGTCAAGGACGACGTGGTGTACATGCGCACCACCCGTGGCCCGCAGCGGGTGGATGTGATCTACCGCCGCATTGACGACGACTTCCTGGATCCGGAAGTGTTCCGCGCGGATTCCATGCTGGGGGTGCCGGGCCTGCTGCGTGCCTACCGTGCCGGCAGGGTGACCCTGGCCAATGCCATCGGCACCGGTGTTGCGGACGACAAGTCCATCTACCCCTATGTGCCGGAGATGGTGCGCTTCTATCTGGGCGAGGAGCCCTTGCTCAACAACGTCCCCACCTGGATGCTGCGCAAGCCCGAGGATCTGGCCTACGTCCTGGATCATCTGCCCGAGCTGGTGGTCAAGGAAGTGCACGGCGCCGGCGGCTACGGCATGCTCATCGGCCCCTGCGCCACCAAGCAGGAGATCGAGGACTTCCGCGCCCGCATCATCGCAGCCCCCGAAAAATACATCGCCCAGCCCACCCTGTCGCTCTCCGCCTGCCCCACCTTCGTGGACAGCGACCAGGGCCTGGTGGCCTCGCCCCGCCACATCGACCTGCGTCCGTTCGTGCTCTCGGGGCGGGATATCGACATCGTCCCCGGCGGACTGACCCGGGTGGCCCTGCGCGAGGGCTCCCTGGTGGTCAATTCCTCCCAGGGCGGTGGCACCAAGGACACCTGGGTTCTGGAGGAATAAGCCATGCTGAGCCGTACCGCCGACCACCTCTACTGGATGGCCCGCTACACCGAGCGCGCCGAGAATCTGGCGCGGATCGCCGACGTCACCAACCGCATGTCGCTGATGCCGCAAAGCGACAGCGACCTGGAAATGGCCTGGCGCGCCACCCTCAAGATCATTGGCCTGGAAGAGCCGTACCTGGCGCGCTTCGAGCGCATCACGCCGGATTCCGTGCTGCGCTACCTGGTCTTCGACCGGGAAAACCCGGCCAGCATCTACAACTGCCTGCGTGCCGCCCGGGAAAACGCCCACGCCGTGCGGGGCACCCTCACTTCCGAGTTGTGGGAAACCGCCAACACCACCTGGCTCGAAATGCGTGCCAAGGACCCCGACTCCGTCGGGCCCGATGGCATGAGCCCCTTCTTCGAGTGGGTGAAGTACCGCTCCCATGTTTCCCGCGGCGTCACCATCGGCACCATGCTGCAGGACGAATCCCTGCGCTTCATCCGCCTGGGAACCTTCCTGGAGCGGGCCGACAGCACCGCCCGTTTCCTGGACGTGAAGTACCAGATGCTGGAAGACCGGGACGCCCCGCCGGACGAGGCGGCGGACTATTACCAGTGGAGCGCGCTGCTGCGCTCGGTGTCCGCCTTCGAAACCTTCCGCCGGGTGTACCGGGACCAGATCACGCCCATCCGGGTGGCGGAGTTGCTCATCCTGCGGGAGGATATGCCCCGCTCCCTGCACCGCTGCCTCAAGGAAGTGCACGCCAATCTGAGCGCGGTATCCAACGCCCGCTCCCGGGAGACGGAGCGCCGCGCGGGCGAGTTGCACGCCTCGCTCAAGTACGGCCGGATCGAGGATGTGTTCGAGATCGGGGTCCACGAGTACCTGACCCGCTTCCTGGATCGCATCTACGACCTGAGCAATCGCATCAACGAGGATTTCCTGGTGCCCACCCTCGCGTGAATCGGCGGGGCTGCCCGTGGGCGGCCTCTCCCGATGCCTGGGGTTTCCTCCT
>DAITAZ010000011.1:80587-88277 GCA_036824045.1 Rhodocyclaceae bacterium
CCTGGGGTTTCCTCCTCTTCGCGCTCCGGCGGCTTGCCTCCCCGGAGCGCATTTTGTTTTGCAGACCAACACGGGGGCATTTGCCACCCATCGCCGCGGGCCACTACCATTGGGCGGCAGCGGGGGAGGATTCCCCCACCATCATCGAACGACCCGGAGCCGAACGTGACTTACTGTGTTGCCATGCGCCTGGATGCAGGCCTGGTTTTTCTCTCGGATTCCCGCACCAACGCGGGGGTGGACCACATCAACACCTTCCGCAAGATGAAGATCTTCGAGGTGCCGGGCGAGCGGGTGCTGGTGCTGATGAGCGCCGGCAACCTGGCCATCACCCAGTTCCTGGTCAACGTGCTCAAGGAGCGCATCAGCTCCACCGATTCCTCCCACCATCTGCTGGCCGCGCCCAACATGTTCGAGGCCGCCCGCTGCGTGGGCGATGCCCTGCGCGAGGTCTACAAGCGGGATGCGGCCGCGCTCAAGGAATTCGGCATCGACTTCAACGCCAGCATCATCCTGGGCGGGCAGATCCGGGGGGAGGCGCCGCGGCTCTTCAGCATCTATGCGGCGGGCAATTTCATCGAGGCCTCGCCCGAAACGCCCTATTTCCAGATCGGCGAATCCAAGTACGGCAAGCCCATCCTGGACCGGGTGATCAATGCCGGCACTTCGCTGGACGAAGCGGCCAAATGCGCCCTGATCTCCATGGATTCCACCATCCGCTCCAACCTGTCCGTGGGCTTGCCCCTGGACCTGCTCTACGTCCGGCGGGACGCGCTGCAGGTGGACAAACACGTGGTGATCGACGCCAAGAACGAATACTTCGCCACCATCCGCGGCATGTGGGGCGAGAGCCTGCGCCACGCCTTTGCTGAACTGCCGGACCCGAGCTGGTAAGGCGGTGGCCGACGCCGCGGCAGATGTGGCCGGGCCAGGGGAAAGGTAAAAAAGGCGCGGGTGGGAACCGGACGGGGTGTCCACACCCGACACAAGGGTGGAGCGGTATTCCCCTGGGGCGGTCCTGCCCTCCGGCAAGCACTGCCCCAAGGCGCCCGGCGTGCCGCCCACGCCGGGCTGGCGTGTGTCAGGCGGCCTTCTTGAGCTGTTTCTGATACAGGAATTCCAGCAGCGCGGCGCGGTAGCCGGCGAACTCCGGATCGTGGGCCAGCGCCAGGCGGTTACGCGGCTTGGCCAGCTTCACCTCCATGATCTCGCCGATGGTGGCGGCGGGGCCGTTGGTCATCATCACGATGCGGTCGGACAGCAGCACCGCTTCGTCCACATCGTGGGTCACCATCACCACGGTGGCGCCGGTCTGGGCCATCATGCCCATCAGCTCGTCCTGCAGGCTGGCCCGGGTCAGGGCATCCAGGGCGCCGAAGGGCTCGTCCATCAGCAGGATCTTGGGCTCCATGGCAAAGGCCCGGGCAATGCCCACCCGCTGCTTCATCCCCCCGGAAATCTCGTGGGGGAACTTGTTCATGGCGTGGTCCATATGCACCAGCTTCAGTGCCGCTTCGGTGCGGGACTTGAGCTTGGCCTTGCCTTCCTTGGCGCCGAACACCCGCTCCACTGCCAGGAAGACGTTGTCGAAGCAGGTCATCCAGGGCAGCAGGGAATGGTTCTGGAACACCACCGCCCGTTCCGGTCCCGGGCCGGCGATTTCCCGGTTGTTGCACAGGAGCACGCCGCTGGTGGGCAGGGTCAGGCCGGCGATGAGGTTGAGCAAGGTGGATTTGCCGCAGCCGGAGTGGCCGATCAGGCTCACGAATTCGCCCGGGGCAATGTTGAGGTTGATGTCGCGCAGGGCGACGAAAGTGCCCTTCTTGGTCTCGAAGGTTTGGCCGACGTTCTCGATCTTGACGATGGCGTTCATGGCAGCTCCTGGGTTCGGGTCTGGCGCCGGCCGGGTCGGGGGGCCGGCGCCTGTGCTCTGTCGTGGTGGGGGCTTAGTTGTAGGTGAAGCGCTTGGCCAGCAGCAGCAGGGCTTGTTCCAGCAGCAGGCCGACGATGCCGATGACGAAGATGGCGATGATGATGTGCTCCACCTTCAGGTTGTTCCACTCGTCCCACACCCAGAAGCCGATGCCCACGCCACCGGTCAGCATCTCCGCCGCCACGATCACCAGCCAGGCGGTGCCGATGGACAGCCGGATGCCGGTGAGCATGTAGGGCAGCACCGAGGGGAAGAGGATCTTGGTGATGATCTTGGCTTCCGACAGGTTCAGCACCCGCGCCACGTTCAGGTAGTCCTGGGGCACGCGCTGCACGCCCACGGCGGTGTTGATGATCATCGGCCAGATGGAGCAGATGAAGATGGTCCAGGTGGCGGCCGGGTCGGCGGCCTTGAACACCATCAGGCCAATGGGCAGCCAGGCCAGGGGCGACACCGGGCGCAGCAGGCTGATGATGGGGTCCAGCATGCTGTTCATGAAGGCGAACCGGCCCAGGATGAAGCCGGCGGGGATGCCCACCAGCGCCGCGAAGCCGAAGCCGATGGCCACCCGCTTGAGCGACGAGAGCACGTTCCAGCCGATGCCCTGGTCGTTGGGGCCGTTGCTGTAGAAGGGGTCGGAAAACACCTTCACCGCGGCGTCGAAGGTTTGCGACGGGGTCGGGAAGTTGCTCACCTTGAGCGAGACGAGCGACCACACCAGCACCAGGGCCACGAGGCCAAGAATGGGCGGCACGATCTTCTTGACCCACTCGTAGCTGCGGCGGGCCCGGGGCTCCCGGGGAGATTTCTCGGCGGGGGCGGGCTTGGCAGGCGCGTCGTTGGCGGCGGCCGGGGCCGGCGTGGCCTCGGGCTTGTCCGCTGCGCTGCGGCTCGCGCCGTCCAGGGGACTGGCGGTCAGGGTGGCTGTGTTCATGGAGTCATCCTCGATTCAGTGCATGGGGGCGGACGGCGCATCCGGGCGCCGTCCGACGCGCCTCGTTACGCTTTGACCTTGAAGCCGGCGGCGTACTTCTTCGGGTCCTTGCCGTCCCACACCACGCCGTCGATCAGCTTGTGGCTGCGCATGTCGCTCTTGGGCAGGGCGACGCCCACGGCGGCGGCCGCCTGCTTGTAGATGTCGATGCGGTTGACCGCCTTGGCCACCGCCAGGTAGTCCGGGTCGCTCTTGAGCAGGCCCCAGCGCCGATGCTGGGTCAGGAACCACATGCCGTCCGACAGATAGGGGTAGTTCACCGCGCCGTCGTTGAAGAACTTCATGTGGTTCTTCTCGGACCAGGACTTGCCCAGGCCGTCTTCGTACTGGCCGATCATGCGGCTGCGGATCACATCCACATCCGTGTTCACGTAGCTCTTGGCGGCCACCGTCTCGGCCGTCTTGGCCCGGTTGGCGGCGGAAGCGTCGATCCACTTGCCGGCTTCGAGGATGGCGCAGATCATCGCCCGGGCCGTGTTGGGGTACTTCTGGCAGAACTCCGCCGTGGTGCCCAGCACCTTTTCCGGGTGGTCCACCCAGATGTCCTGGGTGGTGACGGCGGTGAAGCCGATCTTGTCCACGATGGCGCGCTGGTTCCAGGGCTCGCCCACGCAGTAGCCGTGCATGTTGCCCACGCGCATGTTGGCCACCATCTGCGGCGGCGGCACGGTGATCGTCTTCACGTCCGTCAGCGGGTTGATGTCGTTGGCGGCCAGCCAGTAGTAGAGCCACATGGCGTGGGTGCCGGTGGGGAAGGTCTGGGCGAAGGTGTACTCGCCCGGTTTGGCGGCCACGGCCTTCTTCAGCGCTGCGCCGTCCTTCACGCCCATTTCGGCGAACTTGTTGGAAAGGGTGATGGCCTGACCGTTGTTGTTCAGGGTCATCAGCACGTTCATGTCCTTCTTCGGGCCGCCCACGCCCAGTTGCACACCGTAGATCAGGCCGTAGAGCACGTGGGCGGCGTCCAGTTCGCCGTTGACCAGCTTGTCCCGCACGCCGGCCCAGGAGGCTTCCTTGGTGGGTACGATCTTGATGCCGTACTTCTTGTCGAAGCCCATCACCGAGGCCATCACCACCGAGGCGCAGTCGGTCAGCGGAATGAAGCCGATCCGTACTTCTTCCTTCTCCGGCTTGTCGGAGCCCGCCGCCCAGGCGGCCGAGCGCACTCCATCAGGCAACAGGCTCATCATTGCTGCTCCGGCAAGGCCCGCCGACTGCTTGAGAAAGCCGCGGCGGCCGTCCAGCTTGCTGTCGAGTTCCAGAGATTCATGCTTCTTCCCGTCCATGGTCATGCGCTCCAAAAAAAGAGGGCGTCGAGCCTCCGTTGATCCGGAGACAGGACGCCCTTGTCCGCTTGTTGAGAGAGTGAGGTTTGCATTCAGGGCGCCGTTGCCCCGGTTGCTTCTCACTTAGCAACGGCTGTGCCAGGAGCGAAAAAATTCTTTAACTATTTGATTTGCCGCAAAGAACAAGGGTGGGTGCGGTGTTCGCCAGGGGGCGGGCGGCGGGAAGGGAGGGGGGAGGGGCTGCACTGGTGCGGTGCAGCATGGTGCATGGATGCACCGGCCGGGGGCTGAGCCGCTCGGGGCGGCCGCACCCCCGGGGGGAGGGGTCAGCCCAACAGGTGGGACATGTCGATCACGTCCTGGGCCACGGCGGCCAGGGTGCGGCCCCGGTCCATGGCCAGCTTGCGCAGGGCCTTGTAGGCCGCGTCCTCGTCCATGTCCCGCGCTTTCATCAAAATGCCCTTGGCCCGGTCGATGGTCTTGCGGTCCGCCAGCTTGCGCTGGGCCTCGTCCCGTTCCCGGCGCAAGCCCTGAAAGGTGTCGAAGGTGGCGGCCGCCACATCGATCACCGACTGCACCCGCGAGGGGTCCAGCCCATCCACGATGTAGGCCGATACCCCGGCCTGCATGGCCGAGCGGATGGTGTTGCGGTCGTTGTCGTGGGCCAGCATGATCACCGGCCGGGGCGCCCGCTCGTCCATTACCCCCAGGTGTTCCAGGGTGTCCCGGCTGGGGGAGTCGGTATCGATCAGCACGATGTCGGGCGTGAGCTTTTCCACCTGCTCCACCAGATCCAGGCTGGTGGGCAGGATCGCCGCCACCTGGCAGCCGGCCATGGCCAGCGCCGCGCACACATCCGCTGCCCGGGAGTGGGTCTCGTCGATCACCAGTACTCGCAGCATCTAGGGCTCCTGTCTGTTCCCGCAAACAATCATCGCAGCAATTGGCATGCCTGAAACCCGCCCGTGTCACGCCATATGGCCGGGCAGAGCGGGTTCTCGGGGATAATCACGGTTTTATTAACGGCTGGCCAGCCCCCGGGGCTGACCGCATGGTGTGCGTGCACATGGCTCCATCCTCGCCCAACCCCAGTCCGCCGCGCTTTGATCCAGATGCGATTTGCCGCCACCTGGGCGCTGCCGCCCAGGGCTGGCAGCTCGAACTGCTGCCTGAGTGCGATTCCACCAACACCCGGCTCATGGCCCGGCCCCTGCCCGCCGACCCCCGCCCCGAGTGCCTGCTGGCCGAACGGCAAACGGCGGGCCGGGGCCGCCGCGGCCGCGCCTGGGTGGCCCCGGCCGGGGGCAGCCTCGCCTTCTCGGTGCGCTGGCGCCTGCCCGCAGGCCGCTCCCCCCTGGGGCTCAGTCTGGCCGTGGGTGTCGCCCTGGCTCGCGCCCTCCACGGGTTGGACGTGGGCGGACTGCAGCTCAAATGGCCCAACGACCTGCTGGTGGCCGGGCGCAAACTCGGCGGGATCCTCATCGAACTGGCCAGCGGTCGGGAGGGTACAGCCGCCGTCATCGGCGTGGGGATCAATCTGAGCCTGCCCCCGGACCTGCGCATCGAGGGTGCCGTCCCCCCCGCCGACCTTGCCTCCGCGCTGGCCGCCCCGCTCGACGGCAATGCCGTGTTCGCCGCCTGCCTGGCTGCTCTCGGCCCCGCGCTGGAAAGTTTCGGCCGCCATGGCTTTGCCGCCTTCCGCGCCGAGTGGAACCTCTGCAACGCCCACGCCGGTCAGGCCGTCACCCTGCACGCGGACGCCGCCGCGCCGCTGGCCGGCATCTGCCGCGGCGTCGACGAAGACGGCGCCCTCCTGCTTGAAACACCCGCCGGGGTGCAACGCGTGCTGGCCGGCGATGTATCGCTGAGAGTGCCCCCTGGGTCTGGCAGCCCCCAGGCCGGCCCCCGCGAGGGGCAGGCACACCCGGGACGGCCCGGTGCTTCCGTGAGCACGCCATGATTCTTGCCCTCGACGCCGGCAATACCCGCATCAAGTGGGGCCTTTACCAGCCCGGCCAAGGCTGGCTGGCCCACGGCGCGCTCGCCCACGGGGCTTTTGGCGAGCTGGCCGCCCTCGTGCGCCGCCATGGTCAGCCCGCCGCCGTGGCCGCCAGCAACGTCGCCGGCCCCATCGTCGCCGAAGAACTCCAGGCCTTGGCCGCCACCTGGGGCCTGCCCCTGCAGCGTGTGGCGAGCCAGGCCAGCCAGTGCGGCGTCATCAACCAGTACCGGGAGCCCGCCCGCCTGGGCGCCGATCGCTGGGCCGCCCTCATCGGCGCTCGCCACCTGCACCCCGGCCCCTGCCTGGTGGTCAGCGCCGGCACCGCCACCACCGTGGACCTCCTTGCCGCCGATGGCTGCTTTCTCGGCGGCCTCATCCTCCCCGGGCTCGACCTCATGCGCCACGCCCTGGCCGCCAACACCGCCCAGCTCGCCTACGCAGACGGCTGCTTCACCCCCCAACCCCGCAGTTCGGAAGATGCCATCTACTCCGGCTGCGTCACTGCCCAACTCGGTGCCATCGAGCGCATGTACCGCCAGCTCCCCTCCGGGCCGGACACCCTCTGCCTGCTCACCGGCGGCACCGCTCCCGCCCTCGCCCCCCATCTGGCCATCCCCCACCGGGTGGAAGAACGCCTCGTGCTGGAAGGCGTGGTGCGGGTGGCGGTGGGGTAGGGGGTAAGTCAGGGCTTGGCCCAGTTTTCCAGCGCCAAGCCCCGTACGCGGGAGAACTCCCCCAGACTGTTGCTGACTAGCACCATCCCGGCAGCCTGCGCATGTGCCGCAATCCACAATCGTTATTGCCGATCGGTTGCACCTGGCGCTGCAGTGCGGCAAGGAGTTCTCCGCAATGCAGTTCCGCCGTTTCGGGCAACGCCGATACCGTGATCGCCTCGCAGAGTCGTTCCACCGCAGCTTCCGCCCGCTCCCGTGCCAGGCTCGTGGCAGCGCCGAAGCGCAACTCGTCCAGGGTGATCCCCGACATGGCCAGTTCGTTCGCTGCATGGCGGGCAAACCGCTTGCGAACCTGGGGTGGGCTATGTGTGGCAATGTGGATGCAGATATTGGTGTCCAGCAGGTAACGGGGCCGGTCGGCAATCACAGCGCCTCCCGCTCCTGTGGTGCCTCGTCTTGCCGCCCCTCGGCCAGGAAATCGTCCGGCAAGGACGCCAGCAAATCAAAAACGGTCTCTTCGCCGAGCGGCACCTCTCGCAACACGATTTCCTTCCCCCGCCGGAACATCTCCACCCGCTCAGCCTGGATGCGGAAGTCCTTGGGCAGGCGAACCGCCTGGCTGGTGCCGGATTGAAAGACTCTCGCGTAGGCCATCGGTCTTCCCTCGGTGCGGATATGCGTTGAGTATCCGTTTTGAGGCGGATTACCAGCCGGTTCTCAGATGGGCGATTCGCGTCAGCTTTCCGCCCGTGCCCAATCCGGCCGTCCGCAGTGGATGGAGGCACGGCGCGCAGGCAGGTA
>DAITAZ010000058.1:0-5854 GCA_036824045.1 Rhodocyclaceae bacterium
CCCGCGCCCTCATGGTCCGGCTGGGCATGCGTCTGGCCGGTACGTTCCTGCATCCCCTGCTGCCGGTGGGGAGCCCCCTGCGGCGGCATGTGCTTTACCGGCTGACGGCGTGAGCCCCGTGTCGTCCTCCGCCATCACCCTGCGGCCCGCGGCACCGCACGATCAGCCGCTCAGCCTGTTGTGCCTGGCCATCCTCAAGGTGGCCCTGCGTTCCGGCATCCGCTGAACGGTTGCCAGTCCGCTGCGGCGGGCGCAAGCTCGGGCCGACGAGCGGCGGCCCCCAACCCGGAGAAAACCATGACCCCCGAAGCAATGCGCGCACTGGTGGATGACTACCTGGCGGCCTACAACCGGATGGATGTGGAAGCCATGCTCCGCACCCTGCACCCGGACATCGCCTTCACCAATATTTCTGCCGGCCAGGCCAACGCCACGGCCTCGGGCCTGGCGGCATTCCGGGCGCTGGCGGAACAGTCGCTCCCGCTGTTTGCCCAGCGGCACCAGGCGGTGCTGGGCTTCGAGGCCGGCGCGGGGCGGGCCGTTGCGGCCATCGCCTTCCGCGCCGTGCTCGCCCGCGATCTGCCCAACGGCTTGCGGGCGGGGCAGGTGCTGAGCCTGGCCGGCCGTTCGGAGTTCGAGTTCCGCGACGGGGCCATCAGCCGCATCACCGACATCAGTTGAACCCGTGTTCCCCCACCGGAGATGCCACCCATGAAGTTCGGCTACACCATCATCTATGTGCCATCCGTGCCCGCGGCCCTGGCCTTCTACCAGCAGGCCTTCGGCTTTGAACTGCGCTCCCTCCACCCGTCCGGGGAGTACGGCGAGCTCGAAACCGGCGCCACGGCGCTGGCCTTTGCCGCCCGCACCCTGGGGGACATGCACTTCGGCGCCGCCGGCTATGTGCCGGTCGCGGCCGAGGCCCCGCCCCCGGGGATCGAGCTGGCGTTCGTCACCGAAGACGTGGCCGCCGCCTACACCCGGGCCGTGGCGGCGGGGGCCCAGGCCCTCCACCCTCCGGCGCAGAAGCCCTGGGGGCAGGTGGTGGCCTACGTCCGCGCGGCCGAAGGCACATTGATCGAGCTGTGCTCACCGGTTGGCGGCTGAGGCCCCACCCGCTTTGCCCGCGCCTTGCCCCGATGCGGCAGCGGATCGGGGGCGCGCTGCGCTGCGCGGCCCCGCCCCCGCGCCCGGCCGCGCCACCGGGGCCCGCCCGCCCGGGGCGGTTCGCGAGAAGAAGGAAATAAACCACACTGACGCTAAAGTTTTTCCCCGCCCTCCCGTAAACGGCCCTCAGCTTCACCGAGCGATGAATTAGGGGCTGTTTTCAAGGCAATTTTCCAGATTGCCTGTCGTCCCCCGCAGCGCCCGGTGGAGGCAAGGATTCACGGTCCGCCCGAGCAAGCCCGCCCGGGCGGACCGGCAACCGGATCTGTCAACCGTCTGCTGCCGGACCTACCAGGAGGATCGAAGATGAGCTCTGCCGACCAAACCACCCGCCTCAGCGCCACCCAGCAGTACTACACCGCCCAGGTGGACTGGCCCGTCGAGGAGGATGAAGGCGAGGAAACCAGCGTTGAGAATGAATACCTGGAGGACGGGGAAGGCGATGACTATCTGGAAGGTGGCGAGGGGGATGACTCCATCCACCTGGGCGCTGGCGACGACCACGTGGAAGGCGGCGCCGGGGTGGACACCATCCGCTACACCGGCTGGCAGGAAAACCTGCTGATCGACCTGGCCAACGGCACCGCCAGCGGCGCCGGCGAAGACAGCTTCAGCGATGTCGAAAACGCCGAGGGCGGCGAAGCAGACGACCAGATCATCGGCTCCTGGGCAGACAACTCGCTGATCGGCGGCGGCGGCAATGACACCGCCGACGGCGGCAGCGGCAATGACGTGCTGAGCGGCAACGACGGCGATGACGCGCTGCTCGGTGGCGAAGGCGATGACTTCGCCTACGGCGGCGAAGGCGCGGACAACGCCGAAGGCGGCGACGGCGATGACGCCCTCAGCGGCGAAGGCGGAGACGACGTGCTGTCCGGCGGCGCGGGCAAGGACTGGCTGAGCGGCGGCGACGGCATGGACCGACTGGACGGCGGCGACGGCGATGACTACCTGGATGGCGGCGCCGGCAACGACGTGATCGACGCCGGTGAAGGCGACAACGTGGTGCTGGACGAACAGGGCCGCAACACCATCACCGCCGGCGCCGGCATGGACGCCATCACCACCGGCGCCTGGATCGACAAGATCAGCGCGGGCGACGGCGCCGACATCGTGCGCAGTGGCGGCGGCAGCGACCTGGTCAACGCCGGCGCCGGCAACGACTGGGTGGAAGGCGGTTCCGGCAACGACAAACTCTACGGGGAAGACGGCGACGACGAGCTGGCCGGCGGCCTGGGCAAGGACGTGCTCAGCGGCGGCACCGGCGCGGACCTGCTCTACGGCGGCGACGGCAACGACGAAGTGTACGGTGGCGACGGCAATGACACCCTGGACGGCGGCAGCGGCGACGACCAGATCAAGGACCTGAGCGGCGACAACTACGTGGATGCCGGCCGCGGAGCCGACCGCATCACCCTGGGCAGCGGCAACGACCAGGTGCTGGCCGGCGACGGCAGCGACCGGGTCGCCACCGGCGGCGGCAGCGACGTGGTCTATGCCGGCGGCGGGCACGACACGATCAACGCCGGTGCCGGCGACGACACGGTGGACGGGGGCAACGGCAACGACGTCATCGCCGGTGGCAGCGGCAATGACGCGCTCCAGGGCGGTGAAGGACGGGACGCCCTGGCCGGTGGTGCCGGCAACGATGAACTGCTCGGCGGCAATGGCAACGACGGGCTGGACGGCGGCACCGGCAATGACGTGCTCAACGGCGAATCCGGCAACGATGCGCTGGCCGGTGGCAACGGCAACGACGAACTCTACGGTGGCAGCGGGCGGGATCTGCTCGCCGGCGGCAGCGGGCTCGACTACCTCAACGGCGGTGAGGGCAACGACCGCATGGAAGGCGGCGCCGGCAACGACATCCTGGACGGCGAAGCCGGCCGCGACCTGCTGGACGGCGGCGCTGGCGATGACCTGCTCCGCGGTGGCGACGGCGATGACAAGATCCTCGGCGGCCGGGGCGATGACATCATCAGCGGTGGTGCCGGCGCGGACGTGCTCGCCGGCGGCCGCGGCGCCGACGTCTTCGTCTTCGACGCCCTGGGCGACGGCGAGGAAGCGGACACCATCCGCGACTTCGACGAATCCGAAGACGTCATCAGCCTCGACGCCAGCCAGTACTCCGCCCTCTATGACGCCACCGGCGAAGGCGGCATCGACGAAGCCGCCTTCGTCGCCAACGACAGCGGCGAAGCCGAGGCCGAAGACCAGCACCTCATCTACAACACCGACAGCGGCGAACTCTGGTACGACGCCGACGGCAGCGGCGAAGGCGAAGCCGTCCAGATCGCCATCCTCGGCTCCGGCCTCGACCTCACCGCCGAGAACTTCCAGGTGTTCTGCGCCTGCTGAGCGCCTCCCCAAGCTCCGAAGGCGTGCAAAACGCCCGGCCGAAAGGCCGGGCGTTTTGTTTTGGCGGGCGCGCCGGGGCTGTGGGGCGGGGAGGTGGTTTGCTGGATTACGGAGAGAACGGGGGGCTTGTGACGGCGTGGCGGCGGCCCGGCCAACGTTCGACATCTAACGAATCGTCGCCAGGAAATCTTCCCTCAGCGACGATGCAAGCATCTTTGGATTCAGCCTGCGCCGGTGAGGCGCATGCCATTGCATGCCAGTGGGGGCGGGACCGGTGGGGCAGGGGCGTCCGGGTTGTGGAGCAGGGGCATCAGTCTTACGGGTGTGGGCTGCGGTGCCGGTCCGTGTTGCCCCCTAATCTCGCCCGCCGGTCAACGCCGGGGGATGGCTGAGAGTTGTATGGGTATCTGCCATTCACTCGGGTTCCGCGATGCGAACCTCATTCCCTCTATTGCCGCTGAGCGGCTTTGTCCTGCTGGCCCTGGCGGCCTCGACGGCCGGCGCTTGGGCGGCGGATGCCTTGTCCGGCCAGGTCCAGGACGGGGTTGCCACCCACTATCGAGACGACGGCAACGGTGCTTGCCTCTTCGGGCCGGCTGCGGGGGAGCGCCTGACGGTGGCCATCAACCGGTCAGGTTTCGCGGGCAGCGCGGCGTGCGGGGCGTGGCTGGAGGTGGCGGGTCCCCGGGGTACGGTGACGGTCCAGGTCAATAATGTGTGCCCCGAATGCGGCCCCGGCCATCTGGACCTGAGCGAGCAGGCCTTTGCCCGGATCGCGCCCTTGCAGGCGGGCAAGGTGCCGATCCGCTGGCGCCTGGTGAGCCCGGAGATGAACGGGCCCGTCGCCTACCATTTCAAGCAGGGGAGTAACCCGTGGTGGACGGCGGTACAGGTGCGCAACCACCGCAATCCCGTTGCCCGGCTCGAGGTGCGCCTGGCCGATGGCCGCTGGCAATCGCTTGCCCGGACGGATTACAACTACTTCGTCCAGACCAATCCGGGGCTGGGCCCCGGGCCCTACACCTTTCGCGTGAGCGACCGCTTCGGCCAGGCCCTGGTGGATGAGGGGATTGGCCACCGGGAAGGCGGTGCGGTGGCCGGTCGTGGCCAGTTCCCGGCGAAACCCGGGGGGTAGGATCGTGGACCGCGCAAGGATCGAGTCGTATGCTTGCGGTATCGGTCTTGCGCGATTCGGCGTCAAAGGGGGGTGGGCCTGGGCGCGGCGCGTCTTTCATGAAGATTGATGAATGCACTGAGCGGGATGAGTGGGCAAGTCTCTGGCATGGGTATGGGCTGGTTCGAGAATAACGAACGACAGGTTCGCGGGGGTAACGTGAGAATTGATTTCCTGAAGCTTGCTGTGGCGTTCCTGTGCCTTTCCGTGAGCCTGCCGTCGCAGGCGGAAATCAAGGAGATACGACTCCCGACGGCGGAAGACGGCGAAGTCTCCTACCAGATCGACTCGGTCACCAAGAAACCCTTGAGCGCGCAGGATGACCGGGCGGAAATCACTTCCGTGAGCCTTGCCTTCCTGCCCAAAGCACCGGGGGAGCCACTGCGCTGGGCGTTCTTGTATGGGGTCAGGTTCAAGGGAGGCGCGGAGCCGAAGTCGGTTTCCGTGCAAACGCTCGGTAAGGCGAAAACCTTGCTCGACGTCAGCGAGCCTTCTGTCACGCTGAAGGACGGGGTCTGGAATGGAACAGGCAAGGCCCGGGTGATGGATGAACAGATGTTCCGGGAGATGACGCGAAAAGAACCCTGGGTGCTTCAAAAGAAGTTCGTGATCACCTATGCGGATGGCAGCGTCCGAACGCTTCACCAACTGGCCGTCATCACCAACCCGGCGCGTGTGCAGCTGCTGGAGATGGTGCTGGGGAAGCAGATCCCTCCGGCGAGCGCGGTGCCGGCCTTCGATGCCCGGAATTGGAGTGTCGGGTTCAGAACCGAGAATGCCACGCAGAAAATCACCGAGTACGTGCTGCAAGGGCAGACGGTGGAAGCTTGGCGGGAACTGATTACCCGCCAGGAATTCACCGGAAAAGGCATCCCGTTTGACAAATTGCTTGCCCAGATGCGAGCCGGCTTTGGCCCGGACTGTGCCTCCATGCGCTGGGACGTACTGAGGCAGAACGAAACGGAGGCGGTGTATCAGTGGTCCCACGAGGGCTGCAGGAACTACCCGCCACAGTTCGAAGTGGCCCGGTTGAGCAGAACCGAGCGGGGCATCTGCCGCTGGGCTTATGCTTCAAAGGAAGTCCCGCTTGCCGACAGTTCGAAAGAGCGCTACCGGTCCATCGTCGAAAAACAGAAATGCGATTGATCGTGCGTG
>DAITAZ010000058.1:5954-15209 GCA_036824045.1 Rhodocyclaceae bacterium
GTGCCCGCGGGGCAACGATGCGTGCCCGTTGTGACGTGTGAAGCGCGGCGGGTGCGGCGACCCGGCGACGCCGCGCTCGCGCCAGGGTGCCGGGTGGTCTGGAGCCTCTGCCGCGGTGAAGGCCGATTGCGCCGCCCCTGTGGGGGTGGGGTTGCCGGTCCGCTCCCCGCTTGGCCTGGCCCTGCCCTTGGCGGCATGATGGCGCCGGACTGCGTTTTCCTCCCCATCGTTTCCCGCCGAGGCTTTCATGGCAACCGTCAGGCAACCCGCCAACCCCGAAGACAACCCGCGCGTGAAGGCGGTGTTCGACGACATCCGCGCCACGCGCAAGACCGATTTTGTGAACAACCTGTGGCGGACGCTGGCGTTTGATCCGCCCTTGCTGGAGCGCACCTGGGCGGAGGTGAAAGGGCTGATGGCCACGCCCAGCCTGCTGGACCCGCTGACCAAGGAGTTGATCTACGTCGCGGTCTCCATCGCCAATGGCTGCGGCTATTGCGTGCATTCCCACACGGCGGCGGCGCGGGCCAAGGGCATGACCGACGCCCAGCACGCGGAACTGCTGGCGATCGTGTCGCTGGCGGCCAAGACCAACCACCTGGCCACCGGGTTGCAGGTGCCGCTGGACCCGGAGTTCGACGCAGGCGTTTAGCGGGCGGGGTACGGAGGCGGGCGGCTCGCCGGATCGGGGGTCACCGGTACGACTGGTTCAGCCGGGACCAGCCCTCGCGATTGTTCATGGCGACGTAGGTGGCGCACATGTTGTAGCAGCCCCCGTCGCAAGCTTCAGCCATCACGCTCAATCCCGAGTAATGGCCGCTGCGTTGATATGAATAGGGGCTGCTGCCCATCCAGAAGGACTGCATTCCGAATGCCCGCAGATAGGCGACCTGCCAGCGGGTCATCAGGGCGAGTCTTTTCTGTTCGGGCAAGGGCGTTCCATTTCGGGTCGTTCTGGCCCTTCCAGCGTGGCGAGTTGTGCTTGCTTGCCGGCTTTCCTTTGCCAGCTTCTCAAGCTCCGCGCGGCCTGCCGGGGGAGGGTCAGGGCTCCCCGAACCAGCCATTCATCCGGCTGATCTCGGTGTCGTCCAGGGCGTCGGCGGCGGCGAGCAGGCGGCTGCGGGCGGCGATCCAGTCGTGGCGGGCGAGCGCCCGGTCGCGGCGCAGGCGGTAGCGTTGCTGCTCGGCCTGGAGTACGTCCCAGGTGGTGCGCAGGCCGCCTTCCACGCCCTTGCGGGCGGCCAGGGCGAGCTGGGCGGAGGAGTGCTCGGCCTGCCGGAGGGCGCGGATGCGGGCGGCGAACTGGCCGAGCAAGGCCCATTCCCGGCTCACCTGCTGGCGGATCTGGCGGCGCACGTCTTCGTGCTGATGGCGCAGGGCCTGGGTGCGGGCAGCGACTTCGTCCTGCCGCGCCGCGGGGCCGCCGCCGGCGTAGAGGGGCAGGGTGAGCTGCACGCCGATGCTGTGGCTGCGGCTGTCGAGCGCCCGGTAGCTGCCCTGATTGGCCACGTTGTCGTTGTTGCTGTGGCCCAGGGCGGCCACGAGGTCGAGGGTGGGCAGGTGGGCGGCACGGGCGCGGGCGGCCTCCTGCTCCTGGGCGTCGAGCTGGTGGGCGAGCTTGGCCAGCAGCGGGTTGGCGGCCTCGGCCCGGGCCAGCCAGTGCTCCAGATTTTCGTCCGCAGGGGGTGGGCTGTCGGCCCCGGTGGCGCGCAGGGGGGCGAGCGCTTCGGGGGCGCGGCCCATCAGGGTGTGCAGGGTGCGCAGGGCTTCGTCCTGGCGCTCCGCCTGTTCCAGGGCCTGAACGGTCAGCAGATCGAGCTGGGCGGTGGCTTCGTCCACGTCGATGCGGGTGCCGTATCCGGCCTTCTGCGCGGCGCGGGCAGCGGCGAGCTGTTCTTCCACCGTCTGGCGTTGGGCGGCGATGAGGGCGCTTTCTTCCCGGGCGGAGAGGGCGTCGCAGTAGGCGGCCACGGTGCGGGCTGCCAGGTCCTGGCGGGCCTGGCGCAGTTCGGCCGCGGCGCTGTGGGTCTGGGCGCGGGCGATTTCCACCTGGGCGTGCTGGGCGGGGCGGTACAGGGGCAGGCGGGCGTTGAGGCTGTAGGCGGCGCTGCCGTAGGCCAGGTGTTCGCTGGTGGGGCTGCCGGTCAGGGGCGTGATCTGGCGCTCGGCCCCGTGCCGGGCGCGGCTGGCGGTGAGGTCCAGGCTGGGCAGGCGGGCCGACCGGGCCTGGGCAAGGCGCTGGGCCTCGGCCTCCAGGCTGGCCTGGGCGGCCAGATGGGCGGGGGCCTGGGTCATCACCGCCCGGTAGATGGTGAGCAGGTCGTCGGCGCCACGGGCGGACGGGCTCAGCGCTGCGGCCAGGGCCAGCGCGGCGCAGAGTGCCGGCCGCATCAGGCTTCCTTGAGGGCGCCGCCCAGCCGCCGCAGCAGCGGCGCGAGCAGATAGGTGAGCAGGCTGCGCTCGCCGGTGCGCACCACCACGTCCGCGGGCATGCCGGCCTGCAGCGGGTGGCCCCCCAGTTGGGCCAGCCCGGCCGGGGTGACGGCCACCCGCGCCAGGTAAAAGGTGCCGCCCGCCGGGTCCGGCAGCGCATCGGCGGAGACGGTTTCCACGGTGGCGTCCACCACCCGCTGGGGGTCCTGGGTGAAGCCATGGAAGCGCACGCTCGCGGCCTGCCCCGGGCGCACCTGGCTGATCAGGTGGGGTGGCAGCCGGGCTTCCAGCAGCAGGCGTTCGTCCTGGGGTACCACGTCCAGAACGCGGGCGCCGGGCGTGATCACGCCGCCCACGGTCTGCATGGTCAGCCCCACCACCATGCCGCTGACCGGGGCGCGCAGTTCGGTGCGGGCCAGCTCGGCGCTGGCGGCGGCGAGTTTTTCCGCGTCTGCCGCGAGGCTTTGCCGCAGCTCGGCCAACTGGGCATCCACCTCCTTGCGGACTTCCTGGGCGCGCTGCTGCTGGCGCAGGCGGATCTCGGCCTGGGCGCGCTGGCTGCGGGCGATGCCTGCCTGCAGCTCGATCTGGGCCCGTTCTTTTTCCCACTGGCGGTTGAGGGGGGCGTAGCCCTGGCTGGCCAGATCCCGCAGGCCGGCTAGTTCCAGCTCGCTCACCCGGGCCTGGGCCCGCAGCCCGTCCAGCGTGGCGGTTTCGGCGGCGAGGGTTTGCGCGAGGGCGGCTTGTTCGGTGGCCTGGGCCGCGCGCCGGCTGCGGAACAACTGCTGCTGGGCTTCCAGGTGCTGGGCCACCAGCGGATCGTTGCGCACTGCCAGCAGATCCGGCGGGAAGACGATGGCGGGAGCGCCGCTCTGCTCGGCCAGCAGGCGGGCCTCCTGGGCCCGGGCCGCGAGATGGCGCTGGCGCACGGTCTCGAAGGCGGCGCGGGCGGGGCCGTCGTCCAGGCGCAGGAGCACCTGGCCGGCCTGCACTGCCTGGCCCTCGCGCACCGTTACGGCGGCAACGACGCCGCCCGTCTGGTGTTGCAGGCTCTTGCGCTTGCTGTCCACCACCACGGTGGCGGGGGCGGGCACGCCTTCATCCAGGGGGGCGAGGGCGGCCCACGCGGCAAAACTGCCCAGGCCGAGGGCGAGCACCAGCACTCCGCGGCGGATGGTGCCGGCGGTATCGGTGCGCAGGACGGGGCGGACAGCTCGGGCGGACCCCTCCGTTGGGGCCAGCGGGCTCAAGGGGAGGCCCTCAGGCTGCGGGAGCGGCGCCTCCCCTGTGCCCGCGCGCTGCCTCCGGGCGGCAGGATGGCGGCGCTCAGGCGGGGCACGTGGCTTCCTCGGCCGGGGTGTGGCTGGGGGCGGGCGCCGCGTGTGCAGCCGCGGCCGCTGCGGCGGCGGGGACGGGTTCGGCGGGGCGTTTGCCGGTCAGCCGGGCGAGCATTTCATCCCGGGGGCCGAAGGCGCGGACCCGGCCCGCGTCCAGCACCAGAATTTTGTCCACCGCCTGGACCACGCTGGTGCGGTGGGTGATCAGCACCACCGTCGAGCCGGCGGCCTTGAGCGCGCGTACGGCGTCAGCCAGGGCGGCCTCGCCTTTTTCGTCCAGGTTGGAGTTGGGCTCGTCCAGCACCACCAGGGCAGGCGTGCCGTAGAGGGCGCGGGCCAGGGCAATGCGCTGGCGCTGGCCACCGGAGAGCTGGCTGCCGCCGGGGCCGATCTGGGTTTCGTAGCCCATGGGCAGGCGCAGCACCATTTCGTGGATGCCGGCGCGCTGGGCGGCCTGCACGACCCGGGGGCCTTCCACTGTGCCCAGCCGGGCGATGTTCTCGGCCACGGTGCCGGCAAAGAGCGCCACGTCCTGGGGCAGGTAGCCGATATGGGTGCCCAATGGGGTGCGCTGGCCCCCGTACACGTCGGCCCCGTCCAGCCGCACCCGGCCGTTGCTCGGGGGCCACACGCCCACCAGCAGCCGCGCCAGGGTGGATTTGCCCGAGGCGCTGGGGCCGATCACCGCCAGGGCTTCGCCAGGCTCCAGGCTGAAGGCCACGCCCTTGAGCACCGGGGTCGGGTTGCCGGGGGCGGCGGCGCTCACGGCTTCCACGCTCAGGCGGCCCGCCGGCGCGGGCAGGGGCATGGCGGCGCGGGGGGCAGGGCACAGGGCGAGCAGTTTTTCCAACCGCTCGAAGGCGCCGCGGGCGGCCACCAGCGCCTTCCAGGAGGCGATGAGCTGTTCCACCGGCGACAGCGCCCGCCCCATGAGCAGCGAGGCAGCGATCATGGCGCCGGGGGTGAGGTTGCCTTCCAGTACCAGCAGGGCGCTGGCGGCCAGCACCAGGCTTTGCAGGATCAGCCGCACCGTGCGGCTGGCGGCACTGATCCGGCCAACCCGCTCGCTGGCCTGCTGCTGGGCGGCCAGGCCCTCCTGCTGGTGTTCCGCCCAGCGGGCGCGCACCGCCGGCAGCATGCCCATGGCGGCTACCGCCTCGGCATTGGCCAGGCAGGCGCTGGCCAGGCGGCTCGCCTGGTTGGCCTGGGTGGCCGCCTGGCCGATGGACTCGGCAGCCACCCGTTCGGTGAGCCAGGTGAGCAGCACCAGCACGGCGGTGCCGAACAGGGCCAGCAGGCCCAGGGCCGGGTGCATGAGAAAGAGGGCGGCCAGGAAGATCACCGCCCAGGGGGCATCGAACAGGGCCAGCGCGCCCCGCCCCGCCGCAAACTGGCGCAGGCTGGCCAGATCATTCAGGGCCTGGCTGGTGTCGCCCCCGACCCGGCGCAGGCTGGCCTGGAACACGGCGTCGAACACCCGGTCGCTCAGCCGGTTGTCGAAGCGCATGGCGCCGCGGATGAGCAACTGGCCGCGCACCCACTCCATCGCGCCCATCAGGGCGTAGAGGCCGAGCGCGATCAGGCTCAGCATGGCCAGCGTCCATTCATTGCGACTGCCGAGCACCCGGTCGTAGATCTGGTAGGAATAGATCGCGGGCACCAGCAGCAGGAGATTTGTGCTCAGGCTGAAGACGCCCGCCCACAGCCATTCACGGCGCAGGGCGCGGACGCCGAGCCGGAGTTCGGAACTGGAAGGATCTGCAGAACGCGCCATGACAGCGGCCCGGATAGCGGGAAGGAAATGCAGGCTATCACCCGGCCCGGTCAGCCAAAGCGGCTATAAGAGCCGATGCTGTGGGCTATTCGGTGGCGGATGCGGGAGGAGGGCTGCCCGGCCGGAAGGGGCCCGGGGCAGGCCCGGGGAACCCTTCCGGCCGCGCGCTGCGGTCACGACCAGAGGAAGTCGCTTTCGCTCAGGTTGGCGAGGCTGACGCCGGTGAGGCGCAGGGCCATGTCGGTGGTGCCGTTGCCGTCCACATCCACTTCCAGCACCTTGGTGGTGTCGTTGAAGCGGGCTTCGGACGAACCACTGTTGCTGAAGGCGACGCTGCTGGCCCCGATGAAGTCGAAGGTGCCGGATTCGAGCCCGGAGAATTCGAGCACGTCGGTGCCGTCCGCCTGGAAGTTGGTGATCGTGTCGGACACGCTCGCGGTGGAGTCGGTGATCGCCGAGTAGATGAAGTGATCGCCGCCGCTGCCGCCGGTGAGGCTGTCCGCGCCGCCCCGGCCCTCGATGTTGGCACCGGTGCTGCCCAGGCCGACGATGGTGTCCGACCCGGTGGAGCCCACGACCGATTCGACGCTGGAGATGCGCAGGCTGCCGGCGCTGAGCAGGGTCACCGTGTCGGTGCCGGTGGACCCGATCACCGTATCGACGGCGGACACCCGCAGGCTGGTGGCCGCGAGCAGGGTGACCGTGTCGGCGCCGGTGGCGCCGATCACCGATTCCACGCTCGAGATGGCGACCGAGTTGGCCGCCAGCAGGGTGAGGGTGTCGGTGCCGGTGGAGCCGATCACCGAATCGACGGCGGATGTCCGCAGGTGGCCGGCGGTGAGCAGGGTGATGGTTTCGGTGAGGGTGGAGCCCACCACCGATTCGACGCCCGACACCCGCACGTGATCCGCGGCCAGCAGCACCAGGGTATCGGTGCCGGTGGTGCCGATGACCGACTCGATGGC
Organism: Rhodocyclaceae bacterium; assembly: GCA_036824045.1. GTDB lineage: Bacteria > Pseudomonadota > Gammaproteobacteria > Burkholderiales > Rhodocyclaceae > DAITAZ01. The sequence goes on from DAITAZ010000058.1 coordinate 12,464, forward strand.
CGAGAGCTTGACGCTGGCGGCGGCGAGCAGGGTCACGGTATCGGTGTCGGTGGTCCCGGTCACCGCCTCCACGCCGGAAATCCGCACATGGCCGGCGGCCAGCAGGGCCACCGTGTCGTTGCCGGTGGAGCCCACCACGCTTTCGATGGCCGACACCTTGAGCAGGCTGCCGAAGAGCATGGTCACGGTATCGGTTCCCGCCGAACCGATCACGCTTTCGATGGCCGAGACACGAAGGTGGGAAGCGGCCAGCAGGGTGACCGTGTCGGTGCCGGTGGAGCCGACAAGGCTATCCACCCGCGAGACGCCGATGCTGCCGGCGGCCAGCAGGCTGACCGTATCGACCCCCGTGGAGCCGATCAGGCTGTCCACCGCCGACACCCGCACATTGCCCGCCGCCAGGAGGGTGACCGTGTCCACACCGGTGCCGCCGATCACGTTGTCCACCGCGCTGATGGCCACATTGGCGGCGCTGAGCAGGGTCAGCGTGTCGGTGCCGCTGCTGCCCAGGACCGATTCCACGCTGGAGATGGCCACCGCGCCCGCAGCCAGCAGGGTGAGCGTGTCGGTGCCGGTGGTGCCGATCACGCTTTCGATGGCGGACAGGCGCACGTGGCCGGCCGCCAGCAGGGTGAGCGTGTCGGTGCCGGTGGCGCCGATCACGCTTTCCACGCCGCTGACGGCGAAGCTGCCGGCGGCCAGCATGGACACCGTGTCCGTGCCCGTGCTGCCGATGATGCTTTCGACGCTGCTGGTGGTGAGCCGGGTGGCGGACAGGAGGGTGACGGTGTCGGTCCCGGTGCTGCCCACCACCGAATCCACGCTGCTCAGGGCCAGGCTGCCGGCGGCCAGCAGGTTCACTGTGTCCACCCCGGCGGTGCCCACGATGCTATCCACGTCCTGCACCTTGAGGCTGCCGGCGGCCAGCAAGGTGAGGGTGTCGGTGTCGGTAGTGCCGATCACGCTGTCGATGGCGGAGATGCGCAGGTTGCCGGCGGCCAGCAGGGTCACCGTGTCGGCGCCGCTGCTGCCCACCAGGCTTTCCACGCCCGAAACGCGCAGGCTGCTCGCGGCCAGCAGGGTGAGGGTGTCGGTGCCGGTGGAGCCGATCACGCTGTCGATGCCCGAGATGCGCAGCGTGGAGGCAGCCAGCAGGGTGAGCGTATCGGTGGCGGATGTGCCCACCACCGATTCGATGCGGCTGACGGCCACATTGCTCGCCGCCAGCAGGGTCAGCGTGTCGTTGCCGGTGGAGCCGAGTACGCTCTCGACCCCCGAAATCCGCAGGGAAACGCCCGCCAGCAGGGTCAGCGTATCGGTGCCGGTGGAGCCGACCACGCTCTCGATGCCTGAGATGGCGATACTGCTGGCTGCCAGCAGGGTCAGCGTGTCCGTGGTGCCGCCCCCGATCAGGCTTTCCACTGCCGAGACCGCCACGGCGCCGGACGTGAGCAGGGTGACCGTGTCGGTCCCGGTGCTGCCGAGCACGGATTCCACCGACGAGATGCGGCTGTTGCCCGCCGCCAGCAGGGTGAGCACGTCGGTGCCCGAGGCGCCGACCACCGTCTCGATGGCGGAGGCGGCGACGGTGCTCGCGGCCAGCAGGGTGAGTACGTCGGTGCCGGTGGTGCCGATGACCGACTCCACCGCCGAGACCTTGAGCTGACCGGCCGCGAGCATGGTGACCGTGTCGGTGCCGGTGGTGCCCACGACGCTCTCGATGCCCGACACCGCGACCGCGTCGGCGGCCAACAGGGTCAGGGTGTCGATGCCGACGCTGCCGGTCACCGATTCCACGTCGGAGACGCTGAGCGCGCCGGCGGAGAGCATGGTGAGGGTGTCGGTGTCGGTGGTGCCGAGCACGCTTTCGACGATGGAGATGCGCACGCTGCCGGCGGCCAGCAGGGTGAGGGTGTCCAAGCCGGTGGAGCCCACCACGGTTTCGACGGCGGAGGCGCGCAGATGGCCGGCGGCCATCAGCGTGACCGCGTCCGAGCCGGTGGAACCCACCACGCTTTCCACCCCGGAGAGGCTGATGTTGCTGGCGGCCAGCAGGGTGAGCGTGTCGGTGCCGGTGGAACCGGTCAGGGTGTCGATGGCCGACACCTCCACGGCGCTGGCGGCCAGCAGGGTGAGGCGGTCGGCGCCGGTGGTGCCTACCACCCGTTCCACCGCCGAAACGGCCAGGGTGCCGTCGTCCAGCATGGTGACGGTGTCGGTATCGGTGGTGCCGGTCACGGTATCCACGTTGGAGATGCTGACCGACGCCGCCGCCAGCAGGGTGAGGCGGTCGGCGCCGGTGGTGCCGAGCACGGTTTCGATGGCGGAGGCGCTGAGTGAACCGTCCGCCAGCAGGGTCACCACGTCGGTGCCGGTGGTGCCGAGCAGGCTTTCCACGCCGGAGATCGCCACCGAACCGGCGGCGAGCAGGGTCAGGGTGTCGGTGCCGGAGGCGCCCATCACGCTTTCGACCCCGGATACCGAGACTGCGCCCGCGGCGAGCAGGGTCAGGGTGTCGGTGCCGGTGGAGCCCACCACGCTGTCCACTGCGGAGGCGCGCAGGCTGGAGGCCGCCATCAGGGTGACCGTATCCACGCCCGTGGTGCCCACCAGGCTGTCCACCGCCGAGATGCTGAGGCTGCCGGCGGCGAGCAGGGTGAGCGTGTCCACACCCGCCGAGCCCACGACGCTCTCGATGCCGGAGATGCGCATGCTGCCGGCGGCGAGCAGGGTGAGGGTGTCGGTG
>DAITAZ010000012.1:0-1468 GCA_036824045.1 Rhodocyclaceae bacterium
GGGCGCACAGGCTGGTGCTGGTCTGGGCGGCGCCAGGACGCGCACGCGGCGGCGTGCTAACGGAGCCGGGCAGCGACACGCCCTTGACCCTCTCCTAACAAAACGAACCCCGAACGGCTTCGTGGCCGTTCGGGGTGTTGGCACGAGAAGGGCGGTCCTGCCGGTCTGCCTTAGGTCGGTGAGGAGCCAAAGGGCGACCGGGCTGGACGGGGCTGGGAACGGCCTTTTTGAGGTGCCGACGCGCCCTACGCCGTTCAAGGCCAAGAGATTTCTGACCAGCACGCTCCCAGACCTTAAAATCGGGGCGCTTCGATCAACTGAGATTCGCGTATGCCGTTCCTAGACTGGGTCAACAAGGCCCAAGCCGTGTCCGTGGCAGGCACGGTGCCGTACCATCTGTTGAACCTTGAGTCCGTGCACGGTGATTCTGCCGCGGACAACATGCTAATCCAGGGGGACAACCTTCTGGCCTTGAAGGCCCTGCTCCCGTTTTACCGCGGGCAAGTGAAGTGCGTCTTCATCGACCCGCCGTACAACACCCAGAGCGCGTTCGAGCACTACGACGACAAGCTCGAACACAGCCAGTGGCTGAGCATGATGCACCCCCGCCTTGTGTTGCTCCGCGAGCTGCTGGCGACTGACGGAAGCATCTGGGTAACGCTCGACGACAACGAAGCCCACTACATGAAGGTGCTGCTGGACGAGGTTTTCGGGCGTAGCAACTTCGTCTGCTCGGTCATCTGGGAGAAGGCTGACTCCCCCCGCAACTCGGCTCGGCAGTTTTCCACCGACCACGATTACATGCTTGTGTACTCGCGCCAGCCGGACTGGAAACCGAACAAGCTGCCGCGATCCGAAGAGTCGGACGCGATCTACAGCAACCCCGACAACGACGAACGAGGGCCATGGTTGCCGGGCGACCCGTACGCCAACAAGCCGTACTCCAAAGGCTTGTACACGATCACCGGACCGACCGGCCGAACCTTCTCGCCGCCGCCCGGACGGTTCTGGCGCGTGTCGGAGGAGAAGTTGCGCGAACTCGACCGAGACGACCGGATCTGGTGGGGGCCGACAGGCGATGCCCGTCCCAGCATTAAGCGCTACCTGTCGGAGGTCGGCGATCTCGTGCCCCGGACGCTCTGGTCGAAGGACCTCGTAGGGAGCAACCGCACGTCGAAGAACGAGATGCGCGCTCTTTTTCCGGGTGAAGAGTCCTTCGGCACGCCCAAGCCGGAGCGCCTGCTGGAACGCGTACTGCACATCGCCACGCTGCCGGGTGACATTGTGCTTGACAGCTTCCTGGGGTCCGGCACTACAGCCGCGGTAGCCCACAAGATGCAGCGCAAGTACCTCGGCGTCGAACTTGGAGAACATGCTCGATCTCTCTGCCTGCCTCGCCTGGAAAAGGTGATTGCCGGCGAGCAAGGGGGCGTCTCGAAGGCGGTGGGCTGGGCGGGAGGCGGCGGGT
>DAITAZ010000012.1:1478-1906 GCA_036824045.1 Rhodocyclaceae bacterium
GGGTTCCGTTTCTACACCTTGGGCGCCCCCGTCTTCGATGCCGACGGCAGCATCCACCCAGAGGTGAAGTTCAGTTCCTTGGCGGCCTACCTGTGGCACTTCGAGACGGGCAAACCGGCAGTGCACACCTTCGCCTCCCCGCTTCTCGGCGTGCACGAGGACACCGCGGTCTTCCTGCTCTACAACGGCATCCTCGGCGACCGACGACCAGCCGGAGGCAACGTGCTCACCGGCCCGGTTCTGGCCCACCTGGACGGACTGCTGGCAGCGGCAACGCCGCCGGGGCAGCCAGTGCCCTTCCGCAAAATCGTCTACGGCGAAACGACCCGCCTGGGCGAGCAGCGCCTCGAAGAGGCCGGCGTGACCTTCCGCCAGATCCCCTACGACATCAAGGCGCGCTGACGACAACAAGAACAAGGACAGGGACG
>DAITAZ010000012.1:1916-87785 GCA_036824045.1 Rhodocyclaceae bacterium
CCAACCTTCAAGCTCAAGGTATACCAGGGACGAACGCTGGAGGCCCTAGAGGTCTTCTTTCGGCGCACGCGGGTCGCCGGACATCAGGTCGCCTGGGCGGAAGCCATGGCCGCAGTCGGCCAGAAGACCCCGTACGACGCCGCCACCATGGGGGACGTGCCCGCAGTGTGCGTGCGCATCCCAACCGGGGGCGGCAAGACCACGCTGGCGGCCCACGCCGTGGCCCGGGTAGGCCGTGCCCTGCTCGACACCGACGCGCCCGTCGCGCTGTGGCTGGTGCCGTCCGACGCCATCCGCACTCAGACCCTCGCCGCGCTGCGCGTCCCCGGCAACGCCTGTCACGCCGGGCTGGCCGAGCACTTCGGCGACCGAGTTCGCGTCTGCGCGCTGGACGAGCTTTCCACGGTCGGGCCGCACGAGGTGGGCACGTCCGCCGTCATCGTCGTCGCCACCATCCAGTCCTTCGCCGTGCGCGACAAGAGCATCCGCAACGTCTACGCGTTCGACGAATCGCTGGCCCCGCACTTCCAGGGGCTGACGCCCGCGCAGGCCGCCCACCTAGACAAGGTGACCGAGGCCGACGTCGGGAAGCAGCCCTACCTGACGGCGGCGGACGTCGGCCGCGTCAAGTCGTCCCTGGCGAACTGGGTCGCGCTGAACCGCCCGATCCTCGTCGTCGACGAGGCACACAACAACCGCACGCACCTCGCCTTCGAGACGCTGCGCAAGCTGGCGCCCTCCTGCGTCGTCGAGATGACCGCGACGCCGGTCAAGGGCAGCAACGTGCTCTTCCACGTCGGTGCCCAGGAGCTTCAGAAGGAGGACATGATCAAGCTGCCGATCGTCCTCATGGAGCATCCCACCGGCTGGAAGGACGCCGTACGCGACGCCGTGCTGACGCGCGACCGCCTCGAACGCGTAGCCGAAAAGGAAAAGGACTACGTGCGGCCAGTGATCCTCTTCCAGGCGGAACCCAAGGGCGGCGAAGTGACGGTCGATGTGCTGGTCGACCATCTCACAGACCCGGACGGCGAGAAACTGCCCCGCGAGCAGATCGCCGTCGCCACGGGCGACCAGAAGGAACTGGACGGCGTGCAGCTCGGTTCCCCGACCTGCCCGGTGCGCTTCGTCGTCACCGTTGAGGCGCTGAAGGAAGGCTGGGACTGCCCGTTCGCTTACGTGCTGTGCAGCATGCAGAACGCGCACAGCGCCAAGGACGTCGAGCAGTTGCTCGGCCGCGTCCTGCGGATGCCCTACGCCCGACCCCGCCAGCAGTTCGAACTCAACAGGGCCTACGCTCACCTCGTGTCCGCCGGCTTCGTGCGGGTGGCCGACGAACTCAGCGACCGGCTGGTCAAGAACATGGGCTTCAACGCCTACGAGGCGGCCTCGGCCATCGTGCCGAGCCAGGCAAGCTTCGACCTGCCGGGAGATGGGACATCCACCGCGGGTAGCGGCGCCCGGGCCAAGGTGCCGGAGGCGATCGTGAGCCTGCCGGCCATGCCCTCCACGCCGCTGCCGGCGACGCTCGCGGCCACGGTCGAACTGCGCGCAACAAGCGGCGGCGCCACAGCCATCGTCCGCGGCGACCTGGACGAGGAAGTCGAGAACTTCCTGCTGAGCGGGCTCAGCGGCAAGCACCAGAAGGCCGTCAGCGAGGCCATCGAGCGCGAGCGCGTCCGGCAGGACGCTGCCAAGGCGCCCGCGGCCCTCGGCATCCCGTTCGCCAAGCTGCCGCAGCTCTGCTTTCCTTTCGATGACGAGCTCCAGCCGCTCGACCGGCGCCTGTGTTCGGAGTTGGGCCAGTTCGACCTGTTTGCCGAGCCGGTCAGTCTGGCGGGCTTCAGCCTGCGGGAAAGCGGCAGGGCCTACGAGATCGACGTGGACGAGGGTCACGTCACCTACAAGCTGGCGGAGCCCGAGCAGCTTGGCCTCAACGATGTCCCCGCGCACGCCGACGAGAACGACCTCGTGCGCACGCTTGACCGGGAGTGCCGGCAAGTCGACGTCAGCCAGTCGGTCATGCTCAAGTGGCTGCTGGCGCTCGTGCAGCACCTCCAGCGCGACCGCGGCCTGACCCTGACCGCGCTGGTCCGGACCAGGAACCCGCTCGCCGAGGCCATCCGGCGGGAACTGGACCGACGCCGGCAACGCGCCGTCGAACGGGGCTTCCAGCAGGCCCTCCCGGGCCTCGCAGCGGCCCCGACGCTGGGCGACAGCTTCCGCTACCACTTTACCTTCCATCCGGACCGCTACCCGGGTCGACCGCCCTTCTACCAGGGCAGCTACCGCTTCCAGAAGCACTACTACGGCGGCAGCCGCATCCACGACCTGAGGTACCGGACGGAGAGCGGGAAGCTGTCGGAAGAGTTCGAGTGCGCGCGCGCGCTCGACGAAGAGCGCAAGGTCAAGCACTGGGTGCGCAACGTCGAGCGGGACGAGAGGTTCTCGTTCTGGCTGCCCACCTCGACCGACTACTTCTACCCGGACTTCGTGGCGGAGTTGACCGACGGCCGCGTGCTGGCGGTCGAGTACAAGGGGCAGTACCTGCTGGGCACGGACGACACGCGGGAGAAGACGCAGGTCGGCCACCAGTGGGAGGCGACGAGCGGCGGGCGGTGCCTGTTTCTGCTGGCGACAGCCCCCGACGCTGACACGGCGGGGCGAACGCTGGACCAGCAGGTGGCGGACAAGATCAACGGCGCCTGACACCGGAGAACCGAGCACGCAGTGCGCGTGCTCGGAAAAGGTCCCCCCACCGGGGATGGCCCGGCCCGCGGAGTTTGGTCCGCGTGAACGCAAAAACGCCGACCACATGGATCGGCGTTTTTGCTGAAGTATCTTTGGTGGCCAGTCGCGGAATCGAACCACGGACACGCGGATTTTCAATCCGCTGCTCTACCAACTGAGCTAACTGGCCGAAGAGCTGCGCATTATAGGTAACCGGCAGGTGTTCGTCAAACCCAACATCGCCCGGCGCAAAGCGCCTGCGGCCACAAATGCGGACGACTCTTGTGCGCGGTCCAAAAACTTGATCCAGGTCAACTTTCTGGAAAGAATTGTTCCAATAAATTCCCTCCACTCCGCTTTGCGCCGGCACGCCCGCGCTCAGCAGTGGCGACAACTTATTGATTTATATCAAAATTGATGATGCGGTGCGGAAAAAATAAACTGGAAAGAGACATTCCACTCGCGCTCCACTTCTGCCTCGCCGGGTCCATTGCGACTTGTCGGCTGATTCACGCAACTCTCTGAAATAACGGCCATTCTTCAGGCATCTCCCTCCTGGCACGGAACTTGAAGCATCTATGGAACAAATTGATGCAGGTGTTGCAGCACAACATACCCGTTGAAGGGAGAGGAAGATGGAGACGGATTTCGGGGGGCAAGCCCGGTCCACGCCGTGGGCGCGGGGGGCGGAAGAGCGGCTGGGGATGAACCGACGCAACTTCCTGCAGTTTTGCGCCACGTTGGCCACGACACTCGGGCTGCCCAAGGGGGCGGAAGCAGCCGTAAGCGAGGCGATTGAAAAAGCGAAGCGGCCATCGGTGATCTGGCTGCACTTCCAGGAATGCACGGGCTGCACGGAATCCATGCTGCGCGCCGAGCACCCCACGCTGGAAAAGCTCATCCTGGATGTGATCTCGCTGGATTATCACGAAACGCTGTTCGCCGCCGCCGGGCATCAGGTGGAAGCCGCCCGCACGGCCGCCATGGCAGCCAACAAAGGCAAGTATCTGCTGGTGGTGGAAGGCGCCATTCCCACTCGCGACGGAGGCATCTACTGCAAGGTGGGCAACCGCACCGCCATTGAACTGACCAAGGATTGCGCCAAGGATGCCGCCGCGGTGATCGCCATCGGCTCCTGTGCCTCGTGGGGCGGCATGCCCTCCACCGACCCCAACCCCACCGGGGCAGTGGGGGTCAACAAGATTCTGGACAAGCCGGTAGTCACCATTCCCGGCTGCCCGCCCAATCCTTACAACTTCCTGGCCACGGTGGTGCACTTCCTGACCTTCGGTCAATTGCCGCCGGTGGACAAGCTGGGCCGGCCACTTTTCGCCTACTCCCGCCTCATCCACGAAAACTGCGAGCGCCGGGCACACTTCGATGCCGGCCGCTTTGCGCTGGAGTTCGGCGACGACGGCCACCGCAAGGGGTACTGCCTCTACAAGCTCGGCTGCAAGGGCCCGGAAACCTACGCCAACTGCCCCACCGCCCTCTTTGGCGATGCCGGCGCAGGCACCTGGCCGGTGGGTTGCGGCCACCCCTGCATCGGCTGCACCGAACAGGGCGTGGGATTCATCAAGCCCATCCACCAGTTGGCGAAAGTGAAGAACGTGGAACCGCCGGCACTCTATCCAAGCATCGCCGAGTCCCAGGGCACGGGTGCCACGCTTGGCGCGGCCGCGGTGCTGGCGGCGGTGGCAGGCGCCGCCGCCGGCGCGGGGGCGATGCTGGCCCGCAACCTGGGGCGCAATCACGCGGAATCCGAAGCCGCCGCGCAGGCGGAACCAAAACGCGAGCAGGTGTGACCATGAACGCCCGACGCGATTTTCTGCGCCGCGCCCTGGCGGGTGGCGCAGCCGTGGCCGGTGCGGCGGCATGCCCCCCGGCAGCCGCCCGCGGCAACAACGAGATATCACCCGACGCTCTGGGCCTGCTCTTCGACGCCACCTTGTGCATTGGCTGCAAAGCCTGCGTGGCCGCCTGCAAGCGGGAAAACAAGCTCCCCCTGGACTACGCCACGCCGGCCGACAGCGCATGGGACGTTCCGGTGGACACCACCGCCCGCACCTTCAACGTGATCAAGGCCTATCGGCAGGGCGAAGCCAACCGCAAGGACGCGGAGCAGGACGGCTACGCCTTCATGAAGTCATCCTGCCTGCACTGCGTGGATCCGTCCTGCGTGTCGGCCTGCCCGGTGTCGGCCATGACCAAGGACAAGGTGACGGGGATCGTGGGCTACGATCCGGATGCCTGCATCGGCTGCCGCTACTGCGTGGCCGCCTGCCCCTTCGGCATTCCCAAGTACGACTACGACTCGCCCACCGGCAAGATCGGCAAGTGCGAGTTGTGCCGCCACCGCCTGCCGGAGGGCAAGTACGCCGCCTGTGCCGAGGTCTGCCCGACCGGCGCCACCCTCTACGGCAAGGTGAGCGACCTGAAGGCGGAGGCCAAGCGCCGGCTGGCGCTCACGCCCGGCGCCACCACCACCTGGCCCCGGGGCAATCTCTCCACCCACGACCAGCCAGGCTGGGCGGGCGCCGCACCCCAGTATGTGCAGCACCTGTACGGCGAAACCGAGGTCGGCGGCACGCAGATGCTCAAGCTCTCGGCCGTGCCTTTCGACAAGCTGGGTCACAAGCCGCTGCCGGACAAATCCTTTGCGTCCAGTTCCGAAACGCTGCAGCACACCCTGTACGGTGGCCTGGTGCTGCCCCTGGTGGTGCTGGGCGCCATGACTTTTGTGGCCAAACGCAACGTCAAACACTCGGACGACAGCGGAGAAGGAGGTGATGTATGAGCCACCCCGCTCACCTTGCACCGGCCCCGATCGGCGGGCGGCTGGTCAATCCGGTCACGATCACCTGCGCAGTGCTCATCGCCACGGCGCTGGCCATCCTCGCCGTGCGCTTCTTCTTCGGCCTGGGCAGCGTCACCCACCTCAACGACGGTTACCCCTGGGGCATCTGGGTCGTGGCCGACGTGGTGATCGGCTCCGCCTTCGCCTGCGGGGGCTTCTCGGTGGCGATGCTGGTCTACATCTTCAACCGCGGGGAGTACCACGCCCTGGTCCGCCCTGCCCTGCTGGCCAGCCTGTTCGGCTACACGTTGGCCGGGGCCGGCGTGCTGTTCGACCTGGGCCGGTGGTGGAACTTCTGGCACATCCTGTGGCCGGGCTATGCCTCGCCCAACTCGGTCATGTTCGAGGTGGCAGCCTGCATCTCGCTCTACATCCTGGTGATGTGGATCGAGTTCTCGCCCACCTTCCTCGAAAAGTGGGGACTGGGGGAACTCCGGCGCAAGCTGCACAAGGCGATGTTCTTCTTCATCGCCCTGGGCACGGTGCTGCCGATGATGCACCAGAGTTCCCTGGGTTCGCTGCTGGTGGTGTTCGGCACCCAGATCCACCCCCTGTGGCAAAGCATCGTCCTGCCGCTGATCTTCCTGCTCTCGGCCATCACCATCGGCTACGCGGTCGTGCTGTTCGAGTCCTGCCTCGCCGCCGCCGGCTTCCGCCGCAGCATCGAGATGCACCTGCTCACCCCCTTGTCGAAGATCATGCTGGGCATGCTGGCGGTGTTCCTGCTGGTGCGCTTCGGGGATCTGATCGTGCGCGGCGCCCTGGGCCACGCGTTTGAGGGCAGTCTGCAGGCCCTCATGTTCTGGCTCGAGACCGCGTGCTTCGTCGCGCCCCTGTGGCTGCTGCGCAGCGAGGCGCTCCGGCGCAACCCCGCCCGGCTGTTCGTGGCAGGCGCCCTGCTCATGCTGGGGGGCGTGCTGCTGCGCATCAACGCCTTCCTGGTGGGCTACCAGACCGGCGACGGCTGGCACTACTTCCCCTCCATCCCCGAAATGCTGGTCACCTTCGGCATGTTCGCCATCGAGGTGCTGGGCTACATCGTCATCACCCGCCGCTTCCCCGTGCTGCCCCGTGAGGAGCACGCGCTGGCCGGTCGTCACTGAGGAATCCTGTCATGAGCAAACGCGTCACCATCGACCCGGTCACCCGTATCGAAGGCCACCTGCGGGTGGATGTGGAAGTGGACAACGGGCGGGTCAAGAAAGCCTGGGCCTCCGGCCAGATGTGGCGGGGGGTGGAAAACATCCTGATCGGCCGCGACCCCCGGGACGCCTGGGCCATTTGCCAGCGCATCTGCGGGGTGTGCACCACGGTGCATGCCGTCGCCTCGGTGCGGGCGGTGGAAAACGCCCTGAAGCTGGAGATCCCGGTCAACGCCAACTACATCCGCAACCTGATCATCCTGGCTCACGCCATCCACGATCACATCGTGCATTTCTACCACCTGTCGGCGCTGGACTGGGTGGACGTGGTCTCCGCGCTGAAGGCGGACCCCACCAAGGCCGCCAGCCTGGCGGAAAGCCTGTCGTCCTGGAAAGGCAACTCGAAGCAGGAGTTCAAGCAGGTGCAGGAGCGGCTCACCGGGTTTGTCGGCACCGGACAACTGGGCATCTTCACCAACGGCTACTGGGGGCATCCGGCGATGAAGCTGCCGCCGGAGGTCAACCTCATCGCCACCGTCCACTACCTGCAGGCGCTGGAGGTGCAGCGCTACGCCAGCAAGATCGTGAGCATTCTCGGTTCCAAGTCCCCCCACATCCAGAACGTGGCGGTGGGCGGCGTATCCAACCCCTTGGCGGTGGACGCCCAGTCGGTGCTGACGATGGAGCGGCTGCTGGCAGTGAAGGCGTGGATCGACAAGCTGGGAGACTTCATCAAGAACGTATACCTGGTGGACGTGGCCGCCATCGGCGCCTTCTACGCGGACTGGACCAAGGTGGGCCGGGGCATCACGGACTATCTCTCGGTGCCGGACATCCCCCTGGACGGCAAAGGCGAGCAGTTTGCCCTGCCCGGTGGCCACATTGCCGGCGGCGACATCAAGACTTTCAAGGCCATTGGCACGTTCAACGACGAGTACTTCCTCAAAGGCGTGTCGGAAGCGGTCAAGCATTCCTGGTACGACTACGCCGCCGGCAGCGACAAGTCCCTCCATCCCTTTGAAGGCGAGACCTCGCCCAAGTACACCGACTTCCAGGACGACGGCAAATACTCCTGGCTCAAGTCCCCCACCTTCTATGGCAAACCCATGCAGGTCGGGCCGCTGCCCCGGGTGCTGGCCATGCTGGCGGCCGGGCACGAGGGCACCAAGGGTTACGCCACCGCCACCCTGGAGCGGGTTTCCGCCATCGCCAAGACCACCGTGGGGCTGGATGCGCTGCACTCCACCATCGGGCGGCATGCGGCGCGCGCCATCTCCTGCGCCGTGCAGGTGGACGAACTGGCTCGGCAGTGGGATCTGCTGGTGGCCAACATGGCCAAGGGCGACCTGAAGACCTTCAACCGTCCCACGTTCCCCAAGGGCGAGCAACGCGGCGTGGGCTTCCACGAGGCGCCCCGGGGCGTGCTCTCCCATTGGGTGGTCATCAAGGACGGGAAGATCGCCAATTACCAGTGCGTCGTGCCCACCACCTGGAACGCCGCGCCCCGCAACGAGAAAGACCAGCCCGGGGCCTACGAGGCCTGCCTGCTGGACAACCCGGTGGCCGATCCGGAAAAGCCGCTGGAAGTGCTGCGCACCGTGCACTCCTTCGACCCCTGCCTGGCCTGCGCCGTGCATGTGCTCGACACCGAGCAGCACGCCACCGTGACGGTGAAGGCCGCATGAGGGCGCGGCCATGAGCGCCCCACGCACCGTGCTGCTGGGGGTGGGCAACATCCTGCTCTCGGACGAAGGCGTGGGCGTGCGCCTGATGGAGCGCCTGCAAGCCGCCGGGTTGCCCCCGTGGGTCCGCCCCATCGACGGCGGCACCTGCGCCATGGAAATGCTGGAGGACCTGGAAAACCTGGACCTGCTGGTGATTGCGGATTGCGTGCGCAGCGGCCGCCCCCCCGGGAGCGTGGTGGTACTGGCCGGCGCAGCGGTGCCAGCCTTTTTCCGCACCCGGCTGTCCCCGCACCAGGTGGGGCTCTCCGACGTGCTGGCCACCCTGCAGCTGACCGGCCGGGCGCCGGCACAGGTGGTGGTGGTGGGCGTGGAGCCCGCCTCCATGGCCTTGGGGCTGGAGCTCACCCCCACCGTGGCGGCGGCCCTGCCCGAAGCCGAAGCGGCCCTGTGGCGCGCCCTGAACCTGGCGCCGCCCGCCCGGGAGGCCGCCTGATGTGCCTGGCGCTCCCCATGCAGATCGTGGCCGTGGCGCCGGACGGTCACACCGTGCAGGTGGCCCGGGGCGACCGGCTGGAACACGCCAGCCTACTGCTGGTGGGCCCCCTACCCGTGGGCACCTGGGTGCTGGTTTCCCTCGGGCTAGTGCGGGAGGTGCTCGCCGACGCGCAGCGCGCCCTGATCGAGGACGCCCTGGCGGCGCTCACCGCCAGCCTGGAAGGCCGGTATCAGCCGGACCAACACTTCACCGATCTCGCCCATGACCCGTTTGCGTAAGCCGGCACTGGCGCCACCCGCCGTGGTGATCGCCACCCCGCTGGCCGACAACCCGGCGGAACGGGTCACCGCCTTTTACCACCGCGTCTGGCGGGAGCGAATGGCCGAGTTGCCCTTTCTCAATGCCCGGTTGAGCGTGGAAGCGCTGGGCTTTCAGCGACTGAGCGGGGATTGGCTGGGCATGGTCATCACCCCGTGGTGCGTGCAAGTGCTGCTCGCCCCCGGCGGCGGCAGTTTGTGGCAGGACATCCCCGCCGGCGAACGCCGCCTGATCGAACTCCCCGTCGGCGCGCTCGAATTCATTGCCGACGCCGGCGAAGCGGAACTCCCCAACCTCCAGTACTGCCCGCTGATGGCGCCCGTGGAACACATCGCCAATCAAGCGGCCGCCAGCGTCTTTGCCCGGGACGCCCTGGCCACGCTTCTGACCCCGCGTCCGCCCGAGCCTGCCCCCGAAGCGCCCGCATCCCCTTCCCGTCGGGGGTTTCTGTTGCGCCAGCGGGGCTGACCCCGCCCGGGCAGGCGGCTAGGCCAGTTCCATGTGCGGCTGGGGTTTCGGCCCGCCCGGCGAATGCTTCGCCCGTGCCGCCGGACGCGGGGTGTAGCAGTAGAGCACGCTGCCCCGCAGGTCGCCCACCGCCCGCGCCCAGTCCGGCTCCACCTCGGGCACCGGAAAGCTGTTGCTGATCAAGCGTGCGCCCACCTGCATCTCGCCTTTGGCCTTGAGCCAAAGCCTCGGCATGGGCACCGGGGAAAGAAAGGCATAGACCAGATCGAACTCGGCCAGGCGCAGGCGCCAGAAATCCCCCAGGGACACCCGGCAGTTGGGCAAGCCCAGGCAGCGCAGCCAGGCAATGGCAAAGGGAATGGGCGCGAGTTCCACCCCGAGGAACGTGCAATCGGGCCGCGCCCGTGCCAGCCCCACCAACACCGACCCGGTGCCGCACCCCAGATCCAGCACACGCGAGGGCGTCGGCCCCAGTTCCCCGGCCAGCACTGCCAGCGTGGGGCGCCCGGTCAGGTACAAGGGCACGCGGGTCTTTTGCACCGCGCGGAAAACAAGAAAGAGCAGCAGGAAACCCGCCAGATACCAGCCCGGCGCCACCTGCACGCCCCGTGCCAGCCACACCGCGGGCGCGAACAGGAACTGGATCGCCGTCCACCACCAGGGTTCCCGGCGCACCAGGCTCAACCCCGCGGCCACGCCTCCCGCCATCACCGGCAGCGCCAGCTCGAAAGCCGGGGCTTCCCCCCCGAGGGCGAAATAGGCGATCACCCAGCCGGCCATCTGGTGGGCGGCGGCAAACAGCAGGTGCATGGAACGATGGATCGGCAACGGCGGAACCTGCATCTTGCCGCCGGAACGCCACCGCCAAACCCGCCGGCAAACCCCGGTTGCCCGCCCAATTCAGCCTGCGGCGACAACCGAACCCGGCAACCGCTGCTGGAAGCGCCTCATGGTGCGCGCGTGCGAGGCGAGAACGCCCACGCTCCGCGAGGCGTACGCCTCCCTGTGCAGCGGCCGGCTGCGGTTTCCCGGTTGAAATATTCCGCAATACCTCCCGGCTCCGCCCTCACCGGGCTTGACGGAGAGGGACGCTATACTGCCCGCAGATTCCACCCTCGCAGACTGAGTGCATGATCACGCACCGGAAACTTTCTTCACTTGGCCTGGCCGCGCTCCTGCTCGCCGGCAGTGCCCAGGCCGGCGCCGACCCGTTCGATGTGGACCGGAGCATCCCGCCCCCGCTCACCGCCACCCCCGGGCCGGAAGCCACCGCCCTGCCCTGCCCCGCCGGGCCACCGCAAGGCCCGGTCACGCTGCTGGTAGCGGTGAACAGCGCCCTCTGCCAGCACCCCCAGACCCGCGAGCAATGGGCCAACGCCCGCGCGCAGGCGGCGCAGGTGGGCGTGGCGCAGGCGGCCTGGCTACCCGGCCTGAACGGCACGGTCGGGGCTTCCCGGATTCGCAGCGGCACCACGGACGACCGCTACAACCAGCGCAGCCTGGGCCTCACCGCCAACTGGCTGCTGTACGACTTCGGTGCCCGGGACGCCGCCCTGGAGAACGCCCGCCAGCTCCTCCACGCCGCCAACGCGACGCGGGACGCCACGGTGCAAAGCCTCTTTCTCGCCGCCGCGCAGAGCTACTTCCAGGCCCAGGCCACCCGCAGCGCCGTCACCGCGGCCACCCTGGCGGAAAAAGCCGCTGCCGAAAGCCTGAAGGCGGCCGAAACCCGCTACGCCGTCGGCACCGCCACCCCGGCGGACCGGCTACAGGCCCGCACCGCGCTCGCCCAGGCCCGGCTGGCGCGCATCCAGGCCGAAGGCAATGCCCGCAACGCCGTGGGCGTGCTCGCCAACGCCATGGGGCTGGATGCCCACTTTCCCCTGCGCCTGGCCGAAGACGCCGTCGCCCCGCCGCCCCGGGATTTCGAGGCGGACCTCAACCAACTGATCGCCGAGGCCCGCGCCCGGCGCCCGGATCTGATGGCCGCCCAGGCCCAGCACCGGGCCGCCCAGGCGGCCGCCGACAACGCCCGCGCCAGTGGCCGCCCCAGCCTGAGCCTGGGCGCAGCGGGTAGCCGCCAGTGGGCCGGCGGCGATGCCAGCACCAGCGCCAACATCGGCCTGACGCTCTCGGTGCCGTTGTTCACCGGCTACGCCACCGCCTATCGCGTCCGCGCCGCCGAGGCGCAAGCCGACAGCCGGGCTGCCGCCGCCGAGCGCATCGGCCAGCAGGTGGCGCTGGATGTCTGGCGCGCGTACCAGAGCCTGCTCACCGCCGGCCAGAGCGTGCGCACCAGCGAAGAACTCCTGGCCAGCGCCACCCAGTCCGAGCAGGTGGCCGCTGGCCGCTATCAGGCCGGTGTCGGCAACATCCTGGATCTGCTCAATGCCCAGACCGCCCTGGCCAACGCCCGCCAGCAGCGCATCCAGGCCCTCTTCGACTGGCAAAGCGCCCGCGCCACCCTGGCCCAGGCCTTGGGCCAGCTGGATTTCGACACGATCAAGGGCGACCCGGCCAGCGCCCAGCCCGCCGCCCGCTAAGCCCCGCACAAGACCATGAAACTCCTCACCCTGCGCAACACGATCATCGTCACCCTGGTTGCCGCCGCTGCCGGCGGTGCCTGGTGGGCCTACCAGCGGCAGGAAGCCGCCAGGCCCGAGAACAAATACCGCTTCCAGGCCGTCACCCGGGGCGACCTGGTGCAAAGCGTTTCCGCCAACGGCACCCTCAACCCCACCAGCGTCGTCAGCGTCGGCACCCAGGTATCGGGCACCGTGCGCAAGCTGCACGTGGACTTCAACTCCAAAGTGGAAGAAGGCCAGGTACTGCTGGAGCTGGACGACCGGCTGCTCTCGGCCACCGCGCGGCAGAGCGCCGCCAGCATCGAGAACATCAAGACCACCGTCGAACTGACGCGGGCCAACGAGCGGCGCATGTCCGAACTGCTGAAGAAGGAATACATCTCCCGCCAGGAATACGACCAGAGCCGCCAGGCCCTCAAGAGCGCCGAGGCCCAGTTGGCCCAGGCCATCGCCACCGCCGACCGGGACAAGGTCAACCTGAGCTACACGGTGATCCGCTCGCCGGTCTCGGGCATCGTCACCGACCGGGTGGTGGACGTGGGCCAGACCGTGGCCGCCAGTTTCCAGACACCGACCCTGATCAAGATCGCCCGCGATCTGACCAGCATGCAGATCGACACCAGCTTTGCCGAGGCGGACATCGGCAACATCCAGGTGGGCCAGCCGGCGCGCTTCACCGTGGATGCGTTCCCCAGCAAGAGCTTTCGCGGCGAGGTGAAGCAGATCCGCCTCAACCCCACCAACCAGCAGAACGTGGTGACTTACAACGTGGTGGCGAAGGTGGACAACCCGGAGCAGATTCTCCTGCCGGGCATGACCGCCTACGTCAACATCGTGGTGGCCCGCCGCAAGGACGTGCTGCAGGTGCCCAACGCCGCCCTGCGCTACACCCCGCCGGACGCCGCCAAGCCCGAGGACAAGGCGCCCGCCGGCGGCCCGGGGGGCGGCAACCGCAAGCGCCAGCGGGACCCGGGCACCGGCACCGTCTGGGTGCTGGAGAGCGGCGCCCTGAAACCGGTCACGGTGCAACTGGGCATCACCGACAGCCGCCACACGGAGATTACCGGGGGCGAGCTCAAGGCGGACGACCAGGTGGTGGTGGGCGAAGCCCTGCCCCAGGCCGCCAACGGCGGCAACAGCGGCAGCGGCGCCCCGCCCACCATGCGCATGAGGATGTTCTGATGCCCCCCGGTGAGTACCCGCCGGTCATCCAGGTGGACAACGTGGGCAAGGTCTATGAGACCGCCGCGGGCCCCTTCGTGGCGCTGCGGGACGTCAGCCTCACCATACGGGCGGGCGAATTCGTGGCCATCATGGGGCCCTCCGGCTCGGGCAAGTCCACCTTCATGAACGTGCTGGGGTGCCTGGACCGGGCCAGCAGCGGCACGTTCCGCCTCACCGGCAAGGACGTGGGCAGCCTCGGCCCGGACGAACTGGCCATGCTGCGCAACCGCACCATCGGCTTCGTCTTCCAGGGCTTCAACCTGCTGCCCCGCATGAGCCTGGAAGACAACGTGGCGCTGCCCCTGGTCTATGCCGGCGTGGAGCGAGCGGTGCGCCACACCCGGGCCCGCGCCTTGCTGGCCAAGGTGGGGCTGGAACGCTTCGCCGACTCGCTTCCCAACAAGATCTCTGGTGGGCAGCAGCAGCGGGTGGCCATCGCCCGGGCCCTGGTCAACAACCCCCGCCTGATCCTGGCCGATGAGCCCACCGGCAATCTGGACAGCCATACCAGCGAGGAGATCATGGCGCTCTTCGAATCCCTCAACCAGGAAGGCATCACCGTGGTGCTGGTGACCCACGAACCGGACATCGCCGCCCATGCCCGCCGCCTGGTGCGCTTCTTCGACGGCCAGGTGGTGGAAGACGCGCCCACCGCGCGGGGGGCCGCCACATGCTGAACGCCATGCTGTTCGAGGCCTGGCGCGCCATGGGCGCCAACCGGCTGCGCACCTTCCTGACCATGCTGGGCATGGTGATCGGCGTCGGAGCCGTGGTGCTGATGATGTCCATCGGCCAGGGCGCCCAGTACGCCGTGAGCCAGACCATCAGCTCCATGGGCAGCAACCTGTTCATCGTGCTGGCGGGTTCCACCACCACGGGCGGCGTGCGCGCCGGCGGCGGGGCGGGCTCCACCCTCACCGTGGCCGACGCCACCGCCATCGGCGAGCTGCCGGGCGTGCAGGAAACCGCGCCGGTCCACCCGGGCAGCGCCCAGGTGCAGTACGGCGCAGCCAACTGGAGCACCAGCGTGCTTGGCACCACGCCCGCCTATCTGGATGCCCGCACCTGGCCCCTGGAAAGCGGCGAATCCTTCACCGACACCGATGTGCGCTCCGCCACCCGGGTCGCGCTGGTGGGGCAGACGGTGATCACCAACCTGTTCGGCGAGGAAGACCCGGTCGGCAAGGTGATCCGCCTGCGCGGCACCCCGTTCACGGTGATCGGCGTGCTTGCCGCCAAGGGCCAGAATCTGGACGGCCGCGACCAGGACGACACCATCATCATCCCGCTCACCACCGCCCAGCGCAAAGTGTTCGGCACCGCCTTCCAGGGCGCGGTGCGGATGATCGTGACCAAGGCCGAATCAGCCGAAGCCATGCCCAGCGTGGAGCGCGGCATCACCGCCCTGCTGCGCCAGCGCCACCGCATCCGGGACGATCAGGACGACGACTTCTTCATCCGCAATCTCACCGCCGTGGCCAACTCGGCGGCGGAAACCACCCGGGTGATGTCGCTGCTGTTGGGGGCCATTGCCTCCGTCTCGCTGCTGGTGGGCGGGATCGGCATCATGAACATCATGCTGGTCTCGGTCACCGAACGCACCCGTGAAATCGGCATTCGCCTGGCCATCGGCGCCCGTCAGCGGGACGTGCTGACCCAGTTTCTCCTCGAGGCCATCATCATCTCGGTGGCCGGCTGCGTCATCGGCCTGTTGCTGGGCGTGGGCGGCGCAGTGCTCGCCAACCTGCTCACCAACACGCCGGTGGTGATCTCCGGCAGCTCCGTGATCACGGCCTTTGCGGTCGCGGCAACGGTGGGCATCTTCTTTGGCTTCTACCCTGCCCGCAAAGCCGCGGGCATGGACCCGATCGAGGCCCTGCGTTATCAGTAGGCCCCAGTGGGCGAGGCAATCACGACAAGGGCGCCACGGTGGGCGCCCTTGCTTGCGTTTGGCCCAGCGCCCCTTTCAGGGCCGCGGCGGCCGGTAGGCCTGCGGCGCGGGCGGCTTTTTGCGCCCCAGCCAGCGCCACGCCGCCATCACGTAGCCGGAGGCGGCGTAACAGACAAAGAGCCCGAACAGCACCCCCGGCGGATAGCTTGAGACCAGCACGAAGCCCAGCACCAGGATCAGCAGCGCCACGAAGGGCACGCTGCGGCGCAGATTGATGTCCTTGAAACTGTTGTAGCGGAAATTGCTGACCATGGTCAGCCCGGCGAACAGGGTGAAGCCGAAGGCCAGCCACCGCACCTCGTCCCCCGAATAGCCCAGATCCAGGAAGACCCAGACCAGCCCCGCCACCAGCGCCGCCGCCGCCGGGCTGGGCAAGCCCTGGAAGTAGCGCTTGTCGATCACCTCGATATTGGTATTGAAGCGGGCCAGCCGCAGCGCCGCGCCGGCGCAATAGACGAACGCCGCGATCCAGCCCCAGCGGCCCAGGCCCCGCATGGCCCACTCATAGGCCACCAGGGCAGGGGCCACGCCGAAGGAAACCATGTCGGAGAGGGAATCGTACTCGGCGCCGAAGGCGCTCTGGGTACGGGTCAGACGGGCAACCCGGCCATCCAGGCCGTCCAGCACCATGGCGATGAAAATGGCTACCGCTGCCTGCTCGAAATGGCCGTTCATGGCCTGGACGATGGCGTAGAAGCCGGCGAAGAGCGCCGCGGTGGTGAACAGGTTGGGAAGAATGTAGATGCCGCGCCGCCTCAGCTCCGGGTTGAAGATGGCCTTGCGGGAACGCATTTCCGGCATGAAATACTGCCTCGACAAAGAATCAGGGGATGATTGTAGCCCATAGGCAGGGCCCGCCCCGGGTGGAATAAGGGCGTGGACCCTGCGGCGGCGGATCGGCGGGGGGAATCAGAACCGCCGCGCAAGGCGCACCCGGATGGCTCGCCCATCCTGGGTGTAGGCGTCCCGCAGGGGGGCCCCCGCATCGGGCGCGACCGGGTCGCGGTAGCGACGGTCAAGCAGGTTGTGCAGGCTCACGGACCAATCCCAGCCGGTGCGGGCATTGTCCGGAGTGAGGGTGAGGTTGACGAGTGTGTAGCCGGGCACGGCGCCGCTGTCGGTGCGGCGGCGGCTCACCATCTGCGACTCGGCCCCCACCCGCCAGTGCGCCAGCAGGGGCTGGCTGTAATTGAGTTTGCCCAGGAAGCGGGGCAGATTGCTCAAGCCGCCGCTCTCCACATCCCGTGCCGACTGGATGCTGAGGCTGGCCCGCAGGCGGGCGCCATCGGCCCACATCTGCTCGGCTTCCAGTTCCAGCCCGCGGGCGGCCACCTGACGCACATTCTGGTACTGCACCAGCCCGGCTTCGCCCACCGGCACCTGGGAGATAAGGCCGCTGCTGCGGGTGGCATAGGCGGATGCGCCCAGGCGCAGCTCGGGTCCGAAATAGCGCTCCCAGGCCAGTTCCAGACTACGGTTGCGCTCCGCCTGCAGCCCCGGATTGGCCACGCCCTGCCCCGGGAAGGCATAGTATTTTTCCCACGGATTGGGCGCGCGGAAGGCGTGCCCATACAGCAGCTTCCACACCGAGCTGTCCGCCGCCCGCCACACGGCAGCGAAGCGGGGACTGAGCTGGGTGCGCTCGCCCGAGTACTGGTCCACCCGCGCGCCCGCGGTGAGCAGCAGCGCCTCCGACCACTGGTACTCCTCCTGCAGGTAGGCGCCCATGCGGCGACTGGAGCGCCGGTCCCGCAGATGGAGAACACGGGGCTGCTCGTCGAAGACGGTCTGGTTCTGATGCACGTTGTGCTGCACCTCCAGGCCCGCCACCAGTTTGTGCCGGGCGTGGAGGTCGGCCACCACCCGGGCCTCCAGACCGTTCCAGCGGGCGTCGCCGTTATCCTGGCTGCGCTGGCTCCCCGCATCCGACGCGTAGGACTGGCTGGAGCGGTAGTCATACCGCCCGTGATAGACGCGGAAGCTGAAATTGACGGCGCCGCCGGGCAGGCTGTCGTAACGCAGGTCCACGAACTGACTGCGGTCCACCCAGGCGTTGGCCGGGTCGCCCATGACCGCCCCCCAACTGGCCGCACCGTTGCCCTTGGTCCGCTGCACGTAGCCGGCGGCAAGCGTCATCCCCCCTTGCTGGTGCTTGCCGTAGAAGCGGTCCACATCCTCGTAGTCGCTGCTGCCGGAACGCCCCACTCCCGGGAAATCCAGTGTTTGCCCCAGGCTGTTGCTGCGGGAGGCGGACAACAGCAGGCCGCTGCCGTTGTCGTGGCGGCGATTGAGACCGGCGTGGAGGCGGCGGAAGCCAAAGCTTCCCGCCTCGGCCGCCACCTCTGCCCGCGGGCCATCTCCGGGACGGCGCGTGACGACATTGATCACCGCCAGCACCGCGTTGCTGCCATAGACCGACGAGCCGGGGCCACGAATCACCTCGATCCGCTCCACCCCTTCCAGATCCAGCGGGAAATCGTTGCCGATGAAGCCCTGGTCATAGAGGGCATCGTTGATGCGGTGGCCGTCCACCGTCACCAGCACCCGGGAGTTGAAGTCGCCGGGCCGGGCGAAACCGCGCACGCCCACGTACTCGTACTGGCGGTCGTAGGTCACGTTGAATCCCCGCACGCTGCGCAGGGCATCGCCCAGGGTCCGGTAGCCGAAGGTGCGAATGTCTTCGGCGGTGATCACGCTCACGGAGGCGGGCGCATCGGACGCCCGCTGCTGGAATTTGGAAGCGCCGATCACCTCCACGTTCAGCAACTGCTCCAGCGTCAGCTCGGTCAGGTCCGCGGCACCAGCCCGGGCCATGGCCAGCAGGCACAGCAACGCCCCCCCCACGCTCCGTCTGCTCCTGCGCAAAGCCGCTCCCCTGTCCCGCGCCGAAGGCGCCTCGGGGCAATTAACGGTCGGGCACCATGGGACTTTACGGCAGGGGCGGCACCGAAAACGGGAGGTCAGCCTCCCGCCAGGGGCTCTTCCCGCAACCACACGCGGAAGGTGGTGCCCTGCCCGGGCGCGCTTTCGGCGGTAATGCGGCCACCGTAACGCTCGACGATGCTCTGGCTCACCCACAACCCCAGACCGGTACCGCCCGGCTTGTCGACGGTGAAGAAGGGGCGGAACAGCTTCTCCAGGTGCTCGGGGGCGATGCCGGGCCCGGTGTCGGACACCGCGATGCGCACGCCGATAGGCATGTCTGCTTCGTCCCAGTTGTCCAGCACCAGGCGCAAGGTGCCGCCCTCGGGCATGGCCTGGATGGCGTTGACCAGCAGGTTGATGAGCACCTGCTGCAGTTCGCTACGGTTGCAGGTCACCTGGCGGAGCGATTCGAACTGCTGCTCCACGGCCACATGTCCCCGCCGCAGCAGATGCCCCACCAGCAGCAGGCTGTCCTGCATCAGCACCCGTGGCGCCACCGGCTCCACGTAGCCCACGTACTCGGTGGGCCGGGCGAACTGCAGCAGCTTGGCCACGATCAGCCGGATGCGGTGCACTTGCTCCTGAATGAGGCGGATTTCCCCCTCCACCGGCGCGCAGCGCTCCGGGCCGAGCAGTTCCCGGATGAGTTCCACATTGCCCTGGATCACCGCCACCGGGTTATTCACCTCGTGGGCCACCCCGGCCGTGAGCTGACCGATGGCGGCGAGCTTTTCCTGCACCACCAGCTGGTTCTGCGCCGCCCGCAACTGGGTGACGGCAGCGGAGAGTTCCGCCGTGCGCCGGGCCACCTCCTGGTCCAGGGATTCGCCCCACTGCTGCAGGGCTTCGGCCTGCCGCTGCAAACGGTCGAGCAAGCGGTCGAAATGGCCGGCAAGCTGGCCCAGCTCGTCCCCCGTATCCATCTCGCCGACGCGGGCGGTGACCTGCCCTGCCTCGATCGCGCTCATGGTCTGGTGCATGCGCTCGATGGGGCGGAACACCTTGCGCGCCAGCAACACCGACACGACCGCCGACCCGGCCATGGCCAGCGCGAACAGGCCGATGATCAGCGCCAGCGCCCCCCGCTTGGCCACCGCCAGCGGCGCCTCCAGAAAGCCCACGTAGAGCATGCCCACCCGCATGCCACGGCTGTCGGTGATGGGCCGGTAGGCGGAGACGTACCAGTCATTGACCACAAAGGCCCGGTCCAGCCAGGTGGTACCGCGGGTGAGCACCGCATCCCGCACCTGGGTGGAAACACGGGTGCCAATGGCCCGCTCCCCCTCGAACAGGCGCACGTTGGTGGCGATGCGCACGTCCCCGAGGAAGAGGGTAGCCGTACCGTGGCTGCCCCGGGGCAGGGCATCTTCGGGGTAGACCACGTCGTTGAGGCGGTCCACGAAGTCCAGATTCTTGTTGAGCAGCACGCCGCCGGCCAGCACGCCCAGCAGGCGCCCTTCGGTACTGAGCACCGGCGCGGCGGCTCGGATCACCAGGCCGCGGGTTTCCGCCTGGCGATCATCCGGCGATGCCCCGACAGTGGCGAGGATGGGGGTGTGGGCCTGGGCGGCCAGCCGCGGGTCGAGCCGCGCCAGCAACTCCGCCGACAACACCTCCACCTCCTGCCCCGGGCGCTCTGCCAGCGCCTGCCGCACCACCGGCCACTCCGCCAACCCTTGCCCCTTGAGCCCCGCCTCCCCCCCCAGGGCCACCCGCCCCCGGGTGTCCAGCAGCAGCAGGAAGTCCAGCCGGTTGGCCTGGCGGGCCTCCCGCAGCAGATCGTCAAGCAGGCTCCGCTCCTGGGTCAGGGCCCGGATCAGCCGCCCGGAGCCGGCCACCGCCGCCACCCCCCGGCCGATCCCCTCCTCCACCCGGCCAAAGTACTCGTGGGCCACGGCCAGATCGCTGCGCACCTTGGTCACCAGCAGGCGGTCGAAATACTGGCTGCCCCAGGTGGCGACCATGGCTACCAGCAGCGGCAGCACGATCGCCAGGGGCGCAAGCGCCAGCCCCAGCAGGCGGAAGCGGATCGAGTGCGCGGCCGCCACCAGGCGCTGCCGCCAGTTCCTCAGCGCGGGCGGGCCCAACTACACGCCCCACGCATAGCACTTGCGCTCCAGCGTCTTGCGCGAGAGGCCAAGCCGGCGGGCGGCCTCGGACTTGTTGCCGCCGCAGGCCGCCAGCACCGACAGGATATGGCGCTTTTCCACCGCCTCCAGGGTCTCATCCACTTCCGTGGCCGGCCCGCCGGCCACCGTCGGCTCCGGCTTCACGTCGAAGTAGCCGAGGATCAGGGAGCGCTCCACCAGGTTGCGCAGCTCCCGCACATTGCCCGGCCAGTCCATGCCCTGCAGGCGGCGCAGGGTGGGCAGGTCGGGCACGATGCGGGGCAGGCCGAGCTGACCCGAAATCTGGGCCACGAAATGGTCCACCAGCGCGGGGATGTCCTCCGGCCGCTCGCGCAGCGGCGGCAGTTGCAGCTCCAGCACCTGCAGCCGGTAATACAGATCGCGCCGGAAACGTCCGGCCTCGGCCTCACCCGACAAATCCCGGTTGGAGGCGGCCACCACCCGCACATCCACGGGCATTTCCTGCTCCGAGCCCACAGGGCGGATGCGCCGCTCCTCCAGCACCCTCAGCAGCTTGGCCTGGGCCGCCAAGGGCAGCTCGGAAATCTCGTCCAGGAACAGCGTACCGCCCCGGGCGTAGTAGAACAGGCCCTCGCGGCTGGCGGTGGCGCCGGTGTAGGCCCCCCGCACATGGCCGAAGAGCTCTGACTCGATCAGCTCGGCGGCGATGGCGGCGCAATTGACCGGCACGAAAGGCCCCTGTGCCCGCGGGCTCATGCTGTGCAAGGCCCGCGCCGCCACCTCCTTGCCGGTGCCGGATTCGCCCAGCAGCAAGACCGTGGCGGGGGTGGGTGCGATGCGCTTGAGCCGCTCGCACAGGGCGTTGATGGACGCCGAGCGGCCGACAATGCCTTCCACCTGGCCGGCGCGCACCGCCAGTTCCCGCCGCAGCACATAGTTTTCGCGCATCAGGCGGGCACGCTCGAAGCAGCGTTGGGCGGCATTGAGCATCTGCGCCAGGGAGAAGGGCTTGAGCAGGAAATCCGCTGCCCCCGCCCGCAAGGCGTTGATGGCGGTATCCAGGTCGGCGTAGGCAGTCATCAACACCACGTCTCCCGCGAAACCCGCCTCCCGCAACTGGTGCAGCCACTGGATGCCGGAGCGCCCGGGCAAGGCGATGTCGAGGATGATCAGGTCGTACAGCCGCCGCCGGGTGAGCGGCTCGGCCTCGTCCACGCTGCCGGCGGTGTCCACCACGTGGCAGCGCTCGGCCAACGCCCGCCGGATGAAATTGACCATGCCCGGCTCGTCGTCCACCACCAGCACCGAGTACTCGCGCCAAGGCGCGAACGCCTGCGCCGGGCTGAGCCCAGTCTCCATTTCCCGTCCTTGTCGTTGCGGTTTCCGACCGATGATCGCAAGAGGGTGAACGCGATGCAACTTCGCCGGGCGGGGCGGGACAAAATGTCTCGCGCCCCGGGCCGGAGTGAGACATTTTGTCCCATCCGGACCCCGCCCACAGCCATAAACCTCTTTGTTTCAATCCCTTGCGGGCTCCGGGCACGGAAGCTGCAAAGGTAACAGGTTGGGAGACATCCATCCCGGACAAAGAGGAAAACACCACCATGAACGTGACACGGCGACAGTTCTTCAAGGTCTGCGCCGCCAGTCTCGGGGGCTCGTCCATCACCATGATGGGCTTTTCGCCGACCGAGGCCCTGGCGGAGGTACGCACCTTCAAGCTGGCCCGCGCCACCGAGACGCGCAACATCTGCCCGTACTGCTCGGTGTCCTGCGGCGTGCTGATCTACTCCACCGGCGACAAATCCAAGAATGCCCACTCGGAGATCATCCATATCGAGGGCGACCCGGACAACCCGGTCAACCGGGGCACGCTCTGCCCCAAGGGTGCCGGCCTCAAGGACATGATCCACAGCGCCAACCGCCTGAAATGGCCGGAAGTGCGCGAGGCGGGCAGCAACGAATGGAAGAAGGTCTCCTGGAACGAGGCCTTCGACCGCATTGCCAAGCACATGAAAGCGGACCGCGACGCCAACTTCGTGGCCCAGAACAAGGACGGCGTGACCGTCAATCGCTGGAGCAGCACCGGATTCCTGGCCTCGTCGGCGGCCAGCAACGAGGCCGGCTACCTGACCGTGAAGACCCTTCGCGCGTTGGGCATGACCTCGATCGACACCCAGGCACGCATCTGACACGCCCCCACGGTGGCCAGTCTGGCTCCGAGTTTCGGGCGTGGCGCGATGACCAACCATTGGGTGGACATCAAGAACGCTGATCTGATCTTCGTCATGGGTGGCAACCCGGCCGAAGCGCACCCCTGCGGCTTCAAGTGGGTCATCGAGGCCAAGAAGAACCGCAAGGCCAAGCTCGTGGTCGTGGACCCGCGCTTCAATCGCACTGCCGCAGTGGCGGACTACTACGCACCGGTGCGCGCCGGTTCCGACATCGCCTTCCTGGGCGGGGTGATCAACTACCTGCTGAGCCAGGACAAGATCCACCACGACTACGTCAAGGCCTACACCAACGCGTCCTTCCTGATCCACGAGGACTACAAGTTCGAGGACGGGATCTTCTCCGGCTACAACGAGGAAAAGCGCAGCTACGGCAAGGACACCTGGAAGTACCAGATGGACGGCGAGTTCGCCCGGGTGGACGACACCCTGCAACACCCCCGCTCCGTGTTCCAGTTGCTCAAGGCCCACTACGCCCGCTACACGCCGGAAGTGGTGGCCCAGGTATGCGGCACGCCCAAGGACGCCTTCCTCAAGGTGTGCGAATACATTGCCGACACCGCCGCCCCCAACCGGACGATGACCAACCTGTACGCGCTGGGCTGGACCGAGCACTCCGTCGGCTCCCAGAACATCCGCTGCATGGCCATCATCCAGCTCCTGCTGGGCAACATGGGCATGGCCGGCGGCGGCATCAACGCGCTGCGCGGCCACGCCAACGTCCAGGGCATCACCGACTTCGCCCTCTACGCCCAGAACCTGCCGGGCTATGTGGGCGCACCGCTGGAATCGGACAAGGACCGCGCCACCTATCTGGACAAGCGCACCCCCAAGGCCCTGCGCCCCGGCCAGATGAACTTCGGCCAGAACCTGCCCAAGTGGTTTACCAGCCTGTGCAAGGCCTGGTGGGGCGATGCGGCGAACAAGGACAACGACTTCGCCTACGACTACCTGCCCAAGCTGGCCGGAGCGTCGGACGTGCTGTCCATCTTCGAGCAGATGTACCAGGGCAAGATCACCGGCTTCTTCTGCCAGGGCTTCAACCCGCTGGCCTCCGTGGCCCACAAGAAGAAGGTGGGCGATGCGCTGGCCAAGCTCAAGTACATGGTGGTGATGGACCCCCTGGCCACGGACACGTCCGAGTTCTGGAAGCCCCACGGCGAGTTCAACGAGGTGGATCCGGCCAAGATCCAGACCGAGGTCTTCCGCCTGCCCACCACCCTGTTTGCGGAGACGGCGGGCACCTTCACCAATTCCGGGCGGGTGATCCAGTGGCGCTGGAAATCGGCGGAAGGTCCGGGTGAGGCCAAGGACGACACCGAGATCATGGCCACGCTCTTCCTCAAGCTGAAGGAGATGTACGCCAAGGACGGCGGCGCCTTTGCCGACCCCATCCTGAAGCTCACCTGGGCCTATGCCCAGCCGGCCAAGCCTTCCCCCGAAGAACTGCTGCGGGAGGTCAACGGCAAGGCACTGGCCGACGTGCTCGACCCCAAGGACCCCACCAAGGTCCTGGTCAAGGCCGGGGACCAACTGGGCAGCTTCGCGCAACTGCGGGACGACGGCTCCACCACCTGCGGCAACTGGATCTACTGCGGCGTGTGGTCCCAGGCGGGCAACAACTCGGCCCGCCGGGACAATGCCGATCCCTCCGGTCTGGGCCAGACGCTCAACTGGGGTTTTGCTTGGCCGGTCAACCGCCGCATCCTCTACAACCGCGCCTCGGCCGACCTGGCGGGCAAACCTTGGGACGCCAAGCGGACGGTGCTGAAATGGGCGGGCGACAAGTGGACCGGCAACGACGTGCCCGACATGCGCCCGGATGCCAAGCCGGAAGAGAACGTGATGCCCTTCATCATGAACCCGGAAGGCGTGGGCCGCCTGTTCAGCCGCGAACTGATGGCGGAAGGCCCCTTCCCCGAGCATTACGAACCCTTCGAAACGCCACTGGACGCCAACCCCCTGCACCCGAAGAACCCCAAGGCCACCAGCAATCCGGCCGCGCGGGTGTACAAGGGCGACATGGAGGCCTTTGGCAAGGCCAAGGATTTCCCGTACGTGGCGACCACCTACCGCCTGACCGAGCATTTCCACTACTGGACCAAGCAAAGCAAGATCAACGCGATCATGCAGCCGGAACAGTTCGTGGAGATTGGTGAGGAACTGGCCAAGGAGAAGGGCATCCGGGCCGGCGACCGGGTCAAGGTGCGCTCCAACCGCGGGTTCATCCGGGCCGTGGCGGTGGTGACCAAGCGCATCAAGACACTGGAGGTGGACGGCAAGAAGGTGCACACCGTGGGGATTCCCATCCACTACGGGTTCAAGGGTGCGACGAAGCCCGGCTTCATCACCAACACCCTGACCCCCTTCGTGGGCGACGCCAACACCCAGACGCCGGAGTACAAGGCGTTCCTGGTCACCATTGAGAAAGCCTAGGGCGGAAGGGAGACTCTGCGATGGCACTGCAATCGCTGGACATCAAGCAGCGCTCGGCAACCACCACGCCCGCGCCCCAGGCGCGGGCCACGCTGGAGGTGGCCAAGCTCATCGACGTTTCCGCCTGCATCGGCTGCAAGGCCTGTCAGGTGGCGTGCATGGAGTGGAATGACGTGCGCGACGAGGTGGGCACGTGTACCGGCGTCTACGACAACCCGGTGGACCTGACCGAGAACTCGTGGACAGTCATGCGCTACTCCGAGGTGGAGCAAAACGGCAAGCTGGAGTGGCTGATCCGCAAGGATGGCTGCATGCACTGCGCCGACCCGGGCTGCCTCAAGGCCTGCCCGGCGCCGGGGGCAATCATCCAGTACGCCAACGGGATCGTGGATTTCCACCAGGAAAACTGCATCGGCTGCGGCTACTGCGTGACCGGCTGCCCCTTCAACGTTCCCCGCATCTCCAAACAGGACAGCAAGGCTTACAAATGCACCTTGTGCTCCGACCGGGTGGCTGTGAATCAGGCCCCAGCCTGCGCCAAAGCCTGCCCAACCGGGGCGATCCAGTTCGGCAGCAAGGACGACATGAAGGACTACGCTTCCAAGCGCATCGCCGACCTGAAGGAGCGCGGTTACGAAAAAGCCGGCGTGTACGATCCGGATGGCGTGGGGGGCACCCACGTGATGTACGTACTGCATCACGCGGACCAGCCCCGGCTCTACGCCGGCCTGCCCGAGAGTCCCTCCATCAGCCCGCTGGTGTCAGTGTGGAAAGGCTTCGCCAAGCCGCTCGCCACGCTGGCCCTGGCCGGGGTGGCGCTGGGCAGCCTGTTCCATTACGTCACCAAGGGTCCCAACGAGGTCTCGAAAGAGATCGAGGATGAGATCGAACGTGAAGACAAGGAGGCAGCGAAATGATCCGCGACTCCAAGGACCTCAAGCGGTACACGGCGTCCGAACGGGCCAATCACTGGGTGGTGGGCATCAGTTTCATCCTGCTCGCCCTCTCCGGTCTGGCCTTCTTCCACCCGGCGTTCTTTCCGCTGACCCAGCTCTTTGGCGGAGCCGTGTGGGCACGCATCATTCACCCCTTCCTGGGGGTGCTGATGGCGGTCTCCTTCGTTTCCATCTTCTTCCGCTTCCGGCATCTGAACGTGATGACCGACGCGGACCGGGAATGGCTGGGCCGCGCCCGGGAGATGGTGGACGGCGACGACCACAACATGCCCGAGGCCGGTAAGTACAACGGCGGCCAGAAGGCGATGTTCTGGGCTCTGGCGGCATGCATGCTGCTGATGACCGTGTCAGGCATCCTCATCTGGCGCGCCTACTTCGGCTTCGACATTACCCTGGTCCGCCTCGGTGCTGTCGTCCATGCCGCGGTCGGCGCCGTGATGATCGCCTTGATCATGGTGCACGTGTACGCTGCCATCTGGGTGAAAGGCACCATCCGCGCCATGTGGTACGGCACGGTGACCCGCGCCTGGGCCAAACAGCACCACCGCGCCTGGTATCGGCAGGTGACCGGCAAGTAGATGCAGCAAGACCCGCGGGGTACTCCTCCCCGCGGGCCCCACGACCCACGAGGCATTCCACAACCGTGACGAGCATCGTTCATCCCGCCGACGCGCCGCTTGCCCCGGCCGCGGCCCCACCCGTAATCCTTGCGCCGGCTGACGTTTTCGCGCAGCGGGCGCGCCGTTTCGACACCCTGGCCCAAGGACATGCCCTGGGAGGCTGGCTGCACGTGCTGGGCAGCCTGAGCCGTGCCCAGCAGCACGCCCTCGAGCAACTGGCAGAGCCCCCGGTACCGGACTCCGCCACGCGGGCCCGGGCACAGGAACACCAGATGCCGCCGCTGGCCGGCATCGTCCTGCCACCAGCAATCCTGCATGACACACTGATCCCCATGCTTGAACGGTGTGCGGCGGATCATCCCGCAACCGTGACCCCCATCGCCAACGGCCTGCGCAGCAGCAGCCCCGAACGCCTGCGCCAACTGGCGGAAAGCCTGCTCGCTGGAGAGCCGGACCCGACGGCCGCCGACGCGCTGCCTTTTGTCGCGGCCGCCCTGCAAGTGATCTGGACCAGCGCCGCCCGGAAGCTGGGGACCGGCGGCGTGCCCGCGCTGGCCGACGCCCGCACCGTGTGCCCCTGTTGCGGCAGTTTTCCCGTGGGCGGCGTGGTACGCCTGGACCCTGCCATCAACAACCTGCGCTACCTGCACTGCTCGCTGTGCAACACCCAGTGGAACTTTCCGCGGGTGCAGTGCACCGTGTGCGAGGCCGAAAAAACCGTGGCCTACCAGTCCATCGCGGGCAGCAGTGGCGCTGTCCGCGCCGAAACCTGCGATGACTGTCACAGCTATCTGAAGCTCTATTACCAGGAAAAAGACCCGCTGCTGGACCCGGTGGCCGACGATCTGGCCACGCTGGCGCTGGATGTGCTGGTGGACGAGGCGGGCTACAACCGCAGCGGCCCCAATCTCCTCTTCGTCCCGGGCCAGAGCTGAGCCCCCCGGCCTGCCTTCGCCTTTCTGCCCCGTGCGGGTGAAAGCCATGAACCAGAAAATCCCTCTACCTTCCGTGGACCGCTTGCTGGGCGCGCCAGCCCTCGCGTCCGCCATCGCGCTTCACGGCCGCAGCTTCGTGACCGCCGCCGTCCGCGCCGAGCTGGCGGGCGCCCGGGAGGGCGCCCGAAACGGCTTGCCCGTCCCGGATGTGCCGGCGCTGGAAACCGCCATTGGCCGACGGCTGGAAGAAGCCGCCCGCCCCCGGCTGCGGCCGGTGTTCAACCTCACCGGCACGGTGCTGCACACCAATCTGGGCCGCGCCCAACTGCCCGAAGCGGCCATCGCGGCCATGGCCGAAGCGGCCCGCCGGCCCTGCGCCCTGGAATACGACCTGGAAACCGGCGGCCGGGGCGACCGGGACGATCTGATCAGCCCGCTCGTGCAGGAGATCGTGGGCGGCGCCCGGGAAGTGAGCGCCACCGTGGTGAACAACAATGCCGCCGCCGTGCTGCTCTGCCTCAATGCCCTTGCCCAGGGGCGGCAGGCCATCGTCTCCCGGGGCGAACTGGTGGAGATCGGCGGTGCCTTTCGCGTGCCCGACATCATGCGCCGGGCCCAGGTAAAGCTCACGGAGGTGGGCACCACCAACCGCACCCACGCCCGGGACTACCGGGAAGCCATTGGCCCCCGCACCGGCCTGTTGATGAAGATCCACACCTCGAACTACGCGGTCACCGGATTCACCGCCAGCGTGCCCGAGGCGGAAGTGGCCGCGATTGCCCATGAACACGGACTCCCGATGATGGTGGATCTGGGCAGCGGCACCCTGGTGGACATGACCCGCTACGGCCTGCCAGGGGAACCCACGCCCCAGCAGGCACTGGCGGCGGGCGCCGATGTGGTGACCTTCTCCGGCGACAAGCTGCTGGGCGGCCCCCAGGCCGGGCTGATCGTGGGCAGACCCGATCTCATCGCGCGGATCAAGAAAAATCCGCTCAAGCGCGCCCTGCGGGTGGGCAAGACCACCCTGGCAGCCCTGGAAGCCGTGCTGCGGCTCTACCGGGACCCGGAGGCGCTGGCCCGCCAGCTTCCCACACTGCGCTTGCTGACGCGGTCCGAGGCCGAACTGGAGGCCGCCGCCCGGCGCCTGCACCCCGCACTGCAAACCGCCCTGGGCGACCTGTGGGAGGTCAGCATCGCCCCCTGTGCCAGCCAGATCGGCAGCGGCGCACTGCCGGTGGAGCGTCTGCCGTCCCGCGCGCTGGTGTCCCGGCCCCGGGCCAAGCGGGGCGGGCGCCTGCTCGGCGCCCTGGAAGCCGCCCTGCGCGCGCAGCCCGTTCCGGTGATCGGCCGCGTTCGGGACGACGCGCTCTGGCTCGATCTCCGCTGCCTTGAGCCGGCGGACGAGCCTGACTTTGCCGCCCAATTGGCACAACTGCGCATCCCCGGGGGGACTCGGTGATCATCGGCACCGCCGGCCACATCGACCACGGCAAGACCACCCTGGTGAAAGCCCTGACCGGGGTGGACGCGGACCGCCTGCCCGAGGAAAAGGCCCGGGGCATCACCCTGGACCTGGGCTATGCCTACACCAGCCTGGCCGACGGCACCCGGCTGGGCTTTGTGGACGTGCCGGGCCACGAGCGCCTGGTGCACAACATGCTGGCGGGGGCCACCGGGATCGATTTCCTGTTGCTGGTGGTGGCGGCGGATGACGGCCCGATGCCCCAGACCCGGGAGCATCTGACAATTGCCGGCTTGCTCGGCATCCGCCGGGCAGCGGTGGCGCTGACGAAGATCGACGCGGTGGAGGCGTCCCGCCAGTCCGAGGCGGAAGTGGAAATTTCGGCCCTGCTAGCCGAAAGCGGCTACGCCGATACGCCCGTGTTCCCGGTGTCGGGCCGCTCGGGCTTCGGGGTGGAAGCGCTACGCGACCATCTGCACGCTGCGGCTGGTGAGGTGGCGACGGATGCTCGCCGCCGGGCCGCCCGAGGAGGCTTCCGGCTGGCCATTGACCGTTGTTTCAGCCTCAGTGGCGCCGGCACCGTGGTGACCGGCACAGCGTTTGCCGGCCATGTGCGGGCGGGCGAAACCCTGGTGCTGACACCGCCCGGCATCCCGGTACGGGTACGCAGCCTGCGGGTACAAGACCAGCCCGCGCCCGCTGGCGGATACGGCCAGCGCATCGCCCTCGCGCTGACCGGAGACTTCGAGCGGAACCAGATCCAGCGCGGCCACTGGCTCACCCACCCGGCCCTGCACCATCCGGTCACCCGCCTCTGCGCCCAACTGCAGGTCCCCCCCGGCGGCAAACCCCTGCGCCATTGGACCCCGGTCCACCTGCATCTGGGCGCGGAAGACGTGCTGGCCCGGGTGCAAGTGCTCGAAGGCGAACTGATCGAGCCGGGTGAGGCACGCCTGGTGGAACTGGTCCTGGATCGCCCCATCGGCGCCCTGATCGCCGACCGCTTCGTCCTGCGCGACCAAAGTGCCCGGCACACCCTGGCCGGGGGGCGGGTACTGGACATCGCGCCCCCTCAGCGGCATCGGCGCAGTCCGGCGCGCCTGGATGTCTTGCGTGCCGGGGCAAGCGGAAACCCCCAGTCCGCCCTCGCGGCCGCCCTCGCCCACAGCGGCGACGGCGTGGATCTGGACGCCTTCGCCCGGGCCTGGAACCTGCCTGCCGAGGACGCGACGGCACTCTGGGCGCAGCACACCCTGCAGATTGTGCCCGAGGGCGAAAGACGGCTGGGGTTCGCCCGGGATGTCTGGCGCGCATTGAACGATCGGCTGCTGGAGGCACTGGCGGCGGAGCATGAGCGAGCCCCGGACATGCTCGGCGTCGAGCCCGAACGCCTGCGCCGCATGACCCGGCCGTCCCTCTCCCGCGCCGGGTTTCTCGCCCTGCTGGACGGGCTGCTGGCCACTGGACACGCGCTGCGTAGCGGCAACTGGATACACCTGCCCGGTCACACCGCCACGCTCAGCGCCGCGGATACCGCTGCCTGGGCGGCCCTGCGCCCCCGGCTGGAAGAAAACCCCTACGGTCCGCCCCGGGTGAGGGACATCGCCCGCGCCACAGGCGAGGATGAAGTCCGGGTGCGGCTGTTGCTGAAAAGGGTAGCCCGGCTGGGTTGGGCTTACCCCGTGGCCCACGACCACTACTTCACCGCGCCAGCCGTCAGCCAGTTGGCCGAAATGGTTGCGACGCTGTGCGAGCAGGAGGGGGAAGCCCGTGCCGCGGCACTGCGCGACCACATTGGCGGCGGTCGCAAAGTGGCCATTCACATCCTCGAGTTCTTCGACCGCATCGGCTACACTCGCCGCGTCCGTGACAGCC
This sequence comes from Rhodocyclaceae bacterium, assembly GCA_036824045.1. Taxonomy (GTDB): domain Bacteria; phylum Pseudomonadota; class Gammaproteobacteria; order Burkholderiales; family Rhodocyclaceae; genus DAITAZ01. Next base: position 32,906 of record DAITAZ010000012.1, read on the forward strand.
ACGTGCTGCGCGGCGAGTCGAGCCGCACCATGAGTTTTCTATGAACGGAAGAGATCGTTCCCCGGTGGGGCGCCCGGTCTTCAAAACCGGGAGGGGCCGTCAGACGGTCCCTGGTGGGTTCGACTCCCACTCTCTTCCGCCACTTGTGTCACCCGGGCTGTCCCGCGTCGTGCAACCCATCCAAGCGTTAGCGCCCCATGAGTGAACCCCCTTTTTGCGGCCGGGTCCCCCATGACCGCCTGTACGACGCCAGCCTGGACATGTGGGTCAAGCTGGAAGGTGGGCTGATCCGCATCGGCACCACTGCGTTTGGCGCCCACCTGGCAGGCAAGATCGTCGCCTTCACCGCCAAGCCCAGGGGCGCGCGGGTCGAGGTCGGGCGCGGCCTGGGCACGGTGGAATGTGCCAAGACCGTGCTGGCGGTACGCGCGCCGGTCAGCTTCGAGTTGGTCGAAGCAAACGAAATGGCCGAAGAGCAAGGAGAACGGGTCGGGCTGGACCCTTATGGCACCGGCTGGATGGTACTGGGCCGGCCGACGGACTGGGCTGCCAACAGCGGGCGCCTGGTGAGCGCCGCCGCCTACCGGGAGCACGTGCTGCAGCTGGAACCAGGAGCACGATTCGATGACTGAGCCCCTCGAACCGGGCCTCGCCATCCTGGTATGGAGCGCCAGCGACCAGGACCCCGCCCGCTGCGTGACGCCGCTCATGCTGGCGCAGACCGCCCGGGCGCTGGACATGGAGGTGGAACTGCATTTCGCCGGACCGGCGGTGGCGCTGTTGCAGCCCAGTCTCGCCGCAAGCCTTTACCCCACCGCCACAGCGGAAAAATCCCTGCTGGACCACCTGAACGAGACCCTGGCGGCGGGCGTCCGGATATTCGCCTGCGCCATGGCGCGTCAGGCGTATCTGCCGCCCGGCGCGGAACTGCTGGATGAAGTGCGGGCGGCCGGCATCACCGCCTTCACCGTCCGCAGCGTGGAGCCAGGGTGGCGCAGCCTGGTGTTCTGAGCGCGCTCAGGCCAGTTCTGCGAGCACCGTGGTGGTGGCGGACACCTTGTCGCCAATGGCGACCTTGGGCCGGGCATCGGTGGGCAGATACACATCCACCCGCGAACCGAAACGGATGAAGCCGTAACGCTGCCCGCGGCTGAGCGGCGTGCCCGCTTCCACGTAACACAGGATGCGCCGCGCAATCAGGCCGGCGACTTGCACACAGGTGACCTCCTGCCCATCCGTGGTGGTGATCCACAGGGCATTGCGCTCGTTCTCGGTGGAGGCCTTGTCCAGGGCGGCATTCACGAAGGCACCCGGGTTGTACCAGCGCTGCTTGACCACCCCATCCACCGGACTGCGGTTGGAATGGACATTGAACACGTTCATGAAGACGCTGATTTTCAGCGCTTCACGCTTCAGGTAGGGATCCTGGGTTTTTTCCACCACGACGATGCGGCCATCGGCGGGCGACAGGACGTTCTTGGCGCCCGCAGGGATCTCCCGGGCAGGGTCCCGGAAGAACTGGAGCACGAAGAGGGCGATCAGCCACAAGGGCAACGACCACCCAAATCCCGCAGAGACCTGCACGGCCACAGCGGCAATGACGGCACCGGCCAGGAACGGCCAGCCCTCGCGGGCAATAATCGGATGCGGATAATGGGACATGGGCTCTTGGGGGGCGGGCGCCCCGCCCGGGGGAAAAAGCGGCTGCGGGCGCACCCGCCGGGTGCGCCCGCAAGGATGAGGCGATCAGTTCTTGGACTGGTCCACCAGCTTGTTGGCCTTGATCCACGGCATCATGTCGCGCAACTTGGCACCCACGGTCTCGATGGGATGCTCGGCATTCAGACGACGACGGGCAGTCATGGCGGGGTAATTGGTGCGTCCTTCCAGGATGAACATCTTGGCGTAGTCGCCATTCTGGATGCGCTTGAGCGCATTGCGCATGGCGGCCCGGGACTGCTCGTTGATCACTTCTGTACCGGTCACGTACTCGCCGAACTCCGCATTGTTGGAGATGGAGTAGTTCATGTTGGCGATACCGCCTTCGTACATCAGGTCCACGATCAGCTTGAGTTCGTGCAGACACTCGAAGTAGGCCATTTCCGGAGCGTAGCCGGCTTCGGTCAGGGTCTCGAAGCCCATCTTGACCAGCTCGACTGCGCCGCCGCAGAGAACTGCCTGTTCGCCGAACAGGTCGGTTTCGGTTTCTTCGCGGAAATTGGTCTCGATCACGCCACCCTTGGTGCCACCGTTGGCAGCAGCGTAGGAGAGGGCGATATCACGGGCCTTGCCGGATTTGTCCTGATACACCGCGATCAGGGAGGGCACGCCGCCGCCCTTGAGGTACTCGGAGCGAACGGTATGGCCGGGTCCTTTGGGGGCGACCATGATGACGTCCAGGTCAGCGCGGGGCACCACCTGGTTGTAATGCACGTTGAAACCATGGGCGAAGGCCAGCGCCGCACCCTGCTTCATGTTCGGGGCGACTTCCCCGTTGTAGACAGCCGGGATGTTCTCGTCCGGCAGCAAAATCATGACCACATCGGCGTTTTTCACCGCCTCGGCGATCTCGGCCACCTTCAGGCCAGCGCCTTCCGCCTTGGCCCAGGAAGCGCCGCCCTTGCGCAGACCGACCGTCACATTGACGCCGGAATCGCGCAGGTTCTGGGCATGGGCGTGGCCCTGGGAGCCATAGCCAACGATGGTGACCTGCTTGCCCTTGATCAGGGACAGATCCGCGTCTTTGTCGTAATAAACCTTCATTGCAAACCCCTCAGGATGAATGGTTGGGCTAGACCCGCCAGGTGGCGGCGTCAGACCCGAAGAATGCGATCGCCGCGACCGATGCCGCAGACACCGGTGCGGACAGTCTCGAGGATCAGGGAACCGTCAATGGCTTCCAGGAACGCGTCCAGCTTGGACGTATTGCCCGTCAGCTCGATCACGTAGGTGGATTCGGTCACGTCGATGATGCGGCCACGGAAGACATCGGCCATACGCTTCATCTCTTCCCGGTCCTTGCCGGTGGCCCGCACCTTGACCAGCATCAGTTCCCGCTCGATGTGGGCCGCTTCGGAGAGATCCACCACCTTGACGATCTCCACCAGCTTGTTGAGCTGCTTGGTGATCTGCTCGATCACATCGTCGGAACCAATGGTAACAATGGTCATCCGCGATAGCGATGCGTCCTCGGTGGGCGCGACAGTCAGTGATTCGATGTTGTAGCCGCGGGCGGAAAACAGCCCGGACACGCGGGACAACGCGCCGGCTTCATTCTCGATCAGCAGGGAAATGATGTGTCTCATTGCGAGAACCTTATGGGAATTATGGGAAAAGTTGAGCGCTGAACCCACCCCTCACCGACCGGGCTGCCGGAAGCCGGTGCCCGCCGCGCCCCGAGCCGGTAAGCCCGGGACACCCGACGCTCCGGCATCCAGCCGGAACGCCCCGATCAGGGAAGGAAGTAACCGGAAACCTTACAGGTCTTCCGCCGACAGGATCATCTCCGTCAAACCTTTGCCCCCCTGGACCATGGGATACACATTGGCGGTGGGGTCCACCTGGAAATCCAGGAAAACAAGATCCTTGGTGCGGCTAAAGGCCTCCCGCAGGGCGCCCTCCACATCCGCCGGCTTGTCCACCCGGATGCCCACATGCCCGTATGCCTCGGCCAGCTTGGCAAAGTCCGGCAGCGTGTCCATGTAGGACTCGGAATAACGGTTCCCGTGGAACAGTTCCTGCCACTGGCGCACCATGCCCAGGAAGCGGTTGTTCAGATTGCAGATCTTGACCGGCAGACGGTACTGCTTGCAGGTGGAAAGCTCCTGAATGCACATCTGGATCGAAGCTTCACCCGTCACCACGGCCACCGGGGCATCGGGATGCGCAAGCTTGACGCCCATGGCGTAAGGGAGCCCCACACCCATGGTCCCCAAACCACCGGAATTGATCCAGCGGCGCGGCTTGTCGAACTTGTAGAACTGGGCGGCCCACATCTGGTGCTGCCCGACGTCGGAAGTGATGAAGGCATCGCCCCCCGTCACTTCCCACAGCTTCTGCACGACGAACTGGGGCTTGATGATGTCGTCGCCCTGCTCGAACGCCAGGCAGTTACGCCCCCGCCATTCCTCGATCTGCTTCCACCAGTCAGCCAGCGCAGCCTGGTCGGGCGTGGTCTTGGCCGCTTCCAGCAGGCGCAGCAGGTCGTCCAGCACATCGGGCACATTGCCGACGATGGGTACGTCCACCTTGACCCGCTTGGAGATGGAGGAGGGATCGATGTCCACGTGGATGATCTTGCGCGGCACCTGCCCGAAATGCTCGGGGCTGCCGATCACCCGGTCGTCGAAACGAGCACCGACAGCGAGCAGCACATCGCAATACTGCATCGCCATGTTGGCTTCGTAAGTGCCGTGCATGCCCAGCATGCCCAGATTCTGGCGATCGGTTGCAGGGTAGCCCCCCAGCCCCATGAGCGTGTTGGTAATGGGGAAACCCGTCATGCGGGTGAGCCGGGTCAACTTTTCCGACGCGTCGGAGAGGATGACTCCGCCACCCGTATAGATCATCGGGCGCTTGGCTTCCAACAGCAACTGCACCGCCTTCTTGATCTGCCCCTGATGCCCACGCACTACGGGGTTGTAAGAGCGCATGGTCACCGGAACGGTGTAATCGAACTCACACTGGGTGGCCGACACGTCCTTGGGGATGTCCACCAGAACGGGCCCGGGGCGGCCGGTTTTGGCCAGATGGAACGCCTTCTTGATGGTGACGGCCAGATCCCGCACATCCTTCACCAGGAAGTTGTGCTTGACGCAAGGCCTGGTGATCCCCACCGTATCCACCTCCTGGAAGGCATCCTGGCCGATATAGGCCGTGGGCACTTGCCCCGTGAGGATGACCACGGGAATGGAATCCATATAGGCAGTGGCGATGCCAGTCACCGCATTCGTGACGCCCGGCCCTGAAGTCACCATCGCCACGCCCACCTTGTCGGTCGAGCGCGCATAGGCGTCGGCAGCGTGCACGGCCGCCTGCTCGTGGCGAACCAACACGTGGCGGACCTGTTCCTGCTTGAACATCTCGTCGTACAGGAACAGCACGGACCCGCCGGGATAGCCGAAAACATATTCGACCTTTTCTTCCTGCAGGCACCTGATTACAATTTCCGCGCCAGTCAACACCATCGCCGCACCACCACCAGATTGTTTCGGAAAAGCGCATAACCATACCGACGCGCCCAAAATTGGTCAAGGCTCCCGCTTTCGGGGCACTCCCGCATTTCCGGCAGCATCAACAAGGACATAACCCTGGCTTCCCGAGTCGAACTGTCCGACTTTCTCGCAAGTGTCGAGAAGCGGGCATACAAACAGGCACTATTTACCCTGCGGGACGAAGACGCAGCTTTGGACGTGGTCCAGGATTCGATGCTGCGGCTATCGGAAAAGTATGGCGACCGCCCGGCGAACGAATTTCCGATGCTGTTCCAGCGAATCCTGCAGAACGCGATCCGGGATTTTTTCCGCCGCCAGAAGGTCAGATCGTTCTGGACGACCCTGCTCTCCTCGTTTACGGGCGGCAACGATGACGACGATGACTCGGATCCGTTGGACACACTGGCGTCAAGCGACGGCTCGAACATGGCGGCATCGCCGGAGGATGACCTCCGCCAGTCGCAGATCATGGCCGCCATCGAAAAAGAAATCTCGCGCCTTCCGCCACGTCAACGGGAAGCCTTCCTCATGCGTTACTGGGAAGAAATGGATATTGCCGAAACTGCAGCCGCCATGGGCTGCTCTGAAGGCAGCGTCAAGACCCATTGCTCGCGGGCTACTCACGCGCTTGCCACGGCGCTGAAGGCCAAGGGGATCACGCTATGAACGAACTCGAATTTGCACGCAAGGTCAGACATCAACTTAATCTTTCCGCAGCCCATATCCCCCTTTCCACTCAGGATCGGCTGCACGGGGCCCGCCGCGCCGCTCTGAACAAGCAGCGGGTGCGGGTAAGCGGACTCAGCCTCGCCGGGTTTGCCGGCAGCGTCAGCTCCGGTTTCAGCGGCTCCGTGTTGCGCAATCTTGCCGGGGTTGTTGCGTTGATGCTGGGCGTGGCCCTCACTCATTACGTGACGTCCGAACTGGAAGCGGACGATCTGGCCGAAACCGACAGTTCGTTGCTGAGCGACGATCTCCCCATCAACGCTTACCTGGACCCTGGTTTCAATACATGGCTCGCCCACTCATCGGAGCCCTGATTCTCGCAGGAACCCTGGCTGCCGGCACTGCCGGCGCCGGGCTCCCGGAAACGGAAGCTCCTCGCTGGCATCAGCTATCGGTCAAACAGAAGGAAGTTCTCGCCCCTCTCGCAGAAGACTGGGACCAGCTCGACGGCGTGCGCCGGCGCAAGTGGGTGGGAGTCGCGGATCGGTTCTACAGCCTGACCCCGGATGAACAGGCGCGCATTCACTCCCGCATGCGCGAGTGGGCGCAGTTGAGCCCGTCCCAGCGTCGCAACGCCAGGGATCAGTACAAATCGCTGCGCCAGTTGCCGCCCGATCAGCGGGAGGCACTGATCCAGAAGTGGAACGAGTACGAAAACCTCTCGCCGGAGGAGAAGAAACGCCTCTCGGAAAGCCGGCCTACTCCCAAGGCATCGGCGGTTTCGCCGCTTGGTCTGCGCCCGGCGCCCCGCCCCGCGGCCTCTGCCAAGGCCGAACAACCCGGCGCTCCAGCCCGACCAGTGCCGTGACAGACGTTTCCTCCCGGTGCCACGCCCCCCCCAGCGGGGAGCATGTCAAGCCGGCCACGCTCCGCCGCAGGCTGGCAAGCATGCTCTACGAAACCCTGCTGCTGGTCGGCGTCACGGCAATGCTATTCCTGTTCCCCCACTTGCTGGCGGGAATGTTCTTCCACCACGTGGCCAGCCCGGCATTGCTGGCCGGCCATCTGTTCCTTCTACTGATGGGATATTTCGTCTGGTTCTGGCAGCGGGATGGACAGACCCTCGCCATGAAGACCTGGCGCATCCGCCTGGTAGACGGCTCCACAGGCCACACCGCCGGTTACGGCCAGTGCCTGTTGCGTTACTCACTGGCCTGGCCAAGCCTGCTGCTGGGAGGGGTGGGCATCCTGTGGGCGCTGGTGGACAAAGACCGCCAGTTTCTGCACGACCGGATCGCCGGCACCCGGATACAGTTCGAACAAACGCCCGGCTAACGCCTGTCCACCGACCACAGCATACCGGCCGTCAGCAGGAGGAACAGCATTGCCGGAGCCAGGGCCGACATCAACGGCGGCCAGTCATTGATGATCCCCAAGCTTGACAGCAATCCGTTAAGCATGTGAAAGGTGATGCCGAGCATGATGCCCAGAAATAGCTTCACGCTCACCCCACCCATCCGGTGCTGCAGGTAGGCGAAGGGAAGCGCCAAAGCCATCATGACCAGCGACGCCAGGGGATAGACCAGTTTCTTCCAGACCGCGATCTCATAACGCTGCGTGCGCTGGTGATTGTCCTCCAGGTGCCCGATATAGCGCACCAGTTGCGGCAAGGACATGCGCTCCGGGACCACCAGCAGCACGCTGAGTATTTCCGGCGTCAGCGCTGAGCGCCAGATCCAGTCGGCTTGCCGCTCCACACTGGCCTGGGCGCTGTCCAGACGCGTAGTCAGCACATTGCTCAACCGCCACTCACCTGAGGGCAGATACTCGCCTTTCTCGGCCAGACTGATCGACTGCAAAGCCCAATCCGCGGCGAAAGCATAAATTTTGACCCCCCGCAAACCGCCATCCGGAAGCACCAACTCGACATTGATGAAGCTGTGATCATCCTTGATCCAGGCTCCACTCCGGAAATCCTGGGCGACCACTGAACTGGTGCTCCGCAGGCGCATTTCCTGGGCCGCCCGCTCGGCCGGTGGCGCCACCACCTCCCCCAGCAGCAATGTCAGCATCACAAAGGGGAGGCCGATCTTGATCAGCGCGACCAGAAAACCCCGGGTAGCGAGGCCGGAGGCCCTCAAGACCGTGATTTCCGAGTGGCGCGCCAAGCCGGTCAACGCGTACAAGGTGCCGATCAGAACCCCGATGGGCAGGAGTTCATAGAGCCGCCCCGGGAGGGTGAGCAGCACATAACCCACCGCATGGGCCAACTGATACCCGCCCTTGCCGAGGTCCTGCAACTCATGCACCAGATCAAAAAAAGCAAAAAGCAGCAGGAACGCAAGCAGCACCACCGCCACGGCGGCGTAGATTTCCCGCGCAAGATAGCCCTCGAAGACCCTCAGCAGTTTCATTTTCGTGTTGGCAGCCAGGTGAGGGACATTCGACGGTAGTAAAGCAATCCAGCCGCCAGAAGCATCGCCAGATGCACCCCGACAAGCCCCAGTTCAAAGGCAAGCTTGCCTTGCTGAACCCAAGCCTGGCTGACACTGATGAAGTTGCTGTAAATCATGTAGACCAGGATTGCGACCACCAGATTGGAAGTGCGGCCTGCTCGCGGCCCGACAAAGGACAGCGGCACGGCCAGCAACGCCAGCGTCAGCGCAGACAAAGGCAGACCCAGCCGCCAGATGATCTCGCCCAGATTGGCGGGCGTCGGATTGGCCGCCAGCTCCCACACCGGCAGCAACTTCGGGCTGCCGTCCTGAATCGGCTGGCTTTTCAACTCCACCCGCACCGCATACCGATCAAACTGCATCACGCCATATTCCGGCGTCCCCGGGTTGCCCTCATAGCGCCGGCCATTGAGCAAAACCAGGAAACGGTCTCCGTTCGCACGCGTTTCGGTATAGCCCTCCTCGGCCACCATCACCCCCAGACGCCCATGCTGGCGGGAACTGACGAAGATGTTGCGCACGTGGGCACCGTCTTCGGCCATCGACTCGACGAAGAAGACCCGGTCCGCCCCCTTGGATTCGCGAAACACACCGGGAGCGAGATTGGTCACCTCCTCCCGATCATTCATGCGGTTACGGTACTCAGCGCTGCGCGAGAGCGCCCACGGGGAGAGGAACACCGAGAGCACCGCGATCGCCAGCACCAGCGGCATTGCAAAACGCGTCACCGGCCGTACCCAGGCCAACAGCGAAAGGCCGGAAGAAAACCACACCACCATCTCCGAATCCCGGTACATCCGGGTCAGCGAAGTGAGCACCGAGAGGAACAGGGTGAGCGACAACACCACCGGCAAGTAATTGAGCGCCCCGAACCCGAGCAGGGCCGCCACGGCCTCCGGCGCAAGCTTGCCCCCCGCCGCCTGATTGAGCAGCCGGATGAGCTGGGTGGTGATCAGAATTGCGAACAGCGCAACAAACACCCCGGCTGCGGTGGTGGAGAACTCCCGCGCAACCGCGCGCTGGTAGATCATCGTTTTTGACGGCCCCGGGGAGAATGGCGATAATCCACCGGATGCGCAGCACCCGCGTGAATCCTGGGAGAAGCAGTGGAATTTAGCATAAAGTCCCTGGCGCCGGAGCAGTACGCCGGCAGCTGTTTGGTAGTCGGCGTGTTCGCCGGCAGCGAGTTTACCCCGACCGCCGCTTTGGTGGATTCCCTGTCCGGGGGCCTGCTAGCCGAAGTCGTGAAACGGGGCGACCTGGATGACAAGGCCGGGGATACCCTGCTGCTGCAGAAGGTGCCCGGCACCCTGTGCGAACGGGTGTTGATGGTGAGCCTGGGCAAACGCGAGGATTTCGCTGACAAGCCCTTCCGTAGCGCCATTGCCAGCGCGGTGCGGAGCATCAAGGGCACAGGGGCCAAAGACGCCCTGCTGGCTCTGGACGGCGCCCTCCCGAAGGACCGGGACGTCCGCTGGGCCGCCCGTCAGGCGGTAATGACCAGCGGTGACGTGTGCTACCGCTACGACCACACACTCTCCTCCAAGGACGAAAAACCCGGGAGCCTTGCATCCATCAGCCTTCTGGTGACCACCAACGATGCGGCTGCGGCGCAAGCTGGCTGCCAGGAAGGACAAGCCGTTGCCGAAGGCGTCGCCCTCGCCAAGGAACTGGGCAACCTGCCGGGTAACCTGTGTACGCCCACCTACCTCGCGGAGCAGGCCCGGAAACTGGGTGTCGCCCTCGATATCAAGGTTGAGGTGCTCGAACGCGCCGATGTGGAACAACTGGGCATGGGCGCCTTCGTGGCCGTTGCCAAAGGCTCCCACGAACCCTGCAAGTTCATCGTGATGGACTATCAGTCGCCGGCAGCTAGCGGCAAACCCATCGTGCTCGTGGGTAAAGGCATCACTTTTGATTCCGGTGGCATTTCCCTCAAACCTGGCGCCGACATGGACGAAATGAAGTTCGACATGTGCGGTGCCGCCAGCGTGCTGGGCACCTTCGAGGCCGTGGCCAGGATGAAGCTGCCGGTGCGACTGGTTGGCTTGATCCCGGCCACCGAAAACATGCCAGGCGGCGGCGCCAACAAGCCCGGCGACGTGCTCACCTCGATGTCCGGACAGACCATCGAAGTGCTCAACACGGACGCGGAAGGTCGTCTGATCCTGTGCGATGCCCTCACCTACGCCGAACGCTTCGACCCCGATTGCGTGGTGGATATCGCCACGCTGACCGGCGCCTGTGTGGTGGCCCTGGGCTCTCATCCGACCGGCCTGCTGGCCAACGACGACGCCCTGGCCCAGGAGTTGCTGGCCCGTGGGCAGGAATCCGGCGACCGCTGCTGGCAGTTGCCTTTATGGGACGACTATCAGGACCAGCTCAAGAGCAACTTTGCCGACATGGCCAACATCGGCGGACGGGAAGCCGGTGCCATCACGGCAGCCTGCTTCCTGTCCCGCTTCACCAAGAAATACAAGTGGGCACACCTGGACATCGCCGGTCCGGCCTGGAACTCCTCGGGGGACAAGAAAGGCTCAACGGGCCGGCCCGTTCCCTTGCTGACCCATTTCATCATGGGGCGCTGCGAGCAGGCCTGACGGTTTGACCGAGATTCAATTCTTCCACAACGTGCGTGACAAGCTGACGGCAGCCTGTGAGCTTGTCGCGCAGTACTACGCGGGCGGGCGCCGCGTGCTGGTGCTCGCCACCGAACGGTCCCAGGCGGCCCGCCTGGATCAGATGTTGTGGAGCTTCAACCAGCTTGCGTTCGTGCCCCATTGCGCCCATGACTCTCCTCTCGCTGCCGAAACGCCCGTGCTGATCGGCCCCCATCTCGAGGTACCCGGGCACGACGACGTGCTTGTCAGCCTCTCCTCCGAAGTCCCTGCGGGCTTCGCCCGCTTCCGGGCGCTGGTGGAGATCGTGGGCCTGGACGACGCTGACCGTATCCCGGCGCGCCAGCGCTGGAAGCACTACAAGGATCGGGGCTACCCCCTGACCGCCCAAGACTATCTAGCCCGGGCAGGATCGCGCCCATGAATGGCGAAAACCCCCTCATCGACAAAGCCGACGCCCTCATGCGTCGCCGCCGCACTTTCGTTGCCAGTACCCGGGAAGACGACCCCGCCGCTGACGACCTGCCGGTACTGACCGACATCGTCCTGGATGACGAGCCGGAGTTTTCGGGCGAAGTGTCCATTGACGCACTGAGCAGCACTGAAGTCCGTTCCGAGCCTTTTCTTGCGGATCAGGGCGCTCTGGCGCCAACCGAACCGCCCCCGGCCGCCCCGGAACCGCTTCCGCTCGCCCAAACGCCGGAACCCGAGACACCGCTCGACACCCCCGCAGTTCCCGAGGCACCGCCGCTTGAGGAAGTGGAACAACTGCTGGCGGAGCGGCTGGCTGCCGCCTTGCCTGAAGCCGTGGAAGCACGGGTGGCGGAAGAACTCCCCCGGCGGGTTGAAGCGCGCCTGCGGGAAGAACTCCCCGCCCATGTGCAGTACTGCGTGGATGAAATCCTGCCGCAGCAGGTGGAAGATCGCTTCGCCGAGCTCCTTCCCGGCAGGGTGGAGGCAGGCATCGCAGCGGCACTGCCGGACCAACTGGAACGGGCGCTGGCCGAGGCGCTCCCCGCCCGGCTGGCCGAGGCCAGATCCGAAGTCGAGGCTGCCGCCCAGGCCACCGTTCAGTCCTGGCTCGACGAAGCCTTGCCGGAACTGGTGCAGCAGGAGCTGGATCTCGCCCGGGACCGCATCCTGCATCAGGCGGCGCCCCTGCTCCAGTCCGCCCTCCTCCGCTGCTTCCGGCCGCCGACCGCGATAAGTGAGGACGACGCCGCGGTGGACACCGCTTCGCCCACCGCCCCGGACGCCCCTTTCGCCTGACCCGCCCCCTTTCCGGGTGCGCGGGGCACCGGCCCCCATCCTGTATACTGATTGTTTTTTCTGCGATTTTTGCTCCATGGAACTCGCCAAGAGCTTTGAACCGGCCGACATCGAAGCCCGGTGGTACCCGACTTGGGAAGCGGCAGGCCATTTCGCCGCCGGTCTGGACTCGAACAAGTCCGACGCTTTCTGCATCCTCCTGCCGCCGCCCAATGTGACGGGCACCCTGCATATGGGGCATGGCTTCAACCAGACCATCATGGACGCGCTGACCCGCTACCACCGCATGCGCGGCGCCAATACCCTGTGGCAACCGGGCACGGACCATGCGGGCATCGCCACCCAGATCGTCGTCGAGCGGCAACTGGACGCCCAGGGCGTCTCCCGCCACGACCTGGGCCGGGAAAAGTTCCTGGAGAAGGTGTGGGAGTGGAAGGAGTACTCCGGCGGCACCATCACCCGCCAGATGCGCCGTTTGGGGACCAGCCCGGACTGGAGCCGCGAGCGCTTCACCATGGACGCGGGCCTGTCGAAGATCGTCACCGAAACCTTCGTCCGCCTCTATAACGAAGGCCTGATCTACCGGGGCAAGCGCCTGGTCAACTGGGACCCGAAGCTGCACACCGCGGTCTCCGACCTGGAAGTGGTGAGCGAGGAGGAAGACGGCTTCCTCTGGCACATCCGCTATCCGCTGGCGGACGGCAGCAGCAGTCTGGTGGTGGCCACCACCCGGCCGGAAACCATGCTGGGCGACACCGCGGTGATGGTCCATCCGGAAGACGAGCGTTACAAAAACCTGATCGGCAAGACCGTCAAGCTGCCGCTGACCGACCGGGAGATCCCCATCATCGCCGATGAGTACGTGGACCGGGAATTCGGCACCGGCTGCGTCAAGGTCACCCCCGCCCACGATTTCAACGACTACGCGGTGGGCCAGCGCCACGGCCTGGCCATGATCTCGATCCTGACCCTGGACGCCAAGGTCAATGACCACGCGCCGGAAAAGTACCGGGGCCTGGATCGCTTCGACGCCCGGACCGCCGTGGTCGCCGACCTGGAGGCCCTGGGCCTGCTGGTCAAGACCGACAAGCACAAGCTCAAGGTGCCCCGCGGCGACCGCACCGGCGTGGTCATCGAACCCATGCTCACCGACCAGTGGTTCGTGGCCATGTCCAAGCCTGGGGCCGACGGCAAGTCCATCACCGCCAAAGCCCTGGAGTGCGTCGCCTCCGGAGAGATCAAGTTCTATCCGGAAAACTGGATCAACACCTACAACCAGTGGCTCAACAACATCCAGGACTGGTGCATCTCCCGCCAACTCTGGTGGGGCCACCAGATCCCCGCCTGGTACGGCATCGACGGGGAGTGCTTCGTCGCCCACGATGAAGCGGAAGCCCGCGCCCTGGCGGACAAGGCCGGCTACCCCGGCCCGCTGACCCGAGACCCGGACGTGCTGGATACGTGGTATTCCTCCGCCCTGTGGCCCTTCTCCACCCTGGACTGGACGCCCGAGTGGCCCGCCAAGTCCAACCCCGCGCTGGACCTGTACCTGCCCTCCTCGGTGCTGGTCACGGGCTTTGACATCATCTTCTTCTGGGTCGCCCGGATGGTGATGATGACCCGGCACATCACCGGCAAGATCCCCTTCAAGCACGTCTACGTGCACGGCCTGATCCGCGACGCGGAAGGCCAGAAGATGAGCAAGTCCAAGGGCAACGTGCTGGACCCCATCGATCTCATCGACGGCATCGGCATCGACGCGCTGGTCGCCAAGCGCACCACCGGCCTGATGAATCCTAAGCAGGCTGCCAGCATCGAGAAGAAGACGCGCAAGGAGTTCCCCGAGGGCATCCCCGCCTTCGGCACCGACGCCCTGCGCTTCACCTTCGCCAGCCTGGCCAGCCCGGGGCGGGACATCAAGTTCGACATGCATCGCTGCGAGGGCTACCGCAACTTCTGCAACAAGCTGTGGAACGCCACCCGCTTCGTGCTGATGAACACCGAGGGCAAGGACTGCGGCCTCGCCCCCCACGGCTCTGACGCCTGCACCGGCAGCTATCTGGATTTCTCCCAGGCGGATCGCTGGATCGTCAGCCGCTTGCAGCGCACCGAGGCGGCTGTCGCCCAGCACTTCGAGGACTACCGCTTCGACCTGCTGGCACGGGAGATCTACGAATTCATCTGGGACGAGTACTGCGACTGGTATCTGGAACTGGCCAAGGTGCAGATCCAGCGCGGCTCGGAGGCCCAGCAGCGGGCCACCCGCCGCACCCTGGTGCGGGTGCTGGAAACGGTGCTGCGCCTGGCCCATCCCCTGGTGCCCTTCATCACCGAGGAACTGTGGCAGAAGGTGGCCCCGGTGGCAGGCCGCGCCAGCGGCGACGGCAGCGCATCCGTCATGCTTCAGGCCTACCCCCGGAGCGAGCCGGCCCGCATCGACACCCGGGCGGAAGCCTGGGTCGCCACGCTGAAGGAGATGGTCAACGCCTGCCGCAGCCTGCGGGGCGAGATGAACATTTCCCCCGCGCAGAAGGTGCCGCTGGTGGCCGCCGGCGACAGCGCCGCCATCACCGCCTACGCCCCCTATCTGGCGGCCCTGGCCAAGCTCACCGAAGTCAGCGCGGCGGGCGCCGAGTTGCCCCCCAGCCCGGCGCCGGTGCAGGTGGTGGAAGAATTCCGCCTCATGCTGCAGATCGAGATCGACGTGGCCGCGGAGCGGGAGCGCTTGACCAAGGAAATCACCCGCCTCGAAGGCGAGGTCGCCAAAGCCGAGGCCAAGCTGGGCAACGCCAGCTTCGTGGAGCGCGCGCCGGCCAAGGTGGTGGAGCAGGAAAAGGAAAGGCTGGCGAGCTTCAGTGCCACGCTGAACAAGCTGCGCGAGCAGTTGCAACGCCTGCCTGCCGCCTGATCAGCCGCGTGTCCTGATGAAAAGCCCGCTCCAGGAACCGGAGCGGGCTTTTTTTGTTGCTTGCGCGCCTTAGGCGCCGGCTTGCTGTTCCGGCGCGGGGGTTTCCACCGCCGGAGCCTCCGCTGCGGGGGTGTCCGCCTGGGGTGCGGCGCCCAGATTGGCTTTGGCCAGTTCCGCCATCTGCCGCATGGCCGCGTTCATGGCATCGTAGGCATGGTTGGCGGACGCCAGGGCGCTTTTGACCACGCCCACCGCCACGTCAGAGCCCACCGGGCCAGACTCCGCCACTTTGGCCAGCGCCGCGTCCAAACCCTGTTTCACTTCCGCCAACTGGGATTCGGCGACTTTGGCCAGTTGTTCCTGCGCCTGGGTGGCGATCTCGTACAGGCTGCGGGAGTAGGCTACAGCCTGCTCCACCCGGGGCTCGGCCAGGGATGCCTGCAGCTGCGCCAGATCAGATACCTGCTTGGCCTCCATCACCGCTTTCGCGTTGCTCGCCGTGGAATCCAGGGAATTACGGGCAGAGTTCAGGTTGAGCGCCGTCAGTTGCTCAACGCTCGCGAGGGCGGTATTGGCCAGATTCAGCAGCACATCCACGTTGGCTTTGGCGGCGGCGGCAAGTTGTTCCGGTGTGGCAATCATCAGTTGTCTCCAGGGACGGTGAGGGAACGCACATCCTAGGCGGTCCAGATGGAAGGATTGTTAAAGATCGCAGCAGGCCCACTTGCCGGCATGCGCGGCAAAACCCCGTGGTTAAGCCGTTCTACGCCTTCGGGACGTTGTTCGGACACAACGTTCCACAAGTGTTTCTGCCCTCACACGAACCTGATCAAGCTTTGGTGCCACGCTTGCCCGCTAGAATGTCGCCCAGTTTCGTGCAGGAATCCCGTCATGACCCTACGTGCATTGATCTGCGCCGCATGCCTTGCGGCCGCTCCGCTGGCCTCCGCGGAAATCGCCATCGTCCTCAACTCCGCCGACGAAACGGTCAGCCTCGTCGACACCTCGACCTACAAGGAAATCAAGCGTGTGCGCGTGGGCAAGGAACCCCATCACCTGATGCCCACCCCCGATGACAAGCAGTTGCTGGTCGCCAACGCGGTGTCCAACGACATGGCCGTGCTCGATCCGATCACCGGCGAACTCACCGGCCGGGTCCCGAACATCTCCGACCCCTATCAGCTCGCCTTCTCCCCGGACGGCAAGTGGTTCCTCTCCATCTCCAATCGGCTGGACCGGGTGGATGTGTACCAGGCCAACGGGTACAAGCTGGTCAAGCGCTTTCCCACCGGCAAAGTGCCCAGCCATGTGATCTTCGACGCCAAATCCCAGTTCGCTTTCGTCACCATCCAGGAGAGCAACGAGGTGACTGCAATCGACCTGGCCAAGATGGAAATCGCCTGGACCGTGCCGGTCGGCAAGCAACCGGCGGGCATCTGGCGGACGCCGGACGACAAATACCTGCTGGTCGGCATCACCGGTGAGGATTACGTGGAGGTGATTGACTGGCGGACCCGGCAAACGGTGAAGAAGATCAAGACCGGCCTGGGTGCCCACAACTTCCTGCCCAAGGGCGATGGTCGCCACGTCTTCCTCTCCAACCGCATGGGCAACACCATATCCATCATCGACCAGCAGACCCTGGCCGTGGTGGACACCCTCCAGGCTCCGGGCGGGCCTGACGACATGGAAATCACCAAGGACGGCACCCAGTTGTGGTACACCGGCCGATTCTCGCGCAAGGTCTGGGTGATCGACCTCACCACCAAGAAAGTCGCCCAGAGCATTGCGGTGGGACGCTCGCCCCACGGGGTCTACTTCCACACCCACGGGGCCCGGCAATAGGCATGCGCCCGGGCTTGGGGTGGGGCTGCGCCCTGCTGGGGGCGCTGATGCTCGCGGGGGCGGCCCAGGCAGCACCGTGCGCTGGCACGTTGTACCTGACGCTGGACACGGGCAGCATGTCTCAGGCGGAGAACATCGCCCGCATCCTGAACAAGCATCAGGTGAAAGCCACCTTCTTCCTCGCCAACGAAAAGACGGTGAACGGGGACTCCAGCCTCGATGACGGCTGGGCGCCCTACTGGCGCGCCCGGGTGGCCGAAGGGCATGCCTTTGGCAGCCACACCTTCGACCACGTGTACTTCCGCAAGGGCGACGAGGGAAGCGTCAGCCTCGGCATTCCGTCCCAGGGGCCTGAGACGGGCCGCCGCATCCGCTACGACGAAACCCGCTTCTGCACGGAGCTGAACCGGGTGCGCGAGCGCTTTGCTCGCCTCACCGGGCGCCAGCTCGACCCGCTGTGGCGTGCGCCGGGCGGCTACACCACCCCCAACACCCTGCGCTGGGCCAGCCGCTGCGGCTACCGGCACATCCACTGGGCGCCCGCCGGTTTTCTGGGGGACGAACTGCCCTCGGAGCGCTATCCGAACGAAACCCTGCTCGCCCGGGCCCTGAGCCACATTCGCGACGGTGACATCCTGATGATGCATCTGGGCATCTGGTCGCGCAAAGATCCCTTCGCGCCGATGCTGGACCCGCTCATTGCCGGCCTGAAGGAGAAGGGCTACTGTTTCGCCCTGCTCCCGGACACCCGGCCCGCCCCCTGATCAACCCTGCCCGCCCGAGAGATCCGATGGACTGGTTCACCGAGCACTTTGCCGCCCTGCATCAATGGTTGTTCGAAGCCCTGGTTCAGCCGGCCATGTTCAGCCTTGGCCTCATGTCGTACGCCGAACTGGCGTTCGAAGGCATCGAATGGCTGCTCTGGGGCTGTCTGGAAATTGCCGTACTCTACCTGTTGCTGCGCCCCCTCGAAGCCCTGCGCCCGGTGGAACGCTGGACTGACCGCTCGGCGGTACGAACCGATGTGCTCTACACCCTGCTCGCCCGGTTAGGGCTCTTGCCCCTGCTGTTCTTTGCCCTGCTCTCGCCGCTGGAGAACGAAGTCCAGAGCTGGTTGCGCATGCATGACGTCATTCCGCCGAATCTGGAGGACTGGTTTCCGGTGCTCAACGCCCACCCGCTGCTATCCACCGTGGCCTACGTGGCCATCATCGACTTTTCGGAGTATTGGCGGCACCGGCTCTCCCACAAGTTCGACTGGTGGTGGGCCTTGCACAGCCTGCATCACAGCCAGCAACAGCTCACCTTCTGGTCGGATGACCGCAACCATCTGCTCGACGATCTGATCGCCGGATTCTGGTCCGCCGGGGTGGCCTTGCTCATTGGCATCCCGCCGGGGCAATTCATCCTCATCGTCATTGCCACGCGCATGGTCGAGAGCCTCTCCCACGCCAACATCCGGCTCAGCTTCGGCGCATGGGGTGAGCGCCTGCTGGTCAGCCCCCGTTTTCACCGGATTCACCACGCCATTGGCACCGGACACGAGGGCACTTATCAGGGGTGCAATTTCTCCATCCTGTTCCCGCTGTGGGACATGCTGTTCGGCACCGCCAACTTCGACCGCGCCTTCCCCGCCACCGGCATCAGCGACCAGCTTGAGGGCCGGGACTACGGCCGGGGGTTCATCGCCCAGCAGGTGTTGGGCGTGAAGCGACTGCTGCTCAGCCTGATGCCCCAAACCAACCGCTAGCCCCTCGCCTGCGCCGCGGCACGGCGCTGGGCAGTGAGCGGCACAAACCCCAGCGCCATCCCGCCCACCGCACAGAGGGTAGTGGGCAGGTCGAATTCCGCCAGCGTCATGAAGGCAACCGTCCACAGCACCGCTGCGCCCGCCGCCGGCCATATCACCTGGAATAGCAGCGCCCGGGCCGACCGGGCCTGATGGCGGAAGTGCCAGGCGCAGGCAAAGCCCGCCAGGCCATAGTAGTAGGCGCACATCACGCCGATGGCGTTGATCGACGCCGTCAGGACCGCCTTGAGGTCGCGAAACAGCAGCGACGTAACGAGGAGCGCCACACCCAGCCCTGCAATCACCAAGGTGGCCACGTAGGGGGTGCGCCACCTCGGATGGAGGCGGGCATAGCGGGCGTGGAGCGCACCATCCCGCGCCTTGGCGTACAGGGTACGGGAGAACTGAAGGATCGAGGTTTCCAGCGTCCCGATGGTGGAGAGCACCAGCGCCAGCACACCCAGGTAGCTCCACGGGCGAGGCAGGAGGGAATCAGCCAAGGCAAACAGGATGTTGGTACTGGAGGCATTGATGGCCTCGGGCCCGAGCGCCAGCAGTGCCACGGTGGTGAAGGCGACGAACGCCCCCACCAGAATGATCATCGCCACCACCGCACCCAGACCGGGCGTGCGCCGGGCGTCCTTCGTTTCCTCGGTCAGGTTGAGGGCGACGTCCCAACCCCAGAAGAAGAACAAGGCGATCATGGCGCCGGAAGCAAATGAGGACGGGCTGAACGCCAGCGGCGAAAAATCCCGCCAGGAGAATCGCTCCCAGGCCGCCGGGCCGAGCTTGACCAGGGCCGTGACCACCAGCAGCGCCAGCACCGCCAGTTCGATGCTGGTCATGACCGTCTGTACCGCCCCGGTAATGACCACGCCCCGCACCAGCACCACACTCACCACCAGCAGCCAGGCCACGGCCACCGCCGTCACGGCCGGCATGTGGTCCACCTGTTCCGGCCACACCAGCAGCAGCGTGGCGTTGGCGGCGGGCAGCGTCGCCGAAACCATGAACAAGGCCGACGCCACCAGCAGCGACCACCCGGCAAAGAAACCCAGGGTGTCGTTGAAGATGCGGCTCACCCAGGCATAGGAGGCACCCGCACTCGCTTCCAGCCGGTTGAGATGGGCAAAGGCAAAGGTGATGCCGAACATGATCAGCCCGCAGTAGAGCAGGCTGGCGGGTGCCAGGATGCCCACCGCACCGATGAGCGCCGCCAGAGTGGCGGAAATGCTGAAGGAAGGCGCAGTCCCCGCCACCCCCATCACCACCGAATGGGCCAGGCCCAAGGCATCTTCCTGCAGGCGAGTAGCGGTATTCATGGCGTGCCACCGGATCGGGCATTCCACCCGTCAAGGACTCCCGACGGACTGTCAGCCACCAGTTTAGCGCCTCCGCCTTACAGCACCCCGGCGCGGCCACCGGGTCGGGCT
This sequence comes from Rhodocyclaceae bacterium, assembly GCA_036824045.1. Classification (GTDB taxonomy): domain Bacteria; phylum Pseudomonadota; class Gammaproteobacteria; order Burkholderiales; family Rhodocyclaceae; genus DAITAZ01. Next base: position 53,103 of record DAITAZ010000012.1, read on the forward strand.
CAACGCCCGGCGTTGCGCTCTTTCAACTCCTCCCGCGCCCGCGCCTGCAGTTCCCGCAGGCGTGCATCCACGGCGGAAAGCTCGTAGAAATCCGCGTCCCCTGCCCGCTGCGCCAACTGCAGTTGATCCACCGCCGCCATGGTATTGCCCCGCAGCGCGTACACCTCCGCCTGGGCCCGGTGCTGCTGCGTGCGTTTGCCCAGCGCGGCATAGGCCCGGGCCTGCAGGCCATGCAGCCGGGGATCCCGGTTGCGGTACTGGATTTCGGCCTGCAGGAAGGGCTGCGCCTCCTTGGCCCCGCCCGCCTGCAACAACACTTCCGCATAGCCATAGACGAGCGCCCGGGCGTGGGGCGTGCGGGCCAGCGCATCCTTGTAGATGCGCGCGGCCCCCGCCAGATCCCCCTGGCCGCTGCGGATCTCCGCCGCCAGACTCTCGAACAGGGGATTGCCCCGGGGCAGTTTGGCCAGTTCGCGCTCAGCCTCGGCCCACTTGTGGCCCCGAGCGTAGGCATGCGCCAGTCCATAAGCCAGGGCGCTCCCCTGGAATGCGGGGCTCCCCTTGCCGCCGCCCGTCTGCAACCGGGCCACCGCCTCATCGGGCCGCCCCTGTTGCGAGAGCAACTTGGCACGGATCAGGTTGAACTCGGGATTGTCCGCCACCTGGCGGTAGCGGCTCCCCTGCACCCGGTTGCCGATGTCGGTGATCCGCTCGGTCGTGAGCGGGTGGGTGCGGACGTACACCGGCGCGTTGTTCTCGTAGAGGCGATTCTGCTGCTGCAAGCGCTCGAAAAAGCTCGACATGCCCCGGGTGTCAAACCCCGCCGCCTCCAGGGTCTGAAGGCCGAATCGATCGGCCTCCCGCTCGAAATCCCGGGAGTAACCCAACTGGGTCTGGATCGCCGCGGCCTGCCCGGCGGCCATGGCCGCTTCGCCCACCTGGGCATTGGAGCGGGCGGCAAGCACCGCCACCAGCAACGCCGCCAACGCCATCATCCCGGTCTGACCCTGGGTGGACACCATGCGGGCAATGTGGTGCTGGGTCACATGGGCGATTTCGTGGGAGAGGACTGACGCCAGTTCCGATTCCGTCTGCGCCGTGGTCACCAGCCCCGTGTGAACGCCGATGTATCCGCCAGGGAGCGCAAAGGCGTTGAGCGTCGAGTCGCGCACCGCGAAAAACTCGAACTGCTGGCGCGCAGCCTGACTGTGGGCGACCAGCTTGTTACCCAGACGGTTGAGATAGTCCTCCACCTCCGGATCGTCCAGGTAGGCAGGATCGCGGGCGCGGAAATCCCGCACGATGTTCTCCCCCAGGCGGCGCTCCTGAGCCGGAGAAAACTCGCTCTGCGCCGCCTCCCCCAGGTCCGGCAGCCCTTCGGCCATGGCGCGGGGCAAAAAGCACAACACGAGAGCGAGGGCGGCGATTCGACTGCGCATGGAGATTTCCTGTTGTCCGGTCCGGGTCGGGGAACGTGGCGACTAGTTTGACATTTGACCACCCCACCCGCCCGCATTCCGTTTCGGAGTGAGGGTGAAATGTTACCCTTTGTAAGCGTACCGGCAAGTCAATCGCCCACCTCCTTCGCAAAAGGCCCGACAAGCGCTAGACTGTAAGTGCATACACACATCGAGCAGGTGGCACAAAGCAAGCCTGCCAGTAACCGGGAGCAGCCATCAGTACCAAGCACGTTCCGGGGCCGCCACGCCCCGGCGCCCTCGTCTCCATGGTCGACATGCCGGAAGGGCGCGCGCCAACCAAGGGCGCGGATGCCGCCCACAGCAGGCGCCTGATTCTTGCCGGCCCCAGCCTGTTGCCAGTCTCCTCCAGCCTCATCCCGGTGGAAGACGTCCAGACCTCCCGCATTTCCAGCCTCGAGGCCGGGCAAGATTTCTTCACCCAGTACGTGCCACCCCACGACCATCGCGGCGAGCCCCTGCCCGCCGTGCTCCTGGTGGAGGAGGATCTGCCTGGAGGCGGGCTGCAGTTACTGCGCTGGCTCCGCCAAGGCGCCACCCCTGCCCGCTACCTCCCGGCGGTCTTCCTGCTCACCGCAGCCGACCCCTCACGGGGCCTCGAGGCGCTCGCCACGGGGGCCAACAGCGTCGTGGCCCTGAGTTCCGCCCCGGCGCAGCGGCGGGAACAACTCGCGCTCTTGGCACGATACTGGCTGGACCTTAACATCCCGCCTCCCGACCCCTGCGAGATCTTCCAGCGATGAGCGAACTGACCCACTTCGACGCCCAAGGCCAAGCCCACATGGTGGACGTGGGCGCCAAAACCGAGACCGAGCGGGTGGCCCGCGCCACCGGCACCATACGCATGGAGCCCGAGACGCTGGCGCGCATCGTCGAAGGCAATGTGAAGAAAGGCGACGTACTGGGCATCGCCCGCATTGCCGCCATCCAGGGCGCCAAGCGCACGGCGGATCTCATCCCCCTGTGCCACCCCATCGCCCTGACCCGGGTAGCGGTGGATTTCGACGTCAACGCCGCGGAAAGCGCCATCACCTGTACCGTCACCGCCCAGACCGTGGGGCGCACCGGCGTGGAAATGGAAGCACTCACGGCAGTAAGCGCCGCCCTTCTCACCATCTACGACATGTGCAAGGCCGTCGATCGCGGCATGCGCTTTGATGGAGTGCGCCTCCTGGAAAAGCTCGGGGGCAAATCGGGGCACTGGCGGGCCGAACGGTAATAACCCCGGTCGAGCCTGACAGGCGTAACGCGGCCGGGCTAGACTAGTTCCTTTGCCCGATTCCGCCTGGCCCATGCCCGCAGAGATCGAACTCAAGCTGGCCCTGCCGGCTGCCGCCGTCCCCCGGCTTGTCCGCCATCCCCTGCTGCGGCAGGCGGAGGCCCTGCCCAGCCACACCCTGTTCAACCATTACTTCGACACGCCGGATCTGGCATTGGCCGCTCAGCGGGTAGCCGTTCGCACCCGCCGCCAGGGGCGGCAGTGGCTGCAGACCGTGAAGTGCGGCGGGTCCGTCGCAGCGGGCCTGTCCCACCGGCCGGAGTGGGAGCAGCCCTACCGGCGGGGGCGCTTCGATTTCAGTGCCATCGATGCCCCGGCCCTGCGCACCTTGCTCGAATCCCCGGCCATCGCCGAGGCCCTGGCACCCGTCTTCAGCACCAACTTCCATCGCCGAACCTGGCGGGTCTGCCCCGGCGCAGAGGTGGAGATCCTGGTGATGCTGGATCGGGGAGAAGTCATCGCCGGCACCCGACGGCAGGCGATTTGCGAACTGGAACTGGAACTGGTGCGCGGCGAGGCCTCCGCCCTCTTCAATCTGGCCCAGCACCTCGCCACCCGGCTCCCCCTGCGCCTGGACAATGTGAGCAAAGCCGCCCGGGGGTACCGCCTGCTGCGCGGCGAGCCTCCCCGCCCCACCCACGCCTCGCGGGTGGCGCTGGTGCCGTCGCTCACGCCGGTCGAGGCTTTTCTTCGGGTCGGTCACGCCGGCCTGGCCCATGTGCAGGCGAACGAAGAAGGCTTGATGGGGGCGGCCGACCCGGAATTCGTGCATCAAGCCCGCGTGGCGCTGCGACGGCTGCGCGCCAGCGTGCGTTTCTTTGCCCCGGCCCTGCCCCCTGGCACCGCCGCGCACTGGCTGCGGCGTCTGGGCGAACTCGCCCGCGCACTCGAAGAGGCCCGGGAACTGGATGTCCTGGCCGGGCTGCTGAATGTCCCCGAGCCCTCGGTGGAGCCGGCAGACCAGCAGGCTCTGGCAAGCCAGGTGGACGCCTTGCGGCACGCCGCCCGACAGGATGTTGCGCGGGGGGTGGCGGAAGGCGTGTGGGGCCCGGCACTGCTGGATTTTTCCGCGTTCCTGCACCGGCTCCCGACCGGAGCGCCCGCCCAGGGGGACTTGGCCGCCTTTGTGCGCGAACGGTTGAGGCAAGCCTGGAATCGGGTTGAACGACATAGTGCCGGCGCGCGCGGGAGAAATGCCGCGGCTTCCCATCGCCTGCGCATAGCGGTCAAACAACTCCGCTACAGCCTTGAGTCCTGCGCCGCGCTACTCCCGGCCCGGCCACTGGCGACGTCGCTGGAACAGCTTTCCGCCATGCAGGAGGCGCTGGGGCGGCGGCAAGACCTGACCTCGCTCTGTCCGCGCCTGATGAACGTGGCCGGAGCAGACCCCGGATTGCGGCTGGCGGCCACCCGCCTGCTGGGCACATACGCGCGGCGGACCCAAGGCGATGGCTTGGCCCTGGGTGAAGCGCCCCAGGCACTGGCGCGCACCAGAAACACGCTAAATATCAAGGTGGCAATCCCCCGGGCTCTGGCAATATAGTGAACCAGCGGAGGGGCCGGCTGTGTGTGCCCCATCCCGAAGGATGCATAGGCGGGTGCATTGTCCCGCCTTCCTGCAGCCGATTCCACACACAACAGCCGCAAGGCCCCACAACAGGCCGTGAGCGGCGGCAACTACAAACACAAGATTCCGAGGAGAGAGGGAGAGCGCATGCACATTCTATTGTGGCGCCATGCGGAAGCCGAGGACGGTTTCCCCGATGAAGAGAGAAAACTCACCCGCCGGGGCGAGGAGCAGGCCAAAAGAGTGGCCAAGTGGCTGCAGAACCATGGCCCAAAGGTTCTGCGCGTGGTAGCCAGCCCGGCCACCCGCACACAACAGACGGTGAGCGCCTTCGCCAAGCACTTCGAGACAGACATTCACGTGGGTACCAGTGCCCAGCCGGAAGATATTTTCCGGGCCACGGGCTGCTGCGACCGGGACATGGACTGCGCCGTGCTGGTGGTAGGCCATCAGCCAACCCTGGGGCGAGCCGCCGCTCGCCTGCTGACGGGGCGCGACGAAGGCTGGCCCGTGCGCAAGGGCTCCCTGTGGTGGATACGCCGCCGGGACCGTAACGGCGTTCCCCACTACGAACTGCATACGGTCGTGCATCCGGAACTGCTGGACTGACACCCGCGTTCCCGCGGGCGGATGCCTTCAAGTTGCTCCCGTAAAGGCCGATAGCACCCGTGTTGCGCCGCCAAGTCGGCGCGCCTGCACGGATGCCTGATGCCCCTTCGCGATACGCTGCCCGCCGGTCTGGCTGGTTACCTGACGCTGATCTGCCTTTGCCTGGCCCCCAATCTGGTGTGGTTGGCCGTGGCCGGCGATCCGGGACAGGCATTGGGCGAAGGGCTGGCGCCGGCAGCCATGCTGCTGGGGCTGGTGAGCGCAGTAGGCGGACGGCTGGGGCCGGTTGCCCTGCTCCTGGCGCCTTTGGCGCTGCTGGCGCCGGCGGAAGCATATTTCATCGCCCGCTATGGCCGCCCCAGTTCCGCCCATGTGCTGGCCATCCTTGCCGACACCCATTGGGATGAAACCCGCGCCTATCTGGGCGGGGATTTCTGGTTCGCCGTCGCTACGGGAGCCGGTCTGCTACTCGTCGTGCCCGGGTGTGTGATTGCGGTATGGCGTGCCAACCTGGCCTGGCGGCACCGCAGCCGCCGCTGGCTGACACTGGCTTTTGGCACCGCTCTGGCACTCTCCATCAGCGCCCAGGTGGCCGACCCCGCGTCCGTAGCGTTCGCCCAGCCGGACGGCCCCCCCCCCGCCGCCAGCAATGGCGAGGCTCTTCGGGATTCGCATTTGCCCGACGCGGTGGCCGCTTTCGAGCCGGGCTACCCCGCCGGCGTGCTCATCCGGCTCTACAGCTACAGCCGTCAGGTCGCGGCCCTTCGACAGATGGAATCCCGCCTGGCGGATTTCCGCTTCGGCGCCCGCCAGGCAGAGGCCCATGCGGCGCACCCCGACAAACAGGTGATCGTGCTGGTGCTGGGCGAAAGCAGCCGCCGCAGCCGCTGGCAGCTCTACGGCTATGGGCGGCCCACCACCCCCCGGCTGGCGGCGGAACCGGGGCTGGTGGCCTTTTCCGACATGGTCACGCCCTGGGCTTACACGCTGATGTCGGTCCCGGTCATTCTGTCCCGCAAGCCGGCGGAATCTTCCAGCTTCTTCCACCCGGAACGCTCCATCGTCAGCCTGTTCCGCGAGGCGGGTTTTTCCACCTGGTGGCTATCCACCCAGACGCCGCTGGGCGCCATCGAGAACGGGATTTCCATCCTGGCCCGGGAAGCCGAGCACCGACAGTTTCTCAACCCGCTTCATTTCGGCGCGGCCGGCGCCTACGACGGCACCCTGATCCCGGCGCTGAGGCAGGCAATCGCCCAGGGCGGGCAAAGGCAGTTCGTCGTGCTGCACACCCTGGGCAGCCACTATGACTACGCCCACCGCTACCCCAGGGAATTCGAGCATTTCACACCGGCGCTGGCTCCGGAGGAGGGCTCGGCCTTGCACAGGGAAGACCGGCGCGAACAGCTCTCCAATAGCTACGACAACTCGGTGCGCTACACCGACCACGTCCTGGCCGAAGCCATAGCCGCGCTGAAGGAAGTTCACGGGAGCACAGCGCTGTTCTATGTGGCAGACCACGGCGAGGATCTGCCGGACGAGCAGTGCACCCTCTACGGGCACAACAACAGCACGGTTCACAACTTTCAGGTGCCCGCCCTGTTGTGGCTCTCGCCTACCCACCGGCAACGCTTCCCCGCCCATGCTGTGCAGGCGGAAGCACGCCGCGACAGCCCGCTGCATACCGGCAATGTTTTCGACACGCTGGCGGATCTGGCGGGTATCGATCACCCGGGGCGGCGTGGGGCCAACAGCCTGCTGGACCCGACATGGCGCGCAGCCCCACGCCTGGTGTATGCCCCGGGCCCCCGCCTGTGGGATGGGGCAGTGGCCGCCGGCCCCTGCCACCGGGTGACGGCGCCACCAATCCAGACATCCGCCCTGACTACCGCCCCACCCCAACGCAAGTGAGGAACCCCACCATGCCAGCCCCCACCACTCATCCGGGCCCCACCCTCTGCGCACCTGAAATCGCGAGCAGCGCCCGCAGGGTGGATGTGCTTCCGGCCCTGTTCTTTCTCTCAGGCAGCGCCGCCCTCATTTACCAGGTGATGTGGCAGAGGCTGCTGTTCACTCTTTTCGGGGTGGATATGGAGTCCACCACCATCATCGTTTCCGTCTTCATGCTGGGCCTGGGGGTGGGGGCCCTGGCCGGAGGTGTCGCCGCCGATGCCTTTCCCCGCCGCCGCCTGCTGTGCTTCGTGCTGGCGGAGTTGCTGATCGGCCTCTTTGGCGCGCTCAGCCCTTGGGCAATCGACCTGCTGGCGGCCGCGCTGGCAGGCAGTGGCCGCGTTGCCACGGCCTTGGCCAGTTTTGCCCTCTTCCTCCTCCCCACCACCCTGATGGGGGGAACCTTGCCCGTCCTGGTTGCGCATGTTCATGAACGGGAGGGGCATGTCGGCCGCTCCGTGGGACAGCTTTACTTTGCCAACACCCTTGGCGCGGCGGCGGGCGCCGTCACCGCCGGCTTCATCCTGCTCAATGTGTTGACCGATGTGGACGGCTCCATCCACCTGGCAGCGGCCCTCAACGTTGGCATCGCAGCGGCCGGGGCTTGGAATCTGAGGGCGCCACGATGAGACCTTGGCTCTACGCGCCCCACCTGCTGGCGGCGGGCACCGGATTTCTCTCTCTTTCGGAGGAGATTCTTTGGGTGCGCTTGTTCGGCTTCGCCAACCATTCGCGGCCCCAAGCCTTCGCCTTCGTGCTGGCGGCCTACCTGCTGGGGATCGCCCTGGGTGCGCGCTACGGCCAACGCCTGACCGAATCACCCCGCCCGCCCTGGGCCATGGCCGGGTGGGTGCTTCTGGGCTCGGCCGCGCTGGGGCTGACCACGCCCTGGCTGTTCGTATTACTGGTCGGGCTGGACGATCTTCTGGGCACTCGGTTGCAGGTCCCCCTGGGGGGAATGTTGATCATCCTGGTCGCCGCCAGCAAGGCGCTGCTCTTTCCCCTCGCCCACCATTTGGGCAGCAGCACCCAGCCGGGTCGGATTGGCAGGTCCGTCTCCCGGGTGTATCTGTGCAATATCCTGGGCAGCGCCCTAGGGCCGCTGGTCACGGGCTTTCTGGTGCTGGACGCCCTGAGCACCCAGCAAGCCTTCGCCCTGAGCGCGGGCCTGACCTTTGCCGCAGGCCTGCTGTGCCTGCTGCCCGCGATGGCCCCCGCCTTCGGGGCGGCACTGGCTACCGCATCCATCGCGCTGTGTGCCGTGCCTTGGCTGCTGGACAGTCAGGCACTCGTCCGGCTCGCAGCGGAGCCTGCTGGCGAGATACGCAAATTGGTGGAAAACCGCCACGGCATCATCACCCTTTATCAAGGAGAAAGCCGGGGCGGCGAAGCCGATGACATCGTATTCGGCGGCAACGTCTATGACGGACGGACCAACCTCGACCCGGTGGCCAACACCAACCAGATACATCGCCTGCTGGTGCTGCCGGCCTTGCAGCCCCAGCCACGGCGCGTGCTGATGATCGGCCTCTCCATCGGTTCCTGGCTCAAGCTGGTAACCGGCTTTCCAGGGGTCGAGACCATCGACGTCATCGAAATCAATCCCGGCTACCTGCGGGCCATGGAAGATTACCCCAGGCATCTTGCCGCCCTGTCCGATCCACGGGTGCGCCTCTACGCCGACGATGGCCGACGCTGGATCAACAGCCATCCGGAAGCCCGTTACGACCTGATCGTGATGAATACCACTTGGCACTGGCGGGCTTACAGCAACACCCTCCTGGCCCGGGAATTCCTCTCCTCCCTGCGTCAGCATCTGGCCCCGGGCGGCGTCGTGGCCTGGAACACCACAGGCTCGCCAGACGCGCTCCACACCGCCAGCACCGTCTTTGCGCACGCCTACGGTTTTCACAGTTTCGCCATTGCCGCCGACTTTGACTGGAGGCCCCGCCTGGTCACCCCGGCGGCCAGGGACGTACTTGGCAGCCTGACCCTCGACGGCCAGCCGCTGTTTCCGCGCAACAGCGAGCGGACAATCAGAACCTACCTGAACACCGCTCCGGTCAGCGTCGAACAACAGGCAAGGACGGCCGGCCGCGCCCTGCAGACCATTACTGACCGCAACTTGATCACGGAATACCGCCACGGTCGCAGCTTGTGGTGGTGAGCCCTCCGCGAGGTCGCGCAAATTTGCGATATATGCACAAAATCGCACATGAGCGCCCTACAATGAGGGCACTGCAACGAAGAAGAGCCACAGCCATGAAACTGTACGACATGGAACGCTCAGGCAATGCCTACCGGGTACGCCTGATGCTCTCGCTGCTCGGCCTGCACGCGGAACGGCAAGCTGTTGACCTCTTGGCGGGGGAACAACACCAACCCTGGTTTCTCGCGCTCAACCCGCGTCATCAGGTACCCGTGCTGGAAGAACCGGATGGCACCGTGATCTGGGACTCCATGGCCATCCTGGTTTATTTGGCCCGACAGTACGGTGGAGAAACCTGGCTGCCGCTGGAACCACGCCCGATGGCGGAAGTGATGCAATGGCTGGCGGTCATGGAGAGCGAATCCCAATATGGCCTCGCGCTGGCACGAGCCATCACCCGCTTCGGCCGTCCGGGGGATCTGACCCTGGCGCAACAACTGGGGCACAAGTGCTTGCGCGTCCTGGAGACCCAGCTCACGGCCCATGAATGGTTGGCGCTGGAGCGCCTGACCATCGCCGACGTGGGCTGTTTTCCCTACGTGGCGCTGGCGCCAGAAGGCGGCATCAGCCTCGACGCCTACCCCGCCGTTCAGGCCTGGCTCAGCCGGATCAAGATTCTGCCGGGGTTCATCGGCATGCCGGGCATCGCGTAAACGACAGAAGGGGCGCCGGGCGCCCCTTCCTGATGAATGCCTGGATAGCGCTCAGTAGGCGATGCAAAGAGTGTAGACCGCCGCGTCCTGGACGTTCGCATTGAGGACTGCGGCGCCAGAGGCGATGTTATTCCCGAGCATCCAGCGCACTGAACCGGTATCCGACACCCCGTCATCCAGACGGATGTCGATTTGCCGCGCCATCCGCCCGGTGAGGTTGCCCGAACACACGAAGATGGAACCTGCCCATCCGGCGATGGGCGACACACCGGTGATCCCGAGGCGACCGCCTTCCACGTTGTTCGGCGGATAGTCTGCCGCAGCGGTGTTCGTCGTGCCACTGAGCATGTTGGCAATGCGCACATGCTGCCAGAAGAGATAGGCCTCGTCCGAGGCGGTGCCGGAATTCCAGTCCCCGTCGATGCGACCATTGCCCACGGTGCCATTGGGCGTCGTGGCGAGCACCGCGCCACTGGCCGCCCCCAAATGGTTCACAACCCCCGCATCGTCCCCGGGCAGGGCCCGGAAGCGTTCCTGATACATGTAAGTTGCTGTGCGGATTTGCTCCAGATCGGAGATCAAGCCTCGCACTTTGGCGCTGTTGATGAGTTCCTGGCCCTTCAGGACACCGCCCAACAGCAGGCCGATAATGACCAGCACGATGGCAATTTCCACCAAAGTAAAACCGGATTGGGATTTGCGCATGACTCAGAACCTGATGAGAGTAGTTGCCTCAATCGGCTATTAGCAGGAATCGTACCACTTCGCCCGGCCGTAACCGTGGCCGCAGGCGCAGAACACGGTGGGAAACGCATCCCATATTTGCCAGCCGAGGGAATTGCCACCGTCTGGCAGCGCTTCCGTCGCCGCAACCTGGCTTGCGGCACTCGGGTCTGACGAGCACTCGACACGCCTGTGACGAAAATTCGACACCCGCGTCGAGGACCCGACAGCATGAGGGCGGGTTCCGTCTCGTTTACAATGCGCCGACCATGATGCCCTCCCCCTCTGCCGCCACACCCCGCCAGGCCGCCATCATCGCCTGGGTCGGCGAGCATCGCCGCTGGATGCTGCTGGGGGCACTGATCCTCCTGCATCTCGTCATCCTGCAAGGCGCGGAATCCGCCGTTGGCCGCACACTCATGGCCTGCCACCTGGGCCTGTTCCTGCTCTGGCAACCCGTCGTGCGGGCCGAGCGTCGCCTCACCACGCCTCAGCTGCTGATCTTCAGCTTGGGGGTGGCTTTGTTCGTCGGCCTGCTCAACCACTGGCTGCTGATGGTTTGGGCCATGGCCTTGGCGGGAATGGTGGGGGGCAAGGTGTTTTTTTTCGCAGCCCGCTGGAGTCGGCTTTTCCACCTGCTGGCTTTGGGCTATCTGGTGCTGCTGCTGCTCGTGGTACTGATGGGTGCCGTCATCCCCAAACCCTTTGCCCTCCCCCCGGATTTCGCCACCCTTGCCAAGTACGGTCTGCCGCTGGTGTTTCCGGCCATGGCGGTTCTGCCCATCCGGTCGGAGCCACGGGGAGGGCCGGAGGTCATCGACCTTTTCTCCAGCATGTTCCTGGTACTGCTCCTGGCAGTACTGCTGCTGGGCAGCCTTGCCTTCATGCTGCTCCTTGAACGCAACTACCTGGAGTCCTTGTTCTTCACCCTGCTGGCCATTGCCGGCATGTTGCTGCTGCTGGGATGGGCGTGGAACCCCAAGATCGGCTTTTCCGGTGTTGGTGTGCTATTCACGCGCTACGTTCTTTCGGTCGGCCTGCCCTTCGAGCAGTGGCTGCACCACTTGGCGGAACACGCCATGCGCGAGCCAGACCCGTCCCGTTTTCTTGATGAGGCCTTCGCGGGCATGGCCCGCCTCCCCTGGGTCTCCGGCGGACGGTGGCACGCGGAGGGCATCGAGGGGGTGTTTGGCCAGTGCGTGGGCAACTGCACGCAGTTTGACAACGGGCCTCTGCATCTTTCGCTGTACACGGAACAGGCACTCACACCAGCCTTGCAGTGGCATTTCAACCTCCTGGCGCGGCTGCTGGCGGAGTTCTACACCGCCAAGCAACAGGCCCGGCGCTTGCAGGAGATGAGCTATGTCCAGGCGATACACGAAACCGGCGCAAGGCTGACCCACGACGTCAAAAACCTGCTGCAATCGCTGAACACCCTCTGCTTCGCAGCGATGCAGGAAAGCAACGAGGCTTCCCCTGAGTTCCAGGCGCTGCTGCGGCGGCAGTTGCCCATGATCGCCCAGCGCCTGGAGCAGACGCTGGACAAGCTGAAAAAACCGGAAGAAACCGATGGCCCCCGGAGCGATGCCGCCCTCTGGTGGCATGAGTTGCAGCGTCGTTACAGCGGCCAGCCCGTGGCATTCGAAGCGCCGGAGGGCATGCATGGCCTGACGATCCCGGCTGCGCTGTTCAGCAGCGTCTGCGAGAATCTGCTGCAGAACGCTACGGACAAACGCGCCCTGCATCCGGCGTTGCGGGTGGCGGTACGCTTTGTGCGCACGCCCGTCCCCGCACTGCAGGTGTGGGACGACGGCCCACCCGTGCCCTCGGCACTGGCCACCGAGATGTTCCGCGGCCCTCTGCCTTCAGAAAGCGGCTTCGGTATCGGGCTGTATCAGATGGGGAGACAAGCCGAGCGGGAAGGATATGAACTGGCCCTGCGCCGCAACGAAACCGGAGCCGTGTGCTTCGAACTGGCGCCCAAGCCCGCCAGGCCTCTGACGCCAGCGTGACGAAGACGCTGCGCCCTCGCTCCAGCTTTCAGCCCACGGACGCCCTTTGCGTGTACGCAGAGGAGGGCAAGACGACCACGTTGCCCGCAGGATCAGCCGCCTCAGGCTCCGGCGCAGCCACCACGGCGAATTCAGGCTTGAGCCCGATCATCCGGTGCACCAGGGTTTGCCCCCGGCCTTTCAGATAAACGGTCTCAGCGGGCATGAAATCAAAGCGGGCGGCCAGTCTGCGGTAGGTCACATCGTCGCACTGAATGACCCCGGGCTGGCCCTCGGAGGAAATCCGGCTGGCAATGTTCACCGTGTCGCCCCACAGGTCATAGATGAACTTCTTCTTGCCGACCACCCCAGCCACCACTGGCCCGGTGCCAATCCCTACGCGGATATCCAGGCGCCGGTCGTTGATGGCGAAATCCCGACGCAGCAGATCCCGCATTTCCAGCGCCATCTCGGCAATGGCGATACTGTATTCGCTGTCCGCCTCGTTCAAGCCGCCAGCCACCATGTAGGCATCGCCTATGGTCTTGATCTTTTCGATCCCATGCTTCTCGGCCAGCTCGTCGAATGACGAGAATATCCGGTTGAGCATGGCGAACACCTGGCTCGGGGACATGCCGGCCGCCACATGGGTGAAGTTCACGATATCGGCAAACATCACCGTGACATCCGCAAAACCGTCGGCAATGGTCTGATTGCTGTTCTTGAGCCGTTCCGCCACCGGCCCGGGGAGGATGTTGAGCAGCAAGCGCTCGGAACGCTCTTGTTCGATCTGCAGCAGGCGGTGCGCTTCCTCCAACCGCCCCTGAGCTTTCTGCTTCTCCTGAATGGAATATCGCAACAGCAGGAAGACGATGCTCGAAATAGCGACAAAGTTGAGGGCGAAGAAGAATACGCTGGTCTGCAGCGGGATGCGGGTCGCCCCGGCAGGTTCGAAACCGACCAGGTAGTAGTCGAAGAAGCCGGTCAGTGCCGTAAGGAAGACATAGGCTGCAAACCAAGCCCAGGATTCCCGCACGCCGAAGCACAAAATCGCTCCGATGGGCGCCAGCAACCCCCACAAAATCAGACCGGAAGCGGTAATGAAGTTGCCGATAGCCCACTGGGCCACGAAGGGAAAGAAGAGAAACAGGCTGAGCTGCGTAACCCGGAAAAAACTGAAATTTCCGGTGCGCAGGTACACAAACAGATTGATCGCCAGCAGGACCTGAAAGGTAAACGGCAAGGTGGCCGACAACTGCGGCCCCAGGCTCCAGTAGATGGCGAGCCAGAGCATGGAGGCCACCGACACGAGACCCGTGGCGAACACCAGCAGCGACTTGTTCAGGCGCATTTCGTCGCTATCGCTGGGATCGACCCCTGCAGTACGCAGGCGTTCTAGCATCGAAGGCCGCTGAGCGGTCATGAGTGGGTCCGTTATGCGGAGTAGTTTGTCGTTCCCCCAAGTGTCGCAATACAGCGACACTTGGTCAATGCAGTTATAGCGAATTAACCCTTATCTGATCAGGACGACACCTCAGGGCAAACGCCCCGCCGCAATCATGCGACTGAAAAGGATGCTGGGCGATATCCAGATCAACTCGTCATCAAACTCACCCGCGGCAGAACCTGACGCCGTGGGCTCATGGGAGATGAACGCCCGGTCGGCGGCCACCGCACTGTTCCTGTTCGGATTGTGGCGCTCGTCTGCACCCTGGCCGGCGGCATCGGCGGCGGCGACATCAGTGCGTACGTCACCATTGCGGCCAGTTGAATAGATGACAGCCACTGCGTCCTGGACTTGACGCACCCCCGCGGGGCACTGAGCGTTGGCGGTACCCGCGTTCGTCAAACCGGTCGCCGTTGCGCACACCATCAAATCCCCCGCGGGGATGTTCGCCCAGACAGCCTTGAGCCCCTCATTCGTGGTGAAGGCATTGGCACTGGCTGTCGTGACAGCATAGCGAACCCGCTGCCCCCAGGCATCCAGCACATATCCTTGCCCGTCCGCGGGACTCACCCCGAGCGTCATCCCGGGCACGAAACCCGAAAGTGCATTGGTGCAGGCGCCACCGCCGTCTGGCACGGACACGCCCGTCGCGTTGGCCGCCGCCGGACAGGGCAAGCGGCCATGTGCGGCGGCAAAGCCCAGCAACGCCTCTCTCACGTTTGCCAGTGTTTGCCGGGTCTCCGCCACCTTGCGGTTTTCGATCTGGCTGGCGGCGCCCACCACCATCCCTCCGAACAGTATCCCCACGATGACCAGCACAATGGCCATCTCGACAAGCGTGAAGCCAATTTGCCCGAGCAAGCGCCGGGAGCACGCCGAAGCAACCGAAGGGGTGGGGAGAACTTCCAACTTCAAGGTCTGCACCTCAGAACTGACCAGATCGAACGGGAGCACACTGCAACCCAGCCCCAAAGCCTTGGGACCACCGGGCCACGGGGAGTAATCTACACTACAAAATCCATCGATCCTGCAAAGAAAGCACTCGGGTGCAGGCTAAACGTCAGCAACCCGGAACCGGGCAAGTGACCACGGCAGATTCAATGAAGCCAAATCAAAGGACAGGCATCACCCGTGAGGATCTCGAGCGCGACGACGTCCGCACGCGCCTGCTGAATACGCCGCTCGCGAACTTGTTACTCAGCGACGAGCAACTGGCCGCCTCCATGGAAGCAGCCCTGCGCACAGCCCCCACACCTGGCGACCTGTGGCTGTTCGCTTACGGCTCACTGGTCTGGAACCCGATGGTGTGCTTCACCGAGCGCGTACCGGGGCGGATATTCGGCTACCACCGCCGGTTCTGTCTGCACTCCCGCATCAACCGGGGTACGCCCGAACAACCCGGACTGGTCCTGGCTCTGGAGAAAGGTGGCAGTTGCAGCGGCATGCTTTACCGCATCCCTGCCGCCGCAAAGACGAAAGAACTCCGGCTACTCTGGCGACGCGAGATGCTGATGAACTCCTACGTGCCCCGCTGGCTGCCCGCCCGGGGGGATAAGGGCGCGGTGATCCCGGCCTTGGCCTTCGTGGTCAACCCCCGCTGCTCCGGTTACGCGGGCCGACTGCCAGAAACGGAAATAGTCCGCCGTCTGACGCAAGCCCACGGTCTCTACGGTTCAGGAACTGACTACCTCAAAGCAACCGCCGCCGGCCTGGCAGCATCGGGACTGCGTTGCCGGCATCTTGAAACCCTGGTCAAACAACTCGCCGCTCACACCAACCCGGCTCGTTGACACCGTTTAAGCGCCACACGTCCCACCGCCAAAAAACAAAGGCCCAGCGATTGCTGGGCCTTTGTTTTTAAAACTGGTCGGGGTGAGAGGATTCGAACCTCCGACTCCTACGTCCCGAACGTAGTACTCTACCAGGCTGAGCTACACCCCGAAATGCTGCGACAACCCTTAGTAGGCTCTCGCGACAGCAAAGTCTAACAAGTTTAGCAGACTTTCTTTGAAAACTGAACCAGGCAAGGCCTCCAACCCCTCCAAGCCCAGTCCCACCTCGGCCCGCGCACGCGTAAGCGTCTCCTGCAGCGCGCCGGTCTCCCGTATCGCAGTTACCACTGCCGAAAAATCGTCTCGTCCGCCGGATTCGATGGCATCGCGCACCGCCTTGGCCTGCTCAGGCGTCCCGGTCTGCATGACGTGGATAAGCGGCAGGGTTGGCTTGCCCTCGGCGAGGTCGTCACCGAGGTGCTTGCCGGTTGCCGCCTCGTCGCCCGAGTAGTCCAGCACATCGTCCACAAGTTGGAAGGCCGTCCCCAGATGCATGCCGAAACGGGCCATGCCCTCTTCCACTTCACGCGACACCCCGCCCAGAATCGCCCCCAATCGTGCAGCTGCCTCAAACAGCTTGGCCGTCTTGAACCGGATGACTTTGAGATAGCTCTCCACCTCCACATCGGCGTTGTGGCAATTCAAGAGCTGCAGGACCTCTCCTTCCGCGATCGTATTGGTCGCGTCCGCGAGCACCTCCTGCACGCGCATGCTTCCCACCGACACCATCATCTGGAAGGCTCTGGAGTACAGGAAATCTCCCACCAGCACGGACGCCGCGTTGCCGAACAGGGCGTTGGCGGTCTCCCGCCCGCGGCGCAGGTCTGACTCGTCCACGACATCGTCGTGCAGCAAGGTGGCGGTATGAATGAACTCCACCACCGCCGCTAGCACATGTTGATGTGTCCCCCGGTACCCGCATGCCCCGGCACTCAGCAGCACGAGCGCGGGCCGCATGCGCTTGCCCCCGCTGTTGATGATGTATTCAGCAACCTGCCGAATGAGCACCACTTCTGAGTGGAGGCTGTGGCGAATGACCGCATCGACGGCAAGCATGTCCTGCGCGATGGGCGCGTAGAGTTGTTCCAGCGGGCTATCGGAAGACACTGCGAGCGAATGCGTCTGAGCAATTGAAAGAATCGGGATGGTAGGCGGCGCCCCGTCAGGCGTCAAGCGACCGGGGGAAAGTCTTTGACTATCCAGCGTGTTTTGGTTAGCATCCCGCGTTTCCCAAAAAGTACCACTCGGAGTCCATCAATGTACGCGGTCATAAAAACCGGCGGCAAGCAGTATCGCGTTGCTGTCGGCGAAAAACTCAAGATAGAACAGATACCGGCGGAAGTGGGCGCAGAAATCACGCTTGACCAAGTCCTGATGGTCGGCGAGGGCGAATCCGTGAAGATCGGAGCCCCCTTGGTTGCTGGCGCTGCCGTCAAGTGCAAGGTGATTGCCCAGGGCCGTCATCCGAAGGTGAAGATCTTCAAGATGCGTCGCCGCAAGCACTACCAGAAGCATCAGGGCCATCGGCAGAACTACACCGAGGTCCTCATCGACTCGATCGCGGCCTGAACCGCAGTCTCCAGGAGCTGAAACATGGCACACAAAAAGGCAGGCGGCAGTTCCCGTAACGGTCGCGAATCAGAAGCAAAACGGCTTGGTGTTAAGCGCTACGGCGGCCAGGTGGTTGACGCGGGCAACATCATCGTTCGCCAGCGCGGCACCCAGTACCATCCGGGCGAAAACGTCGGGATCGGCAAGGACCACACCCTGTTTGCCACCGCTGCGGGCCGGGTCGAGTTCTCCATCAAGGGTGCACAGCGCCGCCGCGTGGTGAGCATCGTTCCGCTCGCCTGAAACCGGCTTCGCGCACCTGCAAAGCCCTATCCTTGGGATAGGGCTTTTTTCGTTGCAGATTCCGTTCGACCATGAAATTTTTTGACGAAGCCAAAATCGAAGTGATCGCCGGCGACGGCGGCAATGGCGTCGTCGCATTCCGGCGCGAAAAGTACGTTCCCCGGGGCGGCCCCAGCGGGGGCGACGGGGGACGGGGTGGCAGCATCTTCGCCATCGCCGACCGCAACCTCAACACCCTGATCGACTTCCGCTATACGCGGATTTTCCGCGCCCAGCGGGGCGAGAACGGCCGCAGCAAGGATTGCTACGGCAAGGGTGGCGAGGACATGGTGCTCCGGATGCCCGTGGGCACGGTCATTACCGATCTGGAGACCGGCGAGCAACTGGCGGACCTGGATCGGGACGGAGCCCAGGCCCTGATCGCCAAGGGCGGGCAAGGCGGGCTTGGGAACATTCACTTCAAATCCAGCACCAACCGGGCGCCCCGCCAATGCACTCCGGGCACGCTTGGTGAGCGCAGGGAACTGCGGCTCGAACTGAAGGTGCTCGCTGACGTGGGGTTGCTGGGCATGCCCAACGCCGGCAAGTCCACCTTCATCCGGGCGGTATCGGCCGCACGCCCCAAGGTTGCGGACTATCCGTTCACGACGCTGCAGCCCAATCTTGGTGTTGTGCGGGTGGATGAGAACCGCAGCTTTGTCATTGCCGACATTCCGGGACTGATCGAGGGCGCAGCAGAGGGCGCCGGACTCGGCCACCAGTTCCTGAGACACCTGCAGCGGACCAGACTGCTACTCCACATCGTGGATCTCGCACCGTTTGACCCGGATGCAGACCCCATCCGCGATGCCCACGCCATTCTGGACGAACTGCGCAAGTACGATCCGGCGCTCTACGATAAACCGCGCTGGTTGGTGCTGAACAAAGTGGATTTGCTGCCCGAAGGGGAGAGGGAAGCCAGGGTGGCTGAACTTCTCAACCGTTACGGCCCAACGGAGAAGCACTTCGTCATCTCGGCCATGAACGGCGAAGGCTGCCGGGAAGTGACATTCAACATCATGGACTTCCTCGATACGATGCGCCAAACGTCCGAGCTGGAGGACGACAACGACGTTTCCGGAACCGCCATCGACAGCTCCGATGCGACAACAAATCCGTAATGCCCGCCGCCTGGTCGTGAAGGTTGGCAGCGCCCTGGTGACCAACAACGGGCGCGGCTTAGATCTCGACGCCATTGCGCAGTGGGCACGCCAGATCGCCCTACTCCGGGCCGATGGCCGGGAAGTGGCGCTCGTGTCTTCCGGCGCCATCGCCGCCGGGATGCAAAGGCTGGGATGGAATTCCCGCCCTAACGCCATGCACGAACTGCAGGCGGCTGCCGCCGTGGGGCAAATGGGGCTCGCCCAGGCCTACGAATCAGCCTTTAGCGCCCAGGGGTTGCACACAGCTCAGATCTTGCTCACCCACGAAGACCTCGCCGACCGCACACGTTACCTCAATGCCCGTTCCACCCTCGCCACCCTGCTCAAGCTGGGTGTCGTTCCCATCATCAACGAGAACGACACCGTGGTGTACGACGAAATCAAGTTCGGTGACAACGATACTTTGGGAGCACTGGTTGCCAATCTGCTCGAAGCAGACGCCTTGCTCATCCTGACCGATCAGGCCGGCTTATATACTGCGGACCCCCGCCAGGATCCCACCGCGACGCTGGTTGAAGAAGGCAAGGCCGGCGATCCACGCTTTGAGCGCATGGCCGGCGGCGCCGGCAGTGGCATCTCACGCGGGGGAATGATCACCAAAATCCGTGCCGCACAGCGGGCGAGCCGCAGCGGGGCGCACACCCTCATCGCCAGCGGCCGCGAGCCTGACGCCATTCTTCGTGCCGCAGCCGGTGCTCGTTTGGGCACCTTGCTCATTGCGGAGCATTCACCCCTCGCTGCCCGCAAGCAATGGATGGCGGATCACCTGCAAACCGCCGGCCGCCTGCGACTGGATACCGGTGCCGTATCAGCACTCTTGAAAGGCTCCAGTTTGTTGCCTATCGGCGTCACTGACGTAGAGGGCGAATTCGTCCGCGGCGCAGTCGTCGCCTGCATGACCCCCGAAGGCAAGGAAATTGCCCGGGGCCTGATCAACTACGCGAGCACCGAAGCCCGGCGCATTCTGCGCCAACCCAGCGACCGCATTGAGGAAATCCTGGGATACGTGGATGAACCCGAACTCATCCATCGGGACAATCTGGTCAGCCTTTGACCCGCCACACCGTCCGGTGTGCCCTTAAGCCTTCCCATCAAACTGTTGCACCCACCCTTCGCGGGCCTCGAATTCCCAAGACAGTGAACAAAAAAACGGGCGCCTGAGCGCCCGTTTTCATGATCCAACCTGACCTTCAAATTAGAAGGTGTGGCGAACGCCCAGGTTGAAACCGGAGTTGCCCACGCCAGCGGCGGAAGCATTACCCACGGTGTAAGCAGCGGACACGCCATTGTCGTAGGCGGTCTTAGCATCTTTCTTGTAGCCAATCTTGGCGTACGCGGTGTAGATGTTGGTCCGCTTGGACAGGGCATAGGTGTAACCCAAGGCCCACTGGTTGGCATCGTTTTCTACGCCGTCAGCATTGTTTTCGTCACGACGAACGTAGGAGGCCAGGATGGTGCCCTTGCCGATCGGGGCGGACAGACCCAGCATCCAGTCGTTGCTCTTGTTGCCGCCAACGAAGCCTTCGTTCTTGCTGCGGTTGTAGTAGCCATGCAGCTTGACGACGGACAGGTCATAGGTCAGACCCAGGGTGGCACGCTTCAGGTCATTGCTGGTTCCCGGAGCGTCAACCTTGTGGTAGTTACCAGCGACCAGCAACGGGCCATTGGCGTAGATACCGGCCAGGGCGGTCACGGGGGTGTTGGCATTCTTGCCGCCAACAGCTTCGTCACCGGAGTGCTTGGTGGAGTAACCAACGATACCGGTGAAACCACCGAAGCTAGGGGTGGCGTAAGCAACCAGGTTGTCCAGACGAGCATCAACTTGGGCCAGGTTGTTGACCTGGCCAGCCAAGCCGTAGCCGAACGGGTCAACCGTGGAGGCGATCACGAACTGGGGGGTGTACTGACGGCCAGCGGTGATGCTACCAAAGCCGCCGGACAGACCGACGTAGGACTGGCGGCCAAAACCGGTGCCGGTGGAACCATTGGCGGACAAGCCACCACGATCAACATTCAGACCGGTTTCGAACACGAAGTTAGCCTTCAGACCATTGCCCAGGTCTTCCGTGCCCTTGAAACCGATACGGCTGCCAGACTGCACGCCGCTATCAAAACCGGTGCGGGTCTTCTTGGCGCCGCCGGACAGAGCACCGCCGTCACGCACGAAGCCCATGTCGGCGATACCGTACAGGGTGACGCTGGACTGGGCGAAAGCGGGAACAGACACCAGGCCGGCGACGGCGAGGGCGATCAGTTTCTTTTGCATCTGGAATTCTCCTCTAAAGTTAAGTTTGGGCATTTCGCTACGAGGTTGCTGCCGGACGGCACCACGATACCTTAGCCCTCCCCACCTCTCTCGCGAGAAGTTGCACTGATTGTTACAAAGCCCACAAAGCACAAGCAAGCATGTAGTGAAAAAATCCCGGGTTTCCGGACGCGGCTGTTGTGTTTGCGCAACAAACATGAAATTAGGCCTTAAAACAGTGTCTTAGGTACATTTCTGAATCTTTCGCATGAGGCATACGCGCCCGCCCGCCACACTGCATTGCAGCATCAACAGGCTGTAAGTCCAAACAAACCGCCCAGTGCAACGCCTGGTTCAGAGGCGCGCATGAAGGCCTCCCCCACTAGAAAAGCCGCCACACCGCGCTGCAACATGAGATCCACATCCCCGCGGTCGAGAATGCCGCTTTCCGTGACCACGATACGGTCGGGTGGAACACGCTGAAGCATGTCCAGGGTTACGGAAAGACTGACTTCAAAAGTACGCAGGTTGCGATTGTTGATGCCGATCAGCGGCGTGGCGAGCTGAAGCGCCAGATCAAGTTCCGCGCCGTCGTGCACCTCCACCAGCACCGCCATGCCCAGTTCCGCGGCCAGGGTTTCGAGCGCACGCATTTCCGTCAGGGCCCGCGCCTTATCGCCCTCGGTCGCCACATCGATCCCCCCGGAGGGGAGGAACGCCGCCACGATCAACAGGATGCAGTCCGCCCCCATGACTCGCGCTTCAGCCACCTGGTAAGGATCGACGATGAAATCCTTGCGCAGTACCGGCAAGGCACAAGCCGCCCGCGCCTCCTCGAGGTACTCCCGCCCCCCCTGGAAGAACTGGCGATCCGTCAACACGGACAGGCAGGCTGCGCCATGGGCTTCGTAGGAGCGCGCGATGTCCCCGGGACGGAAGTCCTCCCGCAGCACGCCCTTGGAGGGGCTGGCGCGCTTGATTTCGGCGATCACAGCTGGTTTGCCGGCCCCGATCCTGCCTTGTATCGAGCCAACAAAATCCCGAACGGAGCCGGCCTGCCCAGCCAGGTTCCGCAGCTGGGGGTAGGGACAATGGGCCGAAGCCTCTTCGATTTCCGCCCGTTTTACAGCCAGAATCTTGCGCAGAATGTCACTCATGGCTGGCCCCTACGCGGATTTGCCAGCGAGCGCGGCGGAAATGGAGACCAATTCGTCCAGCTTGGCCCGGGCCGCACCCGAGCGGATCGCCTCCTGCGCAAGCGCCACGCCGTCCTCCAGACTGGTGACGACGCCGGACACATACAAGCTCGCCCCGGCATTGAGCGCGACGATATCCCGCGGCCCCGTCAACCGCCCTTCCAGCGCGCCCAGCAGCATCGCCTTTGACTCCTCCACATTCCCCACCTGCAACGTGCGGGGATCGTGCACCGGCAGATTGAAGTGCTCCGGGTGCACCCGGTATTCGCTCACCCGGCCATCCTTGAGTTCTCCAATCATGGTTTCGCCGGAAATGGCAATCTCGTCCAGGCCGTCCACGCCGAAAACGGTCAGCGCGTGCCGGCTCCCCAAACGCTGCAACACCCGGATCTGGATGCCCACCAGATCCGGATGGAACACCCCCAGCACCTGATTGGCCGCTCCGGCCGGATTGGTCAGCGGGCCCAGGATGTTGAAAAGGGTCCGCACACCCAGTTCGCGGCGCACTGGCGCGGCGTGCTTCATCGCGCTGTGGTGGTTGGGGGCAAACATGAAGCCCACCCCCACGCGATCAATGCACTCCCCTACCTGCTCCGGCGAAAGGTTGATGGCAACCCCCAGGGCTTCCAGCACATCGGCGCTGCCCGATTGGCTGGAAACGGAGCGCCCGCCGTGTTTGGCTACGGACGCCCCCGCAGCCGCCGCCACGAACATGGCCCCGGTGGAAATATTGAAGGTGTGGGCGCCGTCACCCCCCGTTCCACAGGTATCCACCAGCCGCGCCGGGTCAGCCACCTGCACTTTGGTGGACAGCTCCCGCATCACCTGAGCGGCGGCAGCGATTTCACCGATGGTTTCCTTCTTCACACGCAAGCCGATGGTCAGAGCGGCGATCATCACGGGCGACATCTCGCCGCTCATGATGGTTCGCATCAGATCCAGCATTTCGTCGTGGAAGATCTCCCGGTGTTCGATGACCCGTTGCAGGGCCTGCTGGGCAGTTATGGACATAGTGGTCTACCTCGATCAGCGATGGGCGCCGCGACTCGGGCGCAGGCAGAAAGAAACACGGCGCCCGCAGGCGCCGCGACGGATTCAGGTATCGAGAAAGTTGCGCAGCAGGTCGTGTCCGCGCTCGGTCAGAATGGACTCCGGGTGGAACTGCACACCTTCCACGGCAAACGCCCGGTGGCGCAGACCCATGATTTCGCCATCGTCCGTCCAGGCCGTCACCTCCAGGCACTCGGGCAGGGTTTCACGCCGAACGGCCAGGGAATGATAGCGAGTCGCCGTCAGCGGATTGGGCAGCCCCCGGAACACCCCCTGATCGAGATGGCGCACCGGCGAAGTCTTGCCGTGCATCACCTGTTTGGCGTGCACCACCTCCCCACCGAACGCAGCGCCAATGCTTTGGTGCCCCAGGCACACCCCCAGCAAGGGGATGCGCCCGGCAAAGGTCCGGATCACGGGCACGGATACCCCCGCCTCGGCAGGCGAGCAAGGCCCCGGGGAAATCACGATGCGTGCCGGCTGCATGGCTTCGATTTCCGCCAAGGTGATGGCGTCGTTGCGGAACACCCGTACATCCTCGCCCAACTCACCAAAGTACTGCACCAGGTTGTAGGTGAAGCTGTCGTAGTTGTCGATCATCAGTAGCATGGTGGTGTTCCTCTCAATCGATCCGGCTATCCAGGCCGCTTTCGGCCATCTCCGCGGCACGCAACACGCCCCGGGCCTTGTTGAGAGTTTCCTGCCATTCGGAATCCGGGTTGGAATCCGCCACAATGCCAGCGCCAGCCTGCACATGGATCTGCCCGTCCTTGATCACCGCCGTGCGGATGGCGATGGCCAGATCCATGTCACCGTTGAAGCCCAGGTAGCCAACGGCACCGGCGTAGATGCCCCGCTTCACCGGCTCCAGCTCATCGATGATCTCCATCGCCCGCACCTTGGGGGCGCCGCTCACCGTCCCCGCGGGGAAAGCGGCCTTGAGCACAGCCAGTGCGCCCTCCGCATCGGGAAGCGTACCCTCCACATTGGAGACAATATGCATCACATGGGAATAGCGCTCGACCGTGAACTGCTCGGTCACCCTGACGCTGCCGATCCTGGCCACGCGGCCCACGTCGTTGCGGCCGAGATCCAGCAACTGCAGGTGCTCGGCACGCTCCTTTTCGTCCGCCAGCAGTTCCCGCTCCAGGGCGAGATCCTCCTCAGGCGTAACACCTCGCTTGCGGGTGCCGGCAATGGGTCGCACGGTGACCGCACGGTCTTCCAGCCGGACCAGGATCTCCGGGGAAGCCCCCACCACGTGGAAATCCTCGAAATCAAAATAGAACATGTAGGGCGATGGATTGAGCGCCCGCAGCGCCCTGTACAACGCCATGGGACTTGCCTGGAAGGGCTTGCTCATGCGCTGGGAGAGCACCACCTGCATGATGTCCCCGTCGATGATGTACTGTTTGGCACGGGCTACCGCCGCCTTGAAAGCCTCCTCGCCGAAGGCGGACACGGCTTCCGCCGGTGTCGAACGGGTATCCTCCGGCACCTGCACCGGCTGGCGCAAACGGGCCAGCAGCTCTTTCAGCCGGTTCTGGGCCTGACGGTACGCTCCGGGAAAACCGGGCTCCGCGTAGACCACAAGCGTCAGCTTGCCCGAGAGGTTGTCCACGATGGCCAACTCCTCGGACAGCAGCAACAGCATGTCCGGCAGTTCCAGCGGGTCGGCCTTGTGCACGTCTGCCAGACGCGGTTCCACGCAGCGAATGGTGTCATAGCCAAAGGCGCCGACCAATCCACCCGTAAAGCGCGGCAGCCCTTTCACCGCGGGGACCTTGAAGCGGGCCATGTACTCGGTGATGAAGGACAGGGGATTGGTGTACTCCCGGCGCTCCGCAACCCGATTGCCCGTCAGGGCCAGGACGTTGTTGCCGTAGACCGCAATCCGCGAGGGCGCGGCCAGGCCAATGAAGGAGTAGCGGCCGAAACGCTCGCCACCCTGCACCGATTCCAGCAAATAGGTGTAGGGGCCGTTGGCCAGCTTGAGGTAGATGGAAAGCGGGGTATCGAGATCAGCAAAGGTCTCGAGGGTAACCGGGATACGGTTGTAACCCTGATCGGCAAGCCGATTGAATTCGAGTTCGGTCATGGTGACGACTCCAGAAACAGCCAGATACGGTTCGGGGCGATGCTCGGCGCCCGCCTCACGGGGCGCCCAAATGGACGTGACTTAGCTGCGCCAGGGGCGCCAGGGCCAAGCCTCGCTACCAAGAGCAAACTGCCTCGAAACGCAGGGGTTCAGGAGCATCACACTCTGACTATCTAATCGGTATTCAGCGACAAGGCGGAGCGGGCGCGGGCAATGGCCTCCGCCACCTCCATGAGGTTGGCAACTATAGCATCACAATCCAGCCCGCGCACATCGGCGCCCTCGTTGTAACCATAGGGCACGCACACCACCGGGCAACCGGCGGCCCGGGCCGACAGGACATCGTTGACCGAGTCCCCCACCAGCAGCGCCCGTTCCACCGCCACCCCCAGTTGTGCCGCAGCGTGGCGCACCGGCAAAGGATGGGGCTTCTTCTCCGCCAGGGTGTCGCCGCTTACCACCACGCCGAAATAGGGGCGCAGCCCCGTCAGGCTGAGCAAGGGCTCGGTGAAATCCCCCGCCTTGTTGGTGACGCACCCCATGGGCAGCCCCATTCCGGCCAATCGGGCGACGGCAGGCTCGACCTGATCGTAGAACCGGGCGCGGCGCCCGTTCTCACGGCCGTAGTGACGGCGGAACACGGGCAGAACCGCCTCCAGCTCTGCTTCATCCACTTCGGCGTCCGGGTCCAGCGAACCGGTGAGCAAACGCTTGACCAGCACCGGAATGCCTTTGCCCACGTAGCTGGCCACCGTCTCCACCGGGACGGTGGCGCGACCGATTTCCGCGAGCGTGGCGTTGGCGGCAGCCGCCAGATCAGGGATGGTGTCCAGCAAGGTGCCATCCAGATCGAACAGCACGGCCTCCACCCGCCCCCAGTCGAGCCCGGCCATCAAGCCACCTGCGCCAGTTGCTGCCGCAGAGCGGCAATCACCGAGTCGTAACGGTTCGGGTCCTCTGCCCGCCCTGCGCCGTACACCGCTGACCCGGCCACGAAGGTGTCGGCCCCGGCCCGTGCGATTTCGGCGATGTTGTCCACCTTCACGCCGCCATCGATCTCCAGCAGGATCCGGCGCCCGGTCTGCGCCTGGTGGGCGTCGATGCGGGCTCGCGCCTCCCGCAGTTTGTCCAGGGTGGCGGGGATGAACTTCTGGCCCCCGAAGCCGGGATTGACGGACATGAGCAACACCACGTCGAGCTTGTCCATGACGTAGTCCATGTAGTGCAGGGGCGTGGCCGGGTTGAACACCAGGCCAGCCTGGCAGCCTTGCTCACGGATCAGGCCCAGGGTGCGATCCACATGATCCGAGGCTTCCGGGTGAAAGGTAATGATGTTGGCGCCGGCCTTGGCGAAATCAGGAATGATGCGATCCACCGGCTTCACCATCAGATGCACGTCGATGGGCGCGGTGGTGTGGGGCCGGATGGCCTCGCACACCAGGGGCCCGATGGTCAGGTTGGGGACGTAGTGGTTGTCCATCACGTCGAAGTGGATCCAGTCCGCCCCGGCTGCGATCACACGGGAAACTTCCGCGCCGAGGCAGGCAAAATCGGCGGAGAGCAGGCTGGGGGCAATTCGGTACATGGGAACGATCCTGGCGAGAACAATGGACGATAAATTCTACCTGCTCGTTCCCGATGCTCCCATCAGCGCTTCTTACCATTTCCCCCGCGCCGGCTGATGGCCGATCACCGAGGCGGGAGCCAACTCCTTGTCAAGACGGGGCAAATCCGTTATCAATGGCGGCATGGCCGAAGCAATCAATTACGAGATCACCATCTCGTCCCGTCCCAGCTATCTCGCGGACCAATCCGAGCCGGAGGAGGACCGCTACGTCTTCTCCTACACGATCCAGATCGTGAACACCGGCACCATCGCAGCACAGCTCATCAGCCGTCACTGGGTGATCACCGACGGAGACGGTGACATTCAGGAAGTGCGGGGCTTGGGTGTTGTGGGGCAACAGCCCCTGATCCAGCCCGGCGAGCATTTCGAGTACACCAGTGGCTGCGCCCTGAGCACTCCGGTGGGCACCATGAAAGGCAGCTACCAGATGGTGGCGGAAGACGGCACGCAGTTCGAGGCGGAGATTCCCGAATTCCTGCTCGCCGTGCCCTCCTGCCTGCACTGAGGGGCGTTCTTCCGCCCCATGTCGCTCCGTCATAGCTACACCCTTTTCGCTCCGTTTTACGACCGCCTCCTGACCCGCGCCACCGCTGGCCCCCGCCAGCGCAGTCTGGCCCGCTTGGCCACGCAACCGGCGGGCCGCGTGCTGCTCAACGGTGTCGGCACCGGGCTGGATCTGCCCTACCTGCCGCTCCACCATCACTACCTGGGGCTGGACCTCACCCCCGCCATGCTTGCCCGCTGCCCCGCGCCCCGCGGATTGCGCTGGCAGGCGGTGCAAGGAGACGCGTGCCATCTGCCCTTCGCCGATGCCAGTTTCGACGCCGTGGTACTGCACCTCATCCTGGCGGTAGTCCCCCAGCCGGAGGCCTGCATGGCGGAAAGCACCCGCATACTGCGCCCGGGCGGGCAGATGCTGGTGTTCGACAAATTCCTGCGACCAGGCCAGCCCGCCAGGCTGCGCCGGGCACTCTCGCCCCTGGCCGGCCAACTCGCTACGCGCCTGGACGTGGAGTTCGAGCCACTGCTCGCCGCAACCCCCGGCCTGCGCCTGCTCGAAGACCAGCCCGCGCTCGCAGGGGGCTGGTTCCGCTTGCTGCACCTGCAGCGGGCTCAGGGCTGATCCTCGCTGGCTTGGCCGGCCAGGATTGACGCCAATCGGTCGATTGACTAAATTAAGTCAATCGACCGATTCCTCTGCGCCTTCATGACCCCTTCCGCCCACATCCCGTCGCGCTCGGACGGCGCCCAGGCACGGCAGAAGCTGCTGACCGCCGCCCTCCGGCTGTTCGCCGATAAGGGGTACCGGGACACTTCCACCCGGGAAATTGCCGAAGCTGCCAGCGTCAACCTAAGCGCCATCAGCTATTACTTTGGCGACAAATCCAGTCTCTATCAGGCGGCCATGCACGAGCCCTTGTGCGACAAGTCCATGGAACTGGACCCTGCCAGTTGTCTCCCTGACCCGGCCGGCAGTGGCCTTTCCTGCGCAGAATCGTTCCAGGCATTCTTCAGCAATTTCCTTCAGCCGCTACAGCTTGGTGAAACCGTGCGGTTGGTCATGCGCCTGCATTTTCGTGAACTGGTGGAGCCGAGCGGTGCGCTGCCCCATCCCCCGGGGGAGGAAATGCGGCCGCTGTTCCAGAGGCTGCTGGCGCTGCTGTGCGGCGAACTGGGCCTGGCATCGCCGGATGCCGATGCGCACCGGCTTGCCCTGTGCATGCTCGGCCTTCCCCTGCACTTCTTCGTGGCGCAGGAGATGGTGGCCAACCTCGCCCCCGGGATCACCGACACCCCGGCTGACATCGACACGTTGGCCCGGCGAATGACCGACTACGCCCTGGGGATGCTCGACGCCGAGGCTTCCCGGCGGACCCGACAGCGGGAGGCCGGATGAGAACGCTCTGCGCCGTCGCTGTCGCGCTGGCCCTTCAGGCCTGCGCCGCAATGCCCAAGGTGGGGCCCGATTATCAGCCCCCCCAGCTTGCCTTGCCCGAGACCTGGCAGGCACCCGCCTCCCGCCTCCCCCACGGGGGAGGGGTGACTGAACTCAAACAGTGGTGGGCCCGGTGGGAAGACCCGGCCATGCTCCGGCTCATCGACGCCGCACAAGCGCACAGCCCCACTCTGCCCCTGGCCGCGGCACGCATCGCCCGCGCCCAGGCGGACGCCGTGGCGGCTGGGGCAGCCAGCCAACCCCAGGTGGACGGCAATCTGGCGGCCAAGCGGGCAGCCTTCAGCATGGGCGGTCCGCTCATCCACCAGACGACCCGCCAGGCGGGCCTCATGGCCAACTGGGAGGTAGATCTGTTCGGAGGCTTGGCCCGGGGGCAGGAGGCCGCCCAGGCAAGCCTGGAGGCGGCCTCTGCCCGCTGGCACGAGGCCCGGGTATCCCTCGCCGCCGAAACCGCCCATGCCTACCTGCAACTCCGCCTGCTGGAGCGGCGGCTGGCACAGGCCGAAGCCGATGCCCGCTCCCGCCTGGAAACCGCCCGCGTCACCCGTACCCTGGGGGAGGCGGGCCTGCAGGCGCCCGCGCAAGTCGCCCAGGCCGAAGCCAGCGCGGCCGAGGCACGCAGCATCCTGCTGGAGACCCGCGCCCAGCGGGAGATGCAGATCAAGGCCCTGGTGGCGCTGACCGGCATGGAGGAAGGCAGCCTGCGTTCGCTCCTGGCCGAAGGCAGCGGCCGATTCCCCGCTGCGGCGCAGTTCGGGATTGAGGCGATTCCCGCCCGGGTCCTGGCGCAGCGACCGGATCTGGCTGCCGCCGAGCGCGATCTGGCCGCCGCCAGCGCCGCCATCGGCCAAGCGGAAGCGGCCCGCTATCCGCGCCTGCAACTGGCGGGAAGCATCACGCCCTTGCGGCTGACCACCGACGGCACACCGCTGCGCGCCACCACCTGGTCCATCGGCCCCAGCCTCACCCTGCCCCTGCTCGACGGGGGGCGGGCGCGTGCCAATGCGGATGCCGCGCGGGCCCAGTACGCCGCCGCCGAGGCCACTTACCGACAGAAAGCGCGGGATGCGGTCCGCGAGGTGGAACAAGCCCTCATCCGCCTGAGCGCCGCGTCCGACCGGGAATCCGCCGTCCGCATGGCTGCCGATCGCTACCAGCGCAGCTTTACAGCCACCGAAACCCGCCACCGTGCCGGGCTGGCCAGCCTGCTGGAACTGGAAGACAGCCGTCGCGTCTGGGTGGGGGCTGACCTCACCCTCGCCGCCTGGCAGCAGGAGGAAGTGGCCGCCTGGATCGCGCTCTACCGGGCCGTGGGCGGCGGCTGGGAAGCTCCCCCCGACGGCCCCGCATACAGCACCCACCAACCCGCATCTCAACCCCTCCCAACCAGCACGCCATGACTGCCCGCTACAAGATCCTGATTGCCCTTGCCCTCGCCGGTCTTGCAGCGGCCGGGTTGTGGGCCGCAAAGAATCCCGGCGATGAGGCGCCTTCCAGCCCGATCGCCCCGGCCAAGCCGGCCCTGAGCGTGACGGTCGTGCAGCCCCGCGTCGAGCCCCTGGCCCGCCGCCTGACCGCGCAAGGCAATGTGGCCGCCTGGCAGGAAGCCAGCATCGGCGCCGAAGCAGGCGGGCTGCGCCTGATCCGGGTCGTCGCCCAGGTAGGGGACAAGGTCAAACAAGGCCAGGTGCTGGCGGAGTTTGCCGCCGAAACGCCGCGTGCCGAAGCAGCACAAGCCCGCGCCACCCTGGCGGAAGCCGAAGCGGCCTGGAAAGAGGCGGCCGACAACGCCACCCGCGCCCGCAGCATTGAAGGCAGCGGCGCCCTCAGCCCCCAGCAGTTGGCCCAGTACCTCACCGCCGAGCACACCACCCGCGCGCGGCTGGAAGCCGCCCGCGCCGGTCTGGCGGCGGCCGAATTACGGGTCCGGCACACCCAGGTCCGCGCCAGCGATGACGGCGTGATCTCCTATCGCGCCCCTGCGGCCACCCTGGGCGCGGTAGTGCCCCAGGGGCAGGAGATGTTCCGCCTGATCCGCCAGCACCGGCTGGAGTGGCGGGCGGAGGTTGCGGCAGGAGAACTCCCGCTCGTCCGTGCCGGGCAGCCCGTGCAGGTGGTCGGCCCGGACGGCTCGCGGGTGGAGGCACGGGTGCGGATGGTCGCCCCCACCGTGGATCCCCAGACCCGCAACGCCCTGGTGTACGTGGACCTCCCCCCCGCCGCGGGCGGACTCAAGGCCGGCATGTACGCCAAGGGCGCATTCGAACTGGGCGCCACGGCAGCGCTCACCCTGCCCCGCCAGGCCGTGGTGACCCGGGATGGCTACAGCTATGTCTTTCACATCGGGGCCGGTGGCCGTGTGGTCCAGACCAAGATCACACCGGGCCGACAGAGCCAGGACCGGGTGGAGATCCTCGCCGGTTTGGCCGCCGATGCGCAGGTGGTGGGAACCGGCGCCGGTTTCCTCAACGACGGGGATCTGGTGCAGGTGGTGCAGGCGGCTGTGGGCCCGGCCCGGTAAGGCGACACGCATGAATTTCTCCGCCCTTTCCATCCGCCATCCGATCCCGGCGGTACTGCTCTTCGTGCTCCTCACCCTGGCCGGGCTGATCGGCTTTCGCGCCAGCGGCGTACAAGACTTCCCGGACATCCAGTTGCCGGTGGTGACGGTCAACGCCAGCCTGCCCGGTGCGGCACCCGGCACGCTGGAAACGGAAGTGGCACGCAAGCTGGAGAACAGCATTGCCACCCTGCCCCAGATCAAGAAGCTCTACACCTTCATCCTCGACGGCGAGGTGAACATCAGCATCGAGTTCGAGCTGGAGAAGGACGCCAACGAGGCCGAGACCGAGGTACGCGCCGCGGTGAGCCGCGTCCGTTCCGACCTGCCCGGGGATGTGCGCGAGCCGGTGGTGGCCAAGATTTCTACCGCCGGACGGGCGCTGGCCGCCTACGCGCTGTCGTCCGATACCCTCGACGAAGAGGCTCTGAGCTGGCTGGTGGACGACAAGGTGGCCAAGCGCCTGCTGGCGGTCAAAGGCGTTGGCGCCGTCAAACGCATGGGCGGCGTCAGCCGCGAAGTGCGGGTGGAACTGGCGGCCGAGCGCATGGCGGCTCTCGGGGTAAGCGCGGCGGACGTTTCGCGGCAACTGAAACGGGCCCAGATGGAAGCACCGGGCGGGCGGGGCGACGTGGGCGGGGGCGAACAGTCCGTGCGCACCATCGCCACGGTGGGTTCGGCAGCGGCCCTCGCGGACCTGGAGATTCCCCTGGCCGACGGCCGTCACGTGCGGCTGGGCAGCATCGCCCGGGTGACGGACACCATGGCCGAGCGACGCGCCATGGCCTTGCTCAACGGCAAGCCGGTGGTGGCATTCGAGGTTTTTCGCAGCCGCGGGGCAAGCGAGATCACGGTGAGCCGGGGCGTCCACCAGGCGATGGACGAACTGCGCGCCGCCAACCCCGGGGTGCGCTTCGAGGTGGCCTACGACAACGTCCCGCCGGTGGAGGAGAATTTCGAAGGCTCCATGCACCTGCTCTACGAAGGCGCGCTGCTGGCGGTGCTGGTGGTGTGGTTTTTCCTGAGGGACTGGCGGGCAACCCTGGTGGCGGCGGTGGCACTGCCGCTGTCGGTGATTCCCACCTTCCTGGGCATGTACTGGTTCGGCTTCAGCCTGAACACGGTGACCCTGCTCTCCCTGGCCCTGGTGGTAGGCATCCTGGTGGACGACGCGATCGTCGAGATCGAGAACATCGCGCGCCACCTCAACATGGGCAAGCGTCCCTTCGAGGCCGCGCTGGAAGCCGCCGACGAAATCGGCATGGCGGTGATCGCCACCACCTTCGCGCTGGTGGCGGTGTTCCTGCCCACCGCATTCATGGCCGGCATCCCGGGCAAGTTCTTCAAGCAGTTCGGATGGACCGCCGTGCTGGCGATTCTGGCCTCGCTGGTGGTCGCACGCCTGATCACACCGATGATGTCCGCCTACATGCTGAAGCCGGTGCCCCACCCCAGGGTGGAGGAGGGACGGCTGATGCGGGCCTACGTGGGCGCCATGCGCTGGTGCCTGCGCCACCGGCTGCTCACCCTGCTGGGGGCGAGCGCCTTCTTCGTCGGCTCGCTGATGCTGATTCCCCTGTTGCCCACCGGCTTCGTTCCGCCAGCGGACCGGGCGCAAACCCAGGTCAGCATCGAACTGCCGCCTGGCAGCACCCTGCGTGAAACCTGGGAGGCGGCGGAAACCGTGCGCAGCCGGCTGACGGAAATCGGCGACGTGAAAAGCGTGTTCAGCTCCGTGGGCGGTGGCACCAGTGGCGATGGCTGGAACCCGGGCGTGGCGGCGGAAGCCCGGCGGGCAGCGCTGACCCTGGTGCTGGCCCATCGCACCGAGCGCGCGCGCCGGCAACAGGGCGTGGAAACGGAAATCCGCCAGAAGCTGGCGGACATACCCGGCGTGCGCCTGACGGTGGGACCGGCGGACACCGGGGTCAAGATGATCCTGGTGCTCAAGAGCGATGAGCCCGAAGCCCTGGCCCTGGCCGCGCGGGCCGCGGAGCGGGATTTGCGCACCCTGCAGGGAATCGGCAACGTCAGTTCCAGCGCCAGCCTGGTGAGGCCGGAAGTGATCGTGCGGCCGGATTTCGCCCGCGCAGCAGACCTGGGCGTCACGGCGGATGCCATTGGCGACACGATCCGCGTGGCCACGGCCGGAGATTACGAAGTGGGCCTGCCCAAGCTCAATCTGCCCCGCCGACAAGTACCGATCCGGGTGCGCCTGGGCGACGACGTGCGGGCAGACCTGGAAGCCATCAGCCGATTGACGGTGCCCGGGCGCAACGGCCCGGTACGGCTGGCCCATGTGGCGGAGATTGCGGTGGAAAGCGGCCCGGCGCAGGTCAACCGGCTGGACCGCAGCCGCAACGTCATGCTGGAAGTGGAGCTGGGGGAGCGGGAGCTGGGCGCCGTCTACGCCGAGGCCATGGAACTGCCCGCCCTGAGGAGCCTGCCCCCGGGCGTACGGCTGGCGGATTCGGGCGACGCGGAGATGATGCAGGAACTGTTCGGCAGCTTCGGGCTGGCCATGGGCATTGGCGTGCTCTGCATCTATATGGTGCTGGTACTGCTGTTCCAGAGCTTTACCCAGCCGGTGACCATACTGGCCGCGCTGCCGCTTTCCATCGGGGGCGCTTTCGTCGCCCTGCTCGTCACCCGCAGCAGCTTTTCCATGCCCTCGCTGATCGGCCTGCTGATGCTCATGGGAATCGTGACCAAGAACTCCATTCTGCTGGTGGAGTACGCCATCGAAGCCCGCCGCGGCCGCAACGACAGCGGCGAACCCATGGGCCGCTTTGAAGCCCTGGTGGACGCCTGCCGCAAACGGGCCCGGCCCATCGTGATGACCTCCCTGGCCATGGGCGCGGGGATGCTGCCCATCGCCATGGGCCTGGGAGCGGACCCAAGCTTTCGCGCCCCCATGGCCACTGCGGTGATCGGAGGCCTGATCACCTCCACCCTGCTCAGCCTGCTGGTGGTTCCGGCGGTCTATACCTACGTGGATGACTTCGAAGTGTGGGGGCGCAAGCTGGCCCGCCGAAATGCGAAACCCGGAGAGGCTTGAGGAACGCATGCCCCGGCACGGCCGGGGCATGCCCGCTCAGGAGCGGTAGTCGGCGTTGATCTTGACGTAGTCGTAGGAGAAATCACAGGTCCAGGTGGTCG